>NZ_JAHXYK010000063.1:0-208 GCF_019970005.1 Lysobacter sp. ESA13C | reverse complement strand
CGGCGGAGCGCTTCGTGCGCGATCCGTTCAGTGCGGTCCCCGAGGCGCGGATGTATCGCTCGGGCGACCTGGGCCGCTGGTTGCCGGACGGTACGATCGAGTTCCTGGGTCGTAACGATTTCCAGGTGAAGGTGCGCGGCTTCCGGATCGAGCTGGGCGAGATCGAGTCGCGGCTGGTGGCGCAGCCGGGGGTGCGCGAGGCGGTGGT
>NZ_JAHXYK010000062.1:0-228 GCF_019970005.1 Lysobacter sp. ESA13C | reverse complement strand
CCTGCTGCAGCGCCGTGCGCAGCGACTGCGCGCTCAACGCCTCTTCGGCCAGGTAGTACGCGATCAGCCGCTTGTCGCCCGGCACGTCCTCGCGTGCCAGCACCACCGCCTCGCGCACCCCCGGCTGCGCCACCAGCCGCGACTCGATCTCGCCCAGCTCGATCCGGAAGCCGCGCACCTTCACCTGGAAATCGTTACGACCCAGGAACTCGATCGTACCGTCCGGCA
>NZ_JAHXYK010000061.1:0-231 GCF_019970005.1 Lysobacter sp. ESA13C | reverse complement strand
ATACGGTGACGGTGACCAACACCAGCGCCAGCGGCAACCTGACCAACGTGGTGGTGAACGACAGCAAGATCACCCCGAGCACGACGACCTGCGCCTCGGTGGCACCGGGTGCGACCTGCGTGTTGACCGGTACCTACACGGTGACTGCGGCCGACGTGACCGCCGGCAACGTGGTGAACACCGCGACCTCGACCAGCCCGGTCTGCCCGGTGGGCAGCACCGATCCGGCCT
>NZ_JAHXYK010000060.1:0-231 GCF_019970005.1 Lysobacter sp. ESA13C | reverse complement strand
CGTCCGGCAGCCAGCGGCCCAGGTCGCCCGAGCGATACATCCGCGCCTCGGGGACCGCACTGAACGGATCGCGCACGAAGCGCTCCGCCGTCAGCTCCGGCCGATTCAGATAACCCCGCGCAACACCCACGCCCGCCAGATGAAGTTCGCCGGCTACCCCGATCGGCGTCGGCTCGCCGCGCGCATCGAGGATATAGATTCGCGTATTCGGAATCGGGCGGCCCAGTGGCA
>NZ_JAHXYK010000005.1:0-530117 GCF_019970005.1 Lysobacter sp. ESA13C | reverse complement strand
ACTGCGCCGCGTCCTTCCAGTCCAAACGCGCGCGCAGCGCCGCCACCTTCGCATCCGGCCGCGCCGACGAGGTGTGGATCGCGGTACCGTTGTAGTAACGGCGCTGCGAATCGACATCGAACCGGCCGGAATAGCCCAGCAGGCTGCCCTGCCATTGTTCGCCGAACTTGAACGCCGCCTCGCCGAGCAGGTATTCGCCTTCGGACTTACTCTGGCTGCCAAGGTCCCACTCCTGGCGCGCCTTGGCCTTGCCCAGGCCCAGGCCCAGGCGCGCCGGACCGAGGTCGGTGCAGACACCGACTTCCAACTGCTCAATGCGGGTTTTGCTCTCGTCGTAATCGGCGGCCTCGGCATTGGCCCAGGCGCAAGAGCCGTCGGACTCGCTCGCCAGGCCGTTATCGAGCAGCGAGCGATGGTGTGCGCCCGACAATGTCGCGTTGGCCAGGCCGCTCAAGCCCAACGTCAGGCGTTGGTTGGCTTCGATCAGGCTGCGCTGGTAGGCATCGATGTCCAGCAGAACTCCGCCGCCATGCGGCGTCACTCTGGCGATCCAAACCTGGCGTTGCGGGGTCACGCCGACAACCACCGATCCGTCGGCGTTGGTATCGGTCGGGCTGGACAGATAAGTCCCGGCAGGCAAACTCACACCGGAGGCTTTCAACCAATAGCTGACTGAGATCGTTCCCGTCTGCTCGGACCAACGGTAAGCCTCCTGAGATGCCCAGCCGGAATCGTAGGGCCCTGCGTTGTACGAATCGCCGTACACGACCAAGCCGTCGCGCGAAATCGTCAATGCATTACTGAAGCCGTAGCCCGCCAACGGCCGCAACAGCACGGTCCCGCCGGAGGCGCTCCACAGATAGCCGAACGTATCGCCGCCGTTACTGCCCGGGAAGACCGAAGTGCTGGTCAGACCTACCACGCGGTCCCCCCGGCCGGATACGTCGGTTGCAGAATTGAGATAATGCCCGGGCAGCAACGGCACCAATGCCATTCCCCCCGCCTGCGTCCAACGAAATGCACGATTCTTGTTGGCACGGAAGGCCATCTGATTGCCGACTACGGTTGCGCCGTCGTCCGACACCGCCTTGGCCAAGGTTTGCGATGGCTCCATGCCCGACAGGCGTTGAGCGCCGCCCTGCCTGGTCCAACGAAAAGCCTGAAACAAGCCGTCAGTCTCGACCAGATCGCCGATCACGACCTCGCCGTTGCCGGATAGCCCGCTGATTGCCACCCCATACGTGCCGGCGATCTTGAACTCCCTGGCGCCGCCCGCCCTCGTCCACAAATAACTTATCCCGGTCGCAGTCTCGCCATGCCCGAATGGACCGCGAACAGTCATTGCAACCATAGAACCATCGCTCGAGATTGCCGTGCGTTCGGCCAACCCCCAGGTGAAGCCGGGATAAGGAATCAGCGTCTCGATCATGCGCCCTTGGTTATCGCGCAGATCGACTCCCGATTGGTTCACCACCGCAACGACGCGGCCGTCCGCCGAAACCGCTGCAGTACCGCGATAAGGAAGAGAAGAGGGCGTACTCGGCGCCGGAGGCGCGATGAAGAAGTTGCCTTCGGCATAGGCAGGAATCGCCGCCAACAGGGAAATGACCAAGAGCGCGCGTCGCATCATGGAAGCCTCTGTTCGAGTATTGGATGGCCGACTGAACGCTCTTTGGGCTATGCCGCGGCCGAGAAGTATCCGCAGCGACGCTGCAAAGAAGGCACGTTTACGGCCGATTTTCCGCCGTCCCCGACATTATCCCCGAGCAATACGCTCGCGACAAACAGCACACTATTCGCTGCTTCGACCGCCTGCACGAAATCCAGCGGTACGAATCAAAACCGGAAACGATTGCGTTGTCCTCCCAGGACCGCCACGGCTGAAGCGAATCGTGCGGATCGATTGACGGCGCATCTTCCGGTATCCGCACGCAGCGTCCGCTGCGCGAGATCAAGCCCGCAACACCAAAGGGTTCCGGTTGCGGCTTCCCACGATGATGATGCTGCCCGCCGATCGGCCGGAACGACAGCCGCCCGACTCGCCGGACGACTGCCGCCATCGCCCGTTCAGAACGACATTCGATACCCGAGCGATACGCCCCAATCCGCATCGCCGCCCGACGAGGCCGCGCGCGCGCCGACGCCGAGCACCGAACCATTGCCGAACCGGTGGTCGAAATCCACCAGCATCTGGCCCCAGTTACGGTCCAGTTCGCCGCCGGGCAGATCGAAACTGAACAAGTCGATGATCTCGCCGCGCGTGCCGCTGCTGATCTTGTCCATGCGACGCACCGCTTCCAGCGACACACTCAAATCGCTGCGCTCGCCGAAACTGCGTTCGAACGCCGCGCCGACGCGCAGGTCGCGCGTGCTCCAGTCGGTGCGGTCGAAGCGCGACGGGAAACCACCACCGCTCTCCGCGTAGCCGTCCAGTTTGGTCCGCGTCCAAGTGTAGGCCGCATACGGGGAAATGCCGACGCCACCGACCCGCGCCGCGTCCTTCCAGTCCATACGCGCGCGCAGCGCCGCCACCTTCGCATCCGGCCGCGCCGACGAGGTATGCACATCGGTGCCATTGTAGTAACGACGCTGCGAATCGACATCGAACCGGCCGGAATAGCCCAGCAGGCTGCCCTGCCATTGTTCGCCGAACTTGAACGCCGCCTCGCCGAGCAGGTATTCGCCTTCGGACTTGCCTTGGCTGCCAAGGTCCCACTCCTGCCGCGCCTTGGCCTTGCCCAGGCCCAGGCCCAGGCGCGCCGGACCGAGGTCGGTGCAGACACCGACTTCCAACTGCTCGATTCGGGTCTTGCTCTCGTCGTAATCGGCGGCCTCGGCATTGACCCAGGCGCAAGAGCCGTCGGACTCGCTCGCCAGGCCGTTATCGAGCAGCGAACGATGATGCGCGCCCGACAAGGTCGCGTTGGCCAGGCCGCTCAGGCCCAGGGTCAGGCGCTGGTTGGCATCGATCAGGCTGCGCTGGTAAGCATCGACGTCCAGCAGAAATCCGCCGCTCGGGCCTTTCACCCGGGCCAACCAAAGACTTCCGTACCGGCCCTCGCCCGCGATGATCGAGCCATCGAAGCTGGTGCTGTTTGCCGTTATCAACTCTGCACCGGCCGGCACTTCGACGCCATAAGCGGCTAGCCACTGCGCGATGGAAAGGGTGCCGGTCTGAGCGCTCCATCTAAAAGCCGTGTCGATACCGGAGGGACGCGGCGAATTGACAAAGGCATACATACTTCCCACGACAACCTTCCCGTCTCCGGAGATGGCTTTCGCTTCGCCGCCGGTGTAACCGGAAAGCAAGCCTAACGGCATGATTCCGGTCTTGCTGTCCCACACATACGGGAAGCTTCGCAAATACGGTTCATGTTGATCGAGCCTTCCCACAACACGCGAACCGTCATGAGAAACGCCATAAGCAATCACGCTTGAATACCCGGGAGCAGGCGCGAAGCTGACGTTGCTCGCCCCTTGCGTCCACAGCACCACTTCACTGCGCGGACGAAGCACGGTGACCGCCACTACCCGGCCATCGCCAGACACCGCTCCTGCGAAGAAAGATTCCCCGATGGAATCGCCTTGAAACACCTGCAGCCCTTGAGCTTCGCTCCAACGGAATGCTTGGCCGACGTAGGTCGAATTCGTCGAATACATCGTCCCGACCACGACTCTTCCGTCAGCCGACATCCCCCACCCCAAAGCAGAATATGCGGGGATATCCAAGATCTTGAAGCCGCCGGCCTGACTCCACAAGGCAGGCGTCGTTCCTGGATTTTTCCCCGAAATCGACTGCGGCAAGTCGAACAAGAGGAGCGAGCCGTCGCTCGACACCGCTTTGAGCATGCGACTGTCTACGTACCGGTCTGACACTTTGTATAGGGTTTCGGTGCCGGCTTGCTCGGTCCACCGGGACAATACGCCACCACCACTTTCCAGCCAAACGAATGCGCGGCCATCGCCGGATACGTAGCCCGTTTTGGACAAGCTTCCTGGAAACTGCCAGAAATCGGCAGCAGCCACTGCCGGATTCGACATCACAACTGCCAGCAAAGCAGTCGACAGCAAACTGATCTTCATCTTCCTTCCCTTTGGGTTCCTGCTTGAGGCGATTCCAAGCCTCAGCGGTCGCAACACTCGATCGCCGGAGGCCAGACACCCAGCCTCAAGACGCCTATCATTTCGATTCATGCCCCGTCGATTCATGCCCCATCGATTCACGCCCCAGGACGGCGGCCATACTGCCGCGGGCGCTATCACCGTTGAGCTGGTCGGCAGGATGTCCCGGGAACGCGCGCATCGAAACGCCCTGCCTGCTGAAGCACGGTACTGGCATGCGCCAGAGATCGCGCCGCAGACACGGCCTTCGCCGCTTTCAGTGGTCTTGTTTCACGACGATTTCCTTGCCGATTGAAGTAAAGCGCCAGGCTCTGGTACGGCGACACGTCGAACGGTGCGCTTCCGGCTTTCGACCCGGAGCAAGACGCCGTTACGAGCACATCCCCGCTGTCTTCGGCGATTATCCCTAAGTCGCGCGTTCGCGACAAACACACATTCCCGTGCGCAGCGTCCGCTGCGCCAGACCCTGGCCTCGCGGCAGCAGAGGCCCAGACCATCGCGGCCGGCACGACCGCTGAGCCATCCGCCGATACCAACCCCGGCCGGCCAGCGCGCATCCGGAAGCCGTAGGCACCGCTTCTGCGAAGAACGTTCTCAGTCCCGTGAATAGGGCCTAGACGAAAGGATTCGCGTCGCGGCTTCCGACGACGGCGCTGTCATCGTCCGCCATGGCGAAGATCGCAATAGTCGGCTGGGTATCGGCTGGTGGGTATCGGTTGGGAAAGGCAGATCGAAATCGCCTGTCAGCCAGAAGCCGCCATCGGCTTGGGCAGGAGCGCACGCCATCAACATCGCAATGGTCATGGCCACGGCCAACGGACTTTAATTCAGCGAAGATCGTCCCTTATCGACCAATCAGGACGCACGCCACGCTCGGTCCTGCATTGGCGCAACATACGACGTAGCGCACATCGCAAAAAAGTCGCTGGACGGAATTTTCGGCCGTATCTTAATTTGCGATAGAAATCAGGCGCGGCGAAACCGGCGCGCGGCTTCGCCGGTCCAGACTCGATTTGGAACCCGAGCGCTCGACACGCAGGGCCCGTTTATCGTGCTCGGCGCGCCCCTCGCGACGCCGAAGCCTCACAACGACTCTTGCGGCTCCACCGCCGCGGCCTCGTCGCCGCGGCTCGCGCATGCGGTCTTCGACACGCGCGCTTCCCATTGCCAGAACAGCCAGGCCACCGCGGTCAGCGCCGAGGCCGCGACCGCCAGCGACACCGCGCTGGCGCTGATCAGCGGCGACAGCACGCCGGCCATGATCGCGTTGACCACCAGGCCGGAGAACGCCTGCAGTGACGAGGCGGAACCGCGCTGGCGCGGGTACATGTCGAGGATCGACAGGGTCACGATCGGGAACACCAGGGCGATGCCGAACGCCGACACGCACATCGGCAGCACCGCCCAGGGGATCTGCGGATCGTCGGTCCACAGGTTGTAGCCCAGGTTCATCGCCACACCGACGAAGGAGAACACGAAACCCCAGCGCACCAGGCGGTCGCCGCTGATCTTGCCGGCCGAGCGCCCCGACACGAACGAGCCAAGCACCATGCCGCCGATGGTCGGCACGAAGAACCAGCCGAACTGGCGTTCGTTGAGCTTGAGGATGTCGAGCACGAACGCCGGCGCCGAGGCGATGTACAAAAACAGCGCGGCGAAATTGAACGCGCCGGTCGCGGTCAGGCGCTGGAAGCGCGGGTTGAGGAAGATCGCGAAGTAATCGCGCAGCAGGCGCTTGGGCTTCAACGGCAGGCGCGCCTGCGGCGGATGCGTTTCCGGCAGCAGGAAGACGGTCGAGCCCAGCAACAGCAGCGAGAAGCCGACCAGGAACCAGAAGATCGCCGGCCAGTGCGCCCAGCCGAGGATCCAGCCGCCGATGATCGGCGCGATCGCCGGCGCCACGCCGAAGATCATCGTCACCTGGCTCATCAGGCGCTGGGCATCGTCGCCGTGCAGTACGTCGCGGATCACCGCGCGCCCGACGATCAGTCCGACACCCGCCGAAAGCCCCTGCACCGCGCGGAAGAACAGCAAGGTCGACAGATCCGTCGACAGCGCACAGCCCACCGACGCCAGCGTGAACACGCTGAGCCCGCCGATGATCACGCGGCGGCGCCCGATCGTGTCCGACAAGGGCCCGTGGACGATGCTCATGAGCGCATAGGCGATCAGATAGACGCTGATGGTCTGCTGCATCGCCAGCTTGTCGGCGCCCAGCTCGGCGCCCATGACCGGGAACGCCGGGAAAATCGTGTCGATCGAGAACGGCCCGAACATCGCCAGGCCGCCGAGCAGCAAGGCCAGCCGGCGGATCGACAAGGTCTTCGTGGCCGGAGCAGGATCGGGTGCGGAGGTATTAATCGGAGGTCACCAATCGGAGAGCGTCGGCTCGGGGCCTCAGCTGGGAGCGTGAGCGGCGTGAGTGTCGATCGGCACCTCGTCGGGCGGGCCCTTGAGTTCGACCACATTGCCTTCGGGATCGAACAGGTACTGCGACGGGCCCTCGCCCTCGGCGCCGTAGCGCGAGCCGAAGTCGCCGATGCGCACGCCGTGCGCCTGCAGGTGGGCGACGATCGCCTCGCGGTCGAAGGGCTCGGCGCGCAAGCACAGGTGATCCATGTTGCGGGCCTCGGCCCCGGCCGGCGCGCCGCCGAGGCGGCCGAGCTTGCCCTGGACGTCGACCAGGTCGATCAGGGACAGGCCGGCGCGCAGCTGCACCAGGCCGATCGCGTCCTGGCGCCGTTCCAGCCGGCAGCCCAGTACGTCGCAATAGAAAGCGATCATCGCCTCGGTGTCGCGTACGCGCAGCACCACGTGATCGAGTTGCAGCAGTTGGAACGGGGGACGGTCCATGCAGGAAGCTCCGGAAGGGACCGCGACCATGTTACGGCGAATCGGCCTTCCTGAACCGGGTCGCGGCGTCGAAACCCGGGATGAAGCCGGCTGCCGCCAGCCCCGGCAACGTCGCCCCGAAGCCGCCGCTGCGGCTATAATCGCGGCTTGAAACACCCGGTGGGAGAAGCGGCCCGGCCCCCCAGCCAGACCGCTGCCGAAGGCGCAACGCCCGTAATCGCTCAGGCCCCATACCGCCGCGTGTACAAAACTCTGGAGAGACCGCCTGCGTACGCTGAGACAGCGGGGCAGAACCGGCGCCGAAGGGGCACGAAGCGAGCGCGGACAGGAGCGGCCCCCGGGCCATCCCCTCCCCTAGCTGCCTGACCGCAGCACGCTTTTAAACTCTCAGGCAAAAGGACAGAGGGGCGCCTCGCGTGCGGCACCGCACGCTGCCTTCGGACGCCCCTGCCATGAGCCCAGCCGCCAACAGCGCAACTTCCTTGCGCGACCTCGAGCACCACGACGCCTTCATCGAGCGCCACATCGGCCCCAACGACGCCGAGATCGGCCACATGTTGGAGCAGGTCGGCTACGACTCGCTCGAAGCCCTGACCGACGCCATCGTCCCCGGCTCGATCAAGTCGACCCAGCCGCTGGCCCTGCCGGCCGCGATCAGCGAAGTCGAAGCGCTGGCCAAGATCCGCGCCATCGCCACCAAGAACCAGGTGTTCCGCAGCTTCATCGGCCGCGGCTACTACGGCACCCACACCCCGAACGTCATCCTGCGCAACATCCTCGAGAACCCGGCCTGGTACACGGCCTATACGCCCTATCAGGCGGAGATCTCGCAGGGCCGCATGGAGGCGCTGATCAACTTCCAGACCATGGTCGCCGACCTCACCGGAATGGAGATCGCCAACGCCTCGCTGCTCGACGAAGGCACCGCCGCCGCCGAGGCGATGACCCTGGCCAAGCGTTCGGCCAAGTCCAAGTCGGACACCTTCTTCGTCTCCAGGAACATCCACCCGCAGACCCTGGAAGTGCTGCGCACCCGCGCCGAACCGCTGGCGATCGAACTGCACATCGGCGACGACGCCGAGGCGGCGACGGTCGACGCCTTCGGCGCCCTGCTGCAGTACCCGGACACCTTCGGCGCGGTCAAGGATTACCAGGGCGTCGCCGACGCCGTGCACGCGCGCGGCGGCATCGTCGCCGTGGCCAGCGACCTGCTCGCGCTGACCCTGCTCAAGGCACCGGGCGAATGGGGCGCCGACATCGTCGTCGGCAACACCCAGCGCTTCGGCGTGCCGTTCGGTTTCGGCGGCCCGCACGCTGGCTTCATGGCCTGCCGCGACGCCTACAAGCGCTCGATGCCCGGCCGTCTGATCGGCGTCTCGGTCGACACCGACGGCAAGCCCGCCTACCGCCTGACCCTGCAGACCCGCGAGCAGCACATCCGCCGCGAGAAGGCGACCAGCAACATCTGTACCGCTCAGGTGCTGCTGGCGGTGATGGCGAGCATGTACGCCGTCTACCACGGCCCCGATGGCCTGACCCGCATCGCCCGCCGCGTCCACCGCCAGGCCACGATCCTCGCCGCCGCACTCGGCAAGGCCGGCATCGCCGTCGGCAGCGGCTTCTTCGACACCCTGCACGTCAGCGGCATCGACGCGAACGCGATCCACGCCAAGGCCCGCGCAGCCAACATCAACCTGCGCGAGATCGATGCCGGCAGCCTCAGCATCAGCCTCGACGAAACCGTGACCCGCGACGAACTCGTCGCCCTGGCCGGCGCGTTCGGCGTGCAGCTCGACATCGACGCGCTCGACCGCGAAGCCGTCGACGCGATCCCGGCCGCGCTGGTGCGTACTTCCTCGTTCCTGCAGCACCCGGTGTTCAACACCCACCACAGCGAACACGAACTGCTGCGCTACATGCGCTCGCTGGCCGACAAGGACCTGGCGATGGATCGCACGATGATCCCGCTGGGCTCGTGCACGATGAAGCTCAATGCCACTGCCGAGATGATCCCGGTGACCTGGCCCGAGTTCGGCAACATCCATCCGCTCGCCCCGGCCGACCAGACCACCGGCTACACCCAGCTGATCGACGAGCTCGAGGCGATGCTGGTCGAGTGCACCGGCTACGACGCGGTCAGCCTGCAGCCGAACTCCGGCGCCCAGGGCGAATACGCCGGTCTGCTGGCGATCCGCGCCTATCACCGCTCGCGCGGCGAAGGCCATCGCGACATCTGCCTGATCCCCGACTCCGCGCACGGCACCAACCCGGCCTCGGCGCAGATGTGCGGCATGACCGTGGTGGTGACCAAGACCGACAGCAACGGCAACGTCGACGTCGACGACATCCGCCGCGCCGCCGAGAAGTACAGCGACCGTCTCGCCGCGATCATGATGACCTACCCGTCCACGCACGGCGTGTTCGAGGAGGAAGTGGTCGAGATCTGCGAGATCATCCACAAGCACGGCGGCCAGGTGTACACCGACGGCGCCAACATGAACGCCCTGGTCGGCGTGGCCAAGCCCGGCAAGTGGGGCTCGGACGTCTCCCATCTGAACCTGCACAAGACCTTCTGCATCCCGCACGGCGGCGGCGGTCCCGGCGTCGGCCCCTGCGCGGTCAAATCGCACCTGGCACCGTTCCTGCCGAAGACCGTCGACGGCGAAGGCATCGTCGGCATGGTCAGTGCGGCGAGCTTCGGCTCGGCGAGCATCCTGCCGATCTCGTGGATGTACGTCACCCTGATGGGCACTGCCGGCCTGCGCAAGGCCACGCAAGTGGCGCTGCTCAACGCCAACTACATCGCCAAGCGCCTCGCCCCGCACTACGAAACGCTGTACACCGGCCGCAACGGCCTGGTCGCGCACGAGTGCATCCTCGACCTGCGCCCGATCAAGGACGCCACCGGCGTCAGCGCCGAGGACGTGGCCAAGCGCCTGATCGACTTCGGCTTCCACGCCCCGACCCTGAGCTTCCCGGTCGCCGGCACGCTGATGGTCGAGCCGACCGAGAGCGAATCGCAGCACGAACTCGACCGCTTCATCGACGCGATGATCCAGATCCGCGACGAAATCCGCGCGGTCGAGGACGGCCGCCTGGACCGCGAGGACAACCCGCTCAAGCACGCCCCGCACACCGCCTCGCAGGTCACCGCGAGCGAGTGGACCCGTGCCTACCCGCGCGAGCTGGCCGCGTTCCCGTTGCCGACCCTGCGCCTGCAGAAGTACTGGCCGCCGGTGTCGCGCGTGGACAACGTCTACGGCGACAAGAACGTCATGTGCGCCTGCATCCCGATCGATGCTTACAAGGAAGAGGTCGAGGCCTGAGCCCCGGCTGGGTTGCACTGAAGCGATAAAACGAAAGGCCCCGCGAATGCGGGGCCTTTTTTTGAGCGGTTGCGACTACGGCGGCGCGATGCGTTCGCCGCGTCCTGCCCTTACTTGGCGAGCTTGAGCTTGCCGGCGATCTCGTCGAACTCCGCGACCGTCGACGGCGACAGGTTCGGACGCCCGGCCAAGATGCCGATCGTGATCGTGCCCTTCACGTAATAGGTTTCGCCGGCTTCGACTTCCATGTTGAGGATGTCCTTGGCTTCCGAATGCACGGTGTACTCGTGCGCGCCCGGCTCGACCGCGACGACGAAGTACTTGCCGCTGCGCAGCTTGCCCAGCTCGACCGCGCCTTCGCGCACCTTGTAGCCGACCGCGCCGCCGACGAACTTGGCCGGACGGAAGAACACGATCTGACCCTTGCCTGCGGGCGGTGCGGCGATCAGACCACTGCTGGCCGCCGCCGGCTTCGCGCTGGCCGACGCCGACGCCGACGCAGTCGCGGCCGCACTCGGCGCGGCCGCCGGTGCCGCCGTCGCCGCCGCGCTGCCTTCGACCGCGGGTGCGGCGCCGGCTTCGCTCTTGGTTTCCGCCGAAGCGCTCGCTTCGGCATTCGGGAGCTGCTTGGCCGGATCGGAAGGCGCCTTGCCGTTCCAGGCCAGCGAACCGCCGGTGGCGAAGGCCGACACCGGCAACAACAGAGCAATCAACAGGACACGCGACGACATCGACTTCATTGGACAGCTTCCCCAGTTTGGGTGGTGACGGGTGGTTCAGTGGTGACGACAGGCGCAGGGGCCTGAGCCTGCTCCGGCGCCGCGGCAGCCGGCGTCAGCTCGACGTCCTGTGCGATGCGCGCCTGGGCCTGGGTATACGGAGGGATCTGGATCTCGCCGCCGCGTATGAACATCGCGAACACGCCGACGGCGATGGCCAGGCCGATGACCTGGCCCGACTTGTCGACACCGGCCGAGCCGAGGCGGAAGCTGCGCAGTGGGATCTGCCGGCCGTCGGCTTCGAGATAGCGCGCGGCGAGCAACAACTCGCCCGGCTTGCCGCCGCTGCGCGAACGCTCGGCATGGATCACCTCGCCCACGCCGGTGGTACCGGCCGGCAGCACGAGCGTGCCGTCGACGCTCAGCGCTTGCGCCAGCCGCAGCCCGAACTTGTCGCCGCGCTTGAGCGTTGCCGAACTCAAAGGCTGCAGGGTTTCGAGCAGCACGTCGGTACCGGCGACGATACGCAACGCACCGGCGCTGCCGGCGGCGGCCGACGGCGTTGTCGGCGCCGGAGCGGTTTCGGACATGGACGCTGGAGCAGGCTCGGATACCGGCGCCGCCGCGGGTGCGGGCGCGGCGGGCAGCGCACTCGGCGCCTCGGCGGCGGCCGGCATCGGCTGCGGCGGAGTCATCGCCAAGGCGGCGATCAACACGGTAGACATCGAAAACATGAAGGCGGCCCCCAACCGTCCTTGGCGGTCGTCACGCTATCGGAACGCCGAGGCTTTGCCAAGCGGGTTTTTCGCCTGGATCGCCGAGTCATCGCAAGTCACATTGCGGGGCACCGGAAACACATTGCCGCTCGTTGATCGGCTACCGGGGACGAGACGGTCGCTGGCGAGCTGCCGCTGCCCCACTCATCGCCTTCACCCGCCTCCTCTCCGCTTAGCACTCGCTACGGTCGCTGCAAGCGGGAGAGAGCTGCGAACAAGTCGGCTCGCAGGCAACCCTTCTCCCGCTGACGGGAGAAGATGGCCGAAGACCGGATGAGAGCACGACAGGCTATGCACCCCTCGCCTAGCGTCATCCATGTATTTCCTCGGACCTTCATGAGCGAGGGGTCGCCACAAACGAGAAAGGGGCGCATCGCCCCCTGGATCGCACGCAGCCCGCATTGGCCGAAGCGGCCAGCCAAGACGCGCAGGGCCAGCGCTTCGTTCCGTCCCGAACCGGTTTCGTCGCCCCCTCCCCCGGCTTCGTCGCGGCCCCACTTCCACCCGGCCGGCAGACGACTATGCTGCGTCGCAACCCAGGCCCCTTTCGGACCCGTCGTGATCAGGAGCTTCTTCTTCATCGTCCGCCTCGCCGCCGCATGGTTCGGCGTGTTCCTGCTGATGGCGCTGCTGTCCTCGGTCACGCCGGGGCTCGAGCACCAGGACGTGGCCCCGCTGTTCATCATCGCCGCGCTGGTCGTCGCCTACGTCGTCACCAACGCCTTCTCGCATCTGCGCCGGGTGCGCCTGATCGCCGGGCATATCGACCGCGACACCCTCGCCAACCGCCACCGCCGCCAGATCGAGGTGCCGTTCGAGGCCGGCGAGGTGTTCGACCTGCTCGATGCGGCGATCCGCGAACTGCCGCGCGTCGAGGAGATCGAAAGCGCCCGCGACAGCCTGCAGGTCAGCGCCAAGGTGCAGCGCCCCAACCTTTACGGACGCAGCCGCACCGATCGCCAGGGCGTGGTGCGCAATCACAGCCGCTGGACCCGCAACCAGATCCTGGCCACGGTCACGCCCGGCGAGGACAGCGGCAGCATCACCCTGATCTGCGAGCCCGAGACCGGAGCCTGGAGCGACTGGTTCCGCGTCGACGGCGGCACCAACCTGGAGAACGCCGAGGCGGTCGTGCGCGCCATCACCCGCCGCATCGCCGAGCGCCGCCGCACCGAGCGCGTCAGCACCACCCGCACGGTCACCGAGAAGGAACTCGCCGTGGCCAAGCTGAGCCTGCTGCACGCCCAGGTCGAACCGCATTTCCTCTACAACACCCTCGCCAGCGCCCAGTACCTGACCCGCAACGACCCGCCGCGCGCCGACATCATGCTCGGCCATCTGATCGACTTCCTGCGTCGTTCGCTGCCGCGCACCGAGGACGCGCAGTCAACGCTCGGCGACGAGCTCGACCGCTCCCGCGCTTATCTGGAAATTCTCAAGCTGCGCATGGGCGCACGGCTGGCACTGCAGATCGACGTGCCCGAGGAACTGCGCACGATTCCGCTGCCGCCGATGATGCTGCAGACCCTGGTCGAAAACGCCATCAAGCACGGCCTGGAACCCAAGCCCGGCGGCGGCACGGTGTGGATTCTCGCGCGCCGCAACGATCACCGCGTCGCCATTACCGTCGCCGACGACGGCGAAGGCTTCAACTCCACCAACGCGGGCACCGGCATCGGCCTGCGCAACGTGCGCGAGCGCCTGCAACTGGTGTACGGAGGCGACGCCCAACTCGCGGTCGTCGCCAATTTCCCCAACGGCGTCGCCGCGACGATCAGCGTGCCGCTGGCCGCGCGCGAGGAACCCATATATGTCTAAGCCTGCTCCTTCCACCGCCCTGGTCGCCGAAGACGAGTCCCTGCTGCGCCAGGCGCTGATCGATTCCCTGCGCGGCGCCTGGCCGCAGTTGCAGATCGTCGCCGAATGCGAAGACGGCGCCGAAGCGCTGGAAGCCCTGGCCGAGCATCGGCCCGACATCGCCTTCCTCGACATCCGCATGCCCGGCCTGACCGGCATCGATGTCGCCACCGCCGCAGCCGAGGTCAGCCCGCAGACCCAGATCGTGTTCGTCACCGCCTACGACCAGTACGCCATCGACGCGTTCGAGCAGGGCGCGATCGACTACCTGCTCAAGCCCGTCACGCCCGAACGCCTGGCCGTCACCGTGCAGCGCCTGCAGCAACGCAGCGCCGCCAATCAGACCGATGCCGATGCGCTGTCCGAGCTCGCCCAGCAACTCGCCAACCGCGAGCCCAAGCGCAACACGCCGCCGCTGACCTGGATCACCGCGAGCACCGGCCGCGAGACGCGCCTGATCCTGGTCGACGACATCGCCTACTTCCGCGCCGACAACAAATACACCACGGTGGTGACCGCCGAGGGCGAAGCCCTGCTGCGCAAGCCGATCCGCGAACTGCTCGACGTGCTCGACGCGACCATGTTCAAGCAGATCCATCGCTCGACCATCGTCAACCTCAAGGCGATCGCCTCCATCGTGCGCGACGACAGCGGCAAGGGCAGCGTGCGCCTGCGCAACCGCCCGGAAACCCTGACCGTCAGCCAGCCCTTCATGACCCTGTTCCGCACGATGTAACGCGGCAACCCACGATCCAGGTGACCTATGCGCAACTTCACGGCTTTGCTGTACTACCTGTTCGCCTTGCTCGGTTGCGATATCGGTGCGACCACCATCGTCCACCGCGCCAGCGCCGACGGCATCGACATCATCGACAGCGAGGTGCGCGTCACCGACCGCATCGCCAAGTTCGAATGCTTGGCCAGCCGGAGCGGGCAATGCCACTACACCCTGTTCCACGACGACTGCGCCGTTGCGGGAACTGCGGCCACGGCCAAGAACCCGGTCGGCGACGCTCAGCCCTGCGCCAGCCAGCCTTTCGAACGCTTTGCGATGGCCGCCGGTTCCGACAAGGAAGTGATCGGTCTGGAACCGGGATTCAAGCTCTGCGTCAGCGCCGAGGACCAGGCGATGAACGCCGACTGCAAGAGCGCGGCCCGCCAGCGCTGATCGCGCGCAGCTCGGAGCCGTACGACAGCGTCAGTCGGCGCGCTCGACATACTCGACATCGGCGATCCAGTTGCGCCGGCGCCGGGCCAGGCGCACCGCTTCGGTCTCGTCGTCGAGCGTCGACGGCGACCGCCGCAGCAAAGTCTCATCGACGCCCTCGAAAGTATTGACGTTGACCACCGCATACAGCGCCCCGTCGATGCGGCTGGTGACCACCGGCACTACTCCGCACCGTGTGCAGACATGGAAATCGGCGGTGTGCGTACCGAAGTCGTAGCGCGACACCCGCGTGGGTTCGTTGACCCGCACCCGCAGCGAACCCGTCGGACACGAGGTCCACACGCCTGCGTGCTTGGTGCAGAACGAGCAAGTGCAGGCACGCGCCGGAATCTCGCTCGGCTCCGGCCGCCAGTCGAGATCGAAAACGATATTGCCGCAGTGGCAAGCTCCGTGGATCAGCATGGCGGTCTCGATGAAGGGGACGAAGACGGAATGATGCCGTACCGGCTGTTGCTGTTGCACCGGCTTTGCTGTTGCACCGGCTTTGCTGTTGCATTGGCAGTTGCTGTGCGTCGTCGAGCACTCGCGAAGGCAATGGAAGACCCGGAGGGCGGCCTGCATGGATGCAGGCCGTTTTTCATCGGGACAGGGATGTCCCGTATGAAAAAGCCCTGCGTCGGCATCGATCGTGCGGGCCTTTGATTCAAAAGAAAAGCATTTTTCTTTGGTTACCTTTCTTTTGTTGCTTATGACAAAAGAAAGTAACCCGCCGCTTTAGTGGCGGAAGCTTTTAGCGTTTGACCTTGATCTTGCTGATCGAGAAGCCACAAGCAAGTGCAGAGCTTCCGTCCGCTCACGCGGCCGGGTTACTTTCTTTTGCTAAGCCCAAAAGTCCGTCTGGATTCCCTTCGGTCAAAGGTAACCAAAGAAAAGGGCTCTCCTTGCAAGGGCACAGGCCACGAGTGCGATGCCAGCGCCGGGATTTTTCGATAGGACATCCTTGTCCTATCGAAAAACGGCGCACGTCCTGTGCGCCGCCCTCCGGGTCTACGGTTACATCGCGAGCTCGGTACTGCGCCAAGCTTGCACAGCAAAAGCAAGACAGCAAAACAGCCGGCTTAACGGTGCAATCGCGAACGCGAACCGCGAATTGTTTCATTACTGCACAAATCCGCCCCGAATCCTGGGGTCACCCCTAGTCCCCCGCAAGCCAGCGCAACTGTAAAGTCGCGACCATCCTCACAGTTGCGCCCAAGCCATTCATGACCGGTGTCTACGCCACCCAGGGCCCGTCGCCCACCCTGCCCCAACCGCAGAACCAACCCCAGACTCATACCGTCGTCAACGACCAGAGCGTCGTCGAAATCGCCGCCCTCTACGGCATCACCCCACAGGCGCTGCGCCAGGCCAACCCGGAACTGTTCCAGGACAAGGAACGGCGGATGGAAGCCAGCATGACCGGCAAGGGCGATCCGATCTTTCACGGCGACGAGCTCAAGATCCCCGCGGCGACGATGAGCGTCACCGAAGAAACCATCGTCACCGACTTCGACCCGACCCACCCCACCGCCTCCAGCGAGTACGGCGTGGAGGTCAGCGACGGCAGCCAGCGCGGCGGCATTTCCTGGAGCCCGGGCAACGGCAGCGTCAAGCTGACCCAGGGCAGCACCGTGCCCGGCCCCGGCGGCATCGAGATGCGCCAGGATTCGGAGATCGAGGTCAAGCAGCAAAACAAGGACGGCAAAACCGAGTTCGAAGTCACCGCCGTGTTCTCGGTATCCGGCGCTGCCGGCGCCGGCAACAAGAGCGTCGATGTCGAAGGCAGCGCAGGCGCAGGCCATCGCCTGCGCTACAAGGTCGTATTGCCGGGCGAGAACCAGAACCCGCAAACCGCCGCCAAGGTGAATCCCTTCGACCCGACCACGATCCCGGTCGGCGCCACCGTAACCCTGGACTCGCAGAACTTCACTCAGACCCAGTTCTCCGCGGCGTTCCAGAAGCTCTTCGACGACGCCTTCCCGAAGGGCCCGCGCTTGGGCGTGACCACCGACGGCGAGAACAAAGTCGCTACCGGTTCGGCCTACAGCGTCACCCGCACCAGCGAAACCAGCGTGCGCGTCGATATCGGCGCACTGCAGGCGATCGAGCAAAAGAGCGGCGTGCTGCCGTCGATCAACTTCGGCCCGCTCAGCCTCGATCTCGGCCCGGGCATCCAGGCCAACAAGGGGCATTCGGTGCTGCGCACGGCCGAGTTCGACCTGTCCAAGCCCGACGGCCAGGCCGCCTACGCCCATTTCACCGCCACCGGCGAAGTCGCCGCCCAGAACGACGGCGTCAGCAACGTCGCTACGCTCGAGCGCTACAACTTCTCCGACCAGTTGCGCTTGAACGGCGAAGTCTCCTACGAGCAGGGCGACACCATGGCCCGCGCCTACGCCTCGTTCGGCGGCCCGCAAACCACCTACGGTTACGTCAAGACCAGCTATCCGGACGGGTCTTACAGTTACACGATCACCCCGCCGATGCGCGGCAACGACGACCCGCCCCTTCAGGTCGTCTGCCACTACGACGCCCAAGGCAACGAGATCGCCTCCGAACGTACCTACGAGTACAACCTCAAGGTGCCCACCGACGCCGACGCCAAGACCTGGAACTACATGCTCACCGGCGACATCAAGGGCAATGGCCCGGTGCAGGTCGGAAAGGACGCCAAGGTGACGTTCACCGAAGCGCAGATGCAGGCCTTGATGAAGCAGACCAACATCACGGCCCACGCCGAAGGCACCCTGCCCGGCAATAGCGCCGAGAGACTCGGCGAGTACAAGGACCCGTTCCAGTTCGGCATGACCCTGGGCCGCATCCTCGACTCCGACCCCCACCGTCTGACGATGGACCTGTTCTTCGTTTCCGACGGCGCCGACGGCAGCATCGCCAACAACGACCGGGCGCGGATCGACATGACCATCGAGTGATGGCTCGCAGCCGACGCTGCGGACCATCGATCGCGCGCCCCCAGGAAAGGCCCCGCCGATGCGGGGCCTTTCTCGTCATCCTCGAAAGTCTGTGCGATCAAAATGCAGGCAGCGCCTCGCATTGCACTGCAGCGGCCTGCATCGCCGCCGGCGTGGGCAAAACCCTGGATATCGGCGCCGGCGCCGGCACCGGCACGCTGACGCCTGGCGTCGGCGCGCACGCGGGCAGCGGCGGTGCGAGCGGCCAGGATCGCGTCTGCGCAACGGTCGACGAAGCGGACGGCAGGCTCCGCATGAAGTCGACGGTCTCGGTAATCCAGCCGCGGTTCTCACCGACGTTGTGCGAGCACATCACCGGGCTCCAGACGATGAAACCCGAAGCCTTCGCGCCCAGTTGATCCAATTGCCGACGCCAGCGATCCGCGGGCAGGTACGTGGGCTCGGGATCGCCGCCGCAGGTCGCCTCTTCCTGCGGCCGGATATAGGGAATCAGCGGCTTGCTGGAGTTGACGTTGCGAGCGGAGACCACGCGATTGTCGAGCCGGCGTTCCCAGGTCGCCTGAGTCAGCGTGGGAGCCGTGTACAAATGCGGGAAGAAACCGTCCTGGTATTGCGACAGATCGCGTGCGCAATCGAGGTACTGATCGCTGTTCGGCCCGAGCAGGTCGTAGGCGCCGATCATGTGGCCGGGCGCTGCTTCCTTGGCCCAGAGGAACAGCTGGCGCCAGAGTCTGTAGCGTCGATGCGCTTGTGCGGCATCGACGTTCTTGATCCAGATGTTCTCGAAGTCGAGCACGACCGGCCCGCGGTGCACCGCGGCGGCCCGTACCGCGGCCTGGAACTCGGCCTTAGGCGGCAGCTTGTCGTCGGCGGTACAGGCGATCCACTCCTGTCGCTGATACAGGATGTTCGCCTTGACCAGCCCGGCCTCGCCGACCAGATCGACATCCTGGTAGTGAGTATTGTCGTAGGCATGGAACGGTGCGGCCGCCGGCTGCTGCGCGTTCGCGGTGAGCTGCGGCGCTGCGAACATCGTCGTAGCGGCCAGGAACGCCAATGGGCTGGCCAGCGAGTGTCGCCGTATCTTCATTGCGGATCGTCCTTTGCGGGTTCCCGCGCAACCGTCGTTGCGATGCGCGCGAAAGCGATGGGGGATCCGAATTCTAATCACGCGCCAGAACGCAGGCCGCGTGCCGCTTCACAGTGCGCAACGAGCGTAGCCTGCCTCGCGGCCAAACAAGGAGCCCCGCGATCGCTCGCGGGGCCTTCGCCTTGCAGATTCGACTATCGCGATGGATCCGGCCGATCAGTTATCGGGATCGTTGGCAAGCTGACGGATCACCAAGCCTTGGTTGTACAGCGCCAGGAAATCGCCTTGATCGGTGATGTACCAGGCCATGCCCGGGTACGGTGCGCCGATGACGCCGCCGCGGCTGGTCCACAGCACCGCATCGTCGGAGATGCGCAGGACATTGAACACCGCGAAGGGCTCGAAGACGGTCTTGTAGCCGCCGCTGCCGTGGGTCTGGCTGTTCCACAGCGGGCGCGAGTCGGCGACGCGGTAGAACACCAGGTTGCCGTCGCCCTGCATGGTCAACCGGTACTGCAGGTTGTTGGAATAGATCGATTGCCCGGCCCACAGGGTCGTGCCCTCGGGGATCTGTTTCAGCGCCGATTGAGCCAGGGCCGATTGCGACACCGTCAACAGCAGGCACAAAGCCAACATATGCAGGAAACCTGCGGTCACCTTTTTCATCGATACGCTCCACTCCATGGGGAGGCTCGACTTCAGCGAACCACGCGCGCACGATCAAGCATTCGAGCCACGAATCGGCTGCATGCAGATGCCAATCGTGACCGATTCGGGATCGCGTCCGTGATCGTCACTCGCCACGAACGACGCGGGCAGATCCCCCATCGCGTGCATTTCCAGGCACGGCCTTCGACCAGGGGTTACGGCTCGCCCCGCAGGGCATGCACGCATACCAACGGGCCACTGTCGAACCTGTCGCGGACCGTTCGGATCTCGACGAAACCCTGCGCGGCCAGCCGCTCGGCGCATGCCGTAGCGATCGAATCGAGCTGCGATTCGTTCGGCGGCTGAAACACCAGGCACAGCGCGCCACCGGGCTTGAGCACGCGCGCCAACACCCGCAACTCGGCCGTCGGCCGCAGCCAGAAGACATTGACGTTGACGGCGAATGCCTTGTCGAAGCTGTGCGCCGACGATTCGAAGCAAGCCAGCTCGGTGGCGAGAAACACGGCCTTACCGGATGCGATATGAGCGGCGTTGCGCTTGGTCGCGGTCGCGATGGCCGTGGGCGAACGGTCGATCGCGGTGATCCGCCCGCGTTCGAGGCGTGGACAGACCAACGCCACGGCGGCGCCGTTGCCGCAACCGATTTCGAGCAATTCGTCGGCGCCGGCCGGATCGAGCCGCTCGACCGCCCAGCCGATTCGATCCGGGGTTCTGGCTGGCATCCGTGGCCTCCGTGCGTACCGAACAAGCTTGCAATCAGGAACTGCAATCAGCGTCGATGGAACGAACGGCAGCGATGGCCTGGCCTACGATCTCCAAGCCGGAACGGGTCGCCGCGTGCGATGCGCCAGCGAATCCGAACACCAGGCCGCCACGCTCGCTCGCACCGTACTTCGACAAGGGGTGAACCACCACGCCGGCGCGCGCGCATTCGGCGGCGACGGCGCGATCGTCGATCGCCAGACCCGGCTTGAACAAGGCGGCGACATGCATGCCGGCGGTGGCGGGGCCGAACTCCAGTGCCTCGGCCAACGCACGGGCCTGCTCGAGGAAATCCAAACGGCGCTCGTCGTAGATCGTGCGGGTCTTGCGCAGGTGGCGGGCCAGATGGCCTTCGTGAATGAAGGCCGCCAACACGCCCTGCATCAGCAAGGCGGTATGGCCATCGGCGACATGTTTGGCATCGACGAAGGCCGCGACCAAGGGCTCGGGCACGATGGCGTAGGCGATACGCAGCGCCGGAAACAGGATCTTGTTGAAACTGCCGACGTAGATGACGCGTCCGTCATCGTCCATGCCTTGCAGGGAGGCGATCGGCCGGCCTTCGTAGCGGTAGTCGCCGTCGTAATCGTCTTCGATGACATAGGCGTCGTGTTGCCGAGTCCAGTCGAGCAAGGCCTGGCGCCGCTCCATCGACATTTCGTAGCCCATCGGATACTGGTGCGCGGGCGTGACGTAGGCCAGGCGCGCATCCGGCGCCAACCTGCGGCCCGCGGCGACATCGAGCCCCTGTTCGTCGACCGGCACCGGCACGACTTGCAGGCCGGCCGCACGCAGGCAGTGCTGCACCGGCTGGTAGCCCGGCGTTTCCGCCCAGGCGAGGTCGCCGGTATCGGCCAATACTTTTCCGGCCAGTTCCACCGCCTGCTGCGTGCTGGTGACCACGATCACCTGCTCGGGCGAACAGCGCGTGGCGCGCATCGCCGAGGCGTGCGCGGCGATGGCCTCACGCAACGCGGGCAAGCCGTTGCTGGCACCGTAAGCCCAGTACGCGGTGCCGGCCCGGGTGGCCTCGCGCTGCAGCAGACGATTCCACACCGCGCGCGGAAACAGGTCGATCGGCGGCAGCGAAGGCGTGAACGGGACCGCCGACGCCGGCTGGTAATGGCCGGGATAACTCCGCAGCGCAATCGCTCGCCGCGACAATCGACGTTCGCCCTCGGCAGCCGCGGCCTGCGTGCTGCGCTTGGCTGCGAGTGGACGCGTATCGCGTTCGGGCAGACTTGCGGCGACGAAACTGCCGGCGCCGCGGCGGCGCACGATATAGCCGTCGGCGACCAACTGACCCAGTGCCCAATCGACGGTGTTGCGGGCGACGCCGAGGTCCTGGGCCAGGACCCGGCTCGACGGCAGGCGCGCATTCGGTGCCAGCGCGCCGCTGACGATGGCGCTGCGGATGCGCTCGCAAATACGTGCGTACGCAGGCTGGCCCTGTCCCGTCTCGAGACCGGTGACGTCGACGGAGAATACCGAACCGGCATGCTTGGCCATGCCGCGCATACTAGCCCTTGATGCGCGCGTGCTCCATCGTCCAGTGGGTTTCCCGATGACGGCCGCCGTCCTGCGAGAACGCCTGCTCCCGGTGCTCGGCGCGTCCAGCGGAAACCGACCGCGCGCTTGCCGTCCAACCCGATACCTCGACATCGGCACGGCACCGACGCGGTGGCATCGCCGCCGATGCCAGAATGGCCCTTGCTGCGCTGCAGGCGCCATCGCATGGTGCGGTCACCGCTCGCAGGTCGAGCCCGCCGACACCGAGCCCAACGATGATCGCCGCCCCTCTCCTTCGCATCGGCCTGTTGGCCGCCAGCCTCGCCGTCCTGCTCGCATTCGATGCCCAGGCCGCTCAAGCCGCGCCTACGCCCGCGAAGAACGCCGCCAGCGCCACAACGCCGGATGGACAGCACGACTTCGACTGGGAGATCGGCGCCTGGACAACCCGGGTATCGCGGCTGCAGAGCCCGCTCAGCGGCAGCCAGACCTGGGTCGAGCTGGAAGGCACCACCGTGGTGCGCAAGCTGTTCGACGGCCGCGCCAACCTCGCCGAGCTCGACATCGCAGGCCCCTCCGGTCGCATCCAAGGCATTTCGTTGCGCCTGTACGAACCGCAGACGCGGCAGTGGAACATCAACTACGCCAGCCTGCGCTCGGGCACGCTGACCGCGCCGATCGCCGGCGCCTTCAAGAACGGGCGCGGTGAATTCTTCGGACGCGATAGCTTGGATGGCCGGCCGATCCTGGTTCGCTTCGTCATCGAATGCGCGACGCGCGACGTCTGTCGTTTCGAGCAGGCTTTCTCCGCCGACGACGGCAAGAGCTGGGAACTGAACTGGATCGCGACCGATAGCCGCATCGCCGACTCTGCGCCCCATTGAAGAGCGAGGCCCCGCTGAAGAACAAGGCCCACCGAAGAGCCGTTGCCGGCGTTCGCTCCTTGCCGTAGCGTTGCCGCTCTGAAGCGGCGGACGATCCGCCGCCTTCGTTGCCCGACGGCACAAGGCGCATGGCCCGCAACCCGCATCGCCACATGCAATGGTTCCAGCAAGCGCCGTGCCCGGCGCTGCGGCCGTTCGTGCGGCGTTTCATGGTGGTGGAGTTCGCCGCCGACCACGCCGATACCCACCTGCCCGATACCGGCAGCGTGGCCGCGTTTACGTTTCGCGGCCGCTGTCGCATCGACGGCGGGCGCTGGGTGCCGCAAGCGGCGTTCACCGGTTTGCGCGACACCTTGCGCGCGCACGACCACCACGCCGGGCATTCGGTGCTGCTGGCCGCGTTCACCCCGGTCGGCGCGGCCGCGTTCCTGCGGCCCTCGCAGGAGGCGTTCAGGGGCGCCACGACCGACCTGAGCGAGTTGCTCGATCGCGCCGACGAGCTCGAACGCCTGCACGAACGACTCGCCAGCGCATCCGATCATCGCCAGCGCGTCGCGCAGTTGCAGCATTTCCTGTTGGCGCGCTTACGCGAAAGCGCACCCGACCCGCTGATGGCGGCGGCGGTGAGCTGGCTCGAACGCCGGCCCGCCGGCCATCGCATCGACGCGCTGACCCGTCACATCGGCCTGAGCCAAAGCGCGCTGGAACGGCGCTTCCGCCGCGTGGTCGGGGTGACCCCGAAGAAATTCGCCTCGATGCTGCGGCTGCAACACGCGGTGCGCCTGCAGGCGACAGGCCTGGATCTGACCGAGGTCGCACTGGCCGCCGGTTATTACGATCAAGCCCATTTCAACCACGACTTCCGCCGTGCGACCGGCAGCGCACCGGCCGCCTTCTTCGCTGCACGCGAACCGGCCTGAGCGCCGATTTTTTACAAGCCGGCGCACCGGCTTCGCGGCAGCATGCGCGCATGGTCGCCGTCCGCCCTTACCGCCTCGCCCGATTGCGCGCCGCGCTGCTTTCCGCCGCGCTATGGCCCGCGCTCGCGCTGTCCGCATCGGCGGCGACCGTCCCTCTACCTGCGAGTCCCTCCATGACTGCCATGAATACCTTCGTCGTCCTGTTCCGTCGCGATGGCGGCCCCTTGTCCGAAGCCGAACAACTCAGCCTGGGCCGCGACATCGGTGCCTGGGCGCGTCTGCACAACGAGGCCGGGCAAAAGCTTGCCCCGCGCATCCTCGCGCCCGAAAGCCGGCACATCGGCCCGCACCGCGACGCCGTCCAGGCCGAGCCCATGCCGATCACCGCCCTGCTGTTCCTGGAAGCGCGCGACCTCGACGAAGCCGCCCGCGTCGCCGAATCCCACCCCGGCATGCGCCACGGCTTCACCGTCGAGGTGCGTGCGTGGTCGGCGCCGAATCCCGCCGCGGCTGCGGCCAACGCGACGCCGTAAGCGCCGCAGCTCCCGGCCCGGAGGCGCGGATTGCCTTAGTGCCGACCGTCTTAATTCTGCAACACGACTGCCACACACTGCCGCAGGTCCGGATCCGCGAGCGCGGCACCGGGCATTGAAGCGACCGATCGACGGTCCGCAACGAGGCGAGACGAGAACGATGGCGAGACCCTTGATCCGCGGCCTGATGCTGGCCCTGCTGCTCGCCCCGTTCACGGTCCTCGCGCAGTCCGCCTACATCGATATCGAGCAACGCCTGAGCGCGGAACAACTCAGCGAAGTCGGCCTGTCGCCCGCGCAACTGCAGTTGCTCAACCGCATGTTGCGCGAAGCCAGCGATAAAGACCCCGCCCCGGCCGTCGCCGCGACGTCCGCGGCGCCCACCGCATCGGCAATGGCGGGAACCGGCCAGCGCAGCGCCGTGCAATACATCGGCCTCGACGACCAACCGATCAAGAGCCGCCTCAAGGGCGACGTGGCGGGCTGGGAGCCGGGCACCGTGTTCGAACTCGACAACGGCCAGCAATGGAAAGTGCTCAAGGGCAGCATGAAGCTGCGCAAGCCGCTGACCTCGCCCGAGATCATGGTCGTCCCCGGCGTCGCCGGCCGCTGGTTCCTGCAGGTCGACGAGGACATGCCGAAGGCGCGGGTGTATCGGATCGATTGATGAGGGCTGCGCGAGTTCGATCGTGCTACGCAGCCCCTGCAGGAGCGGCATGAGCCGCGACCGCGGGACATGCAGAGAGACAAGGCCGACGGCATTCATCGAAACGGGGCGCTTACGCCGGGTAGGAGCGATGCAAGTCGCGACCACGGGACGCGCAGAAACAGCTACGCCGATGTTGTTCATCGAAAGCGGCGTACCGTCGCCGGGACTGCGAAATACCCCACCGCGAGATTCTCCTGCCAATGGCCTAGTCGCCCGCAGGCTCACCCTCCCTCCGCCAACATATCGATCAATGCCCGCGACGCCGCCGACAAACGGCGATGCGGGGCGTAGATCACCGAGAACGGCCTCGAGCGGCCGCGCAACTGCGGCAGCAATTCGACCAGGCGGCCTCGCCGCAGCCGGTCTTCGACGATGAAGTCGTAGCTCTGGCAGATGCCGATGCCCTGCTCGGCCAGCGACACCACGCCCAGCACGTCGTCGGATACCAGCATCTGCGATGCCGGCATCCAGTCGATATCGCTGCGCTCGCTGCCGGCGCCCTGCCCGCTGCGGAACAGCCAGTTCGCGACACGGCCGGTGCTCGGCATCACGAAGGGAATGCAGACGTGCCGGCGCAGGTCTTCCAGGGCGCGCGGCAAACCTGCGCGTTCCAGGTAGGCCGGCGACGCGACCAGGCACAAGGCCGCGTCTTCGAGTTTGCGCGCGACCAGACCGCTGTCGGGCAGTTGGCCGAGACGTATCGCCAGATCGAAGCCCTCGGCGACCAGGTCGACGTTGCGGTTGGCGATGTTGAGTTCGATCTGCACCTGCGGGTACCGAACGGCGAAGCGCTGCAACAGCGCCGGCAACCGGTAATGACCGTAGGTGGTCGGCACGCTGAGGCGCACGCGCCCGCTCAGTTCGCCGTCCTGGCCCTGGATCGCGCGCTCGGCGTCGTCGATCAGGGCGAAGGCGGCGCGCGAATGCTCCAGGTACACACGACCGGCCTCGGTCAGGCCCTGGCGGCGGGTGGTCCGGCGCAGCAATTGGCTGCCCAGGCGGGTTTCGAGCCGGCCGATGGCGCGACTGATCACCGACGGCGTGGTCGACAGCGCTACCGCGGCCGCGGTCAGGGAACCGTGCTCGACCACGGCAACGAAGGCTTCCACATCCCCGAGGTGGTCGAATCGCCGGCTCATTCTTGCCTCTAAAGAACAAATCATTTCCCGGCTGAGGATTTTATCGCCGCCAGGAGACGCAATACAGTGCCCATCACCTACCTCCCCTCAGGAACACGCATGTCCCCGAACCCTGCCGCCGGCCTCAAGCCGGTCTTGTTCGTCCTCACCAGCCACGGCCGTAAAGGCGACAGCGGCCAGTCGACCGGCTACTACCTCGGCGAGGTCACTCATCCGTTGGCCGAACTCGAGGCCGCCGGCATCGCGGTCGAGTTCGCCTCGATCCAGGGCGGCGAACCGCCGGTGGACGGCGCCGACGTCGACGACGCCATCAATGCACGCTATTGGAACGACCCGCGCTTTCGCGAAGCCGTGCGCCAGACCTTGCCGCTGCACGACGCCGATGCGTCCCGCTATTCGGCGATCTTCTTCGCCGGCGGCCATGGCGCGATGTGGGACTTCCCGAACAGCCCGGCGGTGCAGCGGGTCACACGCGAGATTTACGAGGCAGGCGGCGTGGTCGGCGCGGTCTGTCATGGCCCGGCCGCGCTGGTCGAGGTGACCTTGAGCGACGGCGCCTATCTGGTCGCCGGCAAACGCGTAAGCGCGTTCACCGACGATGAGGAGCGCGCCGTGAAGCTGGAAGGCGTGGTGCCGTTCCTGCTCGCCAGCCGGCTGAGCGCACGCGGCGCGCAGCATCAGCCGGCGCCCGACTGGACCTCGCAGGTCGTCGTCGACGGCCGCCTCGTCACCGGCCAGAACCCGCAATCGGCCAGCGCCGTCGGTGCGGCGATGCGCGAGCTGCTGCTCGCCCCGGCCTCCGCCTGACTCTCCTCATACGGACTACTACGATGAAACCGATGCAAAAACTCGTGGCCGCGATCGCTCTCGCGCTCAGCTTCGGCAGCGCCCACGCCGGCAATGTCCTGGTGGTGCTGTCCGATGCCGATCGCCTCGACCTCAGGGACGGCAAGACCTTCGCCACCGGCTTCTATCTCAACGAACTGATGCAGCCGGTGAAGCTGTTGCTCGATGCCGGCCACCAGGTCACCTTCGCCACGCCGCAAGGCCGGGCGCCGACCGTGGACCGCTCGTCGATCGACCCGATGTACTTCGGCGGCGACACCGAGGCCTTGAAGACGCACCAAGCCCTGCTCGATCGCCTGGCGATCACCGCGAAAGATTCATCGCCGGTGCTCAGCCTCGCCCGCATCGAACAGATCGGCTACGGCCGATTCGACGCGGTCTACATCCCCGGCGGCCACGCGCCGATGCAGGATCTGTTGCACAGCCCGGCGCTCGGCCGTCTGCTCGGCGCTTTCCACCAGCGCGGCAAGACCACCGCCCTGGTCTGCCACGGTCCGATCGCCCTGCTCTCGACCCTGCCGCAGGCTCGACAGTTCACGGCGCAGTTGGCGGACTCCGGCAAGGCCGCCGCGCCGACGCAGTGGATCTATGCCGGCTACCAAGTCGCCGTGATCAGCAACCAGGAAGAAGAGCTGGCCAAGGCCGCGCTCGGCGGCGGGGCGATGAAGTTCTATCCGCAGACCGCGCTGCAACAGGCCGGCATGGTTTATCGCAGTAATACCGCACCGTGGAGCGCGAACGTCGTGGTCGATCGCGAGTTGATCACCGGGCAGAACCCGGCCTCGGCGGTCGGTGTGGCGAAGGAACTGCTGTCGCGCTTGAAGTAAGCCGCAGCGCAAGGCCGGCGTCGGGCCCGGCGCCGGCCCTGAGAATCACCCCTTGCAATCGCCGTGGCGACTGCACCCGCACTGCCGGCTATTTTTTCCCCCGACATGTCACGTTCCCGGTGGCTGGTTCGTCAGACCTATGACGATGCAACACACACCCAGCCACGAGGAACGACGACATGCATACGCAAGCACGAATGAACAACCCGGCCCTGATCCACGCGGACACGATGAAAGCGCTGTGGGCGCTGAAAGCCTCGACCGAGAACAAGGGCGTAACGGCTCGGACGCTGATCCTGATCGAGCTGCGCGCCAGCCAGATCAACGGCTGCAGCGTCTGCGTCGACATGCACGCGCGCGAGGGCAAGAAGGCCGGCGAGAGCGACGAGCGTTTGTTCGCGGTGTCGGCCTGGCGCGAGGCGCCCTATTTCAACGAGGCCGAGCGCGCCGCGCTGGCGCTGACCGAGGCGTTGACGCGGATCAGCGACCGTCCCGATGCGGTCTCCGACGAGATCTGGAACGAAGCCGCCAGGCACTACGACGAAGCTTCGCTGGCCGCGCTGGTCGTGTCGATCGCCAACATCAACGTGTGGAACCGGCTCAACGTCGCGGTGAAGCAGCCGGTCGGCGCCTGGAAGGCCTGATCGGACGCTTACCGCGGATAAACGAACGGCGGCCCGAGGCCGCCGTTCGCCGAAGCCGATGAGGATTGAAGCTCAGCCCATCACGGCACGGCGCGACTCGGTCTGCACCGGCGTTTCGGTCTGCGCGACCTGGGCCACGACCGGCTGTTCGGCCGGCTGCGACAGGGCGCGCGATTGATCGAGAAACACGCGACGGTTGCCCGGATCGTCGAGCCCGCCCTGGACGACGAAGAAGCCGGCGCCGTTGTTGCTCGCCACCACGTGATCGATCCGGTCCATGCCGTGTGCGCGCGCATCATGGGCGGCATGGGTCGCGGCGTTGCGATAGCCCTGCTCGCCCTGGAAATCCAGGGTGCGACTGTCGATGCCCTGCAGGCCGCGCAAGGCCTGGCCGTACAAGGCGTGGTTCGGGTGATCCGGATTCGCAGGCGACGTCGCAGGGTGCGCGTCGCGGCCGGAGTGCAGCGGCGTCACCGCGGCGGTGCCTTGCGGATACAAGGTCGGCGACGCCATCTCCTGCGCCTTGATCACCGCATCGATGTAATGCACGTCGATGCCGTGCTTGATGCCGTTGCCCGGAATCATCCGCCGCCAGAACGATTGCGGGTCGGGATCGGGCAGTTCGATCTTGTGGCCGACCGCGTCCGGCATCGCCCACTTCAGCGGAATGCTGTGCTCCTGCAGGTCGGTCAGGATTTCGTTCTTGACCGCATAGCGCCGGACCTGGCCGCTGTCGGTCACCTCTTCCTTGGCGCGGTCGGCATCGATGCCGATGCGTTCGAGGGTCTTGTCGTGCACGCCCGCCGAGTTGAAGGTCACCGCCGGAATGCCGCTGCTGATCGAAGCCGCGCCGGCCAGGCCGCCGCCGAGCGAGTGGCCGGTGATGACGACTTCGTTGCCGAAGGCGACGCGCGCTTCGCGGGCGAGCGCGATGGCCTGGTTGTACTGGGCGTCTTCCAGGCCCACGCCCTGGCGCAGATTGGTCAGCCAGTCCTTGCCTTCGTCGGTGCCGGAATAGGCGAGAACGTAATGGCCCTTGTCGTCGCCGTAGATGCGCGCCAGGAAACCGCTGTCTTCGTTCTTCAGCGTGGCCGGGTCGATGCCGGCGTCGCGCAGCTGCTCGGCATTCAATGGCTTGAAGCCATCGATGCCGGGACCTTCGTCGTACAGGTCGGCCATCAGCCGCGCCAAAGTCTTGTCGATCGGCTTGGCGTCCTGGCCTCGGACTTGCTCGGCAAACGACGGTTCACCGCCGCTGGCGGGACGCGCGGACTGCTCGCTCATGATTCGATCTCCCTGAAATCCCTGGAATCCTTGAAACCCCTAACTACCGAGTGCGGCGCGGCGGCGATCACTCCCCTGATCCGCGCGCCACGCGCTGCCAGTTGCGGCAGCGCTCAGCCGCCGCTTTCCACCGCGACGCCGTGCTCGCGCAACCAGGCCACCAGCGCCTCGCGATCCTGGCGGGTCTGCGCGTTCAACAGGCTCGGCGGGGTCATGAACAGATAGCGCTGGAAGGTGACGTTCTGGCGATTGCGCGCATCGGCCTCGGCGCCGGCCTTGAGCAAGTCCAGCGCGCGATTGGGTTGGTTGATCTTGCCGGCCACGTGCAGGGCGGTATTGCCCAGGCGGTCGACGTGATTCGGGTTGGCGCCGGCTTCGAGCAAGCGATGGAACTGCGCCGAGCGCTCGCCCATCAAGGCCGCGCTGAGCGGGGCCGAGCCGTTTTCGCCGTGCGGGGTGTCCGGCGCTGCGCCGTGCGCGAGCAGGACGTCGAGATAAGCCGGATCGTTGGCCATCGCCGCCATGTGCACCACCGTGCCGCCGTCGATGCCCGGTTCGGCCGGATCGGCCCCGGCTTCGAGCAAGGCCTTCAGGCCGTCGAGGCTTTGATTGAGCACCGCCCATTCGAGCAGGGTGACGTTCTTGTCGCCATGCGTACGCAGGTCCACGCCCGCGGCCAAACGCCGGATGTCCGCGCTGTCGCCGGCGGCGACCGCCTCGGCCAGTTCGGCCACGGCCGGATCGGCGAACACCTCATGAATATCGACTACTGCCATCTTGCACTCCTCCTGAGCACTGCCTACCCCATAGGCCCGCTGCATGGCGGGACGTCGAACGACGCGCGCGGAACGTATCCCCTACCGTAGCGTCTTGCGACATACGGTGTCGTACCGTGCCTGGGCCAGCCTAGCAAGAACCGTGAGAGCCCGCAGCCGAGGCGGACCGCGGTCACAAAATCAGGCCAGGTCGCTCGCGCACGACGATCCTGGCACTGCGGTATGCCGCCGGCATGACAAGGCCTTGCTGGCTATCGCGGCCGCTGCGGCCGAAGCGAACCGCGCCTCAGCGCGAATAGGCTTCGGCGCAGGCCTGCAGGCGCGCGACGCCGCCCCATTGTTCGAAGCGACGCTGCGCCGCCTCGTCGATGCGTTGCGGGGTCATGAAGGGGTTCGCGGTGTCGCGGGTGCCCGGAAAGATCAACACGATCGCCCGCGGCACGGTCCAGCCTCGGCCGCTGAACTCACCGCGGCCGCGTACCTCGCGATAGTTGGCCGGCAAGGCGCTGCGACCGAGCAGGCGTCCGTTGAGCGCGATCGAGGCCTCGCCGAGTTCGCGCGAAGGACCGCTGTCGCCGACCACCGCGAACACCGGCTGATCGCTGCCCGGCTTCATCGCCACCGCGAGGTCGCCGACCTTGGCCCGGCTGGAAAACGGCGACGGGCTCTTGGGAATCACCAGCGCCGGGGTCACCAGAGCATCGACATAGGTCTGGATGTCGCAGGCGTCGCCGCCGCCCGGCTTGCGCAACGAGGTCGCCGAGACCAGGAAGCCGTCCACCGCCGGACAGGGCTTACCGTCGCGGAACGGAATGATCGCCGCAGAGATCTTGGTGCGCCGCAACGCCTCCGCCGGCCAGCCGGCCGCGGCGGCCTGTTGCGTGGCGATACGGCGCGCTTTCAGTCCGGCGCTGGACAGACCGGCGCAGGCATCGCTCATCGCATTGCACAGATTGTTGAGCGCACGGGTCTCGCCCCAGAAATCCTCGACACTGTAGGAACGGCGGGTGCCGTCGGTGTTGACGTTGAGGCCTTCGACGAACAGCAGCGCCGAACCTTCGCGGTCCGACCAGACCGCGGTCTGGCCGCCGCGCGCATTGCCGTCGGGCTGCAGGAAGGAACGGCTCATCGCGCATTCGGCCGCTCGCGCCGGCCCGGCGACCAGCAACAGGCCGCAGGCCGCCGCGGTCGCGATCAGCAGTTTCTTGATGAACAGGTGCGAGTGCGTGGCCATGGCCGTCTCCTGTGCCGACCAATAGGAAAACGGCCCCCACGACGCGACGCGGCCAAAGGCGCCGCGTCTGCTGCAACCGTCGCGACAGCCCGCTCAGTCGGCGACCACGCTGCGATGATCGAGATGCAGAGCGAAGCCGCGCGCGCCCACCGATTCGAGCCCGGGCTTGAGCGTCATCGACGGCACCTCGTAGTCGCCCGCATTCTGTTTGCGGTACGGAATCGGCGCCTGCGTCCACAAACTGTCCATGCGCTGGCGCAGCTCGTCTTGCGCAACCGCGAAACGTTCGGCATTGAGGCCGTCGCTGCGATAGACCACGAACGGCGGCAGCACGTCGAAGCCCGGGTAATACAGCACGCCGTGGTTGATCGGAAACAGCAGGTCGTCGATGTTGCCGTTGATGCCGCGCGGGCCGTAGTGGTCGGCCCAGCCGCCGGCGGTGACCGACAACATCGCGCGCTTGCCGGCGAATTGGCCTTCGCCGTAACGGTCGCCCCAGCGCGTGTCGGAATGCTCGCCGACGCCGTAGGCGAAACCATAAGCGTAGACGCGATCGATCCAGCCCTTGAGGATCGCCGGCATGGTGAACCACCACAGCGGAAACTGCAGGACCAGCGCATCGGCCCAGCGCAGTTTCTCCTGTTCGCGCACGACGTCTTCGGTCAGCGCATTGGAGGCGTAGGCGCGCTTGGAACTGCTGACTACAGTGAGACGTTCGCGCGGATCGTGTTCGGGAAAGTCCCCGGCATCGACGGTGGCCTTCCAGCCTTGCGCATACAGGTCGGTCACCTGCACCTCGTGCCCGCTTGCGAGCAGATGCGCCTGCATCGTGTCCTTGAGCGAACCGCTCAACGACGCCGGCTCGGGGTGGGCGTAGACGATCAGCACCCGCTTGGGGCGCCGCGGATTTTCGGACTCGGGCTTCGATGCTGCGTTGATCGTGGTCGTGGACATGGGGGACGCCTCGGGAAGAGATGACCTACCTTATCCAATCCAAATATTCCGCAGTGACGCATTTTCATCGACTCTGCGCATCGTGCCAGGCACCAATCAAGATCGCGACACCGCTGCCGGCCGCGGCGCCGGCGCCACGAAAAAACCCCGCTTTCGCGGGGCTTTGTCGTTCATCGCGTCGGCGGGCGCCGGTCGATGGGCATTTACGCCCAGGGATCGCGCAGCACCATGGTGTGGGCGCGGTCCGGACCGGTCGAGACGATCGCCAACTGGCAGCCGGCCAGTTCTTCCAGCGCGCGCAGGTAGGCGCGGGCCGCGGCCGGCAGCTTGTCCCACTCGGTGATGCCGTGGGTGTTCTCTTCCCAACCCGGGAACTCCAGGTAAACCGGCGTGCACTCGTCCCAGCCGGCGGCGTCGAGCGGCGCGTACTCGGTGCGCTTGCCGCGGTATTCGTAGGCGATGCAGATCTTCAGCGTCTTCATGCCGTCGAGCACGTCGAGCTTGGTGATGCACAGGCCGGTGATGCCGTTGATCGCCACCGCACGCTTCAGCGCGACGATGTCGATCCAGCCGCAGCGGCGCGGACGGCCGGTGGTGGCGCCGTATTCCTGGCCGCGGTCGCGGATGCCCTGGCCGACTTCGTCGTCGAGTTCGGTCGGGAACGGGCCGCCGCCGACGCGGGTCGCGTAGGCCTTGGCGATGCCGAGCACGTAGTCGATCGAGTCCGCGCCGACGCCGGTGCCGGCGAGCGCGCCGCCGACGGTGGTGTTGGACGAGGTGACGTAGGGATAGGTGCCGTGGTCGATGTCGAGCAGCGAGCCCTGCGCGCCTTCGAACAGCACGCGCTTGCCCTGCTTGCGCAGGTCGTGAAGGATGCCGGCGACGTCGGACTTCATCGGCTCGACGTATTCGCCGAAGGCCAGCGCCTCGTCCAGGGTCTGCTGGTAGTCGACCGCGTCGACGCCCAGGTACTTGGTCAGGACGAAGTTGTGATAGTCGAGCGCGGTGCGCAGTTGCTCGGCGAGTTGGGTCGGGTAATGCAGGTCGGCGACGCGGATGCCGCGGCGCGCCACCTTGTCTTCGTACGCCGGGCCGATGCCGCGGCCGGTCGTGCCGATGGCCTTGCCGCCGGCGGCCTTCTCGCGGGCCTGATCCAGGGCGATGTGGTACGGCATGATCAGCGGCGTGGCCGGGCTGATCTTGAGGCGCGAACGCACTTCCACGCCGGTCTCCTCGAGCTCGCCGATTTCCTTGCGCAGCGCGGCCGGGCTCAACACGACGCCGTTGCCGATCAGGCACAACGCATCGTCGCGCAGGATGCCCGACGGAATCAGGTGGAGGACGGTCTTCTTGCCGCCGATGACGAGGGTGTGGCCGGCGTTGTGGCCGCCCTGAAACCGCACGACGGCGCCGATCTGCTCGGTCAGCAGGTCGACGATTTTGCCCTTGCCTTCATCGCCCCATTGGGCACCGAGAACGACGACTGACTGACCCATGACCTTGTAACTCCTGCGCTTGCTGTGAAAGCGGCATTGGCCGCGAGGCGACCGCCCCGACCCAGTCGCAGCCGATGCCGCGCCACAGGGCCATGAACGGAAAAAAGCCGGCGGGGATGTCCCCGGCCGGCTTTTGTGCATTATCCGGGTTTCGATAGGCCAAGGCCACCCCAAATCGGTCCGGATCGGGCGGTTGGGGGAAATTGGGGCGATTCGTTCATGGAAGGGGCCGGGAAATCCCTCGCCCGGCCCCGCCCCACGCCTCCCTCTGGCCTCCTCCTCTGGGCCTCTCCCCTGCAGGTCAAAACGCGGGCCCGGCCTTGCACCGGGCCCGCATGCCGCCGGGCGGTCCGACGCGCCCGGCGACTTCAACCGCTCAAGACTTCGCCTGCCCCGCGCGATCGGTAACCCAGCCTGGATTCGGCCCGCCCACGAAGGCCGCCTGCATCAACCGAAGCGGCGGGGCTGCAGCCTGGCTGCAACTGCCGGTTGGCGCATTGATTCGTCGCCCCGGTTGTAGACGCATATCCACCGCCGCGACAGGACGAAACCGGGTCGGAACCGGGACGGTGCGGGAAGGATTCGCAACGCGATGGGCGAACCGCGCTCAACGGTGATGCGGTTCTCTCGGCAGAGTTGATGCGCGTCGTGTAGGCGATAGATTGGGTGAGTCGCGAAGCGAAGCCTTGCCGACGCGTTGCAATGGCCGGTTCCGGAACGCAACTGCGTCCGCCGCAGGACGCAGAAATCGGACGCTCTCTTCGAGCTGCGTCGCCACTGTCCATTGCGGACCGAGCATTAATCCAAAAGAGTCCACCACGCGATTCACATCGTTTCATACCTCATGTCCATGGATGCCTGCTGGTCAGCGATGATGTGCATCGCCTTGTTGGCGGACATCGCCGTATATAAGCTCGTCGAATCGCGATGCCGGTCATCGGCAAACATCACCGCCCCATTCTCGAGAGCAACTTGATGACTCGCACCTGCCGCTTTGTCTTCGCTATCGCGCCCCTGGCCAGTGCGCTCCTCGCCGGCGCGATGCTATCCGGATGCTCGCAACCCCAGTCTGTCGCGACCGACACGCCGACGCCGACCACGCCCTCGGCACCGCAGCAAGCGAGCAACCCCGACGTGCTGCGCTTCCGCATCGGCACGCTCGAGGCGGCAGCATTGAAAGACGGCGACATCGAAGCCGCCAACGACGGCAAGACCTTCGCCATCGGCCAGCCCGCCGATCAGGTGAACGCGCTGCTTTCCGCCGCGGGTGCGCCGACCGACGTACTGCACCTCAGCATCCAGCCCTTGCTGGTCCGCAGTGGGGCGCGCACCCTGCTGTTCGACACCGGCGCGGCGGATGCTTCGTTCGCGCGCGCCGGGCGCTTGCCCGCTTCGCTGCGCGCGGCCGGCGTCGAGCCCTCGCAGGTCACCGACATCTTCATCACGCACCAGCACCAGGATCATGTGGGCGGCCTGCTGACGCGCGAAGGCTCGTTGGCCTTCCCCAACGCGGCCATCCACCTCTCGGCGCCCGAATGGGAATCCCTGAAAGGCGACCGCGACGCCGCCGCGCTGGTCGCCGCGATCACGCCGAAGGTCGCAACCTTCCAGCCCGGCGCGGCGATCGTTCCCGGCGTGGTCACCGCCGTGGCCGTCGACGGGCACACGCCCGGGCACAGCGCCTACGAGATCGCATCGGGCGACGAACGCCTGCTCTATATCGGCGACACCGCGCATCATTACGTGATCTCGGTGCAACGCCCCGAGTGGACCGTGCAGTACGACATGAACGCACCGCTGGCCCAGACCAGCCGGCGCGCGCTCCTGCAACGTGCCGCCGACGGAAAACTGCGCGTGTACTCGGTGCATTTCCCCTTCCCCGGGCTGGGGCACATCAAGGCCCAGGGCGACAGCTTCGTCTGGGAACCCGAGCAGGACGCTACTCGCTGATTCGCCAAGGACACAGCGCGCGCGTCGCGGTGATCCGCGCTGCGCGCATGGCACCCTCGAAATGGACAGAGCGCATGCCCAATGTCGTTTATTCGAACAGCTCGCAGTTCGATGGTCACAGATTGTGAAAGTAGCTAGCCATTACTTCGGCGGTGCGAAACGTTACAGCTCACGCTCATCGCGACGGCATGGGAAAGATCTTTCGATCGCATTTGCAATCTTGCTGGCCCTCACCGCTTGCGGCAAGCCATCATCCGATGAAGGAACTACCCAGCCGCCGCCGCCACCGCCGCCGGCCGATTTCTCATTTCTGTACGGGCCCAGCAAGCATTGTTCGGCTCGGCTTCGACCAGCTCAGAACGTTTCCCCCGCCGAGCGCTGCTGGATCGAGATTCTGTCCGCCCGGTGCAATGTCGGAGACGATTGTCTGGTGTCCTGCCTCGCCAGCGGCAAGGCTCAGAATGAAGGCGGGGGTTGCTGGCATATCTGTTGGCAGCCTCCATCGAAGCTCGACGACTGGCAAGAGCCATCCGGCGCAGACCGGTGCCGCGCATTGGGAAATGTAAGCGGCATCTGACAGGCCTCCCGAGCCACCTAAGCATCATTGCGACAACCTTTCGCCGACCGTTTCGATTAAGCGTTACCGACTACAGGAACTGGGCCATAGAAACGACGGATTTCATCATCAAATCGGCGTCGACCGACAAGGAGCTTCGGTTTTCCGGTGCGGATGATTATTCGTTCTCGGTGGAACTTCGCGGCACCTCGATCCATGCCGCCCAGGAAGTCCATTGCCTTGTCGGCGCATCCGGGTTGACCGAGTTCTTCTCGCACCTGGCCACCCATGAGCGCCCTTGGCCCGGGAGCGAGCGATATGTTTCATTGGAGGGGAACTTCTCGCTCGCCGCCGCCTGCTCGCCGTTGGGACGAGTAACGCTCACCATCGTCATCCACAGCCGGTTCGGAATACCCGAGGAATGGCAAGTACGAAGCGACCTCGTCGTGGAGCTGGGGCAGCTGCCCGGAATCGCGACGGCCGCGAATCGTTTCTTTCGAACCATGGCAGACACTTGAGGTGCGCCTGGGCCAGAAACTTTGCCTTAGACTCGGCAACAGCGTTTAGCCATCTCTGCTCGTCATGTCGCAAGACCTGGATTCCAAGGCTTCTAAAGGCCGCTACTTCGCCCTGTCCTTTCACGAGGTGGCATCCCGCGTCCGCGAGCTTGAGTTCGCCGTTCACGACCATCCTCGCCACCTGTCGGTGCGCCTGCAAAATTGCGAAGTCGAATGCGGACTGGGGCACCAGCTATGCACGTTCATGCGGATGTCGTACCTCGCCGTTTTCTCCTTGCCGGAGGATGAGGTGCACCCCGCTGTCGCCAAGGCAGCCCTGTCGTTTGCGATGTCGGAATACGCTGTATTGGACAAGGGGCCGCACCTCGCCGTACGGGACCAGCAGTTCGTGGTCTATCGCGCCTATCTCAGTGCGCTTGGCCGCGTGAGCATTACCCAACATGTGGTCTCCGCCGGCAGCCGCTCATACCTTCAGTTTCAGCGAGCCGCCATGCTATCGAAAGCGCAGCGGGCGCCGGCGCAACAGATCCTGCTGACTCAGCAGACCATCGTGTGAGACTTGAGCGGCAGGCAAACCAGAGATATACAAGCACTTGCTTGAGCTGGCGAAGCAGCACGACGTAAAAATCGAATCCGGCACCTAGCCATACAGGTCCGCTGCGTCGGCAGCGAACTCCCGGATCAAGTTACAGATGGAAACGCTAGGGGCATACCGGCCAAGACCGAAGTTCCCCATACTCACGCCTACGGCCTCGACCACGCCGCAGATTAGTCCAATGCCGCAACCATGACCGCCAGAAGCCAGCCAGCTATTTACCTGGAGGACGCCAGCCTCACCCAGGTCCTGCGCGATGCCGGTCTCGTCAGCATCGGCCTGGCAAATGCCGCTGTTTACCTTGAAGACTATATCGAGCTCTATGAGGCGGAACTGATCTTCTCGGACGCTGAGGTCGAAAACAATATTCGCGAACTACCCGCTGAGATATCCGAAGCATCGCTGCACACCGAAGGGATGACGTACTACGTATTCCTTCCCTTGCCCTTCGTGGTCGACGGCGCATGCCGTATGGATGCGCTGACCCGCAACGGCGGGCGAATCACGGTCCGCGGGAGTTCATGCCGAATCGAGCTCGGCCCAAGCACCCGGCAGGCCTATATTTGAGAACCTCAAGCAAGCTGCCGACGTCAGAGCAAGCAGAATAAAGCCAGTCCTTTCCGGCCCAACCGCCTACCCAGCAGACCTCAAACGACACCATGTCCAACCAAAGCATTCCCTCCTTATTCGAGTGGCTCGGCGGCATCGATGCGCTGAACCGGCTGACCGATCGTTTCTACGAGCACGTCAAGGCCGACGCGTTGTTGGGGCCTGTGTTCGAGCACATGGGCGCGGACCATCCGGGTCATGTCGCGAGCTTTCTTGCCGAGGTGCTCGGCGGGCCGGACGACTACAGCAAGCGGCACGGCGGGCATCCGCATATGGTCCAGCAGCATCTCAATCGCCACCTGAGCCAGCAGATGCGGCGCCGCTGGGTGAGCCTGCTGCTGGAAACCGCGGACGAGCTCGGCATGCCGGACGACCCGGAGTTCCGCTCGGCGCTGGTGGGCTATCTGGAGTGGGGTTCGCGCCTGGCGGTGATCAATTCGCAGCCGGGCGTCACGGTCGACCCGCAGGCACCGATGCCGCGCTGGGGCTGGGGCGAGGTCAAGGGGCCGTACACGGGCTGAAAACCATGTTCTTGCCGGTTGCAGCCGCCGCGCTACTCGGATGCAGCCAAGACGTCGCTTCGGATTCGCTCCCGATTGGGCGCCCGGTCATGTAAAGGCCGTGAGCAGAGTGCTTGCTGAATGCGCCCAGCCATTAGTGTATCGGTACATTTATCGAGCCCTATCGACACACCTCTGTGATGAACCAACAGAGAGCATTGTTAACTAAGTACCAAGCTATCTCACAGTTCGCCAAATTCAAATGTGCTTATTCACGATTGTTTCCACAGTATCGCCATTGCGATGACCTGATCCGCGGAACCAGTGATCTAATCACAGAGCAGGGGAATATATGCATAAGGAGAATTGCATGAACAGAACTCTGTTAACGACGATCATTGGTCTCTTCGCGATTTCATGTTTCAACGTACGAGCCGCCAACGATACGGTGGCTGCCGCGAAAGATACCGAAATCACACGGGCATTAACCACACTCGGAGAGGATGAACAAGCTCGTCGCGACATTGCGCTCCGGCTCGCGCCGATCAAGAGCTCACAAGCCCTCGCCACGTACATTCGATCCACGCCGACATCCCTATCGCCTCTGGCGATGCTGTCTGAAGGAGCCAGAGCGAGATTCATCCAGGGCTTGTCGTTCAACAAGAACGGTCTGACAAGCTACAACTACGCAGATCTGAAACAAGAGCTGACGGCCAGTCAGATTTATCGGATCCTGAGCCTATTCGGCGTTGAGCACACGACTTCCTTGATTCACGGAATTCGCCTGGAAAACGACACCGATGAGGCCATCATGCGTTTGGATGACAACGCCGGCATCGTTCGACCGATGAGTGATTACAACGACTATCGATGCGTGACCCCCGCCACCTGCGGACGTGCTACCGACTACATCTGCATCGGCGGCAATTGCGCAAAAGAGTAACGGCACCGGCCTCCATGGCGAAAACGACGAGCTATCGATGAAGAATTCTTTCATTCCACTCCTGGCAGTTTCGCTTCTCTGCTCTCTGTGCGCCGCGGCGTCGGCGGAGTCTGCGAAGCTGAGCGTCATCGAAGAGAAGTTCCAGAAGTTCGACAGCCTCGTTGTTTCCGTGCTGGACAAACCCGATGCGGAGAAAGCTTCCGCGATCGAACGCAGTTACCAGAAACTGTTCGGAAACGAGGCAGCGCGAACCGAGGCAAATCGATCCACCAAGGATCTGTCGTTGGGGTTTCGCGCTGCCTCACAAGCCGTGTTCTATACGCTCAATGAGCGCTATCTCGACGACATGTCGCATTACCTGAAATTGCTGGAGGCCAAGCGGCAAGCCACCTCAGCGCAGTATGCGGCGATGTATGGCGCGCTCGTCCAAACCCGACGCCTGGACGATGCCGTAGCGCTTTACGCACGTCGTGGTAATCCCGAGATGGAGCCGCTTCCGCCGCGAGAACAGGCGTCCGCGCCAAGCAACGGCGCACGGGAATGGAAAATCGGCGAACGGGGCGCTCTATCGCTGCAGCCTCGCCAGGTCAAGGCGGCGGAGATCATCGTGGTCGCTCACCCGTCCTGCGGTTTCACCCGCCGCGCGGTGCAGGACCTAAAAACGGCACCAGGAGGATCGTCCACCTTCTTCGGCGGTGCTCATTGGCTGACGCCGCAGGATCGCCAATTCCAGATCGAAACACTTCGCAGTTGGAACCAGCAGCACCCCGACGTCCCGATGTCGATTGTCTACAAGGAAAAAGAGTGGCGCGAGCTCGACACCTGGAACACGCCCACCTTTTACTTCATCAAAGACGGACGGGTGGTCCGCAAGATCGTCGGCTGGCCCGGCCCCGAGCGGGTCCGGGACGTCATCGATGCGGCACGCGAGATCGGCATTTCCGACGCACGGTAGTCGCCGCAGGCCGGTGAACGACCACGCCCTCACCCGCCCCGCAACACCCACAGCGAAACCACCCCGATCGCCACCACGACTCCGCCTACGATGCGCAGGTGGCGGTCGGGCAATGCCTGCAGTTGCTCGGCTGCGCGTTTCCAGCCGTGAGGGGCGACGAACAGGAACAGGCCTTCGAGCACTGCGACTAGGCACAGTGCCCGGATCAACTCACCGACCATGCGCGATCAGCGGTCGGACTTGAGGTATTGCAGGAACGGATCGTCGCGGTCGAGCACGATCACGCTCTGGCCGTCGGCGAAGGACTTGCGATAGCTCTCCAGGCTGCGCTGGAAGGTGAAGAACGCCGGGTCCTTGCTGGCGGCCTCGCCGTACAGGCGGGTGGCTTCGGCGTCGCCTTCGCCGCGCAGGCGCTGGGCGTCGCGTTCGGCTTCGGCCAGGATCACGGTCTTGTCGCGGTCGGCGGTGGCGCGGATCGCCTGCGACTGTTCGACGCCTTCGGCGCGCAGCTGGCTGGCGACCTGCAGGCGCTGCGAACGCATCTGGTTGTAGACCGAGGCCAGCACGTTGCTGTCCTGCGGCAGGTCGATGCGCTTGATGCGGATGTCCTTGATGCGGATACCCAGGGTCGCGGCGCCCTTGTTGATCGTTTCGAGCTGCTTGCCGATCACCGCTTCGCGATCGCCCTTGACCACGTCGAGCAGGTTCAGCGAGTTGATCTCGTTGCGCAGCGAATCGCGGATGATCGGCGCCAAGCGCTCGACCGCGACGGTTTCGTCGCCGCCGGTGGCCTGGAAGAAGCGGCGCATGTCGTCGATCTGGCCGAGAGCGAAGAAGTCGACGCTGACGTCGAGCTTGTCGGCGGTCAGGTAACGCTCCGGCGGCGATTCGAGGATCTGCAGGCGGCGGTCGAACACCCGCGCGGTCTCGATCAGCGGCCACTTGAAGCGCAGGCCGGGACCGATGTCCTCGCGCACCACGGTGCCGAGGCGGAACACGATCGCGCTGTGGCCTTCGCTGACCACGAACATCGAACCCAGCAACGCGAGTAGCAAGGCGATGCCCGCGGCAATCAGGGCGGGAACTCTCATCGGATCACCTCGTCGCGGGACTTCGGACGCGCGGGGCGGCCGACATAGGGCACGGTGGACTGCGATTCGGTCGCGGTGACCGGGCTCAGCATTTCCGGCTGGGTCACCAGCGGCACGCTGACCGGGCCCGGGGTGGTCGGCACGTTGCGATCCATCGGCACGTACAGCACCTGGCGCGAATCGCCGCCGACGATCTTGCGGTTCTGGCTCAACACGTCTTGCACGGTGTCGAGCCACAGGCGCTTACGGGTGACGTCGGGCGCGCTCTTGTACTGGTCGACCAGCAGCGAGAAGCGGGTCGCGTCGCCCTGGGCGCGGGCGACGGTCGAGGTCTTGTAACCCTCGGCCGTGGTGCGTACGCGCTGGGCCTCGCCTCGCGCTTCCGGAACGATCTGCTTGGCGTAGGCCTGGGCCTGGTTGATCGAGGTGGTCTTGTCGGCGTTGGCGCGCTGCGCTTCGTCGAACGCGTCCTTGACCTCGTCCGGCGGGCGGGCGTTGGGCAGGTTGAGCTCGGTCAGAATCAGTCCGGTCTCGTAGTCCTTCAGCGAGGCCTGCAGGCGCTGGCGCACCTGCGTGGTCAGCACGCTGCGCGCGCCGAGCACGGTATCGAGGTCGGAGCGGCCGATCTGCTCGCGCACGGCGCTTTGGGCGGCCTGCTTGAGCACGTCGTCGGGCTTGCGCGAGCCGAACAGGAACAGGCGCGGCGACTCGATCCGGTACTGGGCGTTGATCTCGACGTTGACCATGTTGCCGTCGCGGGTCAGCACCGGGATGGTCTCGGTGTAGGCCTGGCTCTGGGTCGCGTTGAGCTTGGTCACGCGCTCGATCGGCCACGGCGCCTTGAAGTGCGGACCGGGCTGCAGCACGCGCGAGAACACGCCGAAGCGCAGGACCACGCCGCGTTCCTGCTCGGTGACGAGCACGAAGCAGTTGAACACCAGCCACAGGCCGATCAGCAGCGCGACCCAGCGCAGGATCCCGCCGCCTCCGTTGCCGAACAAGCCGCGCAAGGGCTCGATCACAGCATCGAGACCGCGACCTTGCGGTTTGCGTTGTCGCGGCGGACGCGGGTTGTCGCCGGAATTGTCACTGCCAGGGGTGTTCCAGGCCATGCCTGCTCCTAAAGATGTGGGCGCCGGGCGGGACGTCCTGTGTCCAGCCCGCTGCACCGGCCTCGGCCTGCGCCGCGACCGGTCCACGGCGCCGGTTGCGCCGCGGGAGTCCGCACGCAGTCACCCGCGCACGAACCCGTCGATTCTAGGTGGGGGCCTGAACGGCCTCAAGCAAGGGGCGCAATGCTTCGCCGTTGGCCTGGGCGAACAGGCGCTGGGCGTCGGCCACGGCCAGGTCGACCTCGACCAGCCAGCCGTGCTCGTCGGCGTGTTCCGAACGCACCGCGCCGAGCTCGTGCAGCCGCGCGCGCAGGCGCGCGTCCTGCGGCGCGATCCGCACGCTGCCGGCGACGTGGCGCAGCTGCAGGGCCTCGCCCAGCGCGCTGCGCAGCAGGTCCAGGCCCTGGCCGTCGCGGGCCGACACCCAGACCCGGCTGCTGTCTTCGCCGGGCCGGTCGATGCGCGGCTCGACCCCGTCGAGGCGGTCGATCTTGTTGAACACCAGCACCTGCGGCAGATCGCCGGCGCCGATTTCGTTCAGGACCGCGTCGACCTGGGCGATGCGCTCGTCGCGCAGCGGGTCGGCGGCGTCGATCACGTGCAGCAGCAGGTCGGCCTCGCGCGCCTCCGACAGGGTCGAGCGGAACGCGGCGACCAGCTCATGCGGCAGGTCGCGGACGAAACCGACCGTGTCGGCCAGCACCGCGGCGCCGCCGGAGAGCTCGATCCGGCGTACGGTCGGGTCGAGGGTCGCGAACAACTGGTCGGCGGCGTAGGCCTCGGCACCGGTCATCGCATTGAACAGGGTGGATTTGCCGGCGTTGGTGTAGCCGACCAGGGCCACGCGCGGTAGTTCGCTGCGCAGGCGCGCGCGGCGCATCTGGGTGCGCTGCACTTCGACCTTGTCGAGGCGGCGCTGCAATTGCTCCAGGCGTTTCTGCAGCAGGCGGCGGTCGGTTTCGAGCTGGGTTTCGCCGGGGCCGCGCAGGCCGATGGAGCCGCCGCGCTGGCGTTCCAGGTGGGTCCAGCCGCGCACCAGGCGCGTCGCCATGTGCTTGAGCTGGGCCAGTTCGACCTGCAGCTTGCCTTCCGAGCTCTTCGCGCGCTGCGAGAAGATGTCGAGGATCAGGCCGGTGCGGTCGACCACGCGCCGTTCGAGGAAGCGCTCGAGATTGCGCTCCTGGCCCGGCGACAAGGGGTGATTGACCAGGATCAGGTCGGCGCCGCTGGCCTCGGCCGCGGCCTTGACCTCGTCGAGCTTGCCGCTGCCGATCAGGGTCGCCGCGTTCGGGCGGTCGATGCGCGCGGTCAGGACCGCGGCCACGCTCGCGCCCGCCGACCGGGCCAGGTCGGCGAACTCTTCCAGCAGGTCCTCATCCGGCGGGCCGCCGGCATGAGGCTGGATCAACAGGGCGTGCTCACCTTTGCGCGAACGTTCAAACACAGGTCCGCACCGTCGGCGCGAGCGCCGCCATCGTCATCGGATTACTCAGTTTCGTCGCCGCCGTCGCCATTGTCGCTGCCATCGGCGGACTGCACATAGCCGCCGCCCGGACCGACGCGGACATTGCGCGCGGGAACCACGGTGGAAATGGCGTGCTTGTAGACCATCTGACTCACGGTATTGCGCAACAGCACCACGAATTGGTCGAAGGATTCGATCGTGCCCTGCAGCTTGATGCCGTTGACCAGGTAGACCGAGACCGGTACGCGTTCGCGACGCAGCGCATTCAGGAAAGGATCCTGTAGGGATTGCCCCTTAGACATCTTCTAATTCCCCAGCATGTTCTAGTTATTAGGACGGCACGCCCGGCACCGATGGTGCGGAGCACGGCCGTATCGCCGGCTGTTGTCCCCACAGGGCGACCGGCCGATGTTAACGCAAGTGATAGCAAACATTGCGACCCGGTTCCGGGTTTACGCGCCTCATTCTAAGCGCCGAATGTGTCTATAGCGGGCCGGCGCCCATAAACAGGGCCAGGGCGCCCTCCAGTTCGGCCGCATCGCGCAAAGGATCGAACCAGCGGGCGTCAAGCTCGCCGCGCAGCCAGGTCAACTGGCGCTTGGCGAGCTGGCGGGTGGCGTAAACGCCGCGATCGCGGAATTCCCGGGCGTCGTAGTCGCCGTCGAGGTGCTCCCAGGCCTGGCGGTAGCCGACCGCGCGGATCGCCGGCAAGTCCTGCGGCCGCGGATGCGCCTGCAGCGCCGGCAACGCGCGCAGGCCGCGGACTTCATCGAGGAAACCCTGGGCGAGCATCTGCTCGAAGCGGCGCTCGATACGGGCATGCAGCACCGCGCGCTCGGCCGGCGCCAGCACCAGCTTGAGCACGCGGTACGGCAGGCGCGGCGCGGCGAGCGAGGCGCGGCGCCACTCGCTCATGCTGCGCCCGGACAGGCGGAACACTTCCAGCGCGCGCTGGATACGCTGGGCGTCGGTGGCGTGGATGCGCGCCGCGGCCTCGGGGTCGACCTGTGCCAGTTGCTCGTGCAGGGCCGCCCAGCCGAGCGTCTCGGCTTCGGCGACGAGCTGCGCGCGCGTGGCCGGATCGGCCTCGGGCATGGCCGACAGGCCGTGCAGCAAGGCGTGGAAGTACAGGCCGGTGCCGCCAGCGAGGATCGGCAGGCGCCCGCGGCCGGCGATGTCGTCGAGCGCGCGGCGGGCGTCGAGCGCGAACTCGGCGGCCGAATACGGCTGCCAGGGCTCGCGCACGTCGATCAAGTGATGGCGCACGCTGGCCAGCTCGACGGCGCTCGGCTTGGCCGCGCCGATGTCGAGGCCGCGATAGACCAGGGCCGAATCCACGCTCACGATCTCGCCGCCGAGGCGCTGCGCCCACTCCAGGGCGAGCGCGGTCTTGCCCGACGCGGTCGGGCCCATCAGGGCGATGGCGAGCGGGCGGGGATCGGCGGAAGCGTTCATGCGGGACGGCGGCACGGCGGTGGAGCGAGCCGGCAGCCTCGCACAGGCGCGAGCATCGAGGAAGCGGCGGTTCGGCCCAACCTGCCCCACTCGCGACCTGGTCGGCGCGGCAACGCGCGCTCCACAGACGTTGTGGAGAAGCACTGGGGCAAGCCTGTGGACAAACCCATCGCGCCCAGGCCTGGCAAGGGATCACGCTTGTTTGTCGTTTTTTTGACCAGGCCATGACGTTTGTCCACACAGCCTGTGGACAAGCCTGCGGACAGTCTGTCGCGGAGCAAGCGCAATCCGTTGCGGCGTAACGCTCGCGATAAGTTTGATCATTTATTGATCACTTATTTTTCTTGACTTGCATCTCATAGTCGGCATCCCCAACCGATCCGAATCGCCGCACGACCACGGCGCGCGCAAGCGACGCGAAGCGCTGTCCACAATCGCTGTGGACAAACCTGCGGACAGACACCGTGCAACCGTGTTTCACGCCTTATGTGACAAGGCTGCGACAAGTTTGATCAATTTTTCGCCACGCGTCCGCCGCGAGGAAATCCGCAGGAATTCGTCGTCGAAGGCTTGACATGGAAGGCGATGCGGCACTCGATGAACGCTCGTCGCCGCTACGGACACAAACGGCATGGTGTCGTATCGCCTTGCAACAAACAGGCGGCCGCATCGCCCGCGGCATGCGCGCAGCGATGTCCACAAAGCCTGTGGACAAACCTGCGGACAGCGGCGATGCAATCGGGTTTCACGCCTTATGCCGCAAGGCCGAAGCAACTATGGCGAAAATTTGACCACGCACGAAAAGGGCCGAAATCGCCTGGCCGCGCATCGGTCCCGCTTGGCGCGAACGAGGCTCGAACGCGCATGGCAGGCTCCGCTCCCGCCCGGGATCGCGCAAATCTTCCCGCCGATGCACGAGCGCAGGCCGCTCATTGCGCGAAACGGCTTGCGCAATGTCCACAATCGCTGTGGACAAAGCTGCGGACACACACGATGGAATCGGGTTTCACGCTTTGTGCGGCAAGGGCGCACGGATTATGGCGAAACTTTGACCACCGCTCCCGCACCGAAGAACAAGCCTTCCCCGCTTCGTCAAACGCTTGACTTCGCGAGCGCTCGCACAGGTCTGGATCGAAGGCATCGACACGCCTCGATGCTTGTGTGTCTGAAACTCAGGAGGGACGGCACCGCAGCTTCGAGCGCATCGAAGCGAGCGCATCGCGCTGCCCACGATGCCTGTGGACAAGCCTGCGGACAATCTTCATGCAAGGTGTTTCACGCCTTGCGCGGCAAGGCTTTCGCGATCATGGCGATTGTTGAGGACGAGATGGCGCTAAGCGGGCGACAGATCGCTCGCAACGATCTGCTGCTGAACGCACTGCGCCGCAGACCCTGCGCTGCGGCGACTGCGGTTTTCCGCGCTCAAGTCGCGGGCCGCCGCTTCCGTTCCGGTAATCAAGGCTACGCACCGGGCATCGCAACGACGAAGGGACTTACTCGTCGTCGGGCCACTTCAGGCCCGGCGCCGACGCGGCCGCGCGCCGCGGCATCGGCTGCGCCGCGACCGCTTCCCAGACCTTGATCGCATCGACGGTGGCGGCGACGTCGTGCACGCGTAACAGCTTCGCGCCGCGCTGGGCCGCGATCAGGTGCGCGGCGACCGAACCGTGGACGCGCTCGTGCGCGTCGTCGCGGCCGGTGAGCTCGCCGATGCTGCGCTTGCGCGACAGCCCCGCGAGCACCGGCACGCCGAGTTCGCCGAAACGCTGCAACTGCGCAAGCAGGGCCAGGTTGTGGGCGAGGGTCTTGCCGAAGCCGAAGCCGGGATCGACGACGATCCGTTTCTTGGCGATGCCGGCCATCTCGGCGGCGAACAAGCGCTCGACCAGGAAACGATGCACTTCGGCGACCACATCGTCGTAGACCGGGTCGGCCTGCATCGAACGCGGCTCGCCCTGCATGTGCATCAGCACCACCGGCACGCCGAGTTCGGCGGCGGCATCGAGCGCGCCCTCGCGGCGCAGCGCGTAGACATCGTTGATCAGGCCGGCGCCGGCCGCGACCGCGGCGCGCATGACCTCCGGCTTGGAGGTGTCGATGCTGATCGGCAGCCCGGTCTCGCGGGCTAGACGTTCGATCACCGGGATCGTGCGCCGCAGCTCTTCCTCCAGCGGCACCTCGGCGGCGCCGGGGCGGGTCGATTCGCCGCCGATGTCGAGCAAGTCGGCGCCCTCCCCGGCCAGCTTCAGGCCGTGCGCCACGGCAGCCTCGAGGCTGTTGTGAGCGCCGCCGTCGGAGAAGGAATCGGGCGTCACGTTGACGATGCCCATGATCCGCGGGCGGTCGAGGACGAGGCGGCGGCCGTTGCAGTCGAGGGTGGTGGCGAGTTCGAACATTGGATTGGGGACCGGAATCGGGAATCGGGAATCGGGAATCGGGAATCGGGAATCGGGAATCGGGAATCGGGAATCGGGAATCGGGAATCGGGAATCGGGAATCGGGAATCGGGAAGAGTTTTCGCGCTGCCTCTAACTTACGCAAGCGTCCTGGGGCTTTCATCTCCGGTCGGAAGCAAAGATATCCAGCTGACCTGGATGTCCTTCCAGGCTCTGGCCTTTGCCAATCCCTAATCCCGAATCCCAAATCCCGGCCCAAACAAAACGGCGCCCGATTTCTCGGGCGCCGTTCGCTTTTGCTTTACCGATGTCGAGTTCCGAAACCCGAATCCCGGCCTTCAGGTCTGCGCCGCAGGCCCGCCGATCTGGCTGCCGGGGCGACCCGGACCCGGGTCGTCCTTGGAGATGCGGCCCGACTTGGCCCAATCGGCCGGCGGACCCGGCTCGCGGCCGGCCATGATCTCGTCGATCTGCGCGGCGTCGATGGTTTCATACTGCAGCAGGGCCTCGGCCATCATGTGCAGCTTGTCGAGGTTGTCCTTGAGGATCTGCGAGGTACGGCCGTAGGCCTTGTCGAGGATGCCGCGCACGACTTCGTCGATCCTGCGCGCGGTCTCGTTGGACACGTTCTTGTGCTGGGTGACCGAACGGCCGAGGAAGACTTCGTCTTCTTCTTCGCCGTAGGCGATCGGGCCCATCTCGTCGCTGAGGCCCCACTTGGTGACCATGTTGCGGGCCATCTTGGTGGCGCGCTCGATGTCGTTGGACGCGCCGGTGGTGACCTTGTCGACGCCGAAGATCAGCTCCTCGGCGACACGGCCGCCGTACAGCGAGCACAGCATCGATTCGATGGCCACGCGGTTCATCGAGTACTTGTCGCCTTCCGGCAGGTACATGGTCACGCCGAGGGCGCGGCCGCGCGGAATGATGGTGACCTTGTAGACCGGATCGTGCTCGGGCACGACGCGGCCGACGATGGCGTGGCCGGCCTCGTGGTAGGCGGTCAGCTTCTTCTCGTCTTCGCTCATGGCCATCGAGCGGCGCTCGGCGCCCATCAGGATCTTGTCGCGGGCCTTGTCGAAGTGCTCCATGCGCACGTCCTTGCCGTTCTCGCGCGCGGCGAACAATGCCGCCTCGTTGCAGAGATTGGCCAGGTCGGCGCCGCTGAAGCCCGGGGTGCCGCGGGCGATGGTCATCGGCTCGACGTCGTCGTGCAGCGGCAGCTTGCGCATGTGCACGCGCAGGATCTGCTCGCGGCCCTTCACGTCCGGCAGACCGACCACGACCTGGCGGTCGAAACGGCCCGGACGCAGCAGCGCCGGATCGAGCACGTCGGGGCGGTTGGTCGCGGCGATCACGATCACGCCTTCGCCGCCTTCGAAACCGTCCATCTCGACCAGCAACTGGTTGAGGGTCTGCTCGCGCTCGTCATGACCGCCGCCGAGACCGGCGCCGCGATGACGGCCGACCGCATCGATTTCGTCGATGAAGATGATGCAGGGGGCGTGCTTCTTGGCCTGCTCGAACATGTCGCGCACGCGGCTGGCGCCGACGCCGACGAACATCTCGACGAAGTCGGAACCGGAAATGCTGAAGAACGGCACCTTGGCTTCGCCGGCGATGGCGCGCGCGAGCAGGGTCTTGCCGGTACCCGGCGGGCCGACCATCAGCACGCCTCGCGGGATCTTGCCGCCGAGCTTCTGGAACTTGGAGGGATCGCGCAGGAACTCGACCAGCTCGCCGACTTCTTCCTTGGCCTCGTCGCAACCGGCGACGTCGGCCAGGGTCACCTTGACCTGGTCCTCGCCCTGCAGCTTGGCGCGCGAACGGCCGAAGCTCATCGCACCCTTGCTGCCGCCCTGCTGCATCTGGCGCATGAAATAGACCCAGATGCCGATGAACAGCAACCAGGGCAGGACGTTGATCAGGATCACCACCAGCGACGGGCTGCTCGACTGCGGCGTCTGCACGGTCTCGACCTTGTGATTGAGCAGGTCGTTGATCAGGTAAGGGTCTTGCGCGGCATAGGTGGTGAACTTGGTGTCGTCCTTGCGCGTGCCGGTGATCGTGGTGCGATCGTCGGAGAATTTGATCTCCTTGACCCGGTCGCTCTGGACCTGGGCGATGAACTGATCGTAGGAGATCGCATCGGTGCCCGCCGCACGCGGGCCGAACGCCTGGAACACCACCATCAGTACGACGGCGACGATTACCCAAAGCAGCAGATTCTTGGCCAAATCGTTCATGTATTTCCTAGCCTGCGGCCCTGTGGGGCCTCGTGTCCTCCGACGCCTCTTGCGCCGGCGGTACCGCTCAGATTGTCACACCACCCGCCACCGGACACCTGCCAAAAGCAGCTGGGTCGGCCGGCCGCCGGCCCGACGCCTTGGCGTTCAGGTCGGCGTGGCCCGCTTGCCCTGCGCCAGCGCGTACACCTCCGGGGATCGCTTGCGCGAGGCCGCCGGCTTGCGGATCGAGACCTTGGCGTAGCGACGGCGCAGTTCCCGCACGTAATCATCGAAGCCCACCCCCTGGAACAGCTTGATCAGGAAGGTGCCGTCGACCCTTAGGTGCCGGTCGGCGAAATCCATCGCCAGCTCGGAAAGGTGCATCGCCCGCGGCAGGTCCACCGCGTCCACACCGCTCATATTGGGGGCCATGTCCGACAGCACAAGGTCCACGGTCTGCCCGGCCAGGGCCTGCTCGAGCTGGGTTAAGACCTGGTCCTCGCGGAAATCGCCGAGGATGAACTCGACCCCGGCCAGGCCGGGCATCTCCAGGATGTCCAGGGCGATGATCCGGCCCGGCTTGGCCGCGTTGAGGCGGTCCAGCTCCTGGCGGACCCATTGCGACCACCCGCCCGGGGCGGCGCCGAGGTCCACCACGACCATGCCCGGCTTGAGCAGCCGGTCGCGCTCGACCAGCTCTTCGAGTTTGTAGGCGGCGCGCGAACGCAAGCCTTCGGCCTTGGCCTTCTTTACGAAGGGGTCCGAGAAGTGTTCCTTGAGCCAGCGTTGGCTGCTTTTGCTGCGGGTCGCCATATGCGGGCGGCCGTCCCGGTGGGGGTTGGGGACGCCATGATACCCTGAGCGCCCCTCCCGCTCCGTTCGTGTGACCCAATGCCCACCCTGTTGACCTCCGCCCAGACCCGTTTCCTGCGCGGACAGGCCCACGACCTCAAGGCCATGCTCCAGGTCGGCGGCAAGGGCATCACCGATGCGCTGGTCGCCGAGGTCGATAACGCCCTCGAGCACCACGAACTGATCAAGATCAAGGTCGGCGCCGAAGACCGCGACACTCGCGACGCAGCGATCGCTGAGATTGCCGAGCGTACCGACGCCGCCCTGGTCCAGCGCATCGGCCATACCGCCGTGCTGTACCGCCCGAGCAAGGAAAAGCGCCAGATCGTCCTGCCGCGGACTTGATAAAGCCGGGAATGGGGAATCGGGCATAGGGAATCGGAAAGCCCCCCGCCCCAGCTCCACTCTGGCTTCAAGCCATTCCCGACTCCCGATTCCCGATCGCCCATGCAACTGACCCTGGAACGTCCCGATCACGAGTTCTTCCTGCGCGGCGCCGACGGCCAGGTCGCCCTGGTCAACGATCGCCGCCTGGAACGCAGCTTCATCCTCGCGCCGAACCGGCTGATCGAGGATTGGCCGGTACTGGACGTGAAGACCCTGACCATCGAAGACCTGGCGCCGGTGTTCGCCCTGGAGCCGGAATTGATCGTGCTCGGTTGCGGCGCGACCCAGGCGTTTCCGCCGCCCGCGACCCTGGCCGCCTGCCTCGGCCGCGGCGTCGGCCTGGAAACCATGACCAACCCCGCCGCCGCGCGCACCTTCAACGTGCTGGCCGGCGAAGGCCGGCGCATCGTCATGGGGTTCGTGCTCGGCGCATGAGCTCGGCCGGGCCGCGCTTGCGCTGGCCTGCGCTTGGCCTCGTCCTGATGCCGGCAATCCTGCTCGCCGCCTGCACCCTGCCCACGCCGGCGCAGCGCTACCAGCGCTGGCTCGGCGACGGCCACCGCGCCGCGGTCGAGGAATACCGCCGTTATCTGCTCGCTCACGGCGCTGGCGAGTCCGTACCGATGATGCAGTTGCTGCGCAGCGGCCGCCGCTGGCGCCTCTGCGGTGCGCCCGAGTTCGCGTTGCCGCCGAAACCGGCCTGGCCCGACACGGTGCGCAGCCTGCGCCTGATCGCCGAGCTGCGCCGCGCCGGGCTGCTCGACGGCGCCGAGATCACGTCCGGATACCGCGACAAAGCCCTCAATCGCTGCGAAGGCGGCAGCTCGCGCAGCCGGCACATGAGCGGCGGCGCCTACGATTTCGATCTCGCCACCGACGCCCCGACACGCGAGCTGTGCGCGTTCTGGCGCCGGCTCGGACCGGCGAGCGGCTTCGGCCTCGGGTTTTACGACGCTCGCCATCTGCACATCGACACCACCGGGTTCCGCACCTGGGGGCACGACTACACCTACCGGACATCGCAGTGCGTGCCCGGCACTCGCCTGAAACATCACGCAAACTGACCCGCAGCGCCATAAAGAGCGACGTCGCTCCGCACGCCGCCTTCGCGGCTGTCGAACCACCGCGTCGAAATCGGCATCGATCCGGCCACCGACTCCGATATCGATGCTGTCCCGTCGTCGCGGCCGAGCTTCGCCGCCCCTCGGCTTGTCATCACTCGATCGAGCGCCGCCGATCGCGGTCAATCCGGTTCCAGGCGCAACGAGTAGCTGTACGAGTCGGTCTGCAGATGCAGAAGGGTCTTGCTCGCCGGGACGTAGACGATGCGCACCGCATCTTCCGGCAGCAGCGCATGGAACAAGCGGCTTTCCACCAGGAACACGATCGTCCGCGGCGGCGGCTCGTCGACCGTCACCGTGATGAAGCAATAAGGGCTGCCGCCGCCTTCGGAACTCTCGGTACGCATGTGGCTGATGCGGCCGCAGACGCTGACCTTGACCCCCATGTCCAGGTCGGACTGCAACTTGTCGTCTTCGTTCGTCACGACGAAAGCCACCACGGCCGCCGCCAGGAGAACCGCAACCACCATGGCCGCGGTCGCTCCTGCGCCGATGCCGTTCAAGCTGGCCAAAATGCATACCACCGCTAAAACCAGGCCCAGGATGCAGAGGAACGCGACGATTCCGCAACCGCTCACTCGCCTCGCAGCCAATCTGTCCCGGTCGTGTCCGTTGAGGGGCCCGGTTACGCGCGGCTTCGCCGCTTGCGGCGCGTCATCGCTGCTCGCCGTCGCTTCCGGGCGAAGCTGACCAAGATCGTCCTGACGGTCGAGATCCGCTCGCGTGGACGGCGCGGTCCGTCGCAGTTTTCGCGCGGCGTCGCGCTGAGCCCTGCGCAGTTGCAGACGCGCGTCGGCCGAATCGTCGTGCTCCGGTGCGGCCTGCGAAGCCGTACTCTGCGCACCCAGCTCGTACTCGCATCCCAGCGCGACGACGCTGATGACGGTCTTGCTGACCGGCGCATAGGCGATGCGGACTTGCTCGCCGTATTCGACCTCGAAGAACACGCGGTCCGGCGGGGTAAATTCGAGCGTGCACGGCGGGGTTTCCTCGGTCCGCAGTTGGATGCGGCAGCGAGATTGCTCATCATCATGAGTAACTTTCACCACCGTCGCCACGGCGAGCCGCTTGATACCGCCGTCCATGTCGGCCTGAAGATTCGCGTTGGCGCCGGAACGGCCCAGCACCGTCATCGCCGCCATTGCGAGGCCGACGAGCAATTCCACCGCGGTCCAGAAAGCGCCGTAACGTTCCCACGTCATCAACACCACCACGAGCGTCACCACGACGATCAATATCGCAGCCGGCACGCCGTCGGACTTGAGCGCATCCAGGCGAGCGATCTCGTCCAGGCTCAGCGGCCGGGTGTTGTCTTCGTCGGGCGGTGTCGACATGCTGATCCTTCAGACTGTTTTTCGCGGCTTATTCTGCATCGATCCGGCCCACGCTCGCGCGCGGGTGCTTCTGCGGTCGAATCCCGGGGCACGGCGCATCGGCAAACGGCAGGCGCGGTGGCGATGCGTGGCCGCGCCTAAGGCGGCGCCAGGCCCAACTGCGACAGTTTCCGCGCCATGCCTTCGGGCGTATTGAGCGTGTGCAGGCAGCTCCCGTCGGCCCGTCGATAGGAAATCAGGCCGCCATCGATCAGCCGCGCGACCAGAATCGCGTCGCGCGCCCGGATGCTGCGGTGTTCGGACACGGGAATATCGGAACCGAGCAGGTCCGCGGGCATCAGCGCGGGATCGGCATCCTTGAGCACGAACCGGCCCGGACAGTCGACGATGCCGATCCATGGCCAGGCCGCTTTCAAGGTCGCGAAATCCATGGGCTGACTCGGCGCCCCGCCGCGACGGCGGGTGCGCGGCCGATTACTTCGCAGGCAGATACAACAACGGATCGACCGGCTTGGCGTTGTAGCGCACCTCGAAGTGCAGCATGTCGCGCGCGGCGCCGCTGCGCCCCATCTCGGCGATCTGTTCGCCGGACTTGACCACCTGGCCCTCGTTGACCAGGCGCTTGCGGTTGTGGCCGTAGGCCGACAGCCACTGTTCGTTGTGCTTGACGATGATCAGCTCGCCGTAGCCGACCAGGCCGGTGCCCGAATAGACCACCACGCCGTCGGCAGCCGCGCGGACCGCGGCGCCGCTGGAGCCGGCGATGTCGACGCCCTGCTTGGTCGGCTCGTTGGCGACGTAGCGGCTCAGCAAGGGGCCGTCGGCCGGCCAACGCCAGCGGATACCGCTGTTGATCGGTGCGGCGACCGGCGCCGCCGGCACGGGGCGCGGCGCGCTGGTGCCCGCGCTCGACGGTGCCCCTGGCGATGGGCGAGTCCCGCCGCCGCTGGACGGGTACAGGCGCAGACGCTGGCCCGGGTAAAGGGTGTAAGGCGGCGAGAGGCCGTTCCAGGCGGCGAGGTCGGCGACCTGGATGCCGTTGTTGGTGGCGATGCGGTACAAGCCTTCGCCGCGCTGCACGACGATGGTCGCGCCGGGCTTCGGCCTGGATGGACGCGGCGGCGCCGGACGCGAGGAGGGGCGCGAGGTGCCGCGGCTGGAATGACCGCGCGAGGGTTCGCGGACCACCGTGCTCGAACAGCCGATCAGGGCAAGCGCGGCCAGAACGCAGGCGGCCATCGCCAGGGTCGGGGTCCGGGTCGTCTTGATCATGCGCATCCTCTTGCAGCGTCCATGTACCGGTGTTTCGTCATTGCGGGGTCCGCAGCGGCCTCAGCCCTGCTGCGAGCGCCATATCAGCCAGACTACGGCGACCGCGATGATGGCCGTGGCAATCCAGCCGATCGGCTCGATGTAGCGTCGCAGCGTCGCCTCGGCGCGTTCGCCGCCGATGCGGATCGCCAGCGCCAGCAGGAACACGCGCTTGCCGCGGCCGATCAACATGCTCAGCACGTATTGCAGCATAGGCACGCCGACGATACCCGACGCCCAGGTGAACACCTTCATCGGGATCGGCATGAAACCGCCGAGGACCAGGAAGGTGAACACCGCCCACGGCGATTCGGCCATCTTGGCCTGGACCGTGGCGATGCCGGACTCGATGCCGGCGAGCATGCCCATCGCCGCGAACACCGGCTTGAGCGCCTCGAAGGCGTAATGGCCCAAGGCATAGCCGACCAGGGCGCCGGCCATCGAGCCGATCAGGCTCAGGGTGGCGAACCAGAACGCGCGCCGCGGCGCGCCGACGCACATCGGCGCCAGCATCACCTCGGGCATGATCGGGAAAATGATGGCTTCCACGAAGCTCAAGCCGGTGAGATAGGCCGGCGCGTGGCGATGCCGGGCCCAGGTCAACGCGCGCTCGTAGAGCGGTCCGAAGATCTTCAAAAGCGAACCCCTGTCGGGTGAGGTGTCAGTCGATCATGCCCGACAGCAATGGCACGAAGACCACCGGCGCGAGCGTGTGTTGGCTGATGTTGCCGTCGGCGTCCTTGCGCAGCTTCAACAGCGACTGCGACGAGGACGCGCCGACCGGCGCGATCAGGGTGCCGCCGACGGCGAGCTGGTCGGTCAAGGCATCGACCAGCGCGGGCGCGGCCGCGGTGACGATGATCGCGTCGAAGGGACCGTTTTCGGGCCAACCGATGCGGCCGTCGTCGTGCTTGCTGCGCACGTTGAGACCGAGTTGGCGGAATCGCTTGCGCGCGGTGCGCAGCAACTCGCCGATGCGTTCGACGGTATGCACTTCCAGGCCGAGCGCGGCGAGGATCGCGGCCTGGTAGCCCGAGCCGGTGCCGATCTCCAGCACTTTGCCGGGTATGCCGTCTTCGAGCAGGGCCTCGGTCATCTTGGCCACCACCCAGGGTTGGGAAATGGTCTGGCCGTGGCCGATCGGCAAGGCGGTGTCTTCGTAGGCGCGCATCGCCAACGCTTCGTCGACGAACAGGTGGCGCGGCACGGTGCGGATCGCGTTGAGCACGCGCTCGTCGCGGATGCCGGCCTCGCGCAGGCGCTCGACCAGGCGGTCGCGCACGCGCTGCGAGGTCAGGCCGCTGCCGATCGCTTCGGGCTGCAGGCGCATGCGCTGGATCATGCGGTCGACTCCGGCGCCCGTGGTTCCGGCTGCGCCAGCGCATCGGCCAGGCCGCCGACCCAGCTCGCGACCTGTTCGAGCGCCTGATAGCGGGTCAGGTCGACGTGAATCGGGGTGATCGAGATGTTGCCGGTGCGCACGGCCTGGAAGTCGGTGCCGGGGCCTGCGTCTTGCTCGGCGCCGGCCGCGCCGATCCACCACCACTGGCGGCCGCGTGGGTCTTGTTGCGGGGTGCAGGCTTCGGCGCGGTGGCGGTTGCCCAGGCGGGTGACTTCGAAACCGGCGATCTCGCCCCAGGGCAGATCGGGCACGTTGACGTTGAGGATGGTGTCGGCCGGCAGCGGATCGGTGCGCAGGCGGGCGATGATCTCCACCGCCGCGCGCGCCGCGGTTTCGTAGTGATGGCCGACGTGGTCGGCGGTCGCCAGCGACATGGCCACGGCCGGCAGGCCGAGGAAACGGCCTTCCATCGCCGCGGCGACGGTGCCCGAATAGATCACGTCGTCACCGAGGTTGGCGGTGTTGTTGATGCCGGACACGACGATGTCGGGCTCGGCTTCGAGCATGCCGGTGATCGCCACGTGCACGCAGTCGGTCGGGGTGCCGGACACGCGCCAGGTCGACTCGTCGAGCTTGTGCACGCGGATCGGCATATCCAGCGTCAGCGAATTGCTGGCGCCGGAGCGGTCGCGATCGGGAGCAACCACCAGCACCTCGTGACCGGCCTCGCGCAGCCCCTGAGCGAGAATGCAAATGCCGGGTGCGTCGACGCCGTCGTCGTTGCTGACCAATACGCGCATGAGGATTCCGCAATCAAAGGCAGGATGATACCCGATCTGGCCGGGGGGTTCGGACAGGCGCCTGGCGTTAAGATGGGCTCCGTACCGACTGAATGCAGGTAAGGCATGCAGTATTGGGAGCATATCGATCGCGTGTTTCGGGCCCAGTCGCTCGACGAAGTGAAGTCGGCCACGTCCGCCTATACCAGGGCGCTCGGGTTTCAGCATCATGGCTATGCGATGAAACTGCAGGAGCCGGCGCTGCAGCCCGGCCACGGCGGCGGGCCGTCCAAGGATTTCTTCTACTTCGAGGATTTCGCCAGCGACTGGTCCAAGACCTATCCCGGCCTCGCCTCGGCCCAGGCCGAACGCTCCGACCCGCGCATCATCCAGGCCCGCGAGGGCCTGCCGGCGGCGTCATGGAACTGTCGCGGCCAGACCAGCTACGAGCTCGGCCAACGCGTCTACCTGATGCAGCGCACGCGACGCACGCTCGAGATCGCCGGCGAACACGGCCTGCGCGGCGGCATCACCGTGCCGAGCTGGTCGCAGGGCATGCGCTGGTCGTTCATGACCTTCACCCACACCGCGATCGTCGACCCGCGCGAGATGGTCCCGACGGTCGCCTCGGCGGTGTATTTCGTCAATTGCATGCAGGCCACCCTCGACCGCCTGATGCGCCAGCGCCAACCGCTGCCGACGCTCAGCGAACGCGAGCGCGAAGTGCTGCGCTGGTCGGCGGTCGGCAAGACCTCGTGGGAGATCTCGGTGATCCTGCGGATCAGCGAGCGCACGGTGAACTTCCACCTGCAGCAGGTCTCGCGCAAGCTCGGCGTCAAGGGCCGGCGCGCCGCCTGCGCGCGTGCGGTGGCGCTGGGGCTGATCTTCCTATAACCGCAGTCTGTCCCGCTGCCTGTCATCGCTGCGGCCGCCTGCGAGCCCGCGGCGATTCGGCCCCGGCACTCGCCCGGGCCGCATCTGCCCTGCCCGGCCCTCACCTGTCTGTTCTTACAGGCCGGCCCACGCATCGCCCGCCGTCCATGCTGAACTGAATGCTCGCGGTGTTCGCCGACGCATGCGCGCCGAACGGCGCGAGGGGACTTCTTGGCGCGCACCGCTCTTTCGTTTTTCCCCGGTGCCGGCCCGATACCGACGGGTCGCAGGTCCCAAGGATGGGCCGGGGCTTTTATGCTGTGGCCATGACGCCCCCACCCGACCGTCCCGACGACGACAGCGACGACGCGGCCCTGTTCCGTGCCGCGATCGGCGAGGTCCGCCGCCTGCCCGACGCGCCGCTGCCGCCGACCTCGCCGAAGCCGCGCCCGCGCGCACGCATGGCCGAACGCGACGAGGCCGAGGCCCGCGACGAGTTCCGCCATGCCCTGGAAGAAAACCTGCTCGAAGCCGGCGATGCGCTGAGCTATCGCCGCGACGAATTGCCGCCGCGGGTGTTCGCGCGCCTGAAACGCGGCGAGATCTCGGCGCAGGAAGAACTGGACCTGCACGGCAGCCCTGTGCGCGAGGCCGAGGCGCTGCTGCGCGCCTTCCTCAACGATGCCCGCGAACACGGCGTGGGCTGCGTGCGGGTGATCCACGGCAAAGGCCGCGGCGGCGGCAACGACTTCGTCGACAGCCGCGGCCTGCCGGTGCTCAAGAATCTGGTCGACCGGATGCTGCGCCAACGCGCCGACACCCTGGCCTTCCACTCCGCACCGCCCGCGCAGGGCGGCACCGGAGCGGTGCTGGTACTGCTGGCGCCGCGCAAACGGCGCTGAGCCCCGGGGCCGAGTTCGAACCCGACCTTCGGGACGGACCCGCCGGCGGCGTCACTCTTCCTGATGCCCGCCCATCGTGCGGCGGTCCGGCGGATTGACCCAGACCACTTCGATGCCGCGGCGCTGGGCGAGACGCTCGACCGCGCTGACGTAATGATCGTCGCGCGACATGCCGGCGACGGCATGTTTGGAAACCGACGGCTCGGCATAGCTGCTCTTGGTCTGGGTGCCGGCGCACGCCGCCAGGCCCAGCACCGACAACGACAGGACGGCAATACGCAACGTAGCGTTCATGACCCGACTCCCTGACGCGGTGGAGTCCGGCGGCGGCTTGGCGCGACCGAACGGCAACCGGCACCTGCCGGCTGTCACCTTCGGCTTATACGCCGGCCGGAATCGTGAACCAGTGCCACCACGTCGCACCCGACGAACGGTCGTTTACGAAGGCCGAAAGCGGCGAGAACGCGGGCGAATCCGTTGGTTTGAGGCAAGCGCCGCCTGGGTTGGCGAGAATCGCGCGAACGCGGATTCGACCTCAGCCCGGGCCGGAACGGATCTCGCCGAGCTCGGCCAGAACCACGGTCGCGTAGGCGCCGGCCGGCAAGGCGAACGACACTTCCAGGGCACCGTCGTCGAGCCAGCGCCAGGCCAGGCCATCCGGGCGCAGACGCAGCGCACGGCGCTCCTGATCGAGTCCGGCCGCTTCCAGGCCCGCGCGCAGGGCCAGCGCCTGCTCGCCTTCGAGCGCGGCCAGCTCCAACGCCCGCACCGCCTCGGTGCTGCGCAGTTCGCCGCGCCCCCACAAGGGACCGCTGGGATGGATGTCGAAAGCGGCCAGGCGTTGCGCGAGCGTTTCGCTCCAGACTTCGGGACCGAATACGCTGCGGCTGCCGGCCAGGGCCCAGACCTCGCCGGCGAGCGACGCGCCGTCGCGCAAACCGTCCCAGCTGCCGTCGGCCACGCGCACCGCGAGGGCGCGGTTGAACAGTTCCGAGCGCGCCGCCGACAGCAACAGGCTGCGTTGCTCGCGGCGCACCCGGCGCCCGCCGAACATCGCCAGGGCGTTGGCGACGTTGTCGCCGTCGCGGCCGAAGCGTTGTTCGCCGAAATAGTTCGGCACGCCGCGTGCGGCGATGTGGGCCAGGCGCGCATCGATCGCCTCGCGCTCGCCTTCGATCTCGCGCAGGGTCAGCACGAAGCGGTTGCCGGCCAAGGCGCCGCGCGGCAGTTTCTTCGCATGCCATTGGCTGTCGAGCACGCGCAGTTCGTCGTCCTGCAGGCCGGCCAGGTCCGGCGCGATGCGCTTGGGCAGGTGCACGCTGAAGCGCTGCACGGTGACCGCATGCCGGTCCTTGAGCCCGGCGTAGCCGATTCCGACCTCGCCGATGCCGGCCCAGGCGGCGATGCGCTTGGCCGCGAAGGCGGTGTTCATGCCGCGCTTTTCCACGGTCAGCAGCAAATGCTCGCCGCTGCCGCTGGCGGCGAAACCGGGCAGTTCCTCGACCCGGAAATCCTCCGATGAAGTGCGGATGCGCGCGCTGAGCACGGCCGCACCGTGGGCGCGGGCGAGCGCGGCGTCCTGCGCGGCGCCGACCGGCACCATGCCGTCCTGCGAATCCTCGCTCATGCCGACACCAGCAGGCATACCGCCATCGCCGCGATGCCTTCGCGGCGGCCGGTGAAACCGAGTTGTTCGCTGGTGGTTGCCTTGATGCTGATCGCATCGAGCTCGACGCCGAGATCGGCGGCCAACGCCTCGCGCATCGCCTGCGCGTGCGGGCCGACCTTGGGCCGTTCGCAGACCACGGTGACGTCGGCATTGCCGAGTTTGTAGCCGCGCTCGGCGATCAGCACCTGGCAATGACGCAGGAATTGGCGGCTGTCGGCATCGCGCCAACGCTCGTCGCTGGGCGGGAAATGCTGGCCGATGTCGCCGAGCGCGAGCGCGCCGAGCAGCGCGTCGCACAGCGCGTGGATGACCACGTCGCCGTCGGAATGCGCGACCACGCCGCGGTCGTGCGGCACGCGCACCCCGCCGAGCATGATGTGGTCGCCGTCGCCGAATGCGTGGACGTCGTAGCCTTGGCCGATTCGAATATTCATGAGTGGACCTGCGGTAAAGGAATGAGCGAAGAGGAGTGAGGAGTGAGCCGAAGCAAGAGCCGGAGCGTTGGACGCCAGCATGCCGCGCCGTCGCTCACTCCTCACAGAAGGAGTGAGCGAAGAGGACTCAGGAGTGAGCGGAAGCAGGAGCCGAGCGTTGCGCCGGCATGCGGCGCTTTCGCTCGCTCCTCACTCCTCACTTTTCGCTCCTCACTTCGATCTCCTCAGATTTTGTCTAGCAGGTATTCCGCCAACGCCAGGTCCGCCGGCGTGGTCACCTTGAGGTTGTCCTCGCGGCCTTCGACCAGGTGCGGTTTCGCGCCCATGCGCTCCATCGCCGAGGCCTCGTCGGTGACGATCACGCCGGCCTGCGCCGCCGCATCCAGTGCCGCGGTCAAGGCGCCGCGACGGAAGGCCTGCGGCGTGAATGCGCGCCACAGGCCGTCGCGCGGTTCGGTGGCGACGATGCGGCCGACGGCGGCGCGCTTCAGGGTGTCGCGCAAGGGCGCACCGAGAATCGCGCCGTCGGCGCCGGTTTCGGCCGCCGCGATCAGCAGATCGATATCGCCGCGACGCAGGTTCGGCCGGGCCGCATCGTGCACGAGCACCAAGGACTCGTCCCCGACCTCCTCGGGCAGCGCGCGCAAGGCCGCCAGCACCGAATCGGCGCGCTCGCCGCCGCCGATACAACGCAACACCGGTTTGCCGTGCAGCTCGGTCCAGCCCGGCCAAAGCTTGTCGCCGGGCGACAGCGCGACCATCGCCCCGGCCACGCGCGGGTGCGCAAGCAAGGCGTTCAGAGCGTGCTCGATCAGCGGCTTGCCGGCCGCATGCAGATACTGTTTCGGCGTCGGCCCGCCGAAGCGCTGGCCGCGGCCGGCAGCGGGAATCACGGCCCAGATCATGTCTCGTATCCCTTGCGGTAACAGATGCCCGACGCTGTCTCCGCGCTCACGGCTTCAATGCGCCGGCGGCCCGGACGGCACAGGCTCCGGCGCCGGCGGCGGCAGTTCGCTGGGCGGTTCGTCGACCTGTTCTTCCAGGCTCGATTCTTCCGGCGCGGCCTGCTCGCCCGGCACCGCGCCGTTCTGCACCGCGCTGACCGCCGCGGCCGCATTCGCACCCGGCGCCTGCGGCTTGGCTTCGACCACGCGATAGAACGTCTCGCCGGGCTTGATCATGCCCAGCTCGCTGCGCGCGCGCTCCTCGACCGCTGCCTCGCCCGACTTGAGGTCCTCGACCTCGGCGGCGAGCGCGTCGTTGCGTTGCTGCAGCCCCTGGTTCTCGCGGGTCTGGCCGTCGACCTGGGCCTGCAGCGCGGCGACGCTGCCGCCGCTGCCGCCGCCGGCCCACCACAACCGATACTGCAGAAAAGCGAGCAGCGCCAGCAACGCCAGTACCAGCACGCTCAGCCAGCGCTTGCCCGTCTTCTCGACCATCGCGACTCAGCCGCGCTCAGCGACGCAGCGACACGAACGCATCGCGTCCGGCGTACTTCGCCGCGGCACCGAGCTGCTCTTCGATGCGCAGCAGCTGGTTGTACTTGGCCACGCGGTCGCTGCGGCACAGCGAGCCGGTCTTGATCTGGGTCGCGGTGGTCGCCACCGAGATGTCGGCGATGGTGGTGTCCTCGGTTTCGCCCGAACGGTGCGAGACCACGGCCGCGTACTTGGCCGCGTCGGCCATCGCGATCGCTTCCAGGGTCTCGGTCAGGGTGCCGATCTGGTTGACCTTGATCAGGATCGAGTTGGCCACGCCCTTGTCGATGCCTTCCTTGAAGACCTTCGGGTTGGTCACGAACAGATCGTCGCCGACCAACTGCACCTTGTTGCCGATCTTGTCGGTCAGCAGCTTCCAGCCGGCCCAATCGTCCTCGGCCATGCCGTCTTCGATGGTCACGATCGGGTACTGCGCGGCCCAGCCGGCGAGGAAATCGACGAACTGCTCGCTGGTCAGGCGCTTGCCTTCGCCGACGAGGTGGTACTTGCCGTTGTCGAAGAACTCGGTGGAGGCGACGTCCAGGCCCAACAGGATGTCTTCGCCGGCCTTGTAGCCGGCCTTGCCGATCGCTTCGAGGATGGTTTCCAGCGCTTCCTCGTTGCTGCGCAGGTCAGGGGCGAAACCGCCCTCGTCGCCGACCGCGGTGCTGAGGCCACGGCCCTTGAGCACCGACTTCAGCGCATGGAACACCTCGGCGCCGGCGCGCAGCGCCTCGGCGAAGGTCGGCACGCCCACCGGCAGGATCATGAATTCCTGCAGGTCGACGTTGTTGTCGGCATGGGCGCCGCCGTTGATGATGTTCATCATCGGCACCGGCAGCACTGCGGCGCGGTCGCCGGCCAGATGCTTCCACAGCGGCAGCTTGCGCGAGGCGGCGACCGCATGCGCATTGGCCAGGGAAACGCCGAGCAGCGCGTTCGCGCCCAGGCGGCCTTTGTTCTCGGTGCCGTCCAGATCGATCATGCGGCGGTCGAGGCCGGCCTGGTCGGTCGCGTCCAGGCCCTTGAGCGCCTGGGCGATGGTGGTGTTGACGTTCTCGACGGCTTTGCGCACGCCCTTGCCGAGGTAACGGGTCTTGTCGCCGTCGCGCAGTTCGACCGCTTCCTTGCTGCCGGTCGAAGCGCCGGAGGGGACCAGGGCGCGGCCGAAGCTGCCGTCGGCCAGGGTGACCTCGGCTTCCAGGGTCGGGTTGCCTCGGCTGTCGAGGATTTCGCGGGCGTGGATCTGGGTGATCGTGCTCATGTCGGAAGAGTCGGGGTTCAGTGGGAAAGGGGTCGGGACGAACGATAGCCGAGATCGCGGCCGGCCCGGGTGGGCGCCGTCGAAATTGGCGACATTCGGTGGCGGATCGAATCGATCCGGAGGGGCCGCACGGACACGCTGCAGGCGGCGCGGCAGAACCGCTCCGGCCAGCCCGATATGTGCTTGCCGCAATGCGGGCGGGACGACGCGCGCCCCGGCCCAGCGACGGCCGCGCTGCGGCCGGGTTCGAACCGCAACGCGGGCGACATCAGAAATCTTGTTCCAGGAAGCCGTTCTTCTTGGTGATGCGGTCCAGTTCGACCATGGTCTCGAGCAGCGCGCGCATCTTCGGCAGCGGCACCGCGTTGGGGCCGTCGGACAGGGCTTCCTCGGGGCGCGGATGAGTTTCCATGAACACACCCGAGACGCCGACCGCGATCGCCGCACGCGCCAGCACCGGCACGAACTCGCGCTGGCCGCCGGACTTGCCGTCCATGCCGCCGGGCAACTGCACCGAGTGGGTCGCGTCGAACACCACCGGACAACCGGTGTCGCGCATCACCGACAGCGAGCGCATGTCGCTGACCAGGTTGTTGTAGCCGAAGCTCGCGCCGCGCTCGCAGGCCATGATCTGCTGGTTGCCGGTGGCCTGGGCCTTGGCGGTGACGTGCTTCATCTCCCAGGGCGAGAGGAACTGGCCCTTCTTGATGTTGACCGGCTTGCCGGCGCGCGCAACCTTCTGGATGAAATCGGTCTGGCGGCACAGGAAGGCCGGGGTCTGCAGCACGTCGACGACCGAGGCGACCTCGTCCATCGGCGTGTACTCGTGCACGTCGGTCAGCACCGGCACGCCGATCTGGCGCTTGACCTCGGCCAGGACCTTGAGCCCCTCCTCCATGCCCGGGCCGCGGAAACTCGTCGCCGAGGTGCGGTTGGCCTTGTCGAAGCTCGACTTGAAGATGAAGGGAATGCCGAGCGAGGAAGTGATTTCCTTGAGCTGGCCGGCGACGTCGAGCTGCAATTGCATCGACTCGATCACGCAGGGGCCGGCGATCAGAAAGAAAGGCTGGTCGAGGCCGACGTCAAAGCCGCAGAGTTTCATCGCTTGCTTCCTGAATTCATGAGTACGAAGGAATCTTCATCAGTGGATGCCGCGCCCGCCGCAGACAAGCCCGGCGATCGCGGCCCGGCGATCATGCCCCGGGCCCGCTTAAGCGTTTCGAACGCGCCGAACGCACCACACCGACCAGCCACAGTACGCCCCCGATCAAGCCCAAAGGTCCGGCGATGGCCAGGGTGATGGTGAATACGGTCGCGCCCAGCAGGCCGAGACCGTCGGCGGCCTCGCCGAGGATCGCCCGATACGTGAGGTATCCGGCGACCAGCACAGCCGCGGCCAGCCACATCAGCCAACGGCCGGTACCGCGAAAATCGTTACGTGCAGGCCGGCCGACGCTCGCCCGCGCTTGCGCGCCCGGGTCCGGATCGGCCGGAGCCGGATTCAACCGGTGACCTCACGCAGCAGCTTGCCGCCGGCCTTGGCCTCGCGCGCGGCGCGCACGAAACCGATGAACAGCGGGTGGCCGTCGCGCGGCGTCGACAGAAATTCCGGGTGCGCCTGGCAAGCCAGGTACCAGGGGTGCTCGCTGCGCGGCAGTTCGACCATCTCGACCAGCAGGTCGTCCATGGACTTGGCCGAGATCACCAGGCCGGCGTCCTCGAGCTGGCTGCGATAGCGGTTGTTGAACTCGTAGCGGTGGCGGTGACGCTCGCCGACCACGTCCTTGCCGTACAACTCGCGCGCCAGGGTGCCGGGCTTGATGCGCTGGTCCTGCAGGCCCAGGCGCATGGTGCCGCCGAGGTCGCTGGTTTCGCTGCGGCGCTCGACTTCGCCGGTGGCGGTGCGCCACTCGGTGATCAGGCCGATGACCGGGTGCGGGCTGTTCTTGTCGTTCTCGGTGCTGTTGGCGTTGTCCAGGCCGGCGACGTGGCGCGCGTAATCGACCACCGCCGCCTGCATGCCGTAGCAGATGCCGAAGTACGGAATCTTCTGCTCGCGCGCGTAGTTCGCGGTGGCGACCTTGCCCTCGAAGCCGCGGTCGCCGAAGCCGCCCGGCACCAGGATACCGTCGACGCCCTTCAGCGATTCCACGCCGTCGCGCTCGATCTCGCTGGATTCCAGCCACTTCAGCTTGACCTTGGTGCGCTGGCGCAAACCGCCGTGCTTGAGCGCTTCCGACAGCGACTTGTAGGCATCCTGGTGGTCGATGTACTTGCCGACCACGGCGATGGTGACCTCGTCGACCGGATGCTCGGTGGCATCGACCACTTCGTTCCATTCGCGCAGTTCGGCCGGGCCGGCCTGGATGCGCAGGCGGTCGAGGACGATCGCGTCCAGGCCCTGCTCATGGAACCACTGCGGCAGCTTGTAGATGTTGTCGAGGTCGACCGCCGAGATGACGGCCTTTTCCGGCACGTTGGTGAACAAGGCGATCTTGCGGCGGTCGCTGTCGGGCAGCGGCTGCTCGCTGCGGCACAGCAGCACGTCGGGCTGGATACCGATCGAACGCAGTTCCTTGACCGAGTGCTGGGTCGGCTTGGTCTTCAGTTCGCCGGCGGCGGCGATGAACGGCACCAAGGTCAGGTGCATGAACAGCGCGTGCTCGGGGCCGCGCTCGGTGCGCAACTGGCGGATCGCTTCCAGGAACGGCAACGACTCGATGTCGCCGACCGTGCCGCCGACCTCGACCAGGGCGACGTCGAAGCCTTCGGTGGCCTCGACGATGCAGCGCTTGATCTCGTCGGTGATGTGCGGGATGACCTGGACGGTGCCGCCGAGGTAATCGCCGCGGCGTTCCTTACGGATCACGTTCTCGTAGATCCGGCCGGTCGTGATCGAATTCTTGCGGCTCAGGCGCGTGCGCAGGTAGCGCTCGTAGTGGCCGAGGTCGAGGTCGGTCTCGGCACCGTCGTCGGTGACGTAGACCTCGCCGTGCTGAAACGGGCTCATCGTGCCCGGATCGACGTTGATATAGGGGTCGAGCTTCATCATCGTCACGCGCAGCCCGCGCGCTTCGAGGATGGCCGCCAACGAGGCTGCCGCGATGCCCTTACCCAAGGAGGACACCACGCCGCCGGTGACGAAAATCAGGGGAGTCATGGATTTTGCTGCCGCTGGAAAGCCGTAGTTTACCGACTGACGGCTTGGCCCGCGACTGCTTGACAGCGCCGGCGATCGCCCGGACGCCCCGCAAAGCCAGCTGCGGCAAGGCCTGCGGCGGAATCGGCGTTATCGGGCCGGAACGTTCCGGCCGGGGAGGTTGCGGCCCAAGCTCTGCCGCAAGTGCGCTCTCCGAGCGCGGGCCCCCGCCTTGGGTAGGGGCGGCGCAAGCCGCGACCTGCGCCGGCGGTCGAAGCCGCGCGGTCGCGGCTTGCGCCGCTCCTACCCTGGGAGGCCAAGCAGCTCAGGCCAGCTCGGCGCCCTTCTCGGCCAACAGCTCGCGCAGGACCGAACGATGGCAATGCGCCTCGTCCTCGCAATAGCAGCCGACCGAGAAATCGCTGTGCCGGGACAGGGTCGCGAGCAGTTGCAGGGTGTGGCCGGCGTCCGGGGTGGCCATCTCGGCGCGGTACTTGCGCACGAAGGCCTGCCATTGCGCCGGAGTCTGCGCCTGTTGGCCGAGCTTGATCGTGTCCGCGCTCGGCGCCAGGTTCGGAAACCACACGTCGTACCAGTCCTGGGTCGCGAACTCGCTCTTCGGCACCCCGCGCGGCGGACGCCGTACGGTGCCGATGCGGGTGCCCTCGCCCTCGGCGCGCGGGCTTCCAAGCCTGACGATGCGGACGCTCATCGAAACCTCCCCGGACGGCGGGTTTGTCGGACTTAACGCTACCCCGGAACGGCAGGGAAAACGAGCCGGCGATCGACGATGCCCCACCTGGGTCTAGGGTGCAGCCCCGCTCGGCGGCGATTCGGGCTTGAGCAGCCGCGCCAAGTCCATGCTGGGCCGCATCTTCCGCGCAAAGGTGATCTTGCCGTCGCGGGAGGCGAGGTAGCGATCGACAAGGTTGGGAATCGCCCCGCCGCCGGGTTCCTGCGCACTCCTGGCGGGCGCTTGTGCGGCCTGCACGTAGTGGTAAATCAGCGCGGCGCCGGAACGGTCGAGGAAGACCCCGCCCTCAAGCGGAGGCCTGCGTTCGACGTGGTTCTTCTCGAAGGCGTTGTCATAGGTCAGGACCATTTCGACCGCATGCGTCGGGCCACGGTAATAGACGCCCTGCTTGCTCGAGAACTCCGGCCGATAGACGCCGGGCGTCAACACGAACTGGCGCAGTACCCGATAGCTCGTGTACTCGTAAGTGAAAGACCGATCCAATCTCAGCTCGCCGGCCTGGGTCGCAGGCACCAGCTTGTCCGGATCCACGTCCTTGGAACGTGCCACCCCGCAGCTGATCGATACGCCGATGAACAAGGCGCACAGTTGAAGTTTCATCGCTCCCCCGAACGAAAGTCGCTGCCAGCCGATGCATGGGACCGCATCGGCGATTACGCCTAGATTAACTCGGTCGGGCACGAGCGCAGCGTCGTTGAAGAGACGCGTCGCTCAGGCGAGCCGCCATTCGAGGCACGCAGCCGGCAGCCCGCGGCACGAGGCTCGCAAAGAAAACGCCCCGGCAAGGCCGGGGCGCTGGGTTTTCGCAACGGAACCGGAGATCGGCGAAGACTTACTTGTCGCCCTCTTCCTCCGGCTCGACGCCGCGGTCGCCGGACTGCTTCTTGTCGGCCTTGGCCTTCTTCTGCGCCTCGGCCTTCTTCGCATCCTCGGCTTTCTTGGCCTCTTCGGCCTTCTTGGCGTCGGCCTGCGGGTCCTGCTGCGCGAAGGCGGCAGGCGCGGCCAGCATGGCCAGGGCAGCGGCGATGGCGGCGGGGAGCACGAGCTTGCGGATGTTCATGGTGTGGCCTCCTGACGGAATGGGGACCGGCGCGTCGGGCTGCGCCGTGTGTCGTGGGCGATGAGCCGTTCGGCGCACCGCTTCCCAGAGCGACGCGGCGGACCCTAACCCCTACCCCCATGCTGGTGGCTGAATCGACCGATATCAACCCGCCCCGCCTCGCCGCCGCGGCGTCCGCTCGAGCAGGCCGGGCCGCCGTCTCAGCCGGTCTCGCCGGGCGAGACGCACGTGGGCCAAGCTTCTTGACCACTCTTCACGTCGTGCGGCTTGACCACCTAGCCCGCCGTCGCCATTCTCGCCGCTCCGAACACCACGGCCACGCCCTTCAGTTAATGAGCAGTCGCTATAACGCCGCCGACATCGAAGTCCTCTCCGGGCTGGACCCCGTCAAACGACGCCCGGGCATGTACACCGACACCACCCGCCCGAACCATCTGGCGCAGGAGGTCATCGACAACGCGGTCGACGAGGCGCTGGCCGGCCACGCCCGCAGCATCGAGGTCACCCTGCACGCCGACGGCAGTTGCGAGGTCTCCGACGACGGCCGCGGCATGCCGGTCGACATCCACCCCGAGGAAGGCATCCCCGGCGTCGAGCTGATCCTTACGCGCCTGCACGCGGGCGGCAAGTTCAGCAACAAGAACTACACCTTCTCCGGCGGCCTGCACGGCGTCGGCGTGAGCGTGGTCAATGCGCTGTCCAAGCTGGTCGAAGTGCACATCAAGCGCGACGGCAACGAATACCGCATGACCTTCCAGAACGGCGACCGCGCCACCCCGCTGGAAGTGGTCAACTCGGTCGGCAAGAAGAACACCGGCACCCGCGTGCGCTTCTGGCCCGACGCGAAGTATTTCGACACGCCCAAGTTCAACCTGCGCTCGATCAAGCACGTGCTGCGCGCCAAGGCGGTGCTGTGCCCGGGCCTCAACGTCAAGCTGTTCGACGAGGCCAGCGGCGAGCGCATCGAGTGGTACTACGAAGACGGCCTGCGGGACTACCTGTCGGGCGAGCTGCGCGAGGGCCAGCCGCAGCGCGAGCTGCTGCCGCCGGACCTGTTCGTCGGCCAGCTCAAGAAAGACACCGAAGTGGTCGACTGGGCGGTGGCCTGGGTGCCCGACGGCGAGCTGGTCCAGGAAAGCTACGTCAACCTGATCCCGACCGCCCAGCACGGCACCCACGTCAACGGCCTGCGCACCGGCTTCACCGACGCGCTGCGCGAGTTCTGCGACTTCCGCAACCTGCTGCCGCGCGGCGTCAAGCTGGCCCCGGAAGACGTCTGGGACCGGGTCGCCTTCGTGCTCAGCATCAAGATGACCGACCCGCAGTTCAGCGGCCAGACCAAGGAACGCCTGTCCTCGCGCCAGGCCGCCGGCTTCGTCGAGGGCGCCGCCCACGACGCGTTCTCGCTGTGGCTGAACCAACACACGGAATTGGGCGAGCGCATCGCCCAACTCGCCATCGAGCGCGCCGCCGCGCGCCTGAAGACCGAAAAGCAGATCACCCGCAAGAAGATCACCCAGGGCCCGGCCCTGCCCGGCAAGCTCGCCGACTGCAGCTCGCAGGACCTCTCGCGCACCGAGCTGTTCCTGGTGGAAGGCGATTCGGCCGGCGGCAGCGCGCGCCAGGCCCGCGACAAGGACTTCCAGGCGATCCTGCCGCTGCGCGGCAAGATCCTCAACACTTGGGAAGTCGCCTCCGGCAGCGTGCTGGGTTCGCAGGAAGTGCACGACCTGGCGGTCGCGATCGGTTGCGACCCCGGCAAGGAAGACATCAGCGGCCTGCGCTACGGCAAGGTCGTGATCCTCGCCGACGCCGACTCCGACGGCCTGCACATCGCCACCCTGCTCAGCGCCCTGTTCCTGCGCCACTTCCCGGCGTTGGTCGCCAGCGGCCACATCTTCGTGGCGATGCCGCCGCTGTTCCGCGTCGACGTGGGCAAGACCGTGTTCTACGCCCTCGACGAGGAGGAAAAACGCATCCTCCTGGAAAAGATCGAGCGCGAAAAAGGCGACCGCAAGAAGGGCCTCAGCGGCGCGGTCAACGTCACCCGCTTCAAGGGCCTGGGCGAGATGAACGCCTCGCAGTTGCGCGAGTCGACCATCCACCCCGACACCCGCCGCCTGGTCCAGCTGACCATCGACGACAACGCTCAGACCCATTCGCTGATGGACATGCTGCTGGCCAAGAAGCGCGCCAGCGACCGCAAGTCCTGGCTGGAAACCAAGGGCGACCTGGCGACGCTGGAAGTCTGAGCCTCGCCCTCCGCCACGGGTCAGAAACGAAACGCCGCCTTGTGCGGCGTTTCTTTTTGAGGACTGGCCGCCGCCTTGTGCGGCGTTTCTCTTGAGGACTGGCCGCCGCCTTGTGCGGCGTTTCTCTTGAGGACTGGCTGCCGCCTTGTGCGGCGTTCTTTTTAAGGACTGGCTGCCACCTAGTGCGGCGTGTCTCCTGCGGATTGGCTGCCGTCTTGTGCGGCGTTTCTAAAGAATCCCCGCCGCCTCGTGCGGCTTTTTTCGGGCGCCGCCAGCTTGCCGCGGCGTCGGTCTTGGACGGTCTTCGCCCGAGACTGCGTTCGTCTTAGGGAGTTCCACCCCGCCCGCGGCGCGTTTCTTTGTGGCCCGTTTCTTTTTCGCAACAAGCGCCTTGCGGCGTTCTCTCCGGCATCACGCGGCCATGCCGCGGCTTGCGGCAACTTGAGCGCATCGATGGGCAAGGAGTTCGAAATGGAAGGACGCCCCGATCATCGCTACCGGCCCGCCCTTGGCAGGCGCCTTGCGGAGGGACCGCGCCATGGCCGTTGAACGCGCCGAAAGCGCCTTGAGCGAGCGCGATGCCGATGCCTACGCCGAAACGCTGGCCGAAGCCTTTCCCGACGCCGGCGTCGAGTACGCGCGGCCGCGTTTGTTCGGCGTGCTGGCCTGGTTCGCCCTGTTGCTCGGCCCGGTCCTGGCCTGGCTGTTCGTGTTCGGCCTGACCCCGGACGACAAGTGCGGCACCTGGAGCCTGCACTGCACCGGCCGCGCGATCCTGTTCACCGCAGCGAGCTGGCTGTTCGGCAGCCTGCTCGCGATCGTCGCCCTGTTCCGCCGCGAACGCCACAGCATCGCGGTGCCGGCGCTGGTGTTGAACCTGATCCCCCTGCTCGGCCTGGTCGCGGCCTGCGTGGTGATCGTGCAGCGCTCAGGTTAAGCCGTCGCGGTCTCTGCCTGGCACCGACGCCTGCGGCTCAGGCCAAGGCCGCCAACGCCGCCTTGAGCGGTTTGGCGAACGCCGCCGGCCGGCACCGCGTCAATCGCACCGCCGGCGTCTCGTGCCAGCGCGCACAGTCGTCGATCGCGCGGGCGATGTCCGCGGCAAGCACTTCGTCGGCGACGACGTCCTCTTCGAGATACAAGGCCTTGACCTCGAACTCGCCGTGCGCGCGATGCGCTTTCGCGTCGAGCCGCCCGACCAGGCGCCCGCGCACCAGGATCGGCAAGACGAAATAGCCGTAGCGCCGCTTCGGCTCCGGCGTGTAGCACTCCAGGGTGTAATCGAAGCCGAACAATTCGCTGGCGCGTTCGCGATCCCAGACCACCGGATCGAACGGCGACAGCAAGGTCGAGTGGGTCGCGCGCAGCCGCCCGCCTGCGGCCAGCGCGAGCGAGTCGGCGTGATCGCGATGGACATAGCCCGGCGACTGCCAACCCTTGACCTCGACCCGCAACAAGTCGCCGGCCTCGACCAGTTCGGCCAGGTCGGCATCGCGCAGGCGCGGACGCAAGCGGTAGTAATCGGCGATCCAGCGCGCCTGGGCGATGCCGAGCGCGCGCACCGACTTCAGGATGGTGTCGCGCCGCACCGTCGCGGCCTCGATCGGCGTGCTGTCCCAACCCGGCACGGCTACGCCGGCGACGCGTTCGGCCAGGTCGTAAACGCGATGGAAATTGTCGCGCCGCGCGACCATCAGCTCGCCGAGGGCGAAGCCGGCTTCGAGCCAGCGCTTCTCTTCTTTCCAGCCCCACCAACCGCCGCCGGCGGAGCCCGCCTCGCGTTCGAAGTCCGAAGACTTGACCGCGCCGAGCTCGCGGATGTGTCCGAGCAGGCGGTCGATCTTGGCGCCGCTGCTCTGGCGATGACGCTGGGCGCTGCGGATCGCCCAGTGATGCGCGCGTTGCGGCAAACCATTGCGATGCAACAAGTAGTCGCTCATCGGCGCGAAGCAGGCTTCGTGGGCCCAGACTTCGAAGATCTCGCGCTCGGCCAACAACTCTTCCAGCCAGCGCGCGCGATAACCGCCCACCCGCGAAAACAACACCAGGTAGGGGCTGCGCGCGACCACGTGGATGGTGTCGATCTGCAGCAACTGCATGCGCTCGATCGCGGCGAGCAGATCGGGCCGGCGCGCGCGCCGGCGCGGCCGGGCCAGCAGGCCTTGTGCGGCCAGATGCAAGGCGCGCGCCTGACCCACGGTCAGCCGCGGCGCCGCAGGCGCCTGGGTCATGCGTCGTCCGCGTCCAGGGTCGCGCGCAGCAAGGCCTCGATCACGACCTGCAGGCGCACCGCCTTGCTTTCGTCGTAGGCGAACGAGGCCTCGTCCATGTAGTTGCGCTGGCTGATTTCCAACTGCACCGCCTGCACGCCGATCTCGGGGTCGCCGTAGTGGCGGGTGATGTAGCCGCCCTTGAAGCGGCCGTTGGCGACCCACTCGTAGTCTCTCTGCGCGCCCAGGATGCGTTCGAGCCGCGCCTGCAGTTCGGGCAGGCAGCTCTTGCCGGCGGCGGTGCCGAGGTTGAGGTCCGGCAGGCGGCCCTCGAACAGGAACGGCACTTCGCCGCGGATCGAATGGCCTTCCCACAGCACCGCACGGCCGTGCTCGCCGCGGATGCGGTCGAGCTCGCCGACCAGGGTGTCGTGATACGGGCGCCAGTACAATTCGACGCGCTCGGCGACTTCCTCCGGGGTCGGTGCCTGGCCCTCGAGATACACCGCTTCGCCGCTGAACTGCACCGCCGGACACAGGCCGGTGGTGTTCTGCCCGGGATACAGCGAGGTGTCGTCGGGCGGACGGTTCAGATCGACCACATAGCGCGAATAACTCGGCACGATGATCGAGGCGCCGAACGCGCGGGCGAGCGCGTACAGGCGCGACACGTGCCAGTCGGTGTCCGGCGCGCGCCGCGCCGATTCGACCATGCGCGCGGCCAGCGCGTCGGGGATCAGCGCGCCGTCGTGCGGCAGGCTGATCAGCAAGGGCGCGGTGCCGCGGTGCAGTCGGTAGACGGGTTCGGTCGGGTGCGGCGTCATGCGTTCGGACTCAATCGGCGCCGGGCTTCAGCTGCCGGCGGAAGAAGTCCATGGTACTGCGATGGACCTGAAGCCAGGTCGCGTGGCGCAGGAAGAAATGATCCTCGTCGGGCAGGACCAGGGTCTCGACCGGCACGCCGCGCGCGCGCAGGCGCTCGACCAGGTCGACGCTCTGGGCGAACTTCACCGCGCGGTCGTCGTCGCCGTGCACGAACAGCACCGGCGAACGCCAACTGTCGACGTGCGCCATCGGCGAGGATTGCCAGGCCAGCTCCAGCTCGTCCGGCCCCAGCCCCCACAGGCCGCTGTTGTCGCCGCCCTTGGCGCTCTCGCGCCAATCGTGGACGCCGTGGCGATCGAGCCCGGCCGCGAACAGGTCCGAATTGCGCGCCAGGGCCGAGGCGGTCAGGAAGCCGCCGTAGGAGCCGCCGTAGATGCCGATCCTGCGCGCATCGACGTCGTCGCGCTTGGCCAGATAGGCGTGCGCGGCCAGCACGTCCTGATACTCGCTGAAGCCGCGCGGCCCTTGTTTCTCGGCGCGGCGAAAGGCCTGGCCGTAATTGGTGCCGGCGCGGAAATTCAAGGCCAGCACCACGAAGCCTTGGCTCGCCAGCCACTGATTGCTGGCGTAGTCGGCGTAGTAATAGCTGCCGTAATGCCAGCCCGGCAGCATCTGCCGGACCGGGCCGCCGTGCACGTAGACCAGCGCCGGGCGCTTGCCCTTGAACGAGGCCGGCGGCTCGAACACGGTGGCATGCGAAACCACGCCGTCGCTGGCGCGCAGGCTCAGCGTCTTGGGCTCGACCAGGCGATCGATCGGAAAACGCGCCGGCAACTGCGCCGGGAAGATCCGCCGCACTTCGCCGCCGCTGCGCGGCATCACCGCGATCGCGCTGGGCCGGCGCGCATCGGCATGACGGAAGGCCAACCAGTGCCCGCCGGCGACCGCGACCGGCTCGGTCGCGATCTCGTGCTTGCCGGTCAACAGTTTCTGCGCGGCGCCCTTGGCGTCGACCGCGAACATCTGCCGGTAATCGAGTTCGGCGCAGTTGCCGCTGAAGAAGAAGCCGCCGTCCTCGGCCAGCACGCTGGTTTCGGCCTCGCATTCGCCGCGGCTCAGAGCGACCGGCTCGCCGCCCTCGGGCGACAGTGCATACCAATGCAGCCAACCGCTCTGTTCGGAGCTGAACACCAGGCGGTTGTCGCGGCTCCACTGCAGCGGGTCGGTCTCGGCGAACTGGGCATAACCGCCGGCGTGATCGTTGGAACGGAACACGCGCTTGGCCTGGCCCGTGGCGGCATCGGCGACCCAGATCTCGAACACGTTGGCGCGGGTCAGGTCGAACTGCTCGCCGTTGCGCGCGGCGGCCATGCGCAGGAAGGCGATGCGGCGGCCGTCCGGCGACCAGGCCGGATTGCTGTCGCGATTGAAGTCCGCGCCCATCCAGCGCACCGTGCGCGCGGCCAGGTCGAGCACGCCGATGAAGCTGTGGTCACCGCGGTCGCTGGTGAAACTCAGGAACTTGCCGTCCGGCGAGAACGCCGCCGCACTGTTGCTGCCGCGGGTCTTGATCAGGGCTTCCTTGCACCACTGCGGCGCTTTGCCCCCGGGCACCGCGTAGCAACCGAGCATGCGCCCCTGCACCAACAGCGCGTCGCCCTGCGGCGCGAATTGCATGCCGCGGCCGGCGCCGATGCGTTGCGGCTTGCCGGAACCGTCGCTGGCGACGACCCACACCGCCTGCTCCTGGCCATCGGGATCGCTGGTCGGATTGCTGTTGTTGCCGGCCGCGTCCGGCCCGCTGCCGCGCACGTAGGCCAGCCAGCGGCCGTCGTGGCTGAGCTGCAGGGGACCGATGGCTTGGCCGTCGTCCTCGTCGTAGGCGGTGAGCTTGTGGGGCGCGAAGCCGGGCGCGCGCGCCACCCAGACATTGCGCACGCCTTGATCGTTCGACACCCAGGCCAGCACCGGCGCATCGCTCGCGCCGATCATCTGGTCGGGCCGCGGCACGCTGAGCAGGTCGGCGATGTCCATCGCCGGCTCTGCGGGCGCGGCGACCGCCGCGGCGATCGTGCCCCACGAGAGCGCAACGCCGATCGCGCCGGCCTTGATCCAATGACGTCCCTTGCCCTGATTCATCGCTGCCCCTGCTCGGATCGCCTGCCTGGCGCGCGCTACGCGGCGACGGTCGCCGGGACGTTAGCGCATCAGCACCACTTCCTCGGCGCTGGTCGGATGGATGGCGACCGTGTCGCGCAGGTCGTCGAGAGTGATGCCGCGCTTGAGCGCGACCGCGAAGCCTTGCAGCATCTCGTCGGCGGCCTCGCCGAGCAGATGGATGCCGACCACGCGGCGCTCCTGGCCGACGCAGATCAGCTTGAACAGGCTGCGCTGCGGCGACTCGGCCAGGGCGTACAGCATCGGCCGAAACCCGGCGCGATAGATGTGCAGGTTGTCACCATGTCGTGCCCGCGCCTCGTCCTCCGTCAGGCCGACCCGGCCGATCGGCGGGTGCGCGAACACCACGGTCGGGATGTCGTTCTGGTCGAGCCGGCCCTCGCGGCCGCCATAGACGCGGTCCATGAGCCGGCGCGCGGCGGCGATCGCGACCGGGGTCAGTTGGGTGTCGGTGGTGACGTCGCCGACCGCGTACAGATTCGCGACATTGGTCGCATGCAGGTCGTCGACGACGACGTGGCCGCGCGCATCCAGCGCCACGCCGACCCGGTCGAGCCCGATGCGCTCGCTGTTGGGCCGGCGTCCGGTCGCGAACAACACCTGGTCGAAGGCCTCGCTGAGCGCACCGTCGGCGCCGCGCAGGCGCACGCGCGCACCGTCGGCTTCGAGCGCCGCGACCGCGTGGCCGAAATGCAGGCGCACGCCGTTCTGGCGGTAGTCCTCGGCCAGCTGGGTGGTCAGTTCGGCGTCGAAAGCTTCGAGCAGGCGCGTGCCGCGCACGAACAATTCGACCTGGCTGCCGAGCGCCTGCAGCACACCGGCGAGCTCGACCGCGATATAACCCGCGCCGACGATGGCGACGCGCTCGGGCGCGGCGCACCACTGGAAGAAATCGTCCGAGGTCGTGCCCAGTTCGGCGCCCGGGATCTGCGGCTTGACCGCGTGGCCGCCGGTGGCGATCAGGATGCGCGGCGCGCTCAGGCGCGCGCCGTTCTCGCACTCCACCGTATTGGCGTCGAGCAACTGCGCGCGCATCGGCAACACCACGATGCCGGAGGCATCGAGGCGGCGCCGATAACTTTCGTGGATGTTGGCGATATAGCGCTGGCGGTGGACGATGAAGGTCGGCCAGTCGAGCGCGCAGGGCCGTTTCGGATCGGCGTCGATCGAGAACCCCAGCGACTGCGCCATGCGCAGCTTGCCGGCGATGTCGGCGGCCAGCCACATGGCTTTCTTCGGCACGCAGCCGACGTTGACGCAGGTGCCGCCGAGCAGCGAAGGCTCGAGCAAGGCCACGCGTGCGCCGTGCTCGGCGGCGCGGAAGGCGCCGGCGAGGCCGCCGGAACCGCCGCCGATCACGATCAGGTCGAAGTGGGTGCGGCTGTCGTCGGCTTCGAGGGGCATGCTTTCGGGGGGCGCGCTTTCATGGGGCCTGCTCATGCGAAGCGCTCCGGTCGATAGGGATGCGGATCGATCGCGGTCTCGCGCCCGGCGATCAGGTCGGCGACGAGTTGGCCGGTGCCGGCGCTCATGCTCACCCCCATCATGCCGTGGCCGGTCGCCAGCCACAGCCCTTCGCAAGCGGGCACGCGGCCGATCAGCGGCACGTCGTCGACGCTCATCGGCCGCCAGCCGTACCAGCGCTCGCGTTCGACCGGGCCGACCGGATGGTGCAGGTACTCGGCGGCGCCGCGTTCCAGGGCCGCGAGCCGGCGCGGGTTGAGGCTCTCGTCGTAGCCGGAGAATTCCATGGTGCTGCCAAGGCGGAACCCGCTGTCCCACATGGTCACGCAGACCTTGCGCTCGCGCAGCACCACCGGCCGGCGCGGCATCAACGGCGGGCGGTCGTAAGTGATCGAATAGCCCTTGCCCGGCTGCATCGCGCGCTGCAGCGACGGCAGGCCGATGGCGTCGGACAGCTTCGGCGTCCAGGCGCCGACCGCGACGATCACGTCGCGCGCGCGCAGCAGGCCCAGGCTGGTGTCGAGTTCGATGCCCGCCCCCTCGCGACGCAAGTCGCGCAGCGCGCATTGCTCGGTGAAACGGCCGCCGCGCTCGCGCACGGTGCGCGCGAGCTCGGCGACATAACGGTCGGGCCGCAGCACGGCGTCGTGGTCGAAACGGATCGCGCCGGCGACCCCGGGCTTGAAGGCCGGGTCCTGCGCCTCGTAGGCGGCGCCGTCCAGCAGGCTTACGCCGATGCCGAACTCGCGCAGCAGATCGAGTTCGAGCTGGCCGCTGGCGAAGGCCTTGGCGTCGCGGAACACGTAGTCGACGCCGGCGGTGTCGAATTCGCACACCAGGCCGTAGCGCCCGACCCAGCTTTCCAGGCGCTCGCGCGAATCGTTGAGTAAGGCCGACTTGGCCTGTGCGCTGGCCCGCCAATCGCGGTCGTTGCAGCGCGCGGCGAAGCGCAACAGCCAGCCCCACAACTGCGGATCGAGCTTGGGATGCACGTACAGCGGCGCATCCGGGGTCAGCATCCAGCGCAGGGCCTGGGCGATCACGCCCGGCGCGGCCAGCGGCGTCGCATGGCTCGGGGTGATGGTGCCGCAATTGCCGTGCGAGCTGCCGCCGCCGATGCGTCCGGCGTCGATGACCCGCACCGAGCGTCCGCTTTCCAGCAGGGCCAGGGCGCAGGTCAGGCCGATCACGCCCGCGCCGATCACGATCACGTCTTCGCCGCCCGTGGCGGCCGTCCGCTGTTCCACCCCACCCACCTGTGCTTCGCGCATTTGCCCTGTCAGCCAGTCCGGTTCGTTGTCGCGTGGCCGGGCCGCAGCGCTGCCGCCGCGGCCCCGGGTGCCGCCGGGAACCGCTCGGCACGTTCCGCATAGTACTAAGACTGGGCCGCGACGAGCGCCGCCGGTTTTGCGGCTTGGGGCGGGCGGCGCCTCGTTGCGCCTCGGTTGAGGCAGCTGCACAGCGAACGGAACGCTGCGATCCATCGATGCCGACCGCATTGCCGGGCCGATCCCCTACAGCAGCGCATGCTCGGCCGCAGCGCAGCGAGGCGCCGACACCGCCGCCGCTGCGCATCGAGCCGGAAATCCGCCACCGCTCCGGTTGCGTTTTGGCCCATCGCGCCGGTTCTGTGACCAAGCGCGAAATGCGCCTCGCCGTTACGTGACCGCTCGCACCGATTTTTCATTCAAGCACAGCGGGCCGGCAGCCTAACGTCACTCCAGGCCCACCGTCCGACTCATGCAGACGCCACCGCCGCACATCGGGCAGGCCGATCCCTCCAAGCCGAACGTCCCTCGTCTCAGCTGACGAAGGGCGCCGCCGGAGGCTGCGGAAAAGCAATGACAGCACCTCACAAAACACGACCGTTACCTTCATTAGGGGATTCACCCATGCAACTGAAGACCGCCGTATTGAGCACCGCCATCGTCGGCGCCATCGCCGTCCTGGCGACTGTGTCCCTGTCGAGCTCGGGTTCGACCACGCTTGCCGCCGCGCCCGCCACCGCGCCTGCGGCCGTCGCCACGACCGCCCACGCCGCTGCCGTCGCCGCCACCCGCGTCGCCACGCCGCATGTGGCGCAGGCACCGAGCCAGCTCGCCGTCGGCGCGCGCCCGGGCAGCGACCTCCTCGCCGCTTCGACCTCGCCCGAACAGGCCGCCGCTTCGCCGGCTGCGCAACGCGCGCGCGGCCTGCTGGAGACCGTCGCCGCCGATGAAGTGCATCGCGCCAAGGCCGATGGTTTCGTCGCCCGCGACGTCATGATCGACCGCGACGGCACCGAGCACGTGCGCATGGAACGCACCTATCGCGGCCTGCCCGTGGTCGGCGGCGACCTGGTCGTGCATTCGCGCAACGGCGAGCTGAAGTCGATCAGCCAGGGCGACAACATGCGCAGCTTCGGGCGCCCCGCGATCGAGCCGAAGATCAGCGCCGAACAGGCCAAGGTCGAAGCCGGCGCCGCATTCGACGGCACGGTCACGGCGATGACGCCGGCCGCCCTGGTGATCTTCGCCCGCGGCACCGAGCCGACCCTGGCCTACCAAGTCGACGTCACCGGCGACCGCCGCAACGACCCGGCGCCAGGCCTGATCAGCTACTACCTCGACGCCGCCACCGGCAAGCTGCTGCAGGAAGACGACCGCGTCCATTCCGCCGCCGCCAACGGCACCGGCAAGACCCTGACCCTGGGCAACGTCGGCCTGGTCAGCAATTCGATCAGCGGCGGCTACACCCTGACCGACCCGACCCGCGGCAACGGCCAGACCCTGGATGCGCGCAACCAGTCCGGCACCTCGGGCGCGGTCGCCTTCAACGACAGCGACAACGTCTGGGGCAACAACACCACCTCCGACCGCGCCTCGGCCGCGGCCGACGCCCATTACGGCGTCGCCGCCACCTTCGACTACTTCAAGAACGTGCACGGCCGCAGCGGCATCTTCAACAACGGCCAGGGCGTGAAGAGCTATGTGCATTACGGCCCGACCAACCTGGTCAACGCCTACTGGACCGGCAGCGCGATGGTCTACGGCGACGGCGACGGCGTGACCTATCGCCCGCTGGTGGCGCTCGACGTCGCCGGCCACGAAATGGCCCACGGCGTGACCGGCGCCACCGCGCGCCTGGGCTACTACAACATCAAGGACAGCGGCGGCCTCAACGAAGCCACCTCCGACATCTTCGGCACCCTGGTCGAATTCAGCGTCGGCAACGCCAACGACCCGGGCGATTATTTGTTGGGCGAAGAGGTCTACATCAACAACCCTGGCGACACCAAGGCGCTGCGCCTGATGTTCAAGCAAGACGCCGACGGCCGCTCGTTCTCGTGCTATCCCGTCGGCGGCTTCACCGCCTCGCAGACCGGCCAGAACGGCAAGTACGACCCGCACCTGAGCTCGGGCGTGGGCAACCGCTTCTTCTATCTGCTCGCCGAAGGCGCGGTGAGGCCGGCCGGCTTCAACTACACCCCCTCGCAACTGGTCTGCAACGGCGACACCGCCATCGCCGGCATCGGCCGCGCCAAGGCCGGCGCGATCTGGTACCGCGCGCTGACCCGTTACTTCGTTTCCAGCACCACCTACCCGCAGGCCCGCACCGCCACCCTGCAGGCCGCGACCGATCTCTACGGCAGCACCTCGAACGAGTACAAGGCCGTCGCCCGCGCCTGGAGCGCGGTCTCGGTGAATTGAACCTGCGGTCTGGATGAATCGAGCGTATCGACAGGCCGCCTTCGGGCGGCCTGTCTTCGTTGCGGGGTGGCGAATCCCTATTCGGACGGCGACACCTTCCCCTTTGGACTGCCACCTTCCCTGTAGGAGCGGCGTGAGCCGCGACCGCGGGATGCGCAGCGATGGCATCGCCGTCGTCATCGATCGAAGCGGCGTGCTTTCGCCGGGGTAGGAGCGGCGTCCTACTGGATTTCCTTCGGTCACAAGCCGCGACCGCGGGATGCGCAGGAATGGCATCGCCGTTGTCATCGATCGAAGCGGCGTACTTTCGCCGGGGTAGGAGCGGCGTCCTACTGGATTCCCTTCGGTCACAAGCCGCGACCGCGGGATGCGCAGGAATGGCATCGCCGTTGTCATCGATCGAGGCGGCGTACTTTCGCCGGGGTAGGAGCGGCGCGAGCCGCGACCGCGTTGCGGCGGTATTACGGCGCCTGGCTCAAGCAAGCTCCAGATCTAGATCTAGATCTAGATCAAACGCTAAAAGCTTCCGCCACTAAAGCGGCGGGTTACTTTCTTTTGTCATAAGCAACAAAAGAAAGGTAACCAAAGAAAAATGCTTTACTTTGAATCACAGGCCCGCACGATCGATGCTGACGCAGGTATTTTTCATACGGGACATCCTTGTCCCGATGAAAAACGGCCCGCATCCATGCGGGCCGCCCTCCGGGTCTTCGATTGCCTTCGCGAGTTTGAGATGGCGCACGGCAACAGCAACAGCTACCTTGCAGCCATGACGGCTCAAAGGGTAGGAGCGGCGCGAGCCGCGACCACGCCGCCACGATCGCCCGCGCCGGCAGCCGTAAGTTCGCGATCGCGGCTCGCGCCGCTCTTACCCCTAAAAGCCGAGCCGTTGCAGTTGCAGTTGCAGTTGCAGTGAAGAGCTTGGCGTAGTGCCGAATTCGCGAGAGCCCCCGGAGACCCGGAGGGCGGCGCACAGGACGTGCGCCGTTTTCCGATAAGACAGGGACGTCTTATCGGAAAATCCCGGCGACAGCACCGCACTCGTGGCCTGTGCCCTTGCAAGGAGAGCCCTTTTCTTTGGTTAGCTTTCTTTTGGGCTTAGCAAAAGAAAGTAACCCGGCCGCGTTAGCGGACGGAAGCTCTAGATGTTGACGTTGCTTCATCGCTCTGCGGCAAGGTACGCAACAACTGCGAGCTGCGCGGTCGCGACTTGCGTCGCTCCTACTCTTGAGGCAGCGACCACTACGCCTCAACCTCGCGCCGCTTCCGGCTGGAGTCCAGGATAGGAGCAACGCAAGCGGCAACCGCAGCACTTCAATCTTGTGACGCACCGATCCCGCAAGATCAAACTCAAACGCGCGTTACGACGCCCGAATCCGCATCGGCGGCCAACGCCAATACGTGAAAGCGCGCCACAGCCATTCGACCGGGCCGAAACGGTAATGCCGCAGCCACGCCGCACTGAGCATCATCTGCAATGCGAACACGACGAAGGCCGCGGCGATCAGCGCCGCCAGCGGTACCTGCCCCCACAACCCAAAGCCATAGCCGTAGAACGCCAAGGTGCCGATCAGCGATTGGGCGAGGTAGTTGCTCAAGGCCATGCGCCCGGCCGGCGCGAAGCGCAGCGGCCAGCGCGCGCCGCCGTGCACCACCAACACGACCCAGGCGATCAGGGCCAAGGCCAGCGGCAAGGCGCCGAGCATGTGCAAGGTGCTCGCCGCGACCGCGGCGGCGCTGACCGGGGTGAACGTGGGCGAGCTGTCGATGAGCAGGCTCAAACCGGTGATGGCCACGCCGGCCGGCAAGCCGTAAGCCATCATCGACTTCAGACGGTGACGATGCGCGCCCGGATCGGCGAGCGCTCCGCTGCGCACGAACCAGGCGCCGATCAGGAACAGGCCCAGCACCATCGGCACCATGCTGAACCAGCCCGACATGGCTCCGTCGACGAAGAAGGCCAGGCGCTGCGCCGTCGCTTGCGCGTAATCGCCGTGCGCATAGGCAGCGATTTCGGCGGCGCGCGCGGCACGGTCGGCGGCCGCATCGGCGGGCGTCGACTGCGCCACACCGGGGATCGCCAGCAGCGCGGCGATCATCAGGAAGAAACCGAGCACGCTCAGGTACAGGCTCAGACCGATCCGCCACAAGGCGCCCGGCGACAGCGAACGCATCGCGAACAGCGCGAATGCCGCCAGCGCGTAGGTGACCAGGATGTCGCCGGCCCAGATCAGCCAGGCATGGATCAGGCCGACGATCAACAGACCGACGCTGCGGCGCAGGTACAGCGGGCGGAAATCGCGCCCGGCCTGGCGCGAGCGTTCGGACATGACCGCAAAGCTCATGCCGAACAGCAGCGAGAACAAGGTCCAGAACTTGCTGCGTATCAGCACGTAGACGAAGGCCGAAGCGGCGTGATCGAGGCCCCGCAGGTGCGTATCGATGCCGTCGGAAATATCCGCCAGCGGCCGGGTGAACATCTCGGCGTTGCTGAGGAAGATCCCGAGCAGGGCCAGACCGCGCAGCGCGTCGAGTGCGGGCAGGCGTTCGTGGACGGGAATGGGGGCCAAGCCGGAGGCCGCGGCGCTTGCGCTCATGCTCTCGCTGTCGTCGATAGGGGCCGTGGCGCTACGGCGCTTGCGGCGGAGTGGCCTGCAACCGGACCCGCCACTGCCGCGATTCTACGGCCGCCTGCCGGATCGCGACCGCATCCTGCGGCGGCCCAAAAAGAAACGGCCCGCGCAGGCGGGCCGTCGCTCATCGAAGGGGCGCCGCGCTCAGTGCGCGTGGCCGCCGTCGCCGTGCACATGGCCGTGCTCGATCTCTTCCTTGCTGGCTTCGCGCACTTCGACGATCTCGATGGCGAAGTGCAGGTCCTTGCCGGCCATCGGGTGGTTCAGGTCGACATCGACCACGCTCATGCCGACCTTGAGGATCGTCACCGCGCGCGGGCCGAAGCTGGTCGGCAGCACGGCCTGCATGCCCGGGAACAGCTTGGCGTCCTTGAAGTACTTCTTCGGCACGCGCTGGGTCAGGCCTTCCTGATGCGCGCCGTAGGCTTCGGCGGCGACCACGTCGACTTCGAACTTTTCGCCGGCTTCGCGGCCGTCCATCGCCTTTTCCAGGCCCGGGATGATGTTGTTGTGGCCGATCAGGATCGCCAGCGCGTCGCGGCCTTCCGAGGTCTCGAGCGGCTCGCTGCCCTGCTCGGAGACGGTGTAGTGGAAACGGACGACGCGATCTTTCTCGATTTTCATTGCAGGACCCGACTGGAGACCGCCATCGGGCGATCAGGAAAGGAAACGACGGCTCGTCTTTGAGCGGGCCGCCACAAAACGACAGGTGGACTGTCTTGTCGTCTCGGCGCTTAGCCGCCAAGCTATCGGCCGTGACGAAGGCCGCGCATTATCCCGGCAACACCGCTCCCGCGCCAGCGCGGGTGCGCAAGCCGTGGCCGGCGCTCGCCGTGGCAGTGGTCCTGTGCGCCCTGCTCAGCGCCTGCGGCGGCGGTCGCGAGGTCGTCCGCCGCCCGCCCCCGCCCAAGCCCGTCCGCGAATGGCCCCGGACCGAGCCGGAGAACCCCGGCGCCGCCAATGCCGTCCTGATGCGGGCGATCAGCCTGGTCGGCACGCCTTACCGCTATGGCGGCAACACCCCCGACAGCGGCTTCGACTGCAGCGGCCTGGTCAACTACGTCTATCGGGACATGCTGGCCTTGAGCCTGCCTCGGACCTCGCGCGACCTGGCGTCCTACCAGGGGCCCAGGATCGAGCCGATGCGCCTGGCGGCCGGCGACCTGGTCTTCTTCGGCAGCAAGGGCAACGTCTCCCACGTCGGCATCTACGTCGGCGAGGGCCGCTTCGTGCACGCCCCGAGCACCGGCGGCACGGTCCGCCTGGATCACCTCGACGGCCCTTACTGGGTCAGCCATTACAGCGGCGCGAAGCGGGTTCTCAGGAAGTAACAAGACTTTCATGAATGCGCGATTGGGCATTGCGCTGATGAAAATTGTGAATCAAATCACAGCCTTGTTAACGACCTGCTAACGAAATTTGAACCTATGTCTCCCACATGACGGGCATCATCCCCCATCGGTGACGACTTCGTGATTAATACGTGACGACCCAATTGACTCGCCACGGCCGCCTGGCTGCCACCCCCCAAGCACCTTGCGCCACCGCTCGCACGACTACCGTCGTCCGGGCCAGCCAACGAATCCTGCTGACCGCCGCACTCGCGGTCTGCGCCCTGCCCGCCTTCGCCCAGCAGTCCTCTGCGCTGGGTTCCAGCCTCGGCAGTTCCCTCCCGGGCGGCACCTCGCTGCGCAACGACTCGGCCGACGCGCCGGAGCCGACCGCCAGCAACATGCTGCCGGAGGCCATGACCCTGTCCGATCGCGCCCTGCTCCTGGCGACCGACCTGAACCGCCTGCTGGGCCCGAACGTGAATCTCGGCAAGGCCGACATCCCGGTCGCCGAGCAGAGCCGCATCAAGAGCATGCTGCAGCGCGCCCTGGGCCTGCTGGGCACCCCCTACCGTTGGGGCGGCAGCTCCCCGGATCAGGGCTTCGACTGCAGCGGCCTGGTCGGCTACGTGTTCCGCAACGCCCTGGGCATCGAACTGCCGCGCGTCTCGCGCGAGATGGCCAAGACCGGCGCGGTGATCGACCGCGATGCGATGACCGAAGGCGACCTGGTCTTCTTCGGCCGCCGCGGCCGCGTCGACCACGTCGGCATCTATCTCGGCGAGGGCCGCTTCGTGCACGCCCCGCGCACCGGCAAGGACGTGACCGTCTCCAGCCTGGACACCGGTTACTGGAGCGGCAAGTTCATGGAAGCCCGTCGCGTCGACGGCATCTGAGCGCCCGCTTCCCGATCGAGATTCGCAGGCCGCCTTCGGGCGGCCTGTTTCGTTGTGGAGTGGCGAATCCCTTTTGGGCTGCAACACCGTCCCTGTAGGAGCGGCGTGAGCCGCGACCGCGGGACGCGCAGAGTCCGCAACGCCTCCGTCATTGATCGGAGGCGTGAGCTGTCGCGAGGGTAGGAGCGGCGCGAGCCGCGACCACGCTGTTTCGGTCTCGCGGCGTATCGCTCAAGCAAGATCAGGATCAGGATCAGGATCAGGATCAAACGCTAAGAGCTTCCGCCACTAAAGCGGCGGGTTACTTTCTTTTGTCATAAGCAACAAAAGAAAGGTAACCAAAGAAAAATGCTTCTCTTTGGGTCAAGGGCCCGCGCGAGCGATGCCGACGCGGGAATTTTTCATACGGGACATCCCTGTCCCGATGAAAAACGGCGCGCATCCCTGCGCGCCGCCCTTCGGGTCTGCTATGGCCTTCGCCAGTGCGAAGCTGCGCACAGCAACAGCAACAGCAATCCTGCAGCTACGACGGCTCAAAGGGTAGGAGCGGCGCGAGCCGCGACCACGCAGCAACGATCGCCCGCGCCGGCAGCCGTAAGGTCGCGGTCGCGGCTCGCGCCGCTCCTACCCTTAGAAGCCGAGCCGAGCCGTTGCCGTTGCCGTTGCTGTAAAGAGCCTGGCGCAGTGTCGAACTTGCGATGCAACCGTAGACCCGGAGGGCGGCGCACAGGACGTGCGCCGTTTTCCGATAAGACAGGGACGTCTTATCGGAAAATCCCGGCGCGCGCATCGCACTCGCAGGGGAGCTTCGTCAAGGAAGGCCTTTTCTTTGGTTAGCTTTGACCGAAGGGAATCCAGACGGACTTTTGGGCCAGCAAAAGAAAGTAACCCGGCCGCGTCAGCGGACGGAAGCTTTAGATGTTGACGTTGCTTCATCGCTCTGCGGCAAGGTACGCAACAACTGCGAGCTGCGCGGTCGCGACTTGCGTCGCTCCTACCCGGCGACAGTTCGTGGCTTCGATCGGCAACGACGGCAGTGGAGATTCTGCGCGTCCCTTGGTCGCGACTCACGTCGCTCCTACACAAGCCCAGAGCTCCTACACAAGCCCGGGCCCGAGCGCAGCGGGCGAACCTCACCCCTCGTGCACGTACCGTTCCACCGTCGCCTCGATCCCCTTGCTCAACTCCATCACCTTGAGCGCGTACTCGGCCAGACGCTTGTCGTCCTCGGTCACCGGGGTCCACGACGGCACCGGGGTCGGTTTGCCTTCGACCTGGTCCATGGCGACGAACACGATCACGCAGTGGGTGCACAGGCGCTCTTCGGGCTCGCCGTCGTCCAGGCCCGGGTCGCGGGCCTTCACGTCGACCGCGAAGTGCATGCTGCTGGTGCCGGTGTGGATCAACTTGGTGTGCACGGTGACCAGATCGCTGATCCGGATCGGGGCGACGAAGCGGATGCCGCCGACCGCGACGGTCACGCTGTACTTGCCGCTCCAGCCGACCGCGGCAGCGTAACCGGCCTGGTCGATCCATTTCATGACCATGCCGCCGTGGACCTTGCCGCCATAGTTGACGTCGGTCGGTTGCGCCAGGAAGCGCAGGTTCAATTCGCGTTGCTGACCTTTCATGCCGGAGCTCCCTGGTAGACCTTGAGGTGGCGCACCACGGCGGCGCCGACGCGATGCACGGCGTCGCGCTGGCGCTCGTCGTTCAACTGGCCGAAATCGGTGAGCTTGTCGGCGGCCTGGCCGACCGCAACCTGCTGCGGCACCACGATCAGGCCGAGTTTGGCCAAGGCGTCGCGCAACACCAGCAGCGAACGCAGTCCGCCGAGGGGACCGGGCGACGCCGAAACGATGCCGGCGACCTTGTCGGCGAACAGGGCGGTGCCGGAACGGCCGTCGGCGAGCGGACGCGAGATCCAGTCGAGGGTGTTCTTGACCAGGGCCGGCATCGAGCCGTTGTACTCGGGCGTGCTGATCAGCAGGCCGTCGTGTTCGGCCAGCAAGGCCTGCAGGCGGCGCGCGTGCTCGGGCATGGCCTCGGCTTCGATGTCGCCGTCGTAGATCGGCAAGGGGTAGTCGCGCAGTTCGATCAGGGTGACTTCGGCGCCGGCGGTGCGCGCGCCTTCGGCCAACACCGGGATCAGGCGGCGGTTGTAGGAGCCCGCGCGCAGGCTGCCGGCGAAGGCGAGCAGACGCACCGGCGAGACGGCGGGATTGGCTGGGGGCATGGAGGGGCTCCGTGGCGAGGCGCCGATTATGCGCGACGCGCCGCAGCGGCGGGAGCTTGAAACCCGGCGTCCGTGGGGCGATGCTCCGCGCATCCGATCCGGGGAGGGACGGAACCATGATTCGCACGATTTTGGCGGTGATCGTCGGCCTGCTGGCGGCGATGGCGACCATGCACTTGTTCGAGTTCGGCTCGGCCCGCCTGCATCCGTTCGCGCCCGGCACCGATCCGCGCGATCCGGTCGCGCTGGCCGCGCACGTGGCGGCCGCGCCGTTCTCGGCCATGGCCCTGGTTGTGGCCGGCTGGGTCGTGGGCGCTTTCGATGGCGGCCTGGTCGCGGCGCTGATCGCGCGCCGCCACCGCCGCGGCGCCGCGCTTACGGTCGGCGCCCTGATCGTCGCCAGCGTGATCGCGGTGTCGATGATGTTCGCGCATCCGCTGTGGATGACCGTCGCCGGACTGCTGTTGCCTTTGCCGGCCAGCTGGCTCGGCGCCTTTTTGATCGCAAGACCTGAACGGGCGACCGCATGAAACAAGTGTTCTACGGCTTCGGCGTCTTCGTCGTCGCCTTCCTGATCGGCGCCGGCCTCGCCCGCTTCGGCGCGCCCGGCGACGACACCGCCATGCTGATCGGCGGCGGCATGCTCGCGGTCGGCCTGGTGCTCGGCTACAAGGCGCTGGAAGCGGTTGCGCTGCTGTTCGCGCCGGTCGTACTCGCGCGCATGGCGGTGCGCTGGGCCGCCACCGGCAGCCCCGTCCCTCGCGACCAGCGCGGCGAGCGCGGGGTGTGGCTGGCGCGGCTGATCTTCATCCCCTTGTACGGGGCGTATTCGCTGGTCACCGGCGCCATCGTCGGCGCGTTCCCGGGCGGCTACGGCGTGTTCCTCAGCGGGCTGCTGTACGGCGTGGTCGGGCTGGTCTTCGCCGGCCTCGCCATCGGCGTGGTGCTGAAATGGTTCGGCGAGAACTGAGCGCCGTCGGCTCGACATCCGGACCACAAGCTTCCAAAACGACGAAGCCCCGGCCGCGAACGGCCGGGGCTAGTTGTTGGCGACGATGGGCCGGGCTTACTTCTCCAGCTTGAACTCGCCGTATTCCTTGAGCTGGCCCTCGACCGCCTTGTAATCGCCGACCACGACGATCGACTGGTCCTTGGAGGCGTAGTACTTCTTCGCCATCGCCTGGACCTGCTCGGCGCTGATCGCGCGGATCTTCGGCACGTACTCGCCGAGGAATTCCGGCGGCAGACCGTACAGCCAATTACTCGCCAACGAGGCCGCGACCGAGCTCTGCAGCTGGTTGCCGATCAGATAACCGCCGGCGACGTAGCGCTTGGTGTCTTCGAGCTCCTGCGCCGGCACCGGGTAGTCGTTGATGCGGCCGAATTCGTAGATGAATTCGCCGATCGCCTTGCCGGTGACTTCGTTGCGGACGTCGGCCGAGGCCTGGATGCTGCCGCCGTCGCGCAAGGCGTTGAGGCCGCCGCGCGCGCCGTAGGTATAGCCCTTGTCTTCGCGCAGGTTCTGCATCAGGCGGCTGCTGAAACCGCCGCCGAGCACGATGCCGGCCAACTGCGCCGGCAGGTAGTCGGCATCGGTCGCGGCGATCGCCGGACGCCCCAGGCGCACCGCCGACTGCACGCTGCCGTCGCGCTGCACGAAGATGCGCTGCGGGTCGGCGCTGGCGCGCGCCGGTGCGGTGTCGGCGATGGCTTCGCCGCTGGCCTTCCACTGGCCGAAGGCGGCTTCGGCGAGCTTGAAGCCCTCCTCCGCGCCGATCCGGCCGGTGACGATCAACAAGGCGCGGTCCGGGCGGAAACGGCGCACGTGTTCGGCGCGCACTTTCTCGGCGGTGACCGCGCCGATCGCCGCTTCGGTGGGCTGGCTGCGTGCGTAAGGGTGATCGCCGTAGGTCGCCTTCAGCAAGGCACGCGTGGCCTTAAAGCTCGGCTGCGCCTGCGACACCTTCAAGCCTTGCAGGGCGTTGGCCTGGGCGAGCTTGACCTCGGCATCGGGGAAGTTCGCCTGCTGCGCCACTTCCGACAGCAGCCGGATCATCGGCTCGGCTTGCGAGGGCAAGGCGTTGGCGCTGAGCAGCACACCGTCGTTGAGGGCGTTGGCGCCGATCGCGCCGCCGTAGCCCTGCGCGGCCTCGGCGATCGCCTTGGCGTTGCGCTTGGCCGTGCCCTGGGTCAGCAGGCCGGCATACAACGAAGCGAAGCCCGAGGCGTCGGGGCCGTCGCTGGCATAGCCGGCGCTGCGCACGGCGAGGGCGTAATCGACGCGCGGCAGGCCCTTGCGCGGCACCACCCAGACTTGCAGGCCGTTGGCGAGGGTCTTCTGGGCGATCTGCGGCACCGGCAGGGCCTTGTCGGCGGCCAGCGGCGGCAGTTGCTGGGGCAGCTTGGCGGCGGGGCCGGCGACAGCGGTGCCGACCGCGCAGACCAGGGCCAACGAGGTCGACAGGGCGAGCAGATTGTTATGGATTCTCATGTCGTCTCCTCCTCAGTTCGTCGCCGACGGCGCGGCCGCGCCGGGCTTCGCGGCCGGCGCCGCCATCGCGACCGGCTTGCGGTCGATTACGGTGCGGTTGGCGCGGGTCAGATAGGTCTTGGCGACGCGCTGCAGATCGGCCGAGGTCACGCCTTCGATCCAGCCGGGGATCTTGTTGACCACGTTGGCGTCGCCCCACAGGGTCTGCATGCGCGCGACGGTGTCGGCGCGTTCGATGTAGCTTTCCAGGCCGTTGTACCAATCGGCGAGCATGTGGGTCTTGACCCGCTTCAGAGTGACCGCATCGACGCCGTCGCGGGCGACCTTCGCCACTTCCTCGTCGATCGCGGCGAGCACCGCATCGGCGTTGGTGTCGGGCTTGTACAACGCAAACAGGGTGAACAAGGTCGGGCCGTTATAGGTCCAGGGGTCGGTCAGGCCGTACAGCGCGTCGATGTTGAGCGCGATCTGGCGCTGCTTGACCAGGCCCTGGTACAGGCGCGAGGCCTCGTCGCCGGCGAGCAGGCTGCCGAGCACCGCCATCGGCGCGTGGTCGCGGCTGCCGCGGGTCGGCATCTTCCAGGCCGCGGCGATCGCCGGCACCTGCGCCAGCGCATCGGTCTGCTCGATGCGCTTCTCCTTGGTGTTGAGGCCCTCGGCGAAATCCGGCGGCGGCGGGGTCGGACGCCCCGGGATCGCGCCGAAATACTTGTCGGCGAGCTTGAAGGCGTCTTCCGGGGTGATGTCGCCGGCGATGCCGAGCACGGCGTTGTTGGGGCCGTAGTAGTCGCGGTGGAAGGAGCGCACGTCCTCGAGGCTGGCGTTCTCCAGATCCTGGAAGCTGCCGTAGCCGTCGTGGTTGTTCTCCCACTTCTGGAATGCGTGCTGGCCGATGTCGATCCACATGAAGCCGCCGTAGGGCTGGTTCTTCACGTTGACCCGGATCTCTTCCTTGACCACGTCTTGCTGGTTCTTCAGCGTGGTCGGGTTGAAGTCCAGGGTCTTCATGCGGTCGGCTTCGAGCCACAGGATGCGGTCGAGTGCCGAGACCGGCGCGACTTCGATGTAATTGGTGAAATCGGCGCGGGTAGACCCGTTGTTGCGTCCGCCGCCGCCGCTGATGACCTGGTCGAACACGCCCTTCGGCGCGACCGGCGTGCCCTGGAACATCAAGTGCTCGAACAGGTGGGCGAAGCCGGTGCGGTTCTTCGGCTCCAGCCGCATGCCGACGTGATAGACCACGCTGACGCCGACGGTCGGCGAGCTGTGGTCTTGCGAGACGACCACGGTCAATCCGTTGTCGAGTTTCTTGACTGCGACCGGCAACTGCCAGCGATCGCTCTCGGCCGCGTGCGCAGTGGCGAACGCGGCGGTCGTGATCGTGGTCAGACCGGCCAGCAGCACGCAGAGGTGAGGCTTGCGCATGGGAATCTCCCTGTCCTGTCGAATGAGTCCGTCGGCCGTCGCGGGACCGCTGCTGCGACGCGCCAAAGGCTCCGGCACCCTAACCCGGGAAGGGCCCGCCGATACGGGTCGAAAGTCACGTAGGGGGATCGACGGCGCTGGTCGTTGCGGGGCGAATCGCCGACACTGTGCGGCCCGCGCCCCTGCTCCGCCGAACCCCCGCCGATGCCGTATACGCCTATCGTGGCCACCCTGGGCTACGTGATTTCGCCCGATGGCCGCCAAGTCCTGATGGTCCACCGCAACGCGCGCCCCGACGACCATCAGCTGGGCAAGTACAACGGCCTGGGCGGCAAGCTCGAAGCCGACGAGGACGTGGTCGCCGGCATGCGCCGCGAGATCTTCGAGGAAGCCGGGATCGACTGCACCGCGATGAACCTGCGCGGCACCATCAGCTGGCCCGGCTTCGGCAAGCACGGCGAGGACTGGCTGGGCTTCGTCTTCACCATCACCGCCTTCGAGGGCACGCCGTTCGCGAGCAATGCCGAAGGCGCGCTGGACTGGGTGCCGATCGAGCGCCTGCACGAACTGCCGATGTGGGAAGGCGACCGCGAGTTCCTGCCGCTGGTGTTCGACGCCGACCCGCGCCCCTTCCACGGCGTGATGCCTTATCGCGACGGGCGCATGCAGTCATGGAAGTTCTCGCGGATTTGAGGGCGGCCGGTCCCCCTCAAGCGCCGTCGAGCCGCCGCTCGATCTCGTGCCACGGCACTTCCCAGACCTTGCCGTGCTCCGGCCAGCACTCCACCTGCGCGGGCAGCTCGCCCTGTGGGCTCTTATCGAAGGGCTCGCCATCGAACTCGAACGAAAACACGTGCGCCGAAACCGGCGCGCGGCGCAGCGTCGCGCGGCGGCTGGGGGTCATCGGGCTGCTCAAGGGATCGCCATCGTCCATGGCGATGCGCAGACTGTCGTAGTCGTAGACTGCCAGGCAACGACCGGCATCGATCTTGAGCAGGTAGACCAGGCCGCCGCCGTGCTCGGGCTCGGCCAGCGACTTGCATTCGCTGAACTCGTAGTGCTCCTCGTTCACCGTCCCCGCCCGCATATCGGCCCGATAACGCTCGCGGGACACGCCACGCGTGCGGCTCAGCCTGCGGCCGTGGCGCCAGGCGTACACCGCGCAGCCCAGCGCGATCGCGACTGCACAAACCAGAATCGCGAAGGAAGCGTAGTCGTCGACCCAGGCCCCGGCGCCGAACAACCTCCGCGCCACCCAGCCCGCGCCCATGATGAGCAAGGCCATCGCCAAGCTCAGCGACGCCGTCGCGACCACCCAGCTCTCGAACGCGGTCTTGACCGGTGTGGGCCCAGCCCGGCTCAGCGACGCCAGCTCGCTCAGTTCCGCGTCCGTCATCGGCCGCGATACGATTTCCACCGACATCCGCTCCTCCTGAGACGCCTTGTCCGGCGCTGGTCCTCGAACGCTTGCCGTCGACGCTCAGCCTGCGCTGCGTGCGCCGACCACATATTCCATGTTCACCGCATGCGGTGCGCTCTCGGCGAAACCGTACTTGGCGTAGAGATGCCGGGCGTCGCCGTCGGCGACCAGGGTCGCGAACGCGGAAGGCTCGGCGTTGGCGCGCAACCAGGCGTCGAGCGCGTCGAGGATGCGCCGGCCCAATCCGCGCCCTTGCAGGTCCGGCGTCACCGCGATGTCGACCACGCTGTAGAAACAACCGCCGTCGCCGATGATGCGGCCCATGCCGACCACCTGCCCTTCGCGCAATAGACTCACGCCGTACAAGGTGTTCGGCAGGCCGCGCGCCGCTGCTTGCGGCGTGCGCGGCGACATGCCGGCGAGGATGCGCAAGCCGCAGTAGTCCTCGACCTGCGGGAAGATTTCGACCAGTTCGATCGCGGGTAATTCGAAGGTCATGCCGACCTCCTTCGCTGTGCAGGCCGCCAGTATCTTCGATCCGGCCGACGAACGCGCCGGCTTATCCGCCGACCCGCACCGAGCCTTTGCCGTCTTCCTGCTCGAACACGAAGCTGAAGGCCAGGCTCACCGCGACCGCTTCTTCGCGGCCGCTGACGCAGCCCTGCTCGTCGATCGGCCGTGCACCGGGATAGACGCAGCGGAACGCCGGGTCGAAGCGCCACTGCGCCACCGCATTGCGCGCGGCTTCGACGAACCGCGGGTCGGTCTGGGCCGGGCGCGGGCAACCGCTGGCGGCATCGTCGATCGGCTGGCTGTCCATGACCTTGCCGTCCTCGCCGATGGCCACGCGCAGGCAGATGGTTTGCGGCGGCAAGCGCTGGGCCAGCAACACCGGCGGATACAGCGGATTGGGATTGCCGTATTCGGCCAGGGGCATCTGGAAGGTTTCGTTGTCGGCCAGTTGCATGCGCTCGCTGGCCGGCATCAGCTTGTCGATCGAGCGCACGCCGACCTGGCCGCTGCGGCCGGTCTGTTCGGCCTCGGGCGGGTTCGGGTGCGTCGCGCACGCCGCCAGCAGGCTCGAAGCCAACAGCAGCGACGGCCACCGGAACGCGCTCGCGAACCCCAGGGCCGCTACCGCTCCGCCTACACGCTTGTTTCGACGCCTCGCACCCTGCATGGCCTTCGTCCTCGCTCAGGCTTTGCTTTCTTCCTCGATCCCGACATTGGTCGGTGCCGCGTCGTAGACCGCCTTGTCGAGCAGGCCGGTCTCCTTGGCCACCAGCACCGGCACCAGCATCTGCCCGGTCACGTTGGTCATGGTCCGCATCATGTCGAGCACACGGTCGATCGCATACAGATAGCCGATGGTCTCCAGCGGCAGGCCGGCGGCGCTGAGCACCACGGTGGCCATGATCACCGCCGTGCCGGGCACGCCGGCGGTGCCGAAGCTGCCGAGCACCGAGGCGATCATGACGATGAAGTACTGGTCGGCGGTCAGCGGCGTGCCGGTGTACTGGGCGATGAACACCGCGCACAGCGCTGGATAGATCGCGCCGCAGCCGTCCATCTTGATGCTGGCGCCCAGCGGCGAGGCGAACGCCGCATAGTCTTTATTGACGCCGAGGTTGTGGGTGATCGAACGCATCGCCACCGGCATCGCGGCGAAGCTCGACGAACTCACGAACGCCACTTGCATGCCGGGCGCGGCGCCGCGGAAGAACTTCAAGGGGTTCAGCCCGTGCGCGAGCAGCAGGCCGCTGTAGACCACGACGATGTGCAGGGCGCAGGCCAGGTACAGGGCGAACACGAAATTGCCCAGCGGCAGCAGCTTCTCGAAACCGTAGGCGCCGACCAGCGCGGCGATCAGGCCGAAGGTGCCGATCGGGGTGACTTCGAGCACGAAGCGGGTGACCTGGATCATCAGGTCGCTGGTCTCGCCGACCAGCTTGCGCACCCCGGCGACCTTCTCGCCTAGCTTGACCATCGCGAAGCCGAGCAGGCCGGCGAAGAAGATCACCGGCAGGATCGAACCCTTGCCGGCCGCGAGCACGGTCTCGCCGGCGGCGTTCTTGGTCGCGCCGATGCCGGTCAGGGCGTAGAACGGGTTGCTCGGCACCACGTCGAGCAGCACCTTGGTCACGCTGGGCACGTCGCGCGGCTTGTAGCCGCTGTCGATCGCCAGCCCCATCACGCCGCTGCCGGGCTGCAGCACGGTGCCGACCGCCAGGCCGATGCCGACGGCGAGGACCGCGGTGACCGCGAACCACAGGAAGGTGCGTCCGCCGAGCGCGGCGATCGACTTCTGCCCGTGCAGCGAGGCGACCGCGTTGATCACCGCGAAGAACACCAGCGGCACCGCGATCATCTTGATCAGGGTGACGTAAAGATCGCCGAGCGGGCCGAACCAGGTTTCGGCCGCGGGCCCGAAGGCCCAGCCGGCGAGCGCACCGAGCACGAAGCCGCCGACCACGCGCTGCCAGAACGGAATGCGGAACCACGCGGAGAGCAAGGCGGTCATGACGGACTATCCAGAAGATTCGTCGGAAGACTCCGGCCGGACCAGCCCGGCGCGGAGCGAGCGGCACACCATAAACAGGTTCGATACGCCGCCGGCAAACCCTAGCGCATAAGCCGGCAACGAAATTTCATGAAGAGCGACCGCTTCGGCAAAACAGCGCGACGCAGTCCGCGCTTTCATGCTCGGGCCTTCGCCGGCGGCGTGCGCGAAGCCTCGGCGCGGCGTCCGCGCGCAGGCGCCTTGGCCACCGGCTTCGGCGCAGGTTTGGCCGACGGCTTCCTGGCCGGCTGCGAGCCGCCGGCACCGGCCAGGATCGCCCGCAGCAGGCCGGGGAAACGCCGTTCGAGATCGTCGCAGCGCAGGGTGTTGAGATACTGCGTTCCGGATTTGACCGTGTTGACCAGGCCGGCCGAACGCAGCACGTCGAAGTGCCGCGACAAGGTCGCGCGCGGCAGGTCTTCGCCGATGCAGGCGCCGACGCAGGACACCGGATGGTCGCGGCTCAACGAACGGACGATGCCCAGGCGCACCGGATCGGCCAGCGCGTACAGCACGGCGGTCATCTCGATGTCGTCGATGGCGGGGTGATGCAGGGGTCTCATGGCGACAGCTTGCAACAAGCCGAGGCCTGCTGCTATGGTTTCCATAGTTCCGAATATCGGAACAACAGAATAACACATCGTCCTCCCCCACTCGGACATCCATCGTGAGCACGCTTTCCAGCAACCCCCTGCACGGCAAGACCGCGTTCGTGACCGGCGCCAGCCGCGGCATCGGCCGCGCCATCGCCCTGCGCCTGGCCCGCGACGGCGCCCATGTCGCGATCAACTACGGCGCCTCGCGCGACGAAGCCGAGGCGGTGGCCGCCGAGATCCGCGCCCTCGGCGTGCAGTCGGTCGCCATCGGCGCCGACCTGGGCTCGGTCGCCTCGATCGTCCAGGCCTATGTCGAACTCGATCGTTTCCTGCTCGACGCCAACGGCCGGCCCGGCTTCGACATCCTGGTCAACAACGCCGGCGTCGCCGTGGCCGCCACACCGGCCGACACCACCGAGGCGCAGTTCGACCACCTGTTCGACGTCAACGTCAAAGGCGTGTTCTTCGCCATCCAGCAGGCCGCGCCGCGCCTCAACGAAGGCGGCCGCATCGTCAACATCTCCTCGCTGTCGACCCGCGTCGCCACCCCGGGCCTGGCCGCCTACGCCGCCAGCAAGGGCGCGCTGGAAACCCTGACCCTGCAGCTCGCGCCCGAGTTCGCCGCGCGCGGCATTACCGTCAACAACGTCTCGCCCGGCGCCATCGAAACGGTCATGAACACTTTCCTGCAGGACGAGGCCGGCCGCGCGGCGATTTTGCAGAGCCAGGCGATCGGGCGAGTGGGCCAACCGGAAGACATCGCCGATGCGGTAGCCTTCGTCGCCTCGCACGACGGCCGATGGCTCACCGGCACCACGCTCGATGCCAGCGGCGGCAGTCATTTGTAAGCCGAGATTCGAGATTCGGGATTGGGGATTCGTCGAGCACCGGTGCTCGCAGTGCGTCCCTGATCCCACGCTCTTGCCTCTCCCAATCCCGAATCCCCACTCCCTAATCACGGCACCATGAACAAACCCCTGTTCTCTCTCCTGCTCGGCGCCTTCGCGCTCGGCTCGGCCGAATTCGGCACGGTCGGGCTGATTCCGTCGCTGAGCCATCAACTGCACCGCAGCAGCGACGAGCTCGGGTGGCTGGTGGCGATCTACGCCATCGGCGTGACCATCGGCGCGCCGCTGCTGACCCGCTTGCTGCAACGCTACGACGCCCGCCTGACCCTGGCGGTGTCGATGGCCCTGGCCGGCGTGTTGACCGTGCTCGCTTCGGCCAGCGAGCACTTCGGCCTGCTGCTGGTCGCGCGGCTGTTGCTCGGCGCCAACCACGGCCTGTTCTTCTCGCTGGCGATGCCGCTGGCCGGCAAGCTCAGCCCACGCTCGACCATCGAGGGCATGTCCCAGGTGGTGTCCGGCCTGACCATCGCCATCGTGTTGAGCATTCCGATCATGGGATTCGTCAGCGATCACTACCACTGGCAAGCGACGTTCTGGCTGCTCGGCGCGAGCTATTTCATCGCCGCGGCGGCGATGTGGCGCTGGATTCCGGCGCGCGCCGGCGCCCGCGAGGCCGCTGCGCAGCAGGTCGGTTTCGTCGAAGTGATCTCCAACCCGCGCGTGCTGTCGGCGCTGATGAAGATCGTGCTGCTGTTCGGCGGTTACTTCATCGCCTACACCTATCTGCCCAAGCTCATCATCGATTCGCTCGGCTACAGCCAGGACACCGCCAACCTGCTGCTGTTGCTGTTCGGCATCGGCGTGGTGCTGGGCAACCACGTCGGCGGTATCGCCGCCGCGCGTTTTGGCGTATCGCGCACGATCGGCTTCAACTACGCCTTGATCGCGGCGCTGTTCCTCGCGATCTATTTCCTGATCGGCCTGCCCTCGGTGGCCTACGCCGGCATCCTGGTGCTTGGTTTGTTCGCGATGAGCGCGACGCCGTCGCTCGGCCACTACGGCATCGAAGTGTCGCGCCGGCTGATCCCGGGTTCGGCCGAGATCGCCTCCAGCCTGACCGTGTCCGGCTACAACATCGGCATCGCCCTGGGTTCGCTGATCGGCGGCATGGTGCTGCGCCAGGTCGGCCTCAACCAGATCCTGGTGGTCGCCGCGTTCGTGATCGGGCTCGGGTTGGTGGTGAATTTCCTCGAGCACCGCTCGGACCTGCGGCTGGGACAGGCTATTTGAAGCTAGAAGTGAGTGGGTAGGAGTGAGGAGTGAGCGAAGGCAACGGCGTTGCTCCGGCCCTTACTCACTCCTCACTCCTCACTCCTCACTCCTCACTCCTCGCTCCTGCTTACCCGCCTCCCCGCTCCCGCCTGTTCCCGCAAAGCGACGCCCGGGTGCCAGCGCCGCGCCTTCACAGACCCGGGGCATAATCGCCGGCTAGTCATCCCAAGCCGGCCGTCCATGTCCAAGCTGCGTTCCGCTTCCGTCCTTCTCGTTCCCGCGCTGCTCAGCGCCTGCGCCGCATCGGCGCCCACGCGCGCCGATGCGCCCGCGGCACACGGCGTCGCCATCGACGTCCCCGCGATCCAGCATCCGCAGGGCGAGACGCCGGCCTGGTGGTATCGCGACGGCGCCGCCCAGGCCGCGCAACGCGGCGCCAGCGGCGGCAAGGCCAAGAACGTCATCCTGTTCGTCGGCGACGGCATGAGCCTGACCACGGTCGCCGCCGCGCGCATCCTCGCCGGCCAGCTCAAGGGCGCGCCGGGCGAAGAGAACCGCTTGAGTTGGGAACGCTTCCCCGCGACCGCGCTCAGCAAAACCTACAACACCGATTCGCAGACGCCGGACTCGGCCGGCACCATGAGCGCGATGGCGACCGGGGTGAAGACCCGCGCCGGCGTGCTGAGCATCGGCCAACAGGCCGCGCGTGGCGATTGCGCCGGCGCGCTGGCGGCGCCGATGCTGACCCTGTGGGAGCTCGCCGCGAGCAGCGGCCTGGCGACCGGCGTGGTCACCACCACCCGCGTTACCCATGCCACGCCCGGCGCGACCTTCAGCCATTCGGCCGATCGCAACTGGGAAAACGACATGGACCTGCCGGAGAAGGCCAAGGCCGAAGGCTGCGCCGACATCGCCCGGCAGATGATCGAATCGCCCTACGGCACCGGCCCGGACGTGTTGCTCGGCGGCGGCCGCGGCAATTTCATGACCGTCGAACAGCGCGACCCCGAGTACGACGACAAGGTCGGCCAGCGCCTCGACGGCCGCGACCTGATCGCGACCTGGAAGCAGCGCCACCCCGGCGGCAGCTATGTCTGGAACGCCAAGCAATTCGCCGCGGCGCCGAAGGACCAGCCGCTGTTCGGCCTGTTCGAGCCCGACCACATGCAGTTCTCGCACGACCGCCCGCAGGACGGCGCCGGCGAACCCTCGCTGGCGGAGATGACCACCGCGGCGATCGAACGCCTCAAGCGCATCAAGGGCGACAAGGGCTTCGTGCTGTTGGTCGAAGGCGGACGCATCGACCACGCCCATCACCTCGGCAACGCCTACCGCGCCCTCACCGACACCATCGCCCTGAGCGAAGCGGTGGAGGCTGCCAACCAGGCGACTTCGGCCGACGACACCTTGATCCTGGTCACCGCCGACCACTCGCATACCTTGAGCTTCGTCGGCTACCCGGTGCGCGGCAACCCGATGCTCGGCAAGGTGCGCGGCAGCAGCGGCGAAGAAGGCGACCCGGGCGACTACGCCCGCGACGCGCTCGGCATGCCCTACACCACCCTCAGCTACAGCAACGGCCCCGGCTACGTCGGCGCCAGCGCGCAGCAACCAGAAGGTCCGCACCGTTATCCCCACACCGTCAGCGGCACGCAGATGGCCGAGAAGGGCCGCCCGGACCTGAGCAAGGTCGACACCGCGCATCCGGACTACATGCAGGAAGCGCTGGTGCCGACCAACGCCGAGACCCATGGCGGCGACGACGTCGGCATCTGGGCGCGCGGCCCCGGCAGCGACGCCGTGCGCGGCAGCGTCGAGCAGAACACGATCTACCACTTCATGCTGCAGAGCATGCCGAAGCTGCGCGCGGCGTTGTGCGCGAAGGGCGATTGCGACGCGAACGCGATTCCGCTGGCGCTGCCGAAAGCGGACGATTTCAAGAGCCGCTGAAGCATTCGCGTTAGAGCAAATCCCCCCTGCCCCCCTTTTCCAAAGGGGGGGAACAGCAAAAGCAAGGGCTGAACGTAGGCCCGAACACTCTCTGCCATCGCAGACTCCCATCGCCCCCTTTGAAGAAGGGAGCGAGCGCCCGACCTGAGCACGAAGCCCGATGCAAGTTTCGGCGCGGGGGATTTGCCCTTCGGCGCACTGGCGAACAACAAAACGGCGACCTGCCAGCAGGTCGCCGTTTTCGTTACCAGGTCGCCAGCGTCGGCCCGACCACGATTCCCGCTTTTACGAATCCCGCTTTTACGAATCCCGATTCCCGAATCCCCATTCCCGGCTCAAAACGGCTTAGCCAACACCAGCCAGACGATCGCGATCAGGGCGAACACCGGGATCTCGTTGAAGATGCGCAAGTTGCGCGAGGACGGCAGCGCGCGCCCCTGATCGACACCCTTGAGCCAGCGGCCGGTGACGATGTAATAAGCCAGCATCACAGCGACCACGGTCAGCTTGGCGTGCAGCCAGCCGCCGCTCATGTGGAACACGAACCACAGCACGCCGCCCAGGATCGCGGCGACGCCGAACATGATGTGGCCGAAGCGGTACAGGCGCCGCCCCATCAGCACCAATCGGGCGCTCACCGCCGGCTCGTCGCCTGCTTCGGCCAGGTTGACCAGGATCCGCGGCAGGTAGAACACCGAGCCCATCCAGGCCATGACGAACACGAGATGGAAGGTTTTGGTCCACAGATAGGCATTCATGCGCGGGCGTCCTGAAGTCGGCTGGCGGTGTCGGCGGGCGGAACCGATGAAACCATCATCGAATACAACGCAGGCGCGCGCCGCGCCCTGTCCGCCGGCCGGGCGCGATAGGATGCCACGCTCCGCGCAACGCCGATGATCCCATGAGCAAACAGTACGACCGCGACTACTTCCAGCGCTGGTACCGCGACCCGGCCCTCAAGGACCAGGCCATCGGCGGCAGCGCCCGCCTGGCGCGCAAGGTCACGCTGGCCGTGGCCACCGCCGAGTACCACCTGGAGCGCCCGCTGCGCAGCGTGCTCGACATCGGCTGCGGCGAAGGGCCGTGGCGGGCGCCGCTGTTGAAGCTGCGGCCGCGCGCGAGCTATCTGGGTTTCGACAGCAGCGAGTACGCGATCGGCCGCTACGGCCGCAGTCGCAACCTGCATCTGGCGCGCTTCGGCGACTTCGAGTTCCTGCGCCCCTGCGCCCCGGTCGACCTGCTGATCTGCAGCGACGTGTTGCACTACCTGGACACCCGCGAACTCGACCGCGGCCTGTCCGGTCTGGCCGAACTCTGCGGCGGCGTCGCCTTCCTGGAGACCTTCAGCCGCGAGGACGGCATCGAAGGCGACACGGTCGGCTTCAAGCGCCGCCCGGCCAGGTTCTATCGCGAACGCTTCGCCGCCCAGGGCTTCGCCAGCCTGGGCTCGCACCTGTGGCTGGCGCCGGAGTTGCGCGGCGGCACCGCGGCATTGGAAACCGCCGAGTAAGCCCACAAACCGCGACGCCGCGGCGTCTCAGCGCATCCTGGAACGCGGGTCGCACTCGCTAAGGCCATTCACGCGACCGCCGTCCCAATCCGCTATGCTGCGGCGCAGCAAACCACCCGGGCCGGAGCCCTCGACGCTCCGGCCTCAGGCCGTACCGCCACCGTCGTAACGTCACAGAGAGTCCCATCCGATGCTGCTTTATCAGATGCATGAACTCGGCCGTGCCTGGATGGCGCCGATGACCTACTGGGCCGAAGCCGGCGCGAAGATGTTCGCCGCGCCCGGCAGTTGGCTTTCGGCCGTGCCCGGCGCCTCGCGCCTGGCCGCCGGTTACGAACTGCTGTACCGGGTCGGCAAGGACTACGAGAAGCCCGAGTTCGGCATCCACTCCATCCAGATCGACGGCAACGCCTATCCGGTGATCGAGCGCGAGATGCAGCGCAAGCCGTTCTGCCGGCTGCTGCGCTTCAAGCGCTATGCCGACGACGCCGACAACATCGCCGAGCTCAAGGACGATCCGCCGGTGCTGGTGGTCGCGCCCTTGTCGGGCCATCACAGCACCCTGCTGCGCGACACGGTCAAGACCCTGCTGCGCGATCACAAGGTCTATATCACCGACTGGGTCGACGCGCGCATGGTGCCGGCCGAGGACGGCGCCTTCACCCTCGACGACTACGTCGCCTACATCCAGGATTTCATCCGCCTGATCGGCGCCGACACCCTGCACGTGATCAGCGTGTGCCAGCCGACCGTGCCGGTGCTCGCCGCGGTCTCGCTGATGGCCGCGCGCGGCGAAGCCACGCCGCGTTCGCTGGTGATGATGGGCGGCCCGATCGACACCCGCGAAAGCCCGACCCAGGTCAACGACCTCGCCGTGCACAAGCCGCTGTGGTGGTTCGAAGGCAATTTGATCCATCACGTGCCGGCCAATTTCCCCGGCCGCGGCCGCCGCGTTTATCCGGGCTTCCTGCAGCACGGCGGTTTCGTCGCGATGAATCCCGAGCGGCATTTCCAGTCGCACTGGGATTTCTACCAGGACCTGGTCAAGGGCGACCTCGAAGACGCCGACTCGCACCGCCGTTTCTACGACGAATACAACGCCGTGCTCGACATGCCGGCCGAGTACTACCTCGACACCATCCGCGTGGTGTTCCAGGAGCACCTGTTACCGCGCGGGCTGTGGGACGTCGCCGGCGAACGGGTGAATCCGGGCGCGATCAAGAACACCGCCCTGCTGACCATCGAAGGCGAACTCGACGATATTTCCGGCCAGGGCCAGACCCGCGCGGCGCACACGCTGTGCACCGGCGTGGCCGAAGCCGACCGCGAGCACCTGACCATCCTCGGCGCCGGCCATTACGGCATCTTCAGCGGCCGCCGCTGGCGCGAGCAGGTCTATCCGCAGGTGCGCAAGTTCATCGCCAAGTACGCGGCGTGAGCTTTCCCGCGCCATAGCGCGCACAGCCGCCGCAACCCGAGCACGATGCCATGCATCGGGCTTTTTTTATCCGTGAACCCGGCCGATCCGCACGGAAAAACTGTCGACTGGGTAGCAAACGCAGCCGTCCCCGCGAGGACCCGGCGAATTTTGCGGATACATTCGGCGCTGAAGCCCGCCGAAGGATCGCCGCGCCCGCCGCCGAATGCCGCTTGAACGTCGCCGCCGCATCGAGTCGGCTCGAACGCATCCGCTCGGACGAATCGGTTCGAACTGATCAGGACCACGCGAACCGGCCACGCCGTTCGCGACACGCCAGGAAGGCCCATGCCGCATCGCATCGTTATCTCGTCATCGCCCGCCGCAGCGCCGAGGCCCGCGCGTCGCGTTGCGTTGCCTCATCCATCGACCTCATCGCAAGCGCGATCGCCGACTGCGATCGCAGGCCCCTACGTCCCGTCGCAAGCATCGGCGCTCTGCCGCGCTCTTGCCCCGGATCGTGCTTCACCCCTCGACTCGTTCCATTGCCCCGGCTCAAGGAGAACCGCATGAAACTCGCCACCGTTTCCGCCGTCCTGTCCGCCCTGATGCTGTGCTCGGGTGCGGCTTCCGCCGCCACCGCGGCCTGCCAGTCTTCGCGTATCCAAGTCGAAATCAGCCACATCCAGCGCGTACAGGCCTGCACCACGCAAGGCCCGAACAGCCCGATCTGCCAGCAGCGCCAGCAGGTCGAGAACGTCTATTGGCAGGTGATGGATGCGCAATGCCCGGCACCGACGCCGCAGTGCTCGGTCAACCGGCAGATCTACAACGTCGTTTCGCAGCAACGCGCGATGAAGTGCCAGCAGGCCGGCTCGTCGACCGACCCGGTCTGCCAGGCCGCGATGCAGCAGGAACAGGCCAGCTTCCTGCAGGTCAAGGTGAACTGCTTCATGCAGTGATACGCAGCCTGGCCCCGTCTCACATCGCCCCCGTTGGATAGGGGGCAAGCGCCCGACACGGCACGAAGCCCGATGCAGTTTCGGCGCGGGGGATTTGCCGTTCAGCGCGATGCGCGCAGCCAATCAAAAGCAAATCCCCCCTTCCCCCCTTTTCCAAAGGGGGGAACAGCGACAGCAGCGACGAAGGCCAGCAGCTCAGCGCGTTCGGCGGTAGGTACACACCACAACGACGAAGCCGGCCCTCGGGCCGGCTTCGTCTGGTTCGACTCTCGCAGCGATCGAAGATCGCCGATCGCGGCGGCGACTGCCGTTTCCCCTGCTCTCAGCCCAAGCGCACCAGCAGGTGCTTGGCGATCTGGCCGTGGAACTTGCCGACGAAGCGTGCGACGTGCAGGGTCGCGAACAGCAATGCCACGCCGATCAACATCGCCACCGGCCACGACCACGGTTCCCAGGCCATGAACACGTCGTAGCCATCGAACTGCACCGTGCCGATGCCCAACAGCCGCAGCAGCGGGAAGAAGATCAGCGACAGCGAGACGCTCAGGCCGGTCACCGCGACGGTGAAGTAAGCGATGCCCAGCGGCAGCATCAGCAGCATGTAGATCAGCGTGGTCCAGGTGCGCGGATCGGCGAACATGTCCTTGATGCGTTCCAGGAGCGGCCGTTCGCGGTTGTGGTACAGCGGCCGGCGCGGCATGCGTTCGCCGAGCATGACCTCGACCAGGCGGCCTTCGACCAGCGACAGGATCCGCACCGAGCCCAGGAACAGAATCAGCAGCGGCACGCCGATGATCAGGACCAGCAGGCCCAGCGACAGCGACACGCCGACATTGACCCAGGTGAAGTAGAAGATGCCGGTCGCCAGCGAGAACAGCATGTAGAACAGCGCGGCGTAGGTGCGCGGTTCGGCGGCGACGCCGAAGAACCGCCCGAGCGGCGACTGGCGCGGCTTCGGTGCCGGCGGACGCAACGCGGTCTGCACCTTGACCTCGGTGTCGCGATAGATATCGGCGACTTCGTCGGGCGCGCCGTAGCTGCCGGCGACCGCGGCGATCACTTCGGCCTCGCTCTGGCCCGGGTTCTCGGCCATCTCCGAGCGCAAGTATTCCTCGGCGTCGTACAGCGCGTCCTGGATCAGCGCCTTGTCGGCGCCGGCCAGAGCCGCGCGCAGGCGATCGAGGTAGTCCGGTATCGACTGCGGCAGTGCGCTGTCGGGGCGGGCGAAGGAACCGGTGGCGGTGGTGTTCATAGTGCTAGCCCCTGAAGGACGGAATCGACGGAATCGCGGGTGGCGCGCCAGGCCATGACCCATTCGCGCAGCACGGACAGTCCGGTTTCGGTGATGCGGTAGTAGCGGCGCGGCGGACCGGTCACCGAGGGCTCGACGTGGCTGTCGAGCAGGCCGCCGGCGCCGAGGTTGCGCAACACCGGGTACAGCGCGCTCTGTTTGCCGCTGAGCACGCCCTCGCCTTCGCGCTCCAGGCGCTTGGCGATCTGGTAGCCGTACATCGGCTCGGCGGCCGAGGCCAATACCGCCAACAGGGCCAGCGAGACGGTGCCGGCACTGAGCTCTTTCTGGAACTTCCGCAGTTGGTTATCGAAGTCGGTCATGTCGCTCTCCGCTATCGTTGAGATCAGACTAGTACGAAGTTCGGTATAGCGAATGTGCCGATAGTCACCAGGACGAGGCGCAGGGCCGCTTTCGCCTCGTGGAGCTGGGGTACGCTGCGGCGACCCGGCCGCACCGCCCGGCCCGACGACATCCTCGAAGAGGTCATGCAGACGCCATGGAATCGCCCCGCCCCGACCCCACCCAGCTCGCCCTGCTGCACCGCCTCGCCGGCGCCTGGTCCGGGCCCGAACGCAACGCCGACCCCACCGGCGCGGCGGCCGCCTCGGTCGGCCATGGCGATTACCGGGTCGCCCTCGACGGCGGCGCGCTGATCCAGGACTACCGCCAGGAACGCAACGGCACGACCGTGTTCCGCGGCCACGGCGTGTTCCTGGTCGAGCCCGGCAGCGACCAGGTGCTGTGGTGGTGGTTCGACTCGCTCGGGTATCCGGCCGCGCCGGCACGCGGGCGCTGGCACGGTGACAGCCTGTGCTTCGACCAGGTCACCCCGCGCGGCGAATCGCGCTATCGCTACGAACTCGACGGCGAGCGCCACCGCTTCGTCATCGAGAACCGCTTCCCGGGCGAAACCGACTTCGCCGAATTCATGCGCGGCGACTACACTCGCCAGCCCTGACAGGAGATCGCCCGATGCGTTCGATGCCGCAAACCGCCCTGCTGAGCCTGTTGACCGTCGCCGTGCTGCAGACTGCAGCAGCGCAGACGCCGGCGCGCCCGATGCAGGAGATCCTCGACGCCAGCCAGCCCGCCGACTGGCGCGCGCTGGACCCGAAGAACACCTTGTACGTCGAACTGCCGCGCGGCCGCGTGGTGATCGAGCTGGCGCCGCAGTTCGCGCCGGCGCACGTCGCCAACATCCGCGCCCTGGCCACCAATCAGTACTGGAACGGCCTCAGCATCAACCGCTCGCAGGACAACTACGTCGTGCAATGGGGCGATGCGAACGCCGAGGACGCGGCCCAGCGCAAGCCTTACGGCCGCGGGGTCAAGGCGAAGCTGCCGGCCGAATTCGCCCGCAAGAGCCAGGGTCTGGCGATGACCGTGCTGCCCGACGCCGACGGCTGGGCGGCCGAGGCCGGCTTCGTCGCCGGCTTCCCGGCCGCACGCGATTCGGCCACCGGTTCGAGCTGGCTCGCCCATTGCTACGGCACCGTCGGCGCCGGCCGCGACATGGCCGCCGATTCCAGCAACGGCACCGAGCTGTACGTGGTGACCGGGCAATCGCCGCGCCACCTCGACCGCAACATCACCACGGTCGGGCGCGTGGTCAAGGGCATCGAGCTGCTGTCGTCGCTGCCGCGCGGTACCGGCAACCTCGGCTTCTACGAGACCCCGGTCGAGCGCACGCCGATCCGCGCGATCCGCCTGGCCGCCGACGTGCCGAAGGCCGAACGCGCCAACCTGGAAGTGCTGCGCACCGACACACCGCTGTTCGCCGAACTGGTCGAATCGCGCCGCAATCGCCGCGACGAGTGGTACAAGCAGCCGGCCGGCCACGTCAACATCTGCAACGTGCCGCTGCCGGTGCGCGAGCAGACCGCGCAGTCCGCGGCGCAGCCGTCCAAGGCGAAGGGCAAGGGCAAGAAGCGCTGAGCCCAGCGCCGCGCGCACGGCGTCGGCTTCCGCAAGATCCGGCGCCGTTCGGCGCCGGACTCAATCCCGTTCCGGCCCGCGCGACAGCGGCTTGGCGCTGGCGCCGCGCTCCAGCGCCTGCGGCTGGAACAGGCACATCCGCACCACGTCGTGGTAGCGGCCGTCGCTGAAGAACTCGTCGATCAACACGCCTTCGCGCTGGAACCCGGCCTGCTCGTAGATCGAGATGGCGCGCGAATTGTCGACGTCGACCAGCAGATAGAGCTTGTATAGATTGAGTACGCGGAAAGCGTAGTTGATCGCCATGTCGGTGGCCGCGCGAGCGTAACCGCGGCGCTGCTGTTCCGGCGAGATCATGATCAGGAACTCGGCGCGCCGGTGCAGGTGGTCGATCTCGACCAGTTCGACCAACCCGACCCGCTCTTGCGAACTGTCCTGGACGATGAAGCGGCGCTCGGACTGGTCGTGGATATGCTTGCGGTACAGCTCTTCGAGTTCGACGAAGGACTCGTAGGGCTCCTCGAACCAATAACCCATCACGCTGCGGTTGTTGTTGAGCACGTGGACGAAATGCAGGTCGCCGCGCTCCAGCGGACGCAGGGTGACGCTCGGCGCGGGGTGCTCGTCGGCGGAGGTCGTATTCATGGCCGTTACCCTACTCCACCGGCATGCAGCCGGTGTGACGTTTTACCCACGTTGCGCATCGCAATGGGCGAGCCGGCGGCATCGCTTCACATCGCCTTAGCCGTCGGCTGCCTAGCCTGCGGACTCCCCACTGCGCGAAGGTTCCGCCATGCCCCTGCTCAGACTGCGCATCACCGGCAACGAGAACGACGCGCGCGCCATCGGCAACCTGCTGTCGAGCCTGGAAGGCATCGAACACGTCGAGGAAGTCGCCGACCTGATGCCGCACATGGACGACTCCGATTCCAGTTCCGCCGGCCTGCCCGACGATGCCGGCCCCGGCGTGCACGAACTTGAAGTCGACGCGCCCAACGCCTCCACCGCGAACAAGGTCCGCGAAGCGGTGGAAGCGCTGGCCTTCGACCTGGACGTGCTGGTCGAGTTCGAAACCGACGAAGAACGCTGAGCCGGCGCCTGCGCCCGTAACGGGCGCAGCGCCGGTCCGCAGGCCGGCGGCGCGCGCCGCTATCAGCCGCCTCGGGCCTTGCGGCGATTGCGCAGCGTGCGGCGGATCAGCCACACCAGCGGCAGCAACACCGCCAGCAGCGGCAACAACACCGCGAAGGCGCGGATCAGGAACGCGATCACCGCCGCCACGATGCCGCCGAAATCGCGGAAGGCTTCGCCGATCTCGCTGCGGCTGGCTTGGCTGCGGGTGGTTTCGAAATCGAAGGTAACCAGTTGGGTCGAGATCCGCCGCTGCTGCTGCGCCGCTTCCTGCTGCGCGCCCTGCAGCTGCGCTTCGAGCTCGGCGATGCGGTTCGACAGGGTCAGCACGTCGGCGATCTTGAGGTCCTGGCGCTGCTGGAATTCCAACAGGCGCGCATGTTCCCTCTGCAGCCGGTCGCGCAGCATGGCGTTGTCGCGCACCGCCGTGGCCAGGTCGTCGGCCTGGATGCTGCGGTCGGAGATTTCCTCGCCCTTGCCGGCCAGCGCCACCAGCGGCTCGACCCCCGCCGGCACGACCCGCAGCTGCAGCATCGCGCTGGGGAAATCGCCGCCGCTCTGGCTCATGTCCAATACCGCGCAGGCGCCGAACTTGCCCAAATCGCAAGCGGCCCGCACCGCCTGCATCTGGGTCGCGATGCGCTCGCCGGGCAGGCGCACCTGCACCCGATGTTCGTAAGCCAGCAGCACGCCGAGGTCGGCCTTGCCCGGCGACGGCGCCGAACCGCCGGCATCGGGCTTGCTGAGGTCGGCCATCGGCACCGCGGCCGACTCCTCCATCGTCGCGGCGTTGTGCTTGCTGCACGCGCCGAGCAGCCCCACCGCCAACGTCGCGGCCAGCAGCCGCTTCGCCAATCCATACGCCATGATCCGTTCTCCCTGTTGTCCGTGATCCGTTCGGCCCGCGCACTATGCCATCGCGGCCGGGCGCGCAGCGGGTTTCCGCTGGGCGCCGTGGTCGTAATGGCTAACGTCGCACTGCCCTGATCGGGGTTGAGCAAATCGGAGATACGGCCGAGACCTCAGGTAGATTTCGCGACGTCTCCCCCTGACCGTCACCCCCGCGCAGGCGGGGATCCAGAGACTTCAGAGCGATGCCTCGGTAAAGCCCTGGGTGTTCGGCTCCGCCGAAGTAAAGCGGAGCCCGCCTACGCGGGAACGACGGTAGGTAGGCTGCGCCGCCCTCGTATGAGCCGTCATCCCCGCGAAAGCGGGGATCCAGAGACTTCAGAGTCGTGCATGGGATCGCGCAATCAGAACTTGTGCTTGAACCCCACCGTGACGAACCGGCCCAAGGCGTCGTACTGGCTGATGTCGTAGGGCAGCGCGCCGCCGGCCGGATCGAACGGCGGGTCCTTGTCGGCGAGGTTCTGCACCGACAAATACAGCGTGGTGTCGCGCAGGCCTTCGTAGCCCAGGTAGAGATCGAACTGGTGATGGTCGTCGACCTTGGCGTCCAGGCCCGGGTTGCTGCGCGCATCGACGACCTGCTGCCGGTAACCACCGATATAGCGCCACGACAGCTGCGCGTTCCAGTCGCCGCGGCCGTACGCCAGCGAAGTGATGCCGCGCCACTTCGGCAGCGCGCCGAAGCGGTTGCCGCCTGCGCCTTCCAGTGCGCTCTGACCGGCGACTTGCGGCTGCTCGTAGCTCAGCAGGCGGGTCCAGGTGCCGTCGAGGGTCCAGTCGGCCTCGCCGGCATGCCAGACCTTGCGGCCTTCGATGTCGAAGCCGGTCGTGGTCAGCGTGCCCTGGTTGGCGTAGCGGTTTTCGACCAGTTGCAGACGACCCTGCGCATCGCGGGTAACCCGACCGGGATTGGTCTGCGGGTTGGAGACCACGAACTGGACGTTGTCCGGCGCGATCAGGTCGTCCTGGCGGATCCGGTACAGATCCACGCCGAGGCTGGTGTCGGCGTCCGGCGCCCACAACACGCCGAGGTTGATGTTGCTGGAACGCTCGGCCTTGAGCTCGGGGTTGCCGGCGCGAAGAATCGTCACGCCGCGCGAGGAGCCCGGCTGCACCGGGTCGTAAGGGTCGATCACGCTGCCATAGCTGATCGTGGTGCTCTGCGCGATCTCCGGCAACGACGGCGCGCGGAAACCGCGCGACGCGTTCAAGCGCAACAGCCAATCGTCGCTGGCCTGCCAGCGGATGCCGAGCTTGGGCGAAAACGCGCTGCCGAAGTCGTCGTAGTGGTCGCCGCGGCCGGCCAACTGCACTTCGACCTGCTGCCAGGGCTTGAGGCTGAGTTCGAAGAACGCCGCCGACACGCGGCGGCTGCCGTCGATCAGATTGATCGCCGGACGCAGCTCGGTGCCCGACAGCACCTGTGGGCTGGTGCGTGCATCCTGGGCCTCGTCGCGGAACTCCACGCCCGCGGCGACGCCGACGTCGCCCGCGCGCCACTGCCAGGGGAAGCCGGAGATCTTGCCGCTGACCGTGCTCAGGCGATAGGTGCCCGGGCGCCGCGTCGACAGGCGCAGCGCATCGAGCGCGCCCGGCGTGCGCGAGGGGTTGAGGAAGTCGTAACTGCCGCTGGCCAGGGTCTGTTCGAACGCGTAGCGATTGAGGAAGTTGCGCACGTACTCGCGCTGGCGGCTTTCCGAATGGCTGGCAGCGACTTCCCAGTCCCAGGTCTCGCCGTGGCCGCGCAAACCGACCAGGGAACGCTGGAACTGCGACTTGTTGATCTTGTAGCGCGCGCCGAGGTCGAGGAAGGAATACTCGAACGGGGTCGGCACCGCATTGGGATTGTTCGGATGCCCGACCGGCAACACCGCCGGGATGTCGACCAGGCGGCCGGTGCCGCGGTCGTACGCGCGCAGGCCGGCGCCGACCGACATCGGCGCGCTGAAATAGGTGCCGTTGTGGCTGGTGCTGTAGAGGATCTCGGCGAAGCCCTGCAGCGAATCGTTGAACCACACGTCGCCGGCGACCAGCGCCTGGTAACGCTCGACGTCCGGTACCAGGGTGCGGAACGGCTGGGTGTTGAATGCGCAGGCGTTGCCCGGCAGCGGGCTGCCGAAGTCGGCGTAGGGCCGCGACTGGGTGCCCGGCTGGCACGCGAATGCCACCGGCGCGCGCGGGTTGGACAAGTAGGCGCCGCCCTGGGTCGACCAACCGGCGAGGCGTCCGCCGGGCTGGTCGCGATAATCGCCGTCGCGGGTCAGGTCGCGCTCGTCGGCGTCGAGACGGCCGCGCTTGAACACGTCCAGGCTGAAACGCAGACTGTAGCCGTCCTTGGCCGAATCGCCGTGGCCGGCGCGCAGGCCGAGGCTGCTCTGATCGATGCCGCCCTCGGTCGCCGCGCCATAGGCCGCATCGACTTCCAGGCCTTCGATCTTGCGGCGCAGGATCAGGTTGACCACGCCGGCGATCGCATCGGAACCGTACAGCGCCGACGCGCCGTCCTTGAGGATTTCCACGCGCTCGATCGCGCCCAACGGCAAGGCGTTGAGGTCGACGAAATTGTCCTGGGTGTTCTGGGCGAAACCATACGAGGCCACGCGATAACCGTTGACCAGCACCAGGGTGTTCTTCTGGCTGAGGCCGCGCAGCGACACGCCGGCCGAGCCGTTGGCGAAGCTGCCGGTGTACTGCTCGTTGAAGCTGTTGCCGCTGTTGACGGTCAGGCTGCGCAGCAAGTCGGACACGGTGACCTTGCCGCTCTTCTCGATCTGCGCGCGATCGATCACCAGCACCGGGTTGACCCCGGCCTCGTCGCTGCGCTTGAGGTTCGTGCCGGTCACCTGGACCGCGTCGAGGGTGACGCCGGCCGCGGCATCGGCTGCGGCGGTGGCGTCGTCGGCCTGCGCCAGCGGCGCGGCCAGGGCGATGGACAGAGCGAGCGTGAGGCGTCGGTAGCGCACGCCGGAGCGGGATGAAACCTGAGCGAAAGACATGGGGAGTTCCTGGGTACGAGTCGAAGGGGAAAACGAAGAGACGAAAGAACGCCCGCCCGGAACGGCACGCAGCCGCCGGCGCTGCGCAAGCGCAGTGCGGTCACGAGGGAGAGGGAATCGCGGGACGGCGTTACCGTGCAGCCGCGTACCGATCCGGGACGGGCGAAAAACCTTGCTGGCAGGATCAACCCGTCGCGGGCATCACCTGCCGGCTACAGCGACAGCGCATCGGCATTCGCGCGATGGCCCGGAGCTGCAGCGAAGCGAACATGGTCGCGAGCGGAGATTTCAGGGTCGAAGCGGACATGGCGGCAAAGACGAACGTGAAGAGCGAGCGGACGGACGGAGACGAAGCGATGCGCGATTCAGCGGCAACACTCGCGACAGCGGCAGGCGCGCATGGAACGGCGCGATGCGGCATGGGGTTTCGTCGGTCCTGCAGGATTCACGGTGAGGTCTTCGGCAGCGGAGAAAGGGCCGCCGAGGCCGGCGACGAGAGATATGTTGCATCGCGATAAAGCGACGTCAATCGACGCGGACGGCCGACTCGCCGGCTTCGCCGCCATGGGCCGCCGCGATCCTGAACCGGGCAATGCGCCGGCGAATCGGGCGAATCGCACGCAAGCCCCGCAGGCCAAGGCTTGCACGCGATCGCGCCAGTGCGGCCCGGTGTTCATTATTCAGGTCGCCTCATGCCGCGGGGCGCATGAGCGCATTGCCGATGGTTATGTCGCAAGCGCCCGCGGAAACCGCGAAATCCGACGCCGGACACGGCCGTTGCGCAGAGGACAGGATCGGAAAAGTCGCATTCGGTTGTGGCACGCGGCCGGCGGCTGGCCGCGGCACCTTCCCGCATATCGGCCGGCGAGTCCGTTCCCCGCCCGGACCTATGACCCATGCGCACCCCATCGCCTTCGCATATCCTCCGCGCATTGCGGCCCGGCCGCCCCCCTCGACCGAGATCGGATATGCGCCTGTTGCGTCCCTCGCAGCTCTCTTTCGTCCTCACTCCGGCCCTGTTGGCCCTCGCCTTGTCGGCCTGCGGGCCGCACGAAACCGCCGCGCCCACCGCAGTGGCCAAGACCGCCGCCGCGCCCGCAGCGAGCTCCGACCCGGCCGTCGACGCCGCCTTCGCCGCCTTGTCCAAGCGCTGGCTCGACGGCGTCATGCAGATCAACCCGGTCAGCGCCACCCAGATCGGCGACCACCGTTTCGATGGCGCGATCGACGACCTCAGCACCGCCGGCCGCCAGCGCCAGCTCGACTTCAACCGCAAGCTGCTGGCCGAACTCGACGCCGTCGACGCCACCCGCTTGTCGCGCGAGAACCAGGTCGATGCGGCGATCCTGCGCAACCGCCTGCGTTCGGAAGTGTGGTCGATCGAAACCCTGCAGAACTGGGCCTGGGACCCGATGGTCTACAGCGGCCTGGCCGGCGACGCGATCTACAACCTGATGGCGCGCGAATTCGCGCCGATGCCGCAGCGCCTGAAGTCGGCGACCGCGCGCATGGAGAAGATCCCCTCGATCTTCGCCCAGGCCCGCGCCAACCTCGACCCGGCGCGAGTGCCGAAGATCCACGCCGAGACCGTCGCCAAGCAGAACGCCGGCGTGCTCAGCCTGATCGACACCTTCATCGTGCCCAACGCCGGCCAGGTCAAGGGCGCCGAGCGCAAGCGCCTGGACGCCGCCGTCGCCGGCTTGCGCAAGGCCGTCGCCGAGCAACAGGAATGGCTCGACAAGACCCTGGTGCCGAACGCCAAGGGCAATTTCCGCATCGGCCAGACCCTGTACGACGAAAAGCTGAAGTTCTCGCTCAACTCCTCTTTGTCGCGCGCCGAGATCATGCAGCGCGCGCAATCCGAACTGGCCCGCGTGCGCGCAGAGATGTACGCGATCGCGCAGAAGGAACTCAAGGGTAAGCCCGGCGCACCGGAACTGCCGGACAAGCCGAAGCCGGAACAGCAGCAGAAGGCGATCGAGGCCGCGCTCGAGTTGGCCTATGCCGACAAGCCGGCGCGCGACAAGGTCGTCGACTTCGCCAAGCAGACGCTCGAAGAAGCGACGACCTTCACCCGCGCCAAGAACCTGGTGACCGTGCCCGACGCGCCGGTCAAGATCATCCTGATGCCGGAGTTCCAGCGCGGCGTGGCGCTGGCCTACTGCGACTCGCCGGGCCCGCTCGACAAGGGCCTGGACACCTACTACGCGATCTCGCCGATTCCGGACGAGTGGAGCGATGCCCAGGTCGACTCCTTCCTGCGCGAATACAACACGCGCATGGTGCATCTGCTGTCGATCCACGAAGCGATGCCGGGCCACTACCTGGAAGGCGCGCATTCGGCCAAGGCGCCGTCGACCCTGCGCGCGGTGCTGCGTTCGGGCGTGTTCGCCGAAGGCTGGGCGGTCTATACCGAGGACGTCATGGCCGACGCCGGCTATCTCGACAACGACCCGCTGTTCCGCCTGGTCCAGCTCAAGTTCTACCTGCGCAGCATCGGCAACGCGATCCTCGACCAGGGCGTGCAGGTCGAAGACTGGAGCCGCGAGCAGGCGATGCAGTTCATGACCCAGCAGACCTTCCAGCAGGAACGCGAAGCCGCCGGCAAATGGGTCCGCGCCCAGCTGACCTCGGCGCAGCTGCCGACCTATTTCGTCGGCGCGCAGGAACACTTCGACATGCGTAAGGCCGTGGAAGCCAAGCTCGGACCGAAGTTCGACGCCAAGACCTACCACGACCAGGTGCTGTCCTACGGCGCACCGCCGGTGCGGTTCGTGCGCGAGCTGATGCTGGACGAACCGATTCTCTGAACCCCGGTTCGCAGGAACGACGAAAAGCCCGCCGCATGGCGGTTTTTTTGTTGGAGTGCGTTCTTCCGCCTGGCCTATCGCGCACGCGGCCAACCGGAGTAACGCCGCCGCTGATCGCCCGCGGTCGCGGCTTGCGCCGCTCCTACTCCTGCTGCGCGGCTCTTGGGTAGGAGCGGCGCGAGCCGCGACCACGCCGCCTCGGCAGCGACTAAACCACGGCCGGCCGCGTCGCCCCGGCCTCGTCCCCGTCCCCATTCCCGTTCCCGGATCGCGGCAGGCAAAGGCGAGAACCGGTCGACCGGTGATATACCTCGCCACCGGCCTGGGATAGCCTCGCTCACGCTTCCGGATTGACCCTTGCTTTATGTCCCGGAGCGCATAGTGGTGCAAAGCGCATAGTGGCGCAGAGCCCAGGCAACAACCTTCGTAATCGGAGAGGTCTCATGTCCAGTGACAGCGCCGTGGCGTCGGCAAGCCCGCCATCGGCGACGCCCGACCCGGCACGCGCCGGCGCAGTGTCGCGCCCGGTGCGCCGCCGCCGTGGCGCGCGCGTCGACGACACCGTGGATGCGATCGCCGCCGAAGTGCCGGTCGCACTGGTCTACAACGGCACGCCGTTCGCGGTGATGATGGCCACGCCCGAGGACCTCGCCGATTTCGCCCTGGGCTTCTCGCTCAGCGAAGGCATCGTCGCCGGCGCCGACGAACTGCGAGTCGGGGAGATCGCGACCTCGCTCGAAGGCATCACCCTGCAGCTGTCCATTCCCGAGGCCCGCGTCGCCGCGCTCGAACAACGCCGGCGCAACCTGCAGGGCCGCAGCGGCTGCGGCGTGTGCGGCACCGAGAGCATCGAAGCGGTGCTACGGCCGCCGCCGCGTCTGCGCGACAGCAAGCCGATCCGCGTCGGGGCCTTGCACCGCGCCTTGCGCGAACTGCGCGAACGCCAGCCCTTGAACGCTTTGACCGGCGCCACCCATGCCGCAGGCTGGGCCGATCGCGACGGGCGCGTTCTGTTCGTGCGCGAAGACGTCGGCCGCCACAACGCCCTCGACAAATTGATCGGCGCCTTGGTCGCCGCCGGCCTCGACCCCTTGCAGGGTTTCGCCGTCGTCACCAGCCGCGCCAGTTTCGAGATGGCGATGAAGGCCGCGCAAGCCGGTATCCCGCTGTTGGCCGCGATCTCGGCGCCGACCGCGCTGGCGATCGCGCTGGCCGACTCGGCCCACCTCACCCTGATCGGCTTCGCCCGCGACGACGGGCACGCGGTCTACACCCACCCGCAGCGCCTGCTCGACGACGGCCCGCACGCCGGCGAAGACGGCGACGACGACGCAATGGAAGCGAACTCATGAGCAAGAAAACCATCCGCCCCTACGACGGCCCCGCCGGCGGCTGGGGCGCCTTGCGCAGCGTCGCCCGGCACCTGCTCGAACAGGACGTACCGGTGCACGGCGCGCGCACCCTGCTCTCGGCCAACCAGCCCGACGGCTTCGACTGCCCCGGCTGCGCCTGGCCCGACCGCGACCACACCTCGACCTTCGAGTTCTGCGAGAACGGCGCCAAGGCGGTGGCCGCCGAAGCGACCAGGCATCGCGCGACACCGGAGCTTTTCGCCCAATACACAGTCGCCGAGCTCGCACGCTACAGCGACCATTGGCTCGAAAACCAGGGCCGCCTGACCCATCCGATGCGCTGGGACGCGGCCAGCGACCGCTATCTGCCGATCGGCTGGGACGAAGCCTTCGCCCGCATCGGCGCGCATCTAAACGCCCTGGATTCGCCGAACCAGGCCTTGTTCTACACCTCCGGGCGTTGCAGCAACGAAGCCGCCTTCCTGTATCAGTTGTTCGTGCGCGAGTTCGGCACCAACAACTTCCCCGACTGCTCCAACATGTGCCACGAACCCTCGGGCACGGCGATGAAGGCCCAGCTCGGCGTCGGCAAAGGCACCGTGCTGCTCGACGATTTCGAGATCGCCGATGCGATCTTCATCTTCGGCCAGAACCCGGGCACCAACCATCCGCGCATGCTCGGCGAGCTGCGCAAGGCGGCCAAGCGCGGCGCCGCGATCGTCTCGTTCAATCCCCTGCGCGAACGCGGCCTGGAGAAGTTCGCCGACCCGCAGGACAAGCTGGAGATGCTGCACAACGGTTCGACCCGGATCTCCTCGGATTATTTCCAGTTGCGCATCGGCGGCGACCTGGCCGCGGTCAAGGGCATCATCAAGCGCACCCTCGAAGCCGATGCCCAGGCGCAGCGCGAAGGCCGCGAAAGAGCCGTCGACATCGCTTTCATCGCCGAGCACACCCGCGGCTTCGAGCGTTTCGCCGCCGACGTCGCCGCCGAATCCTGGGACACCATCGAGGCCGAGTCCGGCCTCAGCCGCGCCGAACTCGAACGCGCCGGCGATATCTATATCCGCGCAGGCAGCGTGATCTGCTGCTGGGGCATGGGCATCACCCAACACAAGCATTCGGTCGCGACCATCCACATGCTGGGCAATCTGCTGCTGTTGCGCGGCAACATCGGCCGCCCCGGCGCCGGGCCCTGCCCGGTGCGCGGCCACAGCAACGTGCAGGGCGACCGCACCATGGGCATCTACGAAAAGCCGTCGCCGGCCTTTCTCGACCGCCTGCACGAAGTGTTCGGTTTCGAGCCGCCGCGCGAACACGGCCACGACACGGTCGGCGCGATCGAGGCCATGCTCGACGGCCGCTGCAAGACCTTCTTCGGCCTGGGCGGCAACTTCGCCACCGCCACGCCCGACACCGAGGCCACGCATCGCGCCCTGCGCCGTTGCGACCTCACCGTGCACGTCACCACCAAGCTCAATCGCAGCCACCTCGTGCACGGCCGCGACGCCTACATTCTGCCCTGCCTCGGCCGCACCGAGATCGACATCCAGGACAGCGGCGCGCAAGGCGTCACCGTCGAGGATTCGATGAGCATGGTCCACCTGTCGGCCGGCATCAACGCGCCGGCCGCACCGACCCTGTTGTCGGAACCGGCGATCGTCGCGCGTCTCGCCGCGGCCACCCTCGGCGCCCGCAGCAAAGTACCGTGGCTGTGGCTGGTCGGCGACTACGACCGCATCCGCGACAAGATCGCCGAGGTGTTCGAAGACTTCCACGATTTCAACCGGCGCGTGCGCGTACCCGGCGGTTTCCACCTGCCCAATGCCGCGGCCGAACGGCGCTGGCTCAATGCCGAGGGCAAGGCGCTGTTCAAGACCCATGCGGTGCCGACCGACCTGCCGGTGCACCGCGCACGCGCCAGCCAACAGCAACCAGTGTTCACCCTGGCGACGACCCGCTCGCACGACCAGTACAACACCACCATCTACGGCATGAACGACCGCTACCGCGGCGTGTTCGGCGAACGCCGGGTGTTGTTCATCCATCGCGACGACATCGCCGCCCTGGGCATGAACGCCGGCGACTGGGTCGACCTGGAAAGCCTGTGCGAGGACGGCGTCGAACGCATCGCCCGGCGCTTCCTGTTGGTCGAATACAACATCCCGCGCGGCTGCCTGGCCGCCTACTACCCCGAGACCAATGCGCTGGTGCCGCTGTCGAGCTTCGCCGACGAGGCGCGCACCCCGACCTCGAAATCGATCCCGGTGCTCGTGCATCCGCACCTGGCGCAAGCGGCGCAAGGCCTGCAAGCGTCCAAGGACATCGGCCTTGTCCGAGTCGACTGAGGCCCTGCTGGGGATGCTGGCCGGCGAAGCCGACGGCGTGTCTCTGCCGCGCCTGTGCAAGCGCCTGGGCCTGCGCATGAGCGTGTTGCTGCGCGAGTTGGCGTGGATCGGCGAAGACGCCATCGGCGGCCACACCGGCCCGGGTTGGGTGCGGGTAGAGACGCGCGGCGAAACCCAAGTCGCGGTGTTGACCGAGCGCGGGCGCGAACGGCTGCGGATGGGCGACAGCGAGAAGCGCGATTAGAGCGCATGGGTGTTTCGAGATAGCCCTGGCAATGCGGGCTACGTCGTTGGTGCCTTGACGCGGTCGCGGCTTGCGCCGCTCCTACCCTAAAGCGACTGGGCTAGGAGCGGCGCAAGCCGCGACCACGAACCATCCGCTACGGCGTCGCTCACGCAACGCCGGCCTCGACTCAAAAACTGCGCCCGTCCACCGGCACGACTTTGACCGAGGCCAGATCGACCCCTTCCAGGCAACGCACGTTGATCGCCGTCATCAGCGTACCGTCGGGCATGCTGCCCTGGCTGAAGGAGGAAATGCCGCAGTGCTTGCAGAAATGATGATCGATGCTGTTCTTGTTGAAGTGATACAGGCCCAGATCGGCCGGATCGGTCTTCAACACGAACGAGGTCCGCGGCACGAACCACAACAGCCCGCCGCGCCGCTGGCACATCGAACAATTGCAATCGATGGCCTGGTCGATCTCGCCTTCCACTTCGTAAGCGACCTTGCCGCAGTGGCAGCCGCCGGAATACTTGGTCATCGCATGCTCCCGCCGCGGTGCGGCGTCCGTGAAGACACGAGGATAACGCCGCCGCGCTATGCTCGTCGCCCTAAATCCGACACCCCGCGCCGCCAACACGCCAACGGAGCGCCTCATGGACTCGATCGTCGGCAGCACCATCATCCCGTCCCTGCGTTACCGCAACGCGCCCGCCGCGATCGAATGGCTGTGCCGCGCGTTCGGTTTCGAGAAACACGCCGTCTACGCCGACGGCGATACCGTGCACCATGCCCAGCTGACCTACGGGCCGGGCATGATCATGCTCGGCTCGGTCGACGACAGCAGCGAATGGGGCCGGCGCATCGTCCAACCCGATGAGATCGGCGGGCGCGAGACTCAGGCCTGCTCGGTGGTCGTCAGCGACGCCGACGAGCACTATGCGCAGGCGCGCGCGGCCGGCGCCGAGATCGTGGTCGAGATCGCCGACCAGGACTACGGTGGACGCGCCTACACCTGCCGCGACCTCGAAGGCCGACTGTGGTGGTTCGGCACCTACAACCCGTGGAACCTATGAATCGCAAACGCAGCAGCGACTCCGCACCCGGCGATCTGTTCGCCGCTCCCGCCGCCCCGGCTTCGACCGCGGCCGGCGATTTCGGCGCCGGCCCCGGCCCGGTCGAGGGTATCCGCGCCGGCATCGGCGGCTGGACCTTCGTGCCCTGGCGCAACAACTTCTATCCGGACAAGCTGGTGCAGCGGCGCGAGCTCGAGTTCGCCAGCCGCCAGCTCAGCAGCATCGAGATCAACGGCACCTACTACAGCGCGCAGAAGCCGGCGACCTATGCCAAGTGGGCGGCGGAGACGCCGGAGCATTTCGTGTTCTCGCTGAAGGCGCCGGGCCGCATCACCCAGGGCGGCGCGCTGGCCAAGGCCGTCAACGGCGCCAAGGCCTTCATCGACGGCGGCTTGAGCGAGTTCGGCCAGCGACTCGGGCCGATCCTGTGGCAGCTTACGCCGAACCGCGTGTTCGACCGCGACGACATCGCGGCGTTTCTGGACAACCTGCCGCGCACGCTCAACGGCCGCGCGCTCAAGCACGTACTGGAAGTCCGCCATCCGAGCTTCCTCGACGAGGCCTATGTGCGGCTGGCGCGCGAGCACCGCATCGCCACGGTATTCACCGACTCAGACGAATACCCCTCCTTGGCCGACGTGACCGGCGATTTCGTCTACGCCCGGCTGATGCGTTCGCGCAGCGACGTGGCGACAGGCTATCCCGAGGCCGAGCTGGATGACTGGAAGCAACGCGCGCAGGCCTGGGCGCAAGGTCGAGATCGCCCCGAGCTGCCGCATGTCGCCGCGCCCATCGAGGGCGGCAAGCCGCGCCAAGTCTTCGTCTATTTCATCAGCGCCGCGAAGGAACGCAACCCGGCCGCGGCGATGCGTTTGCTGGAGAAGCTCGGGGCACGTTGAGGCCAGTCGTTGCGTCGCGTCGCGGCGACGCCGGCTTACGGGGCGTAGCGCCGGCTTTCGAAACATCGCGGTCGCGGCTTGTGACCGAAGGAAATCCAGTCGGACGCCGCTCCTACCCTGGAACGCGGCTTTAAGGGTAGGAGCGACGCAAGCCGCGACCGCATTCGTTCCGATCGCGCCGATACCCACCCCGCTGACTCCCTGCCCGTCACGCAACGCCTCGCCGGCGAGGATTCAGTGCCACAATCGCCGCAGGGTCGCCCGCCACGCAGGCGACCACCGCACCGATCCCACAGCGAGCCTCCGCCATGGCCAGTCGTCGCGATTTCCTCGGCACCGTCTCCCTCGCCGCCACCGGCCTCGCACTCGCGCCGCTGGCCGCATGCAGCGACGAATCGCCGCCCGCCGCGGCGGCAACAGCACCGGCCGAAACGCCGTTCTCCGGGACCCTGCTCAAGCGCACGATTCCCGCGACCGGCGAATCCATCCCGGTGATCGGCATGGGCACCTCGGGCAGCTTCGAGGTCGGCACGGACGCGGCATCGCGTGCGCCCCTGCGCGAAGTGCTGAAACGTTTCGTCGATGCCGGCGCCCGCGTCATCGACACCGCGCCGACCTATTCCAGCGCCGAGGACGTGCTCGGCGATCTCGTGGCCGAAGCCAAGCTGCGCGAGCGCCTGTTCCTCGCCACCAAGCTGTCCGGCGTCAGCGGCCGCGACGAAGGCCTGGCGCAGTTCGAAGCCTCGCTGCGGCGCCTGCGCACCGATCGCATCGACCTGCTGCAGGTGCACAACCTGGGCGACACCCGCACCCGGCTCGCGCTTGCGCGCGAACTGAAGCAGCAAGGCAAGGTGCGCCTGGTCGGCCTGACCCATTACCGCGAACAAGCGCAGGCGCAACTCGCGCAAGACATGCGCGCGTTCAAGCCCGACTTCGTCCAGATCAATTATTCGCCGGTCTCGCGCGCTGCCGAACGCACGGTGTTTCCGCTCGCGCGCGAGTTGGGTATCGCGGTGATGATCAACCGCGCCTTCGAGGACGGCCGTTTGTTTTCGCAGGTCAAGGGCAAACCGCTGCCGCCCTGGGCGTCCGAGGTCGGCGCCGATTCCTGGGCGCAGTTGTTCCTCAAGTTCGCCCTCAGCGAAGCGGCGGTGACGGTGGTGATTCCGGCGACGTCCAAGCCCAAGAACCAGACCGACAACCTCAAGGCCGGCGTCGGCCCTGTGCTCGATGCGAAACAGCGCGAGGCCCTGGTCGCGGCGATCGGCTGACAGCTTGTCGCCATCTTGCCCCTGTAGGAGCGGCGTAAGCCGCGACCGCAGGGTTGGGCACTCGCGCCGTAGCGATCAGTTGAAATGACCGTGCACGACGAAGAGCGCGACAGCCCCGCTATCGCGCCCTTCGTTCCCATCGCACGCAACGATCAGTAAGCGACGGTGAAGCGCTTGCGCGAATGCGCCGGCTGCTCCAGTTCGTCGATCAGCGCGACAGCATAGTCCTGCACCGAGATGTTGCTCTCCCCCTTCTCGTCGACCAGCAACTGATCGCCGCCGACGCGGTAACGGCCGCTGCGCTCGCCCGGCACCAGGTGCGCGGCCGGCGACAGAAAGCTCCAGTCCAGGCTCTTCTCCTCGCGCAGCGTGTTGAGCACCGTGCGCATGGCTTCGGCGCCGTCGCGGTACTCGGCCGGGAAGCCGGGCTGGTCGAGCACTTGCTGGCCCGGCGCGATCTCCAGGCTGCCGGCGCCGCCGACCACGAGCAGACGCGGCACACCGGCTTGCTTCAGGCCTTCGACGATCCGGGTATAGCCGGCGACGGTGTCGCGGCCGACGTTCGGGTTCTTCCAGCCGCCGGCGTTGTACGAGGAGATCACCGCGTCGTGGCCGCGGCTGAGTTCGGCCACGGTCGCGGACGCCGTCGCCTCGCCGTCGATGCTGGCCGGCTTGGCGGTCAGGCCATCGTGCGCCTGCAGCGACGAGGTGTCGCGGGCGACCGCGGTGACGCGGTGGCCGCGCTGCAGGGCTTCTTGGAGCAGGGCGCGGCCGACGTAACCGGTGGCGCCGATCAGGACGATGTTCATGGGGGACTCCCGTAGTGGATTGGACGGGATATAGTTTTCTGACTTACAGACTCCGCGATAATCCGGCCCAGGACGCTATCACTATGAAGCTGGACTTCACGATAGATCGGCTCAAACGTATGGCCTTGTTCGCCCGGGTGGTCGAACTGGGCTCGATGAGCGCGGCCGCCCGCGAACTCGATATGACCCCCTCGGCGGTCAGCCAGCAGCTGCGCCAGCTCGAAGCCGAGACCGGCGTGGTCCTGCTGCATCGCTCCACCCGCAAGCTGACCACGACCGAGATTGGCCAGGCTTATTACGAAGACTGCGCAGCGATGCTGCACGCCGCGCGCAGCGCCGACGGCCGCCTCGGCGACCTGCGCGACGAACCGCGCGGCGAGTTGCGCATCGCCGCGCCGATCGGCTTCGCCGCGCATCTGGCGCCCGCACTCGCACCGTTGATGCGCGCCTATCCCGAACTGTCGCTGCGGATCTTCGCCGACGACCGCCAGATCGACCTGATCGCCGAGCGCATCGACCTGGCGATCCGGGTCGGCCGGCTCGCCGACTCCAACCTGATCGCGCGGCGCATGGCCGAATGGCGGCATCTGCTGCTGGCCTCGCCGGCGTATGCGCAGACCCACGGCCTGCCGCGCACGCCGGAGGAACTCGCCGGCCACTCGATGCTGATCCTCAGCGTGATGAGCCAACCCGAGTACGTCGAGATGCATCGCGACGGCGAACCCTCGCGGCGGGTGCGGATCGGCGGGCGCATCGTCGGCAACAACGCCGAGACCCTCAAGCAGATGATGCTGCAGGGGCTCGGCATCGTCCGCCTGCCCGAGCCGGATGCGACGCCGGTGTTGGCCGATGGCCGCGCCGTGCATGTATTGCCGGAATGGACGATGGCGCCGCTCGGCGTCTACGCGGTGACCGCGCAGCGCGATTCGCAGCCGGCCAAGGTGCGCATGGCGATCGCGGCCTTGCAGGACTATCTGGGATCGCAGCGGTAGCGAGCGCGTGCCCGTATCCGCGCTGCAGGCACCTTGTCCCGCATGCGGGAGAAGGAGAGCGAAGCCCGGGCCCCTTAGCCGACGATCTTCGCCAAGGCCCGCACCGGGAACGTGCCCATGCCCTTCACCTTCGGCGGCACCGCGCTGAAGCTGAAGCCTTCGTCGGGCAGCGCGGCGAGGTTGCGCAGGTGCTCGACGATCAGGATGCCGGCGCCGAGCAGGGTCGAATGCACCGGGCGCGTCTTGCCGCGGGTGTCGTCGATGTTCATCGAGTCGATGCCGACCAGCTTCACCCCGCAATCGCGCAGCCACACCGCCGCGTCTTCGGTCAGGAAAGGATGGCCGTCGGCATAGGCCGGCGTGGCGAAGTGCCGGTCCCAACCGGTGTGCACCAATACCGCGCGGCCGCGCAGTTCCAGGTCGCGGAAATAGGCGACGTCGATCGCCTTTACCGACGGGTCGATACGCACCACGATCGCGTCGAGGTCGGCGCAGTCTTCCACGCGGATCTGCGACAGGTCGGCGCCGTGCTCGTAACGATGCGAGGGGCAGTCGATGTAGGTGCCGGTGTTGGCGACCATGTCGATGCGGCCGATATGGAATTGCGTGCCCTCGGCGTAGATCTCGCGCGAGGACTCGCGGCTGAGGTAATCGCAGATGTACGCGGCCGGCATGCCCGGATAGGTGACCAGGCCGTCCTCGATGGTGTGGCTGAGGTCGACATAACGCGTCGCGCCGTGCTCCAGGCCGCCGGCCTTGCGCTTGTGCGCTTCGATCAGGATTTGCTTGTTGAGGATGCGCGCCGGCCCGACCATCAGCAGGCGCAGGTCGCGCACGATGTAGTCGACCAGTTCGGCATCGCTGATGTCGTCGCCCTCGATGTCGAGGCGAAACCCCTGGCCCTGCAGGCCGCCGCCGTTGCTGAACTCGATTTCGAAATCGAACTGGACGCGATGCTGGATGGAATTCAAGCGAATCTCCGAGAGGCGGGTGTGATGGAAGACTGCGATGGGGGAAGCGACGAGGATTTGCTGCAATGGATGGGTGATGCGAACGGATGATGCGATGGCGGCTTATGCGACCGATTCATCCATGGCAGCGCCCTGCGACGCTCTTGCTCGTCATCCCCGCGAAGGCGGGGATCCAGGGCTTTATCGCGACGGAACGCTGAAGTTTCTCGACCCCTGCCTTCGCGGGGATGACGGCTTGGAGTCTAGCGACTGACGAAAGGCCCGTAGCGACCGATCGCCGTGTTCTACGACAGGCGCATGAAGTCTCGCGAAAACGAGGCTCCGAGGCAGCCCCCATCCGCCGGCCGTTCTGCATCGCGCGATGCTTACTTCGCCGCCCTTTGGCTCAGCGCGACGCTGCCGAGGATCAACAGCGCGGCGATCAGCATGGTGCCGGTCAGCGGCTCGCCGAGCAGCATCCAGCCCCAGGCCACGCCGAACAGCGGCACCAGGTAGGTCACCGCAACCGCGCGGCCGGCGCCGATGCGCTGGATCAGGCGGTAGTACATGACGAAGGCGATGCCGGTGCAAAGCACGCCGAGCAAGGCCGCCGACAGCCAGGACTTGGCCGGGATCGCGTGGGTCGGCCACTGCGCGATCGCGAACGGCAGGGTCAACAGCGCCGAAGTGCCCAGGGTCGCCGCAGCGACCGCCGCGGCCGGCAAGCCGGTAAGTTGGCGGCGCACCAAGTTGGCGCCGATGCCGTACAGGAAGGCGGCGGTACAACCGGCCGCGACCGCCCAGCCGATGCTCGCGCCGGCGGTCTTGCCGCTGGCCAGCACCACCACGCCGGCGAAACCGGCGAACAAGGCGACCGCGCGTTGCATGCCGATCTTCTCGCCGAAGAACAGGAATCCGACCAGCGCGGTGAACAGCACCGCCATCGAATTGGTGATCGCGCCGATGCCGGCCGGCGCGCGTTGCGCGGCCCAGGCGAACAGCACGAACGGCACCGCCGAATTGATCACGCCGATCAAGGCGAGCTTGGCCCAGATCGCGCCCTTGAACGATTCGCGCGCCTTCCACAGGAACGGCAACAGGATCAGCGCGCCGAGGCCCAGCCGCATTTCCACCAGCGGCAGCGCGCCGAAGTCCTTCGCCGCCACGCGCATGAACAGGAACGACGAACCCCAGATCGCACCGAGCACGGTCAGCTCCAGCGGCGTGCGCCAGGCGGCGCGCTCGGAGTCCGAATGGGTGGCCACGGCAGCCGGGGCTGCGGGGCAGTTGCAAGCTACGTTGGCGGCGAGTTCGGGGGAACGCATGCGCTAAGTCCTCGAAAACGGCGGCCGCGCGATGCGGGCGCCTGCGGGGGAACACGGCCGCACCCGGCCTCGCGGCGGCGCGGTGGGCGCAGCGGCGACGGACGCCGTTGCGCGATACGGACAACCGAGGCCGGCCATGGCCAAGCGCCATCGAGCGCAGGGCCCGATCGCAGTATCGGTACGTGGCCCAGATGCGGATATCCGAATTCGATCAGCCGGATCTAATCAAGAACCGATCCGATCAATAACGAATCGAGTGCCGCGCCGGCTCCGCCGGCAGCTCGCTCAGACGTCCAGAATCGCCAGCGTGCCGCGGCTGCCCGGCGCGACCCCGTGGGCCACACCCGCGGGCACCACATAGAGCTGCCCGGCCCCGACTTCGACGATCGCACCGCCGATGCTCAGACGCATCTCGCCGTCGAGCACCAGCAGGCCCTCGGCGAAATCGTGCGTCTCTTCCTCGTAAGCGCCGGCGTCCATCCGCACCAGCTTGAAGTTGGCGCCGCCGAAACGTCCGACCACGGTCGAGCGCCAGGCGTCGGGCAGTTCGGCGGAGGTCGCAAGCAGGTCGATAAGGCTCATACGCAGGCACTGGCGGGTGGGTCGCGGCGGGTCGTGACAACAATCTGGCTCTTCCCTGGCGCTTATTTTGACTGGCCCGCTAGCCAAGACAAGCGCATACTTTGGCGCTCAGGCACAAATATTATTTGAGGCTGATCATGGCATTGCGGGCAGACTGGTTACCGGCCCTGGCGGCCTTCGAAGCGGCCGCGCGGCATCAGAATTTCGCCCACGCCGCCGAAGAGCTGCATTTGACCGCCAGCGCGGTCAGTCATCACGTGCGCAAGCTCGAAAGCCGGCTCGGCGTGAGCCTGTTCCAGCGCCATGCGCGCGGCGTCGCCCTGACCCCGCAAGGGCGCCAGCTCGCCGACTCGGCCGGCACCGCCCTGGCCGACATGGACGGCGTGCTGCGCAGCCTGCGGGTCAGCCGCGAGGAGACCGACCGGGTGCGCGTCACCACCCTGCATTCGCTGGCCTACACCTGGCTGCTGCCGCGGCTGAGCGAGTTCACCAGCGCGAACCCGAAGATATTGCTCAGCCTCGACACCGAGATCGCGTTGGCGCGATTCGACGAAGGCGGCCCCGACCTCGGCATCCGCCACGGCGCCGGCCATTGGCCCGGGCTGACCGCGCATCATCTGATGGACGACGCCTTGTTCCCGGTCGCTTCGCCGAACATGCCCGGCATCGAGCGGATCACCGAACCGGCGCAGATCGCCGACCTGCCGCTGATCGCCGACCACGCCCGCCAGGGCTGGCACGACTGGTTCCGCGCCGCGGACGTGCACGGCCGCAAGCTCGAAGAGCGCTACACCTTCAGCGACACCACCGACGCCATGATGGCCGCCGCCCACGGCATCGGCGTGGCCCTGGCGCGCGAACAGATCGCCGTGCCCTATCTGCGTTCCGGCCAGCTGGTGCGCCTGCCCGGCCCGTCGATGCCGGCGCGCTGGGGCTATTACGCGATCTACCCCGCCCACCGCCGCCTGCGCCCCGCGGCGCAAAGCTTTCTCGATTGGTTGTTGGCGGTGAAGAAGGATTGAGGCGCGCAGGCATCGCCTGCATCGTTGCTGCCACCCCTTTTGGGTAGGAGCGGCGCGAGCCGCGACCGCGAAAACGCTGCGCTGCGAAAGCACGAAGCACCTGCGTGTTTGCCGCTTCGAGTAGTCGCACCGGGCTCGATGTTCGACCCGTCCCCTGTCGCGACTCGCGTCGCTCCTACTCCTTGCTGCGCGTCTCCTGGGTAGGAGCGGCGCGAGCCGCGACCACGAAAACGCTGCGCTGCGAAAGCACAAAGCACCTGCGTGTTTGCCGCTTCGAGTAGTCGCACCGGGCTCGATCTTCGACCCGTCCCCTGTCGCGACTCGCGTCGCTCCTACCCCTTGCTGCGCGTCTCCTGGGTAGGAGCGGCGCGAGCCGCGACCGCGAAAACGCTGCGCAGCGAAAGTACGAAGCACCGGCGTGTTTGCCGCTTCGAGTAGTCGCACCGGGCGCGAGGTTCGACCCGTCCCCTGTCGCGACTCGCGTCGCTCCTACCCCTGGCTGCGCGGCTCCTGGGTAGGAGCGGCGCAAGCCGCGACCGCGAAGGCGCTGCGCAGCGAAAGCACGAAGCACTGGCGCGTTTGCCGCTTAGAGTAGTCGCACCGGATTCGAGGTTCGACCCGTCCCCTGTCGCGACTCGCGTCGCTCCTACCCCTTGCTGCGCGGCTCCTGGGTAGGAGCGGCGCGAGCCGCGACCGCGCAGGCGGGTGCTGCGAAAGTACGCGGGGCCGATTGGCTAATCGCTTCGATCAGCGGCATCAGGCTCGGTTTCTACCTGTCCCGCGGTCGCGAAAAGGATTGCGCTCAATCGTGCGCGGCGGGTTTGCGTCGTGATGCTTTCTTCACCGTGATTTTCTTCGCCGCGACTTTCTTCACCGCAGCCTTCTTCGCTACGACCCTCTTCGCCTTCGCCTTCTTCGGCGGCGCGGCATTGGCCTTGCGCAAGGCGGCCTGGTAGGCCAGGGTCAGCCACGGTTTCATGTCCTGCGGCGAATCCATCGCCGACTCGGGTACCGACCAGAAACTCAGCTCGATCGGTTTGCGCTGGCGCGTGTAGACGAAGGGCTCGCAGCCGGCCGCGCGGAAACGCGGCGCGGTCTGCGTGTCGACCTTGAGGTAGACCGCCTCGTCGGCGATCAAGGCGATCATCAGGCCATCGTGGTAGATGCCATGGCCGCCGAACATGCTGCGCGCCGACAAGGCGCCGAAGCCGGACGCCAGATCGCGCAGATGGGCGATGAAGGCCTCGCTCACGCGAGCGCCTTCATCGCCGTCTGCGCATCGATCAGAAGCGGTGCCACAGACGCACGTAATACGCCGCGCCGTTGAGACCGAACTGGACGCTGTCGAAGATATGGCCGTTGTCGGTTTCGTCGGCGTTCTGGCGGGTCGGCTTGACGTTGAAGATGTTGGCGCCGCCCACCGTCAGCTTCGTATTCTCGGAGAACGAATAGGTCGCGCTGAGGTCGGCCGAGGTCTTGGCCTTGTAACGCGCATTCGGCACGCCGCCCGCGGTGCCCGAGAACGTGCCCAGGGTCTGCGGGCCGAAGTGGATCACCTTGACGTTGCCGGCCCAGGGGCCGCGCGACAGGTCGAAGCCGAGCACGGCCTTCGACTTCGGCGCGCCCTGCTCGATGAACAAGCGCTCGCGCTCCGACAACAGCACGTCCTCGCGGCCGATCAGCGCCGGCGGCGCGTGGATGGCGTTGACCTTGGTGCGATTGAGGTTGAGCGCGAAGAAGGTGCCGAGCTTGACGTCTTCGCCGAGCTGGCGCTCGTTGTTGAAGGTGAAGTCCAGGCCTTCGGTGCGGGTGTCGACCGAGTTGACGAAGAACTGCGCCTGACCGACACCGAGGTCGTCGAGAATGCTGCCGATGGTCGGGTCGGTGGTGTCGAAGCGGCCGCTCAGCACGATGCGGTCGTCGATGTCGATGCGGTAGGCGTCGAGGGTCAGCGAGGTGTCGGCGGTCGGCGACCAGGTCAGGCCGAGGGTGTAGTTGCGCGACTCTTCCTTGGTCAACAGCGGCAGGCCGGCGGCATTGGCGATGGTGCCGCCGTTGGGCGCGATGACGACATCGACCGGTTCGCCGTTGACGAAGTCGGTGATGGTCGAGGAGAAGAACTTCTGCTGCAGCGACGGCGCGCGGAAACCGGTGCTGGCCGAGGCGCGCAGCATCAAGGTGTCGGTGGCGCGGAAGCCGGCGGCGAGCTTGCCGGTGGTGGTCTTGCCGAAGTCGCTGTAGTCCTCGTAACGCACCGCCACGCCGGCGGTGAAGCGGTCGGTGAAGTCGGCTTCGAGGTCGACGTAGGCGGCCCAGTTGTCGCGGCTGTGCGAGCCGGCGTCGGCCGGCTGGAAGCCCGGGAAGCCCTGGCTGCCGGCGTTGCCGCCCTCGCCCACTCCGTCGGCGTCGATGTAGGAACCCGGCTCGCCGGCGAAGATCTTGTAGCGCTCGTCGCGACGCTCCAGGCCGAAGGCGACGTTGAGGCCGTTGAAGACCTGGTCGTAGAAACGGCTGACGTCGAAATTGATGGTCTTCTGCTGGAACGAGAAGCCGCCGGCATCGAAGCTGTCGGCGCTGACGCCGCGGCCGCCGTTGAGCAGGTCGAGGTTGGCGATCGAGGCGTTGAGGGTGTTGTTGATGTCGTAGCGCAGCTCGTTGAAGCCGTAGGTGTAGGACAGGTCGGCATTCCACTCGCCCATGCTCCAGCGCAGGCCGAGAATGCCGTAGCGGTCCTTGAGTTCGCCGTCGATAAAGGGCACGAAACCGTCCGGATACATCGCCGCGGAGTTGCGCGAGGGGATATCTTCCGAGCCCAGGCCGTCGCGCGCGAACGCCGCCGAGGACGCATCGCGGTTCTGCACGCCGCCGGTGAAGTACAGGGTCAGGTTTTCGCCGAGGGGCTTTTCGCCGTTGACGAAGATGGTCTGGTTGCGGATCTTCGAGTCGCCGATGATGCGCGGGCTGCCGGCCGGCTCGGAGCGGTCGGAGCGGCCGCGATCCTGGTACTCGCCGGTGATGCCGATGGTGCCGTCGCTGCCGAGGCCGAAACCGCAGTAGGCGGTCGCCAGCCAGTTCTCGCCGTCGCCCTTGGAATACTGGCCGTAGCCGGCGACCGCTTCGCAACCCTTGCGCTTCTTCAGCGAGATGTTCATGACGCCGGCGATGGCGTCGGAACCGTACTGGGCCGCGGCGCCGTCGCGCAGGATCTCGACGCTGTCGATCGCCATCAGGGGGATGGTGTTGAGGTCGGTACCGGTGTTGCCGCGGTTGCGCGCGCCGAAAAGGTTGAGCAAGGCGGTGGTGTGGTGGCGCTTGCCGTTGACCAGGACCAGGGTCTGGTCCGAACCCAGGCCGCGCAGCGCCGCCGAGTCGACCAGGTCGGCGCCGTCGGCGCCGCTCTGGCGGGTCGAGTTGAACGAGGGCGCGGCGTATTGCAGCGACTGGGCGAGGTCGAACTGGGCGCCTTCCTCGGTGTTCTTGGCCATCGGCAGCACGTCGACCGGCGAGATCGAGGTGGTATCGGAGGAGCGCTGGCTGCGGCGCGAACCGAGCACCGACACCGTCTCCAGGGTCCGGGCCTCGCTTTCCTGAGCCGGTGCGGCCTCGGTCTCCTGGGCGGCGGCGCTGCCGGCGAAGAGGCCGCCGGCGACCCACAGCGCGCAATGAACGGCGCTGAACAGGCGGGCACGGCAGAGGGGACGGAGAGGACGGCGGCTGGCTTGCGTCATAGCGAGGATCCTTGGCGAGGCGGGCTGGGCATCCCCTTAGCCTAAAGCCAAGACGCCAGTTCGTGCACAGTCCGCGACTCGGAAATGCAAACAAACAGTGCCGGGGGCCGCGCAATGGATAGCGCGGCACAGGGGTTCGGGGACAGGCCGCGAGCCCTGGGACGCCGGTCCATCCCGCCCGAATGACGGCCCGGTTGGGCCGGCACGGCGCCGCGATCGGGCGGGTACGAGGTCGCGGCTTGTGACCGAAGGAAATCCAGTCGGACGCCGCTCCTACCCCTTGGTTACGCGGTTCCTGAGTAGGAGCGGCGCAAGCCGCGACCACGGAACTTCGATCCGCGACGAGGGCCCCATGGGCCCGAGAACAGATGGATGGGGCGGTTCGCACGAGAACAACGCCGGTTTTCTTTTATCCAACACCGGCTTCTGAGGCGGCGCGGTCGCGGCTTACGCCGCTCCTACATTGGGCTGCGTCGGTGCCATACCGCGCTCACTTCGCAGGCGCCGCCGGCTTCGCCGCGACTTCCGCCGATTCGACCCAGCGCGCGAAAAACTCGCGCAGGTCGCGGCCGCTCGCGCGTTCCATCGCCCGGCGGAAATCCGCGGTCACCACCGAATGGCCGTAGTGCGCGCGGGTATAGGCGCGGATGCCGCCCCAGAACGCGCGCTCGCCTAGTTCTTCGCGCAGCAGGTGCAGAACATAGGCGCCCTTCTGGTACACCACGGCGCGATCGTCGGCGCTCGGCTTGGTCCAGTGTTCGTAGATCAAGGCGTGGTCCTTGCCGCTCTCGCGCAGCTTGTCCAGGCGCCGCTTCCAGCCGTCGACCTGCTTGCGATAGGCCTCGTCGCCGAAACGGTGCTGCAGATAGGCCGCGGCCATGAAATTGGCGAAGCCCTCGTTGAGCCAGAAATGCCCCCAATCGCGGCAGGTGACGTAATTGCCCCACCACTGGTGCGCGGCTTCGTGGGCGATCAAGGCCTGCGCGCTCGGGTCGTCGAGCACTTCGCGGCCGTAGGCCTCCGACATCAGCGACAAGCCGGCGAGTTCCTGGCCGATGGTCTTGGCGACCAGCACCTGGCTGTAGGTACCGTTGTAACGGATGCCGGCGCGGCGGCCGAAGAAACGCATCATGTCGGGCGTGTCGGCGAATACACGCCGCAGTTGCGGCGCCTGCAGGTCGCTCGACAGATAACGCAGCGCGGCGTTTTCGCTGGTGCCGCCGGCTTCGTTGTAGCGGCCGGCGGCGAAACCGTAGACATAGCTCGGCATGGCCGCATCCTGGCGCCAGCGATAGGCCTCGCGGCGGCCGCCGAGCGCCGACTTCGACATCAAGCGGCCGTTGCCGACCGCTTTCAAGCCTTCCGGCAGGGTCACGGTGAGATCGAGGGTGGCCCGTTCCTGCGGCGCATCGATGCAGACCAGCCATTGGCTGGTCGAGAACACCGTATACAGCTCGCTGCGCTCGGGATGGAATTCCAGGCCGAAACGCGGCGCGCCGCGGTAAGCGATTTCGATCTCATGGCGCGAACCGGCCGCGGCCGGCGCCGCCAGGCGCACGCTCACGCGCTTGTCGAGCTTCTCGAAACTCAGCTGCTTCTTGTCTTCGCTGACCGCGACGATGTCGAGGTCGCCGGCGTCGAAATCGAAACGCTGCGCGCCCTGGGTGCGGACGATGAAACGGATCGCGACATGGCCGCGCAAGCTCTTGGCTGCCAGGTCCGGCTCGATGCGCGCGGTGTAATGCAATACGTCGATGTCGGCACCGGCGCGCGCGACTTCGCTCGAGGCCTTGGTCGCTGCGGCGAGGCTGGCGAAGGCCGCACAGGCGAGGACGCCGGCCGCGATCGTGCGCCGCAGCAAGCGGCTGCGCGCACGGGATTGGCCGACCTGGTTTACTGCATCGCGCATCGCTTGCTCCATCCCTTCCCCTGCCGATCGCGGTCCTGCGATTCGTGTCCGCTCGGGCCGACCCACCGGATCGGGCGTCGATCATCGCCGATGCGGACGCTGCGCTGAACCCATCGGCCGTTCATGGTTTGTCTGCGGTTAGGGATTGCGCCGGATCTGCGCCCCCGATCACTGACAGCGCTGTCATTTGCGGCCAAGGTGCGGATCGTGAGCGCAGGCGCGCGGGCGATCGCGTCGCGGGCGGTCACGCCCACCCACGCCAAGCACGCGCTTTCCCGCGGCACTGCGCCGCCTGGGCCCGCCTGGGCACGGGAAGCCGAAGGCTTGCCCCTGCTCAGGAGCCACCCAGATGGTCACTCGCCGTAGTTTCCTCAGCGCCTCCGCCGCCGCGATGGCGGCCGGCGTCGTCGCGCCCTTCGCCTCCCGCGAGGCCGTCGCGGCCGCACCGCAGCGCTTCACCCTCAACCTGGTCAATGCCTCGGGCCAGAACACCGCCTATACCTATGTGGTGGGCCTGTCGGGCGGACGCCCCTTGTTCGTGCGCGCCGACGGCGGCAGCTATTACCCGCCCTCGCCGTCGTCGCCGGTGACGCCGCTGGGCCAAGACTGCGCGATCCCGCTCGGCGGCCATGGCTCGTCGACGCGGGTCTCGATCCCGCGCATGTACGGCGCGCGTATCTACGTCGTCACCGGCAGCAAGCTCGATTTCTTCGTCAATCCGGGCCCGGCCATCGTCCACCCCAGCTTCCTCAATACCGGCGATCCGAACTTCCACAAGAACTGGACCTTCGCCGAATTCACCTTCAACGAATACGAGCTGTTCTCCAACATCAGCTACGTCGATTTCGTCGCCGCGCCCCTGGGTTTGTCGCTGCGCTCGCTGTCGGGCCGGGTCGAAACCATTCCCGGCCTGCCCGCCGGCGCGCTCGATCCGATCTGCTACGCGCTGCAACAACAGGCCAGCCGCGAGGGTTCGGCCTGGGATTCGCTGATCCAGCGCGGCAGCAACGGCCTCAACCTGCGCGCGATGAGCGCCCACTACCAGGCCGGCCGCTTCCAGAATTATCTGAGCGGCTACATCAATGCGGTCTGGAGCAAATACGCCTCTACCACCCTCACCGTCGACACCCAGTCCGGCTTCGGCCGCCTGACCGCGCGCGTCGGCGGCGACGGCCTGTTGCGTTTCAACAACGGCGAGAGCTTCGCCCGCCCGAGCACCGCCGACGTGCTGAGCTGCGACAGCGGCCCCTTCAGCCTCGCCGGCGCCAGCGAGGTGCGCAAGGCGATCATTCCGCGCCTGGCCGCGGCCTTGAACCGCACCACCCTGCTCGACAACGCCGACCAGCCCAACGGCGAAGTCGCCAGCCGCTTCTATCGCAACGCCCAGACCAACCACTACGCGCGCCTGGTGCACGAACGCCTGCCCGACAACCGCGGTTACGCCTTCCCGTACGACGACGTCTCGCCGAGCGGCGGCCAGGACTTCAGCGGCGCGGCGCGTTCGGGCGACCCGGACACGCTGACGGTGACCTTGCGCGCCCTGCGCTGACCGACCCGCTGCGACGCTCAGCGCGCCAGAGGCCGGCCGTGCCCCCAGCACGGCCAGCCTGGCCATACCGCAGCGCAGCAAGCGCCGCCCAGGCCTGGCCTATGATGCGGACGACCCGCCCTCGCGGCGGCCCGCATCGGAGACGCCATGAACGCCGACAAGCACCAGGATCTGGGCAAGCTGATTCTTCGTCTCGCGCTGGGCGTGCTGATCCTTTTGCACGGCATCGCCAAGCTGCGCGGCGGTACCGCCGGCATCGTCGGTCTGGTCGAATCGCAGGGCCTGCCGGGTTTCCTCGGCTACGGCGTATTGATCGGCGAGGTGCTTGCGCCGGTGTTGGTGATCGTCGGCTATCACGCCCGCATCGGTGCGGCCTTGATCGCGGCCAATATGCTGGTCGCGCTGGGCCTGGTGCACCTGGGCCAGATCGGCCAGCTCAACGAGCAAGGCGGTTGGGCGCTGGAACTGCAGGCGATGTTCCTGGCCGCGGCGGTCGCGCTGGCCTTGTTCGGCCCTGGCAAGTTCAGCCTCAACGGCAAGTAGCGAGTGCGGCGCTGCGGCCGGTCGGCTCGACCGGCTCGCTTGCGTTCGCCCATGCCGATCGGATCGCATCGCATCGCATCGATCCGATCGCGCAGCTCGGATCAACCCGATCGAATCAACCCGATCAGACCATCCTGATCAGGTCCCCCTGATCAGATCATCCTGACTAGATCCGGTTGACCCGGAATTTGCGGCCTTTGATCTTGCCCTCGCGCAGGCGCGCGAGCGCTGCGCCGGCCTGCGCGCGCGCCACCGCCACGTACGAGCGCGTCGCGTAGACGTTGATCTTGCCGATCGCATCGGCCTTGAGCCCGGCATCGCCGGTCAGGGCGCCGAGGATGTCGCCGGGCCGCAGCTTGTCGGTCTTGCCGGCATCGATGCGCAGGGTTTCCATCGGCGCGACCGGCGCGTTCTTGGCCTTGCCGGCCAGCGGCACGGCGCGGCGCCAGGCCAGCGGCGCGCCCTGGCGTTCCTGGATCTGATCGGCACGGCCGCTCTCGCGCGGCCCGCACAGGCTGAGGGCGATGCCGCCGCGCCCGGCGCGGCCGGTGCGGCCGATGCGGTGCACGTATACGTCCGGGTCGGTCGGCAGGTCGTAGTTCACCACCGCCGCGAGTTCCTCGACGTCGAGCCCGCGCGCGGCCACGTCGCTGGCGACCAGCACGTTGCAGCTGCGGTTGGCGAAGCGCACCAGCACCTCGTCGCGGTCGCGCTGTTCCATCTCGCCGTGCAGGGCCAGCGCGGTGAAGCCGTAATGGCTCAGCGAGCCCACGACTTCCTCGGTGTCCTTGCGCATATTGCAGAACACCACGCAGGAGTCCGGGCGGTACTCCAGCAGCAGCGCCGCCAGCAACGGGGTCTTCTTGGCCGCTTCGACTTCGTAGAAATACTGTTCGATCTGCAGCGCCGAGGCTTCGCCCTCGACCGTGACTTCGGCCGGCTCGCGCATCGCGCCGCGGGCGAGGTCGCGGATCGCGTCCGGGAAGGTCGCCGAGAACAGCAGGCTCTGGCGGGTCTTCGGGGTCTTGGCGACGATCTCGCGCATCGGCTCTTCGAAGCCCATGTCGAGCATGCGGTCGGCCTCGTCGAACACCAGGGTGCGCACGCCGTCGAGCTTCAATGCCTTCTTGCGCAGCAGCTCCTGCAAGCGACCGGGCGTGCCGACCACCACGTGCGGCGCGTGTTCCAGCGAGGCCAGTTGCGGCCCCAAGGCCATGCCGCCGCACAGCACCGACACTTTCAGGTTCGGGATCGCGAAGGCGAGTTTGCGCAGCTGCTGGCCGACCTGATCGGCGAGTTCGCGGGTCGGGCACAGCACCAGCGCCTGGGTCTTGATCGCGGCGGGGTCGAGCCGCTGCAGCAGGCCCAGGCCGAAGGCGGCGGTCTTGCCGCTGCCGGTCGGCGCCTGCGCGATCAGGTCGCGGCCGTCGAGGATTGCCGGCAGCGCGCGCGCCTGGATCGGCGTCATCGTGGTGTAGCCGAGCGCGGCCACGCCCTGCAGCAGGGCCGGCGAGAGGGAAAGGGAGTCGAAGGCCAAGGAGTCGGCAGTCGCCAAGGCCGCGGTGGGCGAGATCGGATCGTTCATGCGCCATGATCGCAGCTTCGGGCCGAGCTTGGGCTCGGCAGCACGGTTTTCCGCCGTCGCCGCACCGGATCGGGGCGGTCCGGCCTATGCTGCTGCGGTCGCCGGCGCCGCCAGACCGCCGTCGCGAGCCCCTTGCCCGAACCGGCCCGGAGACCCGCCATGGATCAGTTCCTGCATATCCGCGTCCTGCTCGGCATCGTCCTGGGCCTGGCCATCACCACCCTGCTCAAGGGCCTGGCCCGCTTCGTCCAGCACCCCGGCCGCGACCGCGTCTACGGCGTGCATATCGCCTGGGCGATCTCGATGTTCACCCTGCTCGCGCATTTCTGGTGGTGGGAGTTCCGCCTGGTCCACCACGTGCACTGGAGCTTCGTCGCCTACGCTTTCCTGATCCTGTACGTGGTGGTGCTGTATCTGTTGTGCACCTTGCTGTTTCCCGACGACATCGGCGACTACGGCAGTTGGCAGGAGTACTTCCAGTCGCGGCGCAAATGGTTCTTCGGGATCATGGCGGTGTCCTACCTGATCGATTTCGGCGACACCCTGATCAAGGGCCGCGCCTATTTCGACAGCTTCGGCATCGAGTACCCGCTGCGCAACCTGAGCTACGTGCTGCTGTGCCTGGTCGCCATCCGCACCCGCTCGGAAACCTTCCATCGCGCCTTCGTCGCCGCCAGCCTGATCTACCAGGTGTCCTGGATCTATCGCCTGTTCGACTTCGTCCAATAGGCGCGAGTGCCGCGCCATGCAGCGCACCCGCTGTCGCGCGCTCACCCGGCGGCAACGTAGCGCCGCCTATGCTGGCTGCATGATTCCGTCTTGCGTACACCCATGAGCCGAGCTTTCGTGAAAGAAGGCGACGGCGACGAAAACGCCGGCGATCTGCCCGAACTGCCGATCAGCGAGCATCCCAACTACGTCACGCCGCGCGGCATGGCCTTGCTGCGCACGCGCCTGGACGATGCCGGGCGGCGCCTGGGCGAGATCGACGCGAACGCGGTCGGGGCCCGGCTCGAAGCCGCCCACATCGAACGCGAACTGCGCTGGCTGCAGGCGCGCATCCTCGGCGCGATCACCATCGCGCCCGAGCGCCAGCCGTCCGAACTGATCGCCTTCGGCGCGCGGGTCGAGGCGGTCGACGACGACGGCCGCGAATACCGCTACCGCATCGTCGGCGAAGACGAAGCCGACCCGGAGCTCGGCCTGATCAGTTGGGTGTCGCCGCTCGCGCGCGCCCTGCACGGCGCGCGCGTCGGCGACAGCGTGGTCTGGAAGCGGCCGGCCGGCGATCTCGCGATCGAAGTGCTGGCGATCGATTACGGCTGAGCCGCGCCGCGGTATCCGCATCAGCAAGACAGCTCCGACGCAGGCCGTCGGCGACGCCTCGCCGGCATCGCGCGGCGACAAGAGCACGCGTCGCACGCCCGCTTACCCCTGCCGCCCTTCCCCGACCGCTCGTCGGCAAGCGCTTGACGCTGCCCGATGGCGGAAGAATCATTTAGCAAATTAGTTAATTGCTGAATACCTGCAGCGGTACGGGGCTCGGGCCGCAGCGGCTCACGCCTCGGCAGGCCTCGACTCGACACCACCGCACGACACGTTCACCAGGGAGAGGTCATGAACGCATTGCCCGACAGCCTGAGATCGCATCGCGTCCAGTCGCAGGCCGACCGACTCGCCTCGATCCGCAGCGTCAGCGACGGCCGCGTGGTCTGGGAGCCGGTGCGCTCGTTGTGGTTCACCACGATGGCGCTGGGCGCGGTGGTCGGCGGCATCGCCACCTTCAGCTGGCCGGCGTTCGCCTTGTTCGTGGTGTCGACCGCGGCCGTGCTCCTGCTGGGCCATTCGCTCGGCATGCACCGCAAGCTGATCCACGACAGTTTCGGCTGCCCGAAGTGGCTGGAATATCTGCTGGTGTACTGCGGCGTGCAGGTCGGCCTGGCCGGCCCGATCGGTCTGGTGCGCACCCACGACCTGCGCGACTACGCCCAGCGCCTGCCCGACTGTCACGACTACCTCGCCCATCGCCAGCCCTTCGCCATCGATGCCTGGTGGCAACTGCATTGCGAACTGCGCCTGAGCGCGCCGCCGCGCATCGAGATCGAGGCGCGCATCGCCGACGATCGCTACTACCGTTTTCTGCAACGCACCTGGATGTGGCAGCACCTGCCATGGGCGCTGGCCTTCTTCGCCATCGGCGGCTGGGGCTGGGTGTTCTGGGGCGTATGCGCCCGGGTCACCGCCGGCGTGTTCGGCCATTGGCTGGTCGGCTACTTCGCCCACAACCACGGCGGCATGCACCACGAGGTCCGCGGCGCTGCGGTGCAGGGCCGCAACGTGCGCTTCATGTCGCTGCTGACCATGGGCGAGTGCTGGCACAACAATCACCACGCCTTTCCGGGTTCGGCGCGGCTCGGCCTGTATGCCGGCGAATGGGACCCGGGCTGGTGGTTCCTGCGCGCCTGCGCACGCATCGGCCTGGTCTGGCGCCTGCGCCTGCCCGAAGACCTGCCGTCGCGCGAGGAACTGCATCGCCTGGAACCGACCTCCGCGGCGGCATTCGCCGATACCGCGCCCACTCGACTCACCCGGACCGTCCCATGAGCACCGAACCGCCCGAACTGCCGCCGTTGCCTGCCCCGCCACCGCTGTCCACAGCTGCGCCGTTGCCGCAACCTGCGACTGCACCGCCGGCGCGGCGCCTGAGTCCCGGCCTTGCCGTCTTGGCCGGCATCGCACCGGTATTGGGCGGCGCCCTGATCGGGCTGCTGCTGCGCTTGGCCTTCGATGGTGAACCCGGCAGCACCTTCGCGACCATGCTGTGGGTGTTCATCGTGCTTGCGCCGTTCGCGATCGGCGCGGTCACCGTGTATCTGGCCGAGCGGATCAAACCGCGCGGCATCGGGTATCACTTCTTCATGCCGGTGCTCAGCGTGTCGCTTTGCGTGCTCGGCAGCATGTTCATGATGCTGGAGGGGCTGATTTGCGTGCTGATGGCCCTGCCCCTGTTCGCGGTCATGGGCGGGCTGGGGGGCGTGGTGATGGGAGCGATCTGCCGCCTCAACAAACGCTCCACCACCCCGACGGTCTACAGCTTCGTCGCCCTGCCGGTGGTGCTGGCGGCGTTCGGCGTCGGCCACGAGACGCCGCAACGCTTCGAACACGTCGAACGCAGCGCGGTGATCCAGGCGACACCGGCCGAGGTCTGGAAGCACTTGCTCGATGCCGACCATATCCAGTCGGCCGAAGTCGATCGCGCCTGGATGTACCGCATCGGCGTGCCGACCCCGCTCGCCGGCGTCACCCATCGCACGCAGACCGGTCTGGTGCGTGACGTGCGCATGGGCAAGGGCATCCACTTCCGTCAGATGTCGAGCGACTGGCAGCCGCAACGCTACGTGCGCTGGCAGTACCTGTTCGAGGAAGACTCGGTGCCGGCCGGCGCGCTCGACGACCACGTGCGCATCGGCGGCGATTACTTCGACCTGCGCGACACCACCTACACCCTAACCCCGCGCGGCGACGCGACCGTGCTGACGATCCGCATGGACTATCGGGTCAGCACCGGCTTCAACTGGTATGCGGTGCCGCTGGCCGATTGGCTGATCGGCGATTTCAGCGAGGTCATCCTCGACTTCTACCGGCAGCGCGCGCAGGCACGGCCGGGGGCCTGAGCCACGAGTCAGGAACCAGCAACGAAACTCAGCCGGCCGCTTTCTTGGCGCGCCGGCTTTCGCGTTTGAGCGGCCCGCCGACCGGGCAGATCTCGAACGCGAACTGGGTCAGGGTGTTGACCAGATTGTCCGGCACCAGCTTGTAGACCACGAACTGGCCGCGGCGCTCGCTGCTGATCAGCCCGGCGTTGACCAGCACCGACAGATGCCGCGAGATCGCCGGCGCGCTCATCTCGAAGCGCGCGGCGATGTCGCCGGCGCTGAGTTCGCGCTCGGATAGAAAGGCCAGGATCTGCCGTCGCGGCGACGAGGCCAGGGCTTCGAAGATCTTGTCCTGCATGAGGCGGGAACCGCGGCCCCGGATATTTGTTTAATTAACTAAAATACTAATTCCGAGCCACTCGAAGTCAAGCGCCGCCGGTCGGGCCGGTGCCTGGCACGGCTATCGGGTCCGGAAGGCAAGCAGCACGCAGGCGGCCGCACAACGCGGCTCGCGAAGGCGAGCATCGCTGGCGACGCAGTGTCGCCAGGCTTCATAGGGGTGGTATCGGATCAGGCCGCTCGCGCCGCGGCATCGAGCCGGCGCTCACGCCCTGGCGACGCCTCGCGTCGCCGCGCAGCGGCCCAGACCGTGCAGCCTTGCGCTGCACGGCACCGCGGCCAGCCTCAGGCGCCGGCGGCCTGGACGCGTGCTCGCTTCGGGAAACCGACCATGCGCTTGAGCTCTTCGTCCCACAGCTTCAGTTGCGCGCACTTCAGGCTCGACCAGATGGTCAGGCGCGGTGCGGCCTGCAGCAGCGGGCTCGATTCGTACGCCTCGCGCAGGCGGTAGTTCGGGATGCGGCTGGAAAGGTGATGGATGTGGTGGTAACCGATGTTGCCGGTGAACCAATGCACGATATGCGGCAGGTCGTAGAACGAGCTGCCGGCGATGGCGGCTTCGTGCGAGTTCCAATCGTCCTTGCGGGTCCAGTAGGCGTCTTCGAAGGTGTGCTGGACGTAGAACAGCCACACGCCGACCGCGCCGGCGATCAACACCACCGGCAGATGCACCATCAGCACGGTGTGCCAGCCGATCGCAAAGCCCATCGACAGCAGGATCAGGCCCAACGCCAGGTTGTTGAACAGCACACTCGCCCACTCGCGCTTCCAGGTGAAGGGCAGGTCGAACGGGAAACGGTGCTTGATGACGAACTGGTACAGCGGGCCGACGCCCAGCAGCACCGGGGTGCTGCGATACAGGCGGTAGCACAGGCGCCCGAACCAGGAACGCGAGCGGTACTCGGCCACGGTCAGGGTTTCGATGTCGCCCATCTCGCGGCGGTCGAGGTTGCCCGAGGTGCCGTGGTGGATGGCGTGGGTCTTCTTCCAGTAGCCGTAAGGGAACAGGGTGACCACGCCGAGGCAGCGCCCGACCAGATCGTTGGCACGGCTGCTGGCGAAGAACGAACCGTGGCCGCAGTCGTGCTGGATGATGAAGGTGCGCACGTACAGGCCGGCCGCCGGGATCGCCATCAGCAAGGTCCAGCCGTAGCCCCACTTACCGACCACGCTCCAGGCCATCAGCGTCCACAGTGCGGCGAACGGCACCAGGGTGTTGATCAGTTGCCAGACGGCCCGTCCGAGGTGGGGCTTGGCGAAACGCGCGCAAAGCTGACGCAGGTTGGTGACGGTGGATTGCGGTTCGGCGTCGGCGTTCAAGCGGCAACTCCATGAAGGACGTTCCATTGTGGTGAGCGCTTCCTGACCTGGCAATGACGTTCGCAGGCGTATGGACGTGATCGCTATCGGGCTTCGGACTTTTGCCCTCCGGTTTCGGCCAGGTCACCCCGGCCCCGGCTAGGCTATGCGGCATGTCCGCCTGGTACGTCTATCTGATCGAATGCCGCGACGGCAGCCTGTACACGGGTATTGCCGTCGATGTGGAGCGCCGCTATGCCGAACACGTCGCCGGCAAGGGCGCGCGCTACACCCGTTCGCACCCGCCGTTGCGACTGCTCGCGCAGTTTCCGCACCCGGACCGTTCGTCGGCGCTGCGTGCGGAGTACGCGATCAAGCAGCTGTCGCCGACCGCGAAACGCGCACTTTGCGCGAACGCGGCGGCCGCAACCGTCCCGGCCTGAGCTCAGAACAGCGCCCAGACCAGCTTGATCAGGCCCCACAGCGACACCGCCCACACCGCCGAACGCAGGTAGGGAATGCCGGCCGCATACACCGGCACGTAGACCAGCCGCGCCCAGAAGTAGAGCTGCGCACCGAGCGCGGTGTCGTCGTTGCCGCGGCCAGCCAGCCCGACCGCGAGCACCGCCGCGGCGAACAAAGGGAAGGTTTCGAGGAAGTTGCGCCAGGCGCGGTCCACCCGCGCAGCCACGCCGGCCAGGGGCTCGGGAGTGCCGTCGCGGGCGCTGGCGTTCCAGCGCACCCCGCGTTGCTGGGTCATGAAGGTCGCCGCGACCAGCAAATGCACGATCGCAAGCACGATCGACCAGGCCAGCATCTGCAGTTCGATGCTCATGCGCGCGTCCTCATCAGACCGGGCCGTTGGGCAGGATCAGGATCTTGCCGTCGCGCTCGCCGGCGGCGGCCGCGGCGACTGCCTGTTTGATCTGGTCCAGGCCGTAGGTCGCCTGCACCCGTGCGGTCAGTTGCCCGCTCGCGACCAGGCGCCCGATCTCGCCGAACACCTCGGCGCGGCGCTGCGGCGTCGCCGCCTGGAACCAGCGCGACAGCCAGAAACCGCGCAGGGTCACGTCGCGGAACACGAACGAGGCCGGCGAGATCGAACAGGCCTCGCCGCTCATCGCGCCGTAGTTGACCAGCACCCCGCCTTCGCCGAGCGATTGGGCGATGTGCTGGGTCGCGATGCCGCCGACCGCATCGATGCCGAGCCGGATCGGCACTTTCTCGGTGACTTCGCGCGCGCGCTTGGCGAGGTCGTCGCCGTCGACCAACACCACCTCGGCGCCGGCCGCGCGCACCGCCTCGACCGCCGACTCGCGCCGCACCACGTTGATGGTGCGCAGGCCGCGCAGCTTCGCCAGTTGGATCAGATAGCTGCCGACCGCGGAATTGGCCGCGTTCTGGATCACCCAGTCGCCGGGCTGCAGGTCGACGAACTCGCTGAGCATCAGCAGGGCGGTCGGCGGATTGATGGTGATCATCGCCAATTGCTTGGGATCGGCGCCGTCGGGCAAAGGCACCAGGCCCTTGGCCGAGGCGACCAAGTGGGTGGCCCAGGTGCCGCCCTGGATCGGCAACAGCACGGTCTGCCCGACTTGCGGATGGGCGACCTCGGGCCCGACCGCGGCGATCCGGCCCACGCCCTCGTTGCCGCCGACCGCGGGCAGCGGCGGCAGCAGACCGTACTCGCCGGTCAATGTGAGTACGTCGGAGGGGTTGATCGGCGCGGCCAGCACCTCGATCAGCACCTGCCCGGCGCCCAGCGGCGGCGCCTCGAACTCGACCGCCTCGATGACGTCCTGCGGCACCGGGCCGCGCTGCGCGTACTGGGCTTTCTTCATAAAGATAGGTCCTTCGAGGCGGTGGGCAGGGCACTGCGGCGTGGCCGGAATCCAATCCACACCGGCTCCGGCGGCCAACTGCATACGCGAGAGTACGCCCGCGACAGTGCAAACGTCTTGCGCCCAAGTCTCAGCACTGCGACCCTGCCCCACCCGCTCAGACCCCGCCCGCATGCAACCGATCCGTTTCGAACTCGACGCCCAGCACGAGCACGTCGAACTCAACCAATTGCTCAAGCTGGTCGGCCTGTGCGACAGCGGCGGCGCCGGCAAGGCGATGGTCGCCAGCGGCGTAGTCCGCGTCGACGGCCAGGTCGAGCTGCGCAAGACCTGCAAGATCCGCGCCGGTCAGACGGTGGCCTGCGAGGGCGTGACGATCGAGGTCGTCGCCGGCGCCTGAGCACCGTTGATCAGGGCGGCCCATCGAAGGGCGGCCTATCGAAAGCGCCGCGCATCGAGCGCGGCCGCGCCGGTGATCGCTTCAAGCCAACGGCAAGGTCGTCGTCGCCCTGCACCAATCGTCGTGGGCGCGCTGCACGCCGCGCGTGGCGGTGACGTAGTCGCTGCTGCCGAGCGCCTCGACGAAACGGCAGGAGGCGTAGCCCTCGGCCTTGCGCTCGTAGTCGGCGACCCAGCGCTCGCGTTCGGGCAAGCGCTCGGCGGCGATCGGCCACACGCCGGGGCGCGGCCGCAGATAGGTGTGAATGCCGATGCGCCAGGGCTTCGGGCTGACCCGTGCGCGGAAACAATGCTGGCGCCGGCATAACAACGCGTAGTACGAATCGGCGCCGACCGCGTCGAAGAACTCGATCACCGCCGCTTCGTTCGGGTCGAACACGCGGTGCATGACCAGCAGCCGCAAGCCCTTCGGCGTGCGATACAAACGCAGATGCCAGTCCGGATGCGCGGCGACGAAGGCCTTGATGCGCGCCGTCGCGCGGCCTTCCGGTCCGCCGTCGGCGCGGTGCCTGCGCCGCGAGTGCAGGCTGGCGATCCAGGCGAACAACCACAGCATCGCGATCATCGTCAGCACGCCCAAGCCCCAGTGCGTCGCCACGCCGACGCCGATGGCGACCGCGAGCGAAGTCCAGAAATAGCCCTTGCGCCAGGCCGAGACCGGCTCGTCGAAATCGACGTCGGCGAACAAGACTTCGGGCGTGTTGAGGCAGCGCGCGCCGTAACTGTTGCGGGTGACGACGAGGTCGCCGTCGCGCTCGACGATCTGTTCGCGGATCGGCAGGCCCTCGGCGTCGTAGGGCACGCGCGGTTCGCGTTTGAGCAGCGATTCGCCGGCGAGGATGCGGTCGAAAGCTTCGCGCGCCCGCGCGTCGGCCATCGCCTGCGCCTCGCCGAGGCTCGCGTCGGACCACCCGAAGCGACGCACCGTCAGCGCACGCCGCCCGCTCGCATGGCCTTTATCGAAGGCCTCGTGAACCCGGGCTTCGGCCCAGTACTCCGGAACGATCATCGCCATCGCTGCCTCCATGCAAAGTCGGCCGATTGTATGCGCAGCCTGCGGGCGACGCCGGCACTTGACGGCGCGCACCATCGGCGTAGCATTTTCTCCACGCCCTCGGACAGACCGGCGGCGACTCAAACCGTGAGGGATTCTCATGGCAATCGAATTCGATTACCTCGTTTTCATCGGGCGCTTCGAGCCCTTCCATAACGGCCATGCCGCCGTCGCCCGCCACGCGCTGGGCAAGGCCCGCAAGATCATCTTCCTGGTCGGTTCCGCCGACACCCCCCGCACCATCAAGAACCCCTTCACCGTCGCCGAGCGCGCGGTGATGATCCAGGCCACTCTGTCCGACGCCGGCGACCGCCTGATCGTGCAGCCGCTGCGCGATCATCTCTACAACGAGAGCCTGTGGATCGCCAGCGTGCAGCGCACCGTCGCCGAGGCGGTCCGCCACGACGGCGGCGGCAGCGAATCGCGGGTCGGCCTGATCGGCATGGACAAGGACGCCTCCAGCTATTACCTGCGCGAGTTTCCGCAGTGGCCGCTGGTCGACGTCAGCCACACCGCGACCTTGTCGGCGACCGAGCTGCGCCGCTATCTGTTCGAAGCCAACCAGATCGACAGCCACGGCGGCCTGATGCTGATCCGCGCCAACGTGCCCGGCCCGGTGTTCGACATGCTCGAAGCCTTCCGCAAGAGCTCCCCGGCCTTCACCCAATTGGTCGCCGAGTACCAGTTCATCGAGCAATATCGCGCGGCCTGGGCCGATGCGCCCTACCCGCCGACCTTCGTCACCACCGACGCGGTCGTCGTGCATTCCGGCCACGTCCTGCTGGTGCGCCGCCGCGCCGAACCGGGCAAGGGCCTGTGGGCCTTGCCGGGCGGCTTCGTTGGCCAGGGCGAGAGCCTGCTCGATGCCTGCCTGCGCGAACTGCGCGAGGAAACCCGGCTCAAGCTGCCGCTGCCGGTGTTGAAGGGTTCGCTGAAGAGCGAGCGCGTCTTCGATCACCCCGAGCGCAGTTCGCGCGGCCGCACCATCACCCACGCCTACCACTTCGATTTCCCGAGCGGCGAGCTGCCGCCGGTGCGCGGCGGCGACGACGCCGACAAGGCGCGCTGGATCGCGGTGGCCGAAGCGCTGGAGATGGGCCCCCAGCTCTACGAAGACCATCTGCACATCCTCGAATACTTTCTCGGCCGCGGCTGATCCACCCGGACCGCCCGGCTTTCGACGCCGGTGGACAGACCGCCGGCCACACTCGACGCGAAGGAGCTTCCCGTCATGCAATGCCTCGACAACCTGCTGCTCAACACCGACAGCTACAAGGCCAGCCACTGGCTGCAATACCCGCCCGGCACCGACGCCACCTTCTTCTATGTGGAATCGCGTGGCGGCGTGCACGACCGCACCGTGTTCTTCGGCCTGCAGGCGATCCTCAAGGAGTACCTGGCCAAGCCGGTCACCCACGCCGACGTCGACGAGGCGCGCGACCTGTTCGCCGCCCACGGCGAGCCCTTCAACGAAGCCGGCTGGCGTTACATCGTCGACACCCACGGCGGCCTGCTGCCGATCCGCATCCGCGCCGTGCCCGAGGGCACGGTGGTGCCGACCCACCAGGCCTTGGTGACGATCGAGTCGACCGACCCGCAGGCCTACTGGGTGCCGTCGTATCTGGAAACCCTGCTGCTGCGGCTGTGGTACCCGGTAACCGTGGCGACGATCAGCTGGCACGCCAAGCAGACCATCCGCCAGTTCCTCGAACGCACCAGCGACGACCCGGAAGGCCAGTTGCCGTTCAAGCTGCACGACTTCGGCGCGCGCGGCGTATCGAGCACCGAATCGGCGGCGTTCGGCGGCGCCGCGCACCTGGTCAACTTCCTCGGCACCGACACCGTCTCCGGCCTGCTGTTGGCGCGCCGCTACTACCACGAGCCGATGGCGGGCTATTCGATTCCGGCGGCCGAGCACAGCACCATCACCAGTTGGGGCCGCGAGCACGAGGTCGACGCCTATCGCAACATGCTGACCCAGTTCGGCAAGCCCGGCGCGATCGTGGCCGTGGTCTCCGACAGCTACGACATCTTCCACGCGATCCGCGAGCATTGGGGCAAGACCCTGCGCGATGAAGTCATCGCCTCCGGCGCGACCCTGGTGGTGCGGCCGGACTCGGGCGACCCGGTCGACGTCGTCCACCAATGCGTGAGCATGCTCGACGAAGCCTTCGGCCACACCGTCAACGGCAAGGGCTACAAGGTGCTCAACCACGTGCGGGTGATCCAGGGCGACGGCATCAACCCGACCAGCATCCGCGCGATCCTCGAACGCATCACCAGCTACGGCTACGCCACCGACAACCTCGCCTTCGGCATGGGCGGCGCGCTGCTGCAACGCCTGGACCGCGACACGCAGAAGTTCGCGCTCAAGTGTTCGGCCGCGCGCATCGACGGCGAATGGATCGACGTCTACAAGGACCCGGTCACCGACAAGGGCAAGTCGAGCAAGCGCGGCCGCATGACCCTGGTGCGGCATCGCGAGTACGGCCACTTCAAGACCGTGCCGGTGCCGCCGGAAGCGGCTTCGCTGGAAGAAGCGGTCAAGCCCATGGGCTTCGACGATGCCATGGTGACGGTGTGGGAGGACGGCCGCATCGTCAACGACTGGACCTTCGCCCAGGTGCGCGCGCTGGCCAACGCGGCGCGGCTTTGAGGTGAGGCTTGGTTGAGTTGCTGCCGGGTGCGTCATTACAAGACGCACGCCGTAGCCGCATCCTCCTCGCTCTCGACCACCCGACCACGCACGCCCCAAACAGGACCCGCCCATGCCAGCCCCTCTCGAAGGGCTTGCCGCCGCCGATCCGGCCAGCCTGCCCCTCAGCGCCGCTTCGCCCTTGTTCGAACGCCTGCGCGCGGCCACCCCGCAGCTCGCCCGCCGCGCGCCCGGCGACGACCACACTCGCTGGTATCCGCATCGCTTTAACGGCCGCGACTACCGCTTCGCCCAACCGATCACTTTCACTCCTTATGCTTCGGCGCGCGCCTGCTCGGCGCGGTGCCGGTTCTGTTCGGAAACCCTGCGCCCGCTCGACGGCGGCACGCTCGCACAAACTCTGCGGCCCGGCGCCGACTACTTCGCGAGCTTGTCGCAGGCGCTGGTGCAGCTGCGCGGCGTACCGCTGTCGTGGTCGCTGTCGGGGCTGGAGGCCAGCGACGACGAGACCTGGTTCCTGCAATTGCTGAACACGCTCGCCGTGGCCGAACGCGATGGCGTCGTCGTCGAGGAACGCGTGCTCTACAGCAACGGCGCCGGCTTCGCCCGCGGACGCGGCGCCGAACTGATCGCCGCGCTGCAAGCCTTCGGGCTGTCCTGGGTGGAGCTGTCGCGCCACCATCCCGACCCCTTGCGCAACCAGGCCATCATGCGTTTCCGCGAGCACGAGGCCATCGCCGATGCCGCTGTGTTCGAGCGTGTCGCGCGCGGTATCGCCGACGCGCTGCCGCTGCGTCAGGTCTGCATCCTCCAAAACGGCGGCGTCGACGATGCCGCCGGTATCGACGCCTATCTGGACTGGGCGCAGCGCTGCGGCGCGAGCACGGTGATCTTCCGCGAGTTCTCGCGCCTCGGCCCGGACTATCGCGACAACGCCAGCCGCCGCTACATCGAACGCGAGCGCGTCGCCATCGAAGCGGTGCTGGCCGATTGCATGACCGCACCGTGGTGGTCGCGGATGACCCCGCAACGGATCACCGAGGGCTATTACTTCTGGAACCTGCGACTGCGCGACGAGCGTCGCGGCCTGGAGGTGGTGTTCGAATCCTCCGACTACACCGCGATGCACCGTCGCCATGCCAGCGGCGATCTCTACAAACTCGTCTTCCACGCCAACGGCCGCCTGTGCGCGGGTTGGCAGCCCGACCGCGACATTCTCTGGGAGCCCGCACATGGACAGCCGTAGTTGGTGGGTGCTGACGCCCGATCCGCCCGAGCATCGCCTGCCCGAGGATCTGCGCGAGCGCGACGGCCTGGCCGGGCGCGACTGCGGCTGGGTCAACCAGATGCGGCCGTTCGTGCGGCATTTCTCTCAACCCGGGCAATGCGTATTCGATCCGTTCTGCGGCTTCGGCACGACCTTGCTCGCCGCCGCGCTCGAAGGCCGCAGCGGCTGCGGCACCGAAATCGACGCCGGCCGCGCCGCGCTCGCCCGCGAGCGCCTCGCGCGCCACGGCGTCGAAGCGCCGATCGCGGTCGGCGGCCTGCCGCAGGTCGAGATCCCGCGCCCGATCGACCTGTGCCTGACCAGCGTGCCCTACTTCGGCTGTCGCTGGCCGCAGGCCGGCGCAAACGCAGGCCAGCTCTACGACGAACGCGACTACGCCGCTTACCTGCAGCGTCTGCGCGACATCTTCCACGCCGTGCGCAAGGCCTTGCCCGATGGCGGCTTGTGCATCGCGATGGCCGAGAACGTGGTCGTGGAAGGCCGCATGTTGCCGCTGGCCTGGGACTTGGGCCGCGTGCTCGGCGAACTGTTCGTGGCGCGCGAAGAACGGCTGCTGTGCTACGAGCGCGACGTCGAACCGCTGCCCGCTGCCTCCACCCGCAGCAACCGCAGCCACGAGTACGCGCTGGTCTTCCAGAAAGTCGCCGAGACGGTCTGCCTCGACAGCACCCGCAGCGAACTCGAAGCGATGCGCGCGGCCGGTTTCGAGTACACGCTGTACGGCAGCTTCGCGCGTTGGCTCGAACAGGGGCCGCAGGCTTTGCCGCGTCCGCCCGCCGATGCCGACCTGTGCCTGCCCGACGATGCGGCCGAGCTCGATCGTCTGCTGTATTGGCTGCACGAACGCCACTACGAGCTCACGCTGTGGGGCGAACCGGTACGGCCGCCGCTGCGGCTCGAACGGCTCGCGCAGCATTGGTATCTGCGTGCGCAACGCCGCGACCGCCTCGGCCGCCTGGTGCGCCTGGATCTGGGTCTGGCGAGCCAACACTCCGGCGATTGAGTCCGTTGCGGCCGCCTCTCAAGCCGGCCATGCGACTCGCTCGCTCACACCTACGAGGCGAGATCGAGATACCAGAACAAAGCGGTCTCGTGCCTCACCTGCGCATCGTGGCGGTAATGGAATCGGTCGAAGCCGCCGAGGACGAAGCCGTGGCGTTCGTAGAAACGGCAGGCGGCGACGTTATGGTCCTGGGTTTCCAGCATCAGGCCCGGGTGCCCGCGCTCGCGCGCCCAGGCGATGGCGCGATCGAGCAAGGCCGCACCCGCGCCGCTGCGCCGGCGGCCCGCGTCGACGGCGATGTCGTCGATCAAGGCATACCCGTTCCAGTTCGTCGACACCAGCACCCGGCCGACGACTTCGCCGTGCTCGATCGCGACGAAGGCGATGCGATCCTCGGCGACGAGATAATCGTGCAGGTCGTCATCGTCGGCCTCGTCGCCGTAACGCTTGCGGTACGGCGCCAGCGGCACCGCTTCGTAAGCGATGACGCCGTCGCGCGCGTGCAGACTCAGCCGCGAATCGACCAGGAAACTGCCGTCCAGGCTCAACGCGGCCTCGATGCGCCCGGCGCTGAGGCGCTCGACGAGGACGCTCATCGGCGCAGATCCAGCGCCAGGATGGCGTCGCCGTAGGTATTGCCGCCGACCTGGAAGCGGCGCTCGCCGACGTGCTCGAAACCGTTACGGGCATAGAACGCCAAAGCCCGTGCGTTGCCGGCATAGACGCCGAGCAGCAAGCGCCGCGCACCGCGTACGCGCGCCTCGGCGACCGCCTGCTCCATTAACTCGCGGCCGACGCCCCCGCCATGGAAACGCGAGAGCAGGTAGATGCGCTTGAGTTCGAGGTCGCCCCCACTCAGATCGTGCAGCGGCAATTTGGGCGGCGTGATCACCGCATAGCCGACCGGGGCCGCGCCTTCGGCCGTTTCGGCCAGCCACAGCGCCGCGCCGGCATCGTCCAGCCAATCCGCATAGACCTCCTGCGCATGTTGCTTGCGGCAGTGCTCGACGATGTCGCGCCCGTGCAGGATGCCGGCGTAGGTTTCCAGGAAGGTGGCCGCACCGGCCAGCGCGAGCGCGCCGGCATCGTCGGCGCCGGCGCGGCGGATCCGCACGGCATCGCCGGTCGCGGGCGATGTGGAAGTGGAGGCGGTACTCATGCGCGTTCGAGGGCTGACGGCGATGCGCTCAAGATCGCACACCGCCCGCGCCCCGCACATCGGCGAAAAGTCGCAGTCGCGCGACAGCCGCGGCGCCGCGCGCGCGAACGGCGGCCGCGGAACGTTCCGCGGCCGCCGCAGGTATTCCCGAGCGGACGAGGCTTAGCCGGCGACCTGGATCACCACCTTGCCGAAATGAGCGCCGCCGTCGAGATAGTCGTAGGCCTGGCGCGCTTGGTCGAAACCGAACACGCGATCGACCACCGGGACGATGCGGTTGACGCCGACGAAGCGCGACAAGTCCTCGGCCATGCCGCGGCTGCCGACGTAGATGCCCGACAGGCGCTTGGCGCCGGTGATCAGCGCGAACGGATCGAACTCGCCGGCGAAGCCGCTGACGCCGCCGATGACGGCGATGGTGCCGCCCATCGCGGCGGCATCGATCGAACGCTGCAAGGTGCCCTTGCCGCCGACTTCGAGCACCGCGTCGACGCCGCGGCCGCCGGTCAGCGCGCGCACTTCGTTCTGCCATTCCGGGTGGCTGCGGTAATTGACCGTCGCATCGGCGCCGAGCGCCTTGGCGCGGACCAGCTTCTCGTCGCTCGAGGACGTGACGATCGCCTGCAGGCCGGCGGCCTTGGCCAGTTGCAGACCCCAGATCGAGACGCCGCCGGTGCCGAGCAGCAGCACGCTGGCGCCGGGCTGCAGCTTCGCCTCGACGAACATCGCGTTCCAGGCGGTGACGCCGGCGCAGGTCAGGGTCGCGGCCTGGGCGTCGTCGAGATGCGCGGGCACGGCGAACACGGACTGCTCGGAAACCACGATCTCTTCGGCCAGCACGCCGTCGACGACCGCGCCGAAGGCGTCGCGTGTGGCGTACGGCGTCGGCGCGCCCTGCAGCCAGTGCGGGAAGAAGCTGGTGGCGACGCGATCGCCGACTTTCCACAGCGAACTCGCCGCGCCGACTTCGACGATTTCGCCGACCGCATCGGAGGCCGGCACGAACGGAGCCACCGGGCCGCTCAGGTAGGTGCCCTTGGCGATCATCAGGTCGCGGAAGTTCAGCGACACCGCGCGCACCCGCACCCGGACCTGGCCGGCGCCCAGCGGCGCGGACGCGCGCTCGAACTGTTGCAACGCGCCGATGCCGGCGCCACTGTCGATGCGATAAGCCTTCATGTCTGTCTCTGTGTGTGTGAGGGGAGACGATCGCCGGCGGTCGGGAACAGGTGCCGGAACGATCGAGTGGCGCTACGATATCGCTTCCGATACATCCGCAGTGCCTCTTCTTAATCCACATTCTGTAGCGCATCAGGAACCAATATGGCCGTCAACGATCGATTGCTCGGCATCGTCGCCTTCGTCCAAGCCGCCGAGGCCGGCAGTTTCGCGGTCTCGGCCGAGCGCCTGGGCGTGACCCGTTCGGCGATCGGCAAACGCATCGCCCGGCTCGAACAGCAGCTCGGCGCGCGCCTGTTCAACCGCAGCACGCGCCGGCAGAGCCTGACCGACGACGGCCAAGCCTATTACGAACGTTGCGTCAAAGCCCTGGCCGAACTCGACGCCGCCGAGGCCGCGCTGGACAGCGGCCGGCGCGAACCGAGCGGGCGCCTGCGGGTCAGCGCATCGGTCCAGTTCGGCCGCCGTTGCGTGGCGCCGGTGATGCTGGAGCTGGCGCAGCGCCATCCGCGCCTGGACATCGATCTGTCCTTCAGCGACCGCGTCGTCGACCTAGTCGAGGACGGCTACGACCTGGCGATCCGTATCGGCCGTTTGCCCGACAGCGCGACCTTGGCGGCGCGTCAGTTGACCGAAGAGCGGCTGGGCATCTGCGCTTCGCCCGAGTACCTGGCGCGGTGCGGACGGCCGCGCAACGTCGACGAATTCGAGGGCCATCAGGCCGTCGTGTACGGGCGCAACGGCCACACCGTGGCGTGGCGCTTGCGCGACGACGACGGCGAAGTGCGCGAACCGCGGGTCCAGGCGCGCTTGCGCTTCGACGACCTGGAAGCCATCGCCGACGCCGCGGTCGCCGGCGCCGGCCTGGCCCTGCTGCCCTGCTGGATGCTGTCGCGTTACGTACGCAACGGCGAGCTGCAGATGGTGATGTACGCCGACCGCGTCATCGGCAGCCGCATCAACGCGGTCTGGCCGCATACGCATTACCTGCCGCTGCGCACGCGCGCGGCGATCGACTTGCTGGTGGAGCGTATTCCGCAGTTGGTGGCGTGGGACCCGGCCAACCCGGCGGTGGTTTGCGGTTAGGGGTAAGCGTTGTTGGAATACGCGGATGGGGGATCGTCTGTTCCGTTTTGAGCGGAACAACAAAGGCAAATCCCCCCTGCCCCCCCTTTTTCAAAGGGGGGAACAGCAAAGCCGTCTGAGCCGGCCACTCAACCGGCCACTCAAGCAGTCGTCGGATCCCACCGCCAACAGCCCAAGCGCTCCCCCCTTTGAAAAAAGGGGGCCAGGGGGGATTTGCTGTTGCTGTTGCTGTTGCTGTTGCTGTTGCTGTTGCTTTGCTGTTGCCGTCGGCGCCGTTGCCAAGCCAGCGCACCTCGTTCGCCTACCGCTCCGGCCAATACCACGCCGGCGCATCCAGCATGCCCTGCCCCACCACTCCGGTCTGGCTGAACTGCTTTTCCAATTGAATGGTGTTGCACGCCGCTTCGGCTTCCAACGCCGCGATCAGGCGCGAGGCATGCGAGACCACCCAGACCTGGGTGCGGGTGGCAGCGCGCGCGATCAGCCGCGCCAAGGCCGGCAACAGGTCCGGATGCAGGCTGGTCTCGGGCTCGTTGAGCACCATTAATGGCGGCGGCCGCGGCGTGTGCAAGGCGGCGATCCACAGCAGATAACGCAAGGTGCCGTCGGACAGTTCCGCCGCCGACAAGGGCCGCAACAGGCCGTGTTGGGAGAACTCCAACAGGAAACGCGCGCCGTCGCCGAGCACGCTCACGCGCGCGCCCGGAAACGCATCGCTCACCGCTGCGTCGAGCGCCTGCGGGTCGCCGATCTCGAGAATGGTCTGCCAGGCCGCGGCCAGGTCGCGGCCGTCGTGGCTCAGCACCGGCGTGCGCGTGCCCAGCTGCGGCTGCCGCGCCGGCGCTTGCGCGTCGCTGCGGAAATGATCGTAGAAACGCCACCCGCGGACGGTCTCGCGCAGGCTCAGCACCTCCGGCGCGGTCTGCGGGTCGGCGATCTGGCCGAACAAACTCTCGAACGGGCTCAGGTGTTCGGCTGCGACGCGCCAACCGCGACCGTCGCGCACCCGCGCCATCGCCCCGCGCCGGTCGACCAGCACGCTGGCCGGACGCAGGAACGGCCCGCTCCAGATCACCTCGCGCTTGATCTCCGGATCGTGGGCGAACAAGGAACGGCTCGGTACCGGCAGCCCGAGGTCGATCGCATAACCGTATTCGTCGCCGGCGAAACCGAGCCGCAGCGACACCGGTTCGGTGCGCGCCACACCCTGCACCGGCACCTCGCCGCGCTTCATCCGCGGCGAGATCGTTTCCGGGCCGGCCCACAGGGTCGAGCCGAGCCCGCCCTCGCGCGCCAGCGCCGGCACCACCCCGCCCTGGGCGGTTTCGGCCAACAGGCGTAAGGCGCGATAGAGATTGGACTTGCCGCTGCCATTGGCGCCGGTGACCAGGTTCAAGCGTCCCATCGGCAGCGCGAGCTGGCGCAGGGACCGGTAATTGGCGACGGCCAGGGTGCTCAACATGGTGGGACGTGGACTCTATGGGGAACAGTGCTGCGCAGGGCGCCCACCCTTGTAGGCCAGCCCCGTCTCGCCGGCCGCGACCGCCTGTCAGAGTGGACAGGTGGGGTGACCTGAATAGAACGGCGATCACGTTATCATTGGCGGGCGAGTCTCCACTTGGGCGCGATACGTCGCGGCCGACTTCGTCTGGGGCCCCGGCGACCTCCCGCTGCACGCGCAGCGCAAGCCGGGCGACGAACGGACTCCGTCAGGCGTCGCGATCATCGTGTCGCGGCAAACAGGAAAGCAGTATTAAGGAAGAAACGATGAAGACGGCAAGCAGGGGAATTCAAGCGGTGGCATGCGTGATCGGGTTGGGTATGGCGCTGAGCGCCGCACCGACCTGGGCGCAGAGAAAGAGCGCGCAGGATCTGCGTGCGGAAAAAATGAACCAGATTCCGACCTGCTCGAAGAACCTGGGCGCGATCTCGGTGATCGAGCCGGAAGACACGGTCAACTGGTGGAGCGGCCAGCAGCTGCCGGCGCCGAGCAAGCTGATCAAGGTGTTCGTGCAGAAGTCGCGTTGCTTCACCCTGGTCGACCGCGGCGCCGGCATGGACATGGCGATGCGCGAACGCGAGCTCGCCTCCAGCGGCCAGCTGCGCAACAAGTCCAACATCGGCAAGGGCCAGGTCCGCGCCGCCGACTACGTGCTGGTGCCCGACCTGATCTCCAAGAACAGCAACGCCGGCGGCAACGCGATCGGCGGCCTGCTCGGCGGCCTGATCGGCGGCAAGGCCGGCGCGGTGGCGAGCAACCTCAACTTCAGCAAGAAGACCGCCGACGTGGTCCTGACCGTGACCGACGTGCGCTCGTCCGAGCAGGTCGCGATGGCCGAAGGCAGCGCCAAGAAGACCGACATCGGCTTCGGCGCCAGCGGCGCGCTGTTCGGCAGCAGCGGTCTCGGCGGCGCCGGCGTGTCCGGCTATGCCAACACCGAAGTCGGTCAGGTCATCACCATGGCCTACCTGCAGGCTTACACCAACCTGGTCACCGAGCTCGGCGGTCTGTCGGACAACCCCTCGGCGTCGAACTCGCAGCAGGCCGTCACCGTGGTCAAGGCCGCGCGCCTGTTCGCCAACGCCTCCGGCACCGGCAAGGTCGTGCGTCCGCTCGACCCGGGCATGATGCTCTACCCCACCGGCACCAAGCAGGGTGCGATGTGGGAAGTCGAAGACGAACTCGGCAACAAGGGCTGGGTCTCTTCGCTGGCGCTGGAACTGTCGAAGTAAGCTGCGATTCGTTCGCGTGCGCGAAGGCCGCCGGGAAACCGGCGGCCTTTTTCGTTGGCGCGACGCGTCTGCACGGACTCGACACGGCCGATGTCGACACGGCCGATACCGGGGCAGCCGGTTCGCCGCAACATCGCCGTGTCGAATCGGCCCGCTTTGTTTCGCTCACGCAAGCCGCGATACATGACAATCTTGCCAACGGCATCATCTGCGGCTTGCCGGCAAGGCACCATCAACTCAAGGAGGATCCGATGCAGTTCGTCCGTCGTCTGTGTTCTTTGTGGCTCGTCGTCGGCCTGTCCGCCTGCACCTGGCACGTGCGCGAGGACAACATCGTGATCCCGCGCGCGGCGCCCTCGGCCGATCTGGCCGCGTTGCGCACCCAGCTTCCGGCTTACCGCATCGAGGAAACCCGCATCGCCGCCGCCGACGGAGCGCAGCTGTATTCGCTGCGTTTCCTGCGCAGCGACGCGGTCGCCACGGTGCTGTATTTCGGCGGCAACGGCTACACCGTGGCCAAGCATGCCGCGACCAGCGCAAAGGCCTATGCCGAAGCGCCGGTCAACTTCGTCCTGGTCGATCACCGCGGCTATGGCGCCAGCACCGGCACGGCCTCGCTGGAGGCCTTGCTGACCGACGCGACCACCGTCTACGACAGCCTGCGCGCGGAGCCCGAGCTGGGCGCCGTGCCGCTGATCGTGCACGGCCATTCGCTGGGCAGTTTCATGGCCGGCCAGGTCGCCGCGGCGCGCCAGTTGGACGGCTTGATCCTGGAAAGCTCGGTGACCAACTTCGAGGACTGGGGCGCGTACATGCGCTCTCGGCAGAAGCTGTGGGCGCGGATCCTGGTGCGGCGCGTCGCACCGGCGGGCGCCTTGGCCGGCCAGGGCAACCAACAAGTCGTAGCCGCCCTGGACGAGCCCGTGCTGTTCGTTGCCGGCGAGAACGACACCGCCACGCCGCCGCGCTTCGCCGAAGCCTTGTACCAGGCGACGCCGCAGCCCGAGGGCCGCAAGCAGTTGCTGATCGTTCCCGCGCGCGACCATACGAACGCCGCGGACTCGGCGGAATTCCGCCGCGCGCTGAGCGGATTCCTCACCGAACAAGTCCGTCCGCGCCCGGCCGGCTGATTCGCCATTCCCCTCCCGACAGGAACCGCCATGACCGCTTCCGACCGCAACCTGCGCCTGGACTACATCGAATTCACCGTCGCCGACATCGCCGCGTCCAAGGCCTTCTACGGCGCGGCGTTCGGCTGGAGCTTCACCGACTACGGCCCGGACTACTGCGAGTTCGACGACGGCCGCATGAAGGGCGGCTTCAGCACCCACGGCGCGCCGCGCCCGGGCGGCGCCTTGATCGTGCTGTACGCCGACGACCTCGCGCAGGCGCAAGGCCGCGTCGAAGCCGCCGGCGCGAAGGTCGTGGCCAGCCACGAATTCCCCGGCGGCCGCCGCTTCCACTTCATCGACCCGGACGGCTACGAACTGGCGGTGTGGTCGGACCGCTGATCCCGGCCGGCCCTGACCGCAGAGCCGGAGCGCTTCAGCCGGCGCTCATTCCGCCGCCCCGACCCGCCTCTATGCTCGGCGCTTGGACAACCACGGAGGGAGCCGTGCATGGCCTTGGATTTCCTGGGGGAATTCGCCCTGCGCAGCGTGTTCGAGGCCGGTCTCGAGCTGGCGTGGAAAGCGATGCGGACGCTGTCTTACTGGACCGGCTGGTTGCTGTTGTTTCCGCTGCTGCGCACACGGGCACCGAATCACCCCTTGTTCGCTTGGGCCGGAGGCCTCGCCTGGCTCGCCTTCATCGCCGCCTGCGCGGCGGCGTATTGGTATCTGCATTCCGGCGCGTGATCGCGCAGGCATCGGCCTGCGCGATCCATCGCGGATGACGGCGCCCGCCGCTACACCTGCGCCGTTTTCCAACGCCCGCGGGTGAACAGCCACAGCGTGAACACGCCGACCGAGGTTTCGGAGACGAACACGCCCCAGAACACGCCCGAGTGCTGCCAGTCCAGGGTGATCGCCAGCACGTAAGACAGCGGAATCTGGATCAACCAGAAAAACACCACGTTGATCTTGGTCGGCGTCATCGTGTCGCCGGCACCGTTGAAGGCCTGCACCGTCACCATCCACCAGCCGTAGATGAAGAACGAGTAGGACAGGATGCGCAGCCATTCGGCCCCGATCGTCACCACCTGCGGGTCGTCGGTGAAGAACGCGACCAACTGCGTCGGAAAGAGGAAGAACAGCACCGACACCACGACCAGGTAGGCCATGTTGTACCAGCCGATATGCCACACCGAGGCTTCGGCGCGCTCCGGCTGGCCGGCGCCGAGGTTCTGGCCGACCAGGGTCGCGGCGGCGTTGGACATGCCCCAGGCCGGCATCATCGTGAACATCATGATGCGGATGGCGATGGTCGCTCCGGCCACGGCCTCGCTGCCGATGCTGGCCAGGATGCGCATCAGGAATATCCACGAGGTCATCGCCACGATCATCTGGCCGACGCCGCCGAGCGAGGTGCGCACGATGTTCCACAGCATCGCGCCGCGCCAGACGAACTGCGCCAGCGTCACCCGGATGTGCTTGCCGCCGCGGAACAGCACCCACACCTGAAACAGCACGCCGATGCCGCGGCCGATGTTGGTGGCGATGGCCGCGCCCTCGATGCCGAGCGCCGGCACCGGCCCGAGGCCGAAGATCAGCAGCGGGCACAGCAGGATATTGAGGCCGTTCGACAACCACAGCACGCGCATCGCGATGGCCGCGTCGCCGGCGCCGCGGAAGATCGCGTTGATGACGAACAGCAGCATGATCACCGCGTTGCCGCCGAGCATCCATTGGGTGTAGCGATAGCCGTGCTCGATGCTCCAGGCGTCCGCGCCCATCAGCCGCAACAGGTCCTGGGCGTAGAAGATGCCGGCCAGCGCCGGCAGCAACGACACCAGCACGGCGATGAAGATCGCCTGCACCGCGGTGATCGCCGCGTCCTCGCGTTTGCCCTCGCCGATGCGACGCGCCACCACCGCGGTCACCGCCATCGCCAGGCCCATGGCCAGCGCATACAGCAGGAACAGATAACTCTCGGTCAGGCCCACCGTCGCCACCGCCGATGGCCCCAGCTTGGCGACGAAGAAGATGTCGACCACGGCGAAGGTCGACTCCAGCACCAGCTCCAGCACCATCGGCACCGCGAGCAGGAACACCGCGCGCCGCAAGGGGATCTTGGTGTAGTCCGCATCGGTGCCGCGGACGGCGTCGCGCAGGTCGCTCCAAAGCGTGTGCGGCACCGGCTCGGCCAGGGCGGCTGTGGGTTCTTGACTCATCGCGTGCTCCTGTTGGGTCGCACCGACGGATGATAGGGCGACCTGCCCGATACGCCAGTGACAACAGTACGACGAACCGCAGGACTACAGATCGACACAGCGCAGGCTTTCCTCTTCCCTGCCCTGTGCGCTACAACCTGAACCCGCGCGCCGCCGCCTCGCGGCCGTCCGCGAGGCGATCCGATGCGAATGTCGATCCAGGCCCCTCGCGTTCGTCGGACACAGTGAGGGCTTCACCTCGTTACGGAGATTACCCATGACCGGCACCGTCCGTTTGCATCGCGTTTTCACCGCCCCGCCCGAGCGCATCTACCGCGCCTTCCTCGATGCCGCCGCCTTGGCGAAATGGCTGCCGCCGGACGGCTTCACCTGCACCGTGCACGAGCTGGATGCGCGGGTCGGCGGCAAGTACCGCATGGCCTTCACCAATTTCTCGAGCGGCGGCAGCCACGCTTTCGGCGGCACCTATCTGGAGCTGGTAGCGAACGAACGCATCGTCCACGACGACCGCTTCGACGACCCCAACCTGCCCGGCACCATGGTGACCACGATCACATTGCGCGCGGTGTCCTGCGGCACCGATGTGCAGATCGTGCAGGAAGGCATCCCCGACGTGATCCCGGCCGAGCAGTGCCACCTCGGCTGGCAGGAGTCGCTGACCCTGTTGGAGCGGTTGGTCGAGCCGACGATCCCGGGCTGAACAGCGCAGCCCGGCGCCGCCATCGCGAATCCGACTGCGAATCACGAACGGCCCGGGGAACCGGGCCGCTCGCGCGTCGTGCGCTGCGGCGATCGCAAAGGCTGCAAGCGGCGAGTTCTGGTCTGGCCGCATAGCGCGCCGCTGCGGGTTCATCGCATCGGATCCGCCTCGTATCATGGCCTCAATGGCGAAGACCGACGACGCACCGGCCTTCGCTCGACTCCTCCGACACGGCGACGACATGGCCTACGAACGCGTGCACATGATCTGGGAGTATTGGGAAGGGCCGCGCAGCGGCATCGCCGATTGCGGCGGCCGCCCCTTCCACTTCAGCTGCGTCTACGACGAGCACGAATACGCCTACACCGATAGCTTCGTGCTGACTCCGTTCGACGAGGGCACCTTCGCCCTGGCCCAGGAAGAGTGGGCGATCTGGCGGCGCTGGGAAGCGGATTTCCACGCCGGCCGCGTGCTCCGGGAATCGCACCCGTCCTATGGTCACTACGATCCGCGCTACAACGAACTCCGGCAGCTGTTGAATGGCGAGATCGAGCGTCGCTCGGCGCAGGCCCTGAAGATGCGCGGCGAATTTCGCCCGGCCGTGTCCGAGCAGGAGGCCTTTCCGGGCCAGCGGCATCTGTTCGAAGTCGAGTGGCTACAGCCGGACTGAGTCCGCGCGGCCGCAACGAAAACGGCCCGGAATCCGGGCCGTTTTCCGTCCTGCCCGATCGGCTGGGCCGATCGATGGCGATCAGAGCATCGGCAGCTTCAGCCCGCGCTCCTTGGCGCACTGCTGGGCGATCTCGTAGCCGGCATCGGCATGGCGCATGACGCCGGTGCCGGGGTCGTTCCACAGCACGCGGGCGATACGCTGGTCGGCTTCTTTGCTGCCGTCGCAGACGATGACCACGCCGGAGTGCTGCGAATACCCCATGCCCACGCCGCCGCCGTGGTGCAGCGAGACCCAGGTCGCGCCACCGGCGACGTTGAGCATGGCGTTGAGCAGGGGCCAGTCGCTGACCGCGTCGCTGCCGTCCTTCATCGCTTCGGTCTCGCGGTTCGGCGAGGCCACCGAGCCGCTGTCGAGATGGTCGCGGCCGATCACCACCGGCGCCTTCAACTCGCCGTTGCGCACCATCTCGTTGAAGGCCAGGCCGAGCTTGTCGCGCAGGCCCAGGCCGACCCAGCAGATGCGTGCGGGCAAGCCCTGGAAGCTGATGCGCTCGCGCGCCATGTCGAGCCAGCGGTGCAGGTGCTCGTCGTCGGGAATCAGTTCCTTGACCTTGGCGTCGGTCTTGTAGATGTCCTCGGGATCGCCGCTCAGCGCGACCCAGCGGAACGGGCCGACGCCGCGGCAGAACAGCGGCCGCACGTAGGCCGGCACGAAGCCGGGGAAATCGAAGGCGTTGCTGCAGCCTTCGTCCTGCGCCATCTGGCGGATGTTGTTGCCGTAGTCGAAGGTCGGAATGCCCTGTTGCTGGAACGCCAGCATCGCCTCGACGTGCACGCGCATCGACTTCTTGGCGGCGTCGCGCACGCCTTCGGGGTTGTTCTTCTGTTCGCTCAGCCACTTATCGACCGTCCAGCCGATCGGCAGGTAGCCGTGGACCGGATCGTGGGCGCTGGTCTGGTCGGTAACCGCGTCCGGACGCACGCCGCGGCGCACCAGCTCGGGCAGCACTTGCGCGGCATTGCCGAGCAAGGCGATCGACTTGGCTTCGCCGGCGGCGGTGTACTTGGCGATGCGCGCGAGCGCGTCGTCGAGGTCGGTGGCCTGCTCGTCGACGTAACGCGTACGCAGGCGCATGTCGATGCTGCTCTGCTTGCATTCGATGTTGAGCGAGCACGCGCCGGCCAACGAGGCTGCCAACGGCTGCGCGCCGCCCATGCCGCCCAGGCCCGCGGTCAGGATCCACTTGCCGACCAGGCTGCCGCCGTAATGCTGGCGGCCCATCTCGACGAAGGTTTCATAAGTGCCCTGGACGATGCCTTGCGAGCCGATGTAGATCCAACTGCCGGCGGTCATCTGGCCATACATCATCAAGCCCTTCTTATCGAGCTCGTTGAAGTGCTCCCAGGTCGCCCAGTGCGGCACCAGGTTGGAATTGGCCAACAGCACGCGCGGCGCGTCGGCATGGGTGCGGAAAATGCCGACCGGCTTGCCCGACTGGATCAGCAGGGTTTCGCTGTCGTCGAGCTCGCACAGCGACTTGAGGATCGCATCGAAGGATTCCCAATCGCGCGCGGCGCGGCCGATGCCGCCGTAGACCACCAACTCGGCCGGGTTCTCGGCCACGTCCGGGTCGAGGTTGTTCTGGATCATGCGGAACGCGGCTTCGCTGAGCCAGGACTTGCAGCTCTTTTCGCTGCCGCGCGGGGCGCGGACGACGCGGCTGGGATCGTTGCGGGTGGCGGCGGACATGGCGATTCCGATCTGCTTGAGAGATAAGAATTATCCCGCCGCGATCGGCGCCCTAGCCAGCACCGCGACCGCCGCCAGCCGCCGGCAAGCGCATATTCCGCCCCGATTTGCCGCATCGGCAGGAAAATGTATACGCTGTATACATGAGCGCGCCCGCCACCGCCGAACGCATCCTGCGCGCCGCCCGCGCCCTGTTCGAGCGCGGCGGCGTCGACGCGGTGACCATGCGCGCCATCGCCAAGGCGGTCGGCATCACGCCGATGGCGATCTATCGCCACTTCCCGAACCGCGAAGCCCTGCTGCAACGCATCAGCGACGACAGCTTCCACGAGATCGCCCGCCACTGGAGCGCGCGCAACGACGGCAGCGACGTGATTGCGCGCCTGCTCGCAGTGCAACGCATCTACCTCGACTACGCCCTGGCCCATCCGCATCTGTTCGACCATGCGTTCTCGATGCGGCGCGAACAGGCGCGCAGGTTCCCGGAGGATTTCCGCGCGCGCCGTTCGCCGACCTTGAACGTGGTCGCCGATGTGGTGATCGAAGCGCAGCAGGCCGGCCGCCTGCGTGCGGGCGATGCCTGGGACATCGCGATGAGCTTGTGGGCGCACACCCACGGTTTGATCGCGTTGTATCGCGCCGGCCGCTTCAGTTACGACGAACGCGAGTTCCGCCGCTTCTACGAGGCCTCGTTGCAGCGCCTGCTCGACGGCATCGGCACCTGACAGGCGCGCACAAAAAAGCCCGGAACGAGGCCGGGCATCGTGCATACAAAAAAGCCCGGCACGAGGCCGGGCTTCAGGACGGCCCGGACTCTCGTCCGGACCGGAACCGTTGCGCCATCCGCGCTGCGCTCGGGCGCTCAGTACAGGCGCGGATCGAGCTTGCGCAGCGCTTCGCCTACGTCGACTTCGCCGGTGCGGTCGAGGTCGTCGCGGCTGTAACTGCGGCCGGCGCCGCCGATGCACCCGTCCTTGCCGCGCGGCTGCAGGCGCGAGCCGGTGTGGCGCAGGCAATTCGGGTCGTGTTTGCGCTGCTCGGTCTTCGCCACGAGGCGGGTGTCGGCCCGGGCATCGATTTCAGCGACGGCGGGCACGGAAGCCTTCGCCTCGACCTGGGCATCGAGCTGCGCGGCGGTGGTTTGCGCGGTCGCTGCGAACGCGAAAGCGCTCAGCAGCGCAGCGAACATCAGACGTTTCATGGGCAGCTCCTGTGAACGGGCACGGGCTTCGATACGAGTTTCGACTAGTGTGCCAAGCCACGATACGCCTCCGCCGCGGCGCGGGAACCTGCCCGGGCGCCGGCCGTTTAGGCGCGTGTCAGCCTCGCGGACAAGCCTCGCGGCGGCCGTTCTGAAAGGCCATGGCCTCGGCCTCGGTGGCCGGCCGCGGAACCAGGCCGTCGTCGAACAACACCCGCCAGACCCCGTCCTGGCCGCGGTGCCAGACCGACTGATAAGCACCGATCAAATAACGCGGCTCGGCCCCGGGTTCGAGCTTCTGGTACAGCGCCGGCCCGGTCGACCAGGCGACATCGCGCGCGCCGCCGATCGTGACCCGGGTCGGGTACCAGCGCAGGCGCAGAGTCTTGCCCTCGATCAGGCCGGCCCAACGCTGGGCGATCTCGTCGCGGCCGCGGGTCGGTTGCGGGCTGCCCGAACCGAACGCCGCCTGCTCGTGCAGATGCGCGGCGAAGGCCTTGGCATCGTGCTCGGCGATCGAGGCGGCGAAACTGAGTTCGCGCGCCCACACCGCGCATTCGTCGTCGCTGAGCGGCGCCACCGGCAGCGGCTTCGGCGGCGTCTGCGCCGCGGCCGCTACCGCGATCAACGCGAACGACAACGGCAGGGACAAGCGGGCGGCGCGGACGACAGGGCGCATGGCGGCGACTCGGTGGCGGGCGGGCCCCACTATCGACCCGCCCCGTCCGGCCCGCCAGCGACGGAAGTCATGCCGAGGGTGATACCCAACATCGTGCCCAAAGCCATGCCCAAGCCATGCCGACTGTGGCCGCTCGCCGCACGGCCGCCCTCGCCGCCGGCCTGACATCGGTCGGCAACCGGCTGCCGCTATCATGTCGCGATGCGTTCGATTCTTTCCGCGGCTGCGTCCGCCCTGCTCGTTCTCGTCCTCGCCGCCTGCGCTCCGCCGACCCGCGTGGCGCCGCCGGCCGATACCCCGCTGCTGCTGATCTCGATCGACGGTTTCCGCGCGAGCTATTTCGAGCTCGGCCTGACCCCGCATATCGAACGCTTCGCCGGCGAAGGCGTGCGCGCGCAGTGGATGACCCCGTCGTACCCATCGCTGACCTTCCCGAACCACTACACCCTGGTCACCGGTCTGCGTCCCGACCACCACGGCGTCGTCCACAACAGCATGAGCGACGAACAACTGGGGCGCTTCAAGATTTCCGACCGCGACGCCGTCGGCGAAACGCGCTGGTGGAACGGCGGCGAGCCGATCTGGATCGGCGCACAAAAAGCCGGCCTGCGCAGCGCGACCCTGTTCTGGCCCGGCAGCGAAGCGCCGATCCACGGCCTGCGCCCGAACCGCTGGCGCCCGTTCGACGCCGCCATCGACGAGAACGCCCGCGTCGACGAAGTGCTGGCCTGGCTCGGCGAACCCGCCTCGACGCGCCCGCACGTGGCGACCCTGTACTTCGACGCCCTCGACCACGAAGGCCACGACCACGGCCCGAACTCCCCGCAAGTGCGCGAGGCCCTGGCCCGCATCGACGCCGCCATCGGCCGCCTGCTCGACGGCCTGGCCGCACGCAAGCAACTCGACCAGGTCAACATCGTCCTGGTATCCGATCACGGCATGGCCGAAGTCGCCTCGGGCCAGCGCATCGCGGTCGAAGACATGGTCACCCCGGAACAAGCGGTGGTGACTTCGCTCGGCCAGTCGATCGGCATCAGCCCCAACCGCGGCCACGAAGCCGAAGTCGAACAACGCCTGCTCGGCCCTCATGTGACCTACGACTGCTGGCGCAAGGCCGAACTGCCCGAGCATTGGCATTACGGCAGTCACCCGCGGGTCCCGCCGATCGTCTGCCAGATGCACGAAGGCTGGGATGCGATCGAACGCGAGAAACTGCCCAAGGACGGCCTCGGGCAAACGCGAGGCTCGCACGGCTTCGACCCCGCCCTGCCGTCGATGCGCGCGATCTTCGTCGCCCGCGGCCCCGCCTTCAAACGTGGCGCGACGATTCCGGCGATCGACAACGTCGATGTGTACCCGTTGCTGGCGCGCCTGATCGGCATCCCTGCCGCGCACAACGACGGCGATATCGCCCCGCTGCTGCCGGCGTTGCGGGAACCCTGAGCGCGAGCGCGGCACGGACCGAGCGGGAGCCGCAGCACGCCGAGCCGACAGCGCCTCTGCGGGGTCGCGGCTTATGACCGAAGGAAATCCAGTAGGGCGCGGCTTCTACAATAGCGACAGACGGCAGCGCCGCGAGATCGAAGCCTCTCGGTCGCGGCTCGCGCCGCTCCTACCCTAAAACCAAGCCCCGGCAATCGCGCTTGCCGTTGCCGTTGCCGAGATTTTGATCTGCTTTGCCGCTTTGCCGCTTTGCCGGTTAAGTGGAGACCCGGAGGGCGGCGCACAGGACGTGCGCCGTTTTTCGATAAGACAGGGACGTCTTATCGAAAAATCCCGGCGCTAGCATCGCACTCGTGGCCTGTGCCCTTGCAGGGAAAGCCCTTTTCTTTGGTTACTTTTCTTTTGGGCTTAGCAAAAGAAAGTAACCCGGCCGCGTAGCGGGCGGAAGCTCTGCTCTTGCTTGAAGAAGAAAGCGTCGCGAATCCTTCCCCTGTAGGAGCGACGTAAGTCGCGACCGCGTCGCATCAGTTTCGCATCGATGCCGGCCGCAGCCCACCAGGGTAGGAGCGACGCAAGTCGCGACCACGCTGTGGCGGCCTTGCGGCGCCTCACTCAAGCAAGATCAATATCTAAATCAAACGCCAAAAGCTTCCGCCACTAAAGCGGCGGGTTACTTTCTTTTGTCTAAAGCAACAAAAGAAAGGTAACCAAAGAAAAATGCTTTTCTTTGAATCAAGGGCCCGCACGAGCGGTGCATGCGCGGGGCTTTTTCATACGGGACATCCCTGTCCCGATGAAAAACGGCGCGCATCCATGCGCGCCGCCCTCCGGGTCTTCTTTAGCCTTCGCGAATACGTGGCGACGCACAGCAACAGCAACAACAACAACAGCAACAGCAACAGCAACAGCTAGGACTAGGATTAGGGCTAGAACCAGAACCAGAACCAGAGCTAGTACGACAGCATCCGGCAACCGGACCGCCTCAGCTTGAAGCCCGCAGCCGCGGCTCACGCCCCCCTCCCCCTCAAGCCAAAGCCAGCGACCGACCAACCCCGTATATCGACCCCACAAGACAAGAACACCCCTTCCAGTATTGATGTCCGAATCCGGCGAGTCCCGCCCCCTCGCCGGTGCTAGCCTTGCTTCATGGACGCCCCCATCACCCCCGCACCGACCGCCTCGCTGCCGCATTGGCGCGTCTGCGAACAGGCACGTTTCAGCCGCGATCCGCGCTTCGACGGCCTGTTCTTCACCGCCGTCACCAGCACCGGCATCTATTGCCGGCCGGTCTGCCCGGCGCCCGCGGCCAAGCGCGAGAACGTGGTCTATTACGGCCATGCCGCGGCCGCGGAAGCCGCCGGTTTCCGGCCCTGTCTGCGCTGTCGTCCGGAGTTATCGCCGGGCGAAGGCGCATGGCGACGCGGCGACGCCGCGGTGGCGCGTGCGCTCAAGCTGATCGACGAAGGCTTGCTGGCCGATCAGCCGCTGGCCGCCTTGGCCGAACGCGTCGGCGTCGGCGAACGCCAGTTGCGGCGCTTGTTCGTCGAACGCCTCGGCGCGCCTCCGATCGGCGTGCACGGCACGCGGCGGTTGTTGTTCGCCAAGCAACTGCTGACCGAAACCCGTCTGCCGATCACGGAGGTCGCGATGGCCGCCGGCTTCGGCAGCCTGCGCCGTTTCAACACCACCTTCCGCGAGGCCTACCGGATGGCACCGCGCGACCTGCGCCGGCGCCCGAACGAAAGCCCCGACGGCGACGGCAATACCCTGACTCTGCGCCTGGGCTATCGCCCGCCCTACGACTTCGCGGCGATGCTCGACTTCCTGCGCGGCCGCGCCCTGCCCGGCGTCGAAGTGGTCGACGCGCACAGTTACAGCCGGGTAATCGGGCCGATCGAAGCGCCCGGCTGGCTGCGCGTCAGCGCCTGGCGCGGCGGCGAGCACGCACTGAAGCTCGAACTGCACGGGCCGAAGCCGGCGCGTCTGCTCGAAATCACCAATCGCCTGCGCCGCATGTTCGATCTCGACGCCGATCCGAACGCGATCGCCGCGGCGCTCTCGGTCGATCCGCGCCTCAAGCCCTTGCTGGCGAAACGCCCGGGCCTGCGCCTGCCGAGCGGCTGGGACGGTTTCGAGATCTCGGTGCGCGCGATTCTCGGCCAACAGGTCAGCGTCGCCGCCGCGCGCACCCTGGCGACGCGGCTCGCACAGCAATTCGGCCAGGCCCTGCCCAAGCCCTTCGCCGCCGGCCTCGAACATCTGTTCCCGACGCCGGAAGCCTTGGCCGATGCCGATCTCACCCAGATCGGGCTGACCCGCGCCCGCGCCGATACCGTGCGCACGGTGGCGCGCGCCTTGCTCGAAGGCCGGGTCGATTTCCGCGCCGAACGCACCCTCGACGATTTCGTCGCTCGCTGGGTCGCCCTGCCCGGCATCGGCCCGTGGACCGCGCACTACGTCGCGATGCGCGCGCTCGGCCACCCCGATGCGTTCCCGGCCGACGACCTCGTGCTGCAGAAAGCGGTGCCCGAAGACGGCGTGCGGATGAGCGCGAAGGCGCTCAACGCGCGCGCCGAAGCCTGGCGTCCGTGGCGGGCCTATGCGGTGATCCACGTCTGGCGCGACAGCATGCCGGTGCCGATCAGTCAGGCTCTCGGCGGCACTGCTCAACCGGTCGCGGCACCCGCACGCGCCACGAAGAAACCCCGGAAAGCCGCATGATCACGTTCCAGCACATCGACAGCCCGGTCGGCCAATTGCTGCTCGCCAGCGCCGACGACGGCCTGCGTGTGATCGAGTTCGAAGCGCCCTGGCATCCGGTCAAGCGCGGCGCCGATTGGCACGAGGGCGATAACGGCGTGCTGCTCGAAACACGCAAGCAACTCGGCGAATACTTCGCCGGCACGCGCCAGGAATTCGATCTGCCGCTGGCGCCGCACGGGACGCCGTTCCAATTGCAGGTGTGGCGCACGCTGATGCAGATCCGCTGGGGCGAGACCTGGAGCTATGCGCAGATGGCCCGCCATATCGGCCAACCGACCGCGACGCGTGCGGTCGGCGCGGCCAATGGCCGCAATCCGCTGCCGATCGTGCTGCCCTGCCATCGCGTGATCGGCTCCGACGGCAGCCTGACCGGTTTCGGCGGTGGCTTGCCGACCAAGGAGTTCCTGTTGACCCTCGAAGGCGTGCTGCCTCGACGGGTGCCGATCGACGATCTGTTCGCACCGGCCTGAGCGCACATCGCGGCCGCGCCCGATCGCACAGGCACGGGCACGGGCACGGGCACATCGATCAGAACATCGCTCAATCCGCGAGCAAAGCCCGCAAGGTCCGTCCGTAACGCGCGGCGACCGCGTCGCGATCGCGATGACGGCCTTCGGCGACGACCTGGCGGCCGCCGACATGGACCTCGCGCACCAGATTGCGGTTGCCGCTGAACAACCAGCGGTCGATGTAATCCTCATCGGTCGCGCCGGCGAAGGCCGGGGCGTCGCGGTCGAGGGTGAGGAAATCGCCGGCCAGGCTGATCGCATCGAAGCCCGTCGAGCGCTCGGCGCTGGCGACCACGCCGCGCAACAAGGTCTCGCCGACGCTGGTCGAATGCGTGCCGACGGCGATGTTGCGGCGGCGCGTGATCAGGCGCTGGCCGTATTCGAGCCAACGCAGTTCCTCGACCGGCGATACCGAGATATGCGAATCCGAACCCACGCCCCAGGCGCCGCCGGCGTCGAGGTAATCGCGCAGCGGGAACAGACCGTCGCCGAGATTGGCCTCGGTGGTGGTGCAGATCGCCACGGTCGCGCCGCTGTCGGCGATTCCCTGCACTTCACCGGCATCGAGATGGGTCGCGTGCACCAGGGTCCAGCGTTCGTCGACGTCGGCATGATCCAGCAACCAGCGCACCGGCCGCGCCTTGCGGATCGCCAGGCAGTCCTCGACTTCGGCGACCTGTTCGGCGATGTGCACGTGCACGCGGCTGTCGTCCGGCAACGCCGTCAGCACCTCGCGCATCGGCGACGGCGGCACCGCGCGCAGGCTGTGCAGGCAGCAACCGACCTTCAGCAGTTCATCGGACTCGCTGCGCAAGGTGTCGAGCAAACGCAGATAAGCATCGACTTCATGGCCGAAACGGCGCTGGCGCTCGCCGAGCGGGCGTTCGTCGAAACCGCCGGTCATGTACAGCACCGGCAGCAAGGTCATGCGGATGCCGGTTTCGCGCGCGGCCTGGATCAGGGCGCGCGACATCGCCGCCGGGTCGGCATAAGGACGGCCGTCCGGGGCGTGGTGCAGATAGTGGAATTCGCAGACCGTGGTGTAGCCGGCTTCGAGCATCTCGACATACAGCTGGCTGGCGACCGCATGCAGCGACTCCGGTGTGAAGCGCCCGGCGAAGCGGTACATGGTCTCGCGCCAGGTCCAGAAACTGTCCCTGGGGTCGCTCTGGCGCTCGGCCATGCCGGCCATCGCGCGCTGGAAGGCATGCGAATGTAGGTTGGCAATACCCGGCACGATGCGTTCGATGATGGTGTCGTCGCGGCGCCAGCCGGCGGGCGTCCAGAGAGCGGCTTGGTCTGAGGTGGTCATGCGCGCATTCTCGCCTGCGCGGGCGCGCGATGCGACCGTCGCGACGCGGCGCGGCGCGGCGGCCAGGATCGGTTGGCTAAGGTCGGCTGGCTAGGATCGGCTGGCTATGGTCGGCTGGCTGAAATCGGCCGGGCAGAATCGCCCATGTAGAATCGGCCCATGAGCACCGCATCCCATCCTGCCGGCGGCGGCCGCTACGACGGCCTCATCGTCGGCGCCTCGCTGGCCACCCTCGACGCCGCGCAAGGCTACGGCGAGATCGCCGACGCCGCCCTGGCCTGGCGCGACGGCCGCATCGCCCACATCGGCCCGCGCAGCGCGCTCGGCGCCGACCCGGCGAGCCTGGCCGAAAGCGTGATCGAAGCCGACGGCTGGATCACCCCGGGCTTGGTCGACTGCCACACCCACCTGGTCTTCGCCGGCGACCGCGCGCGCGAGTTCGAGCAGCGCCTGCAGGGCGCGAGTTACGAAGAAATCGCCCGCGCCGGCGGCGGCATCGTGTCCAGCGTGCGCGCGACCCGCGCCGCCGACGAAGCCGAATTGCTGCGCCAGTCGCTGCCGCGCGCCCGCGCCCTGCTCGCCGACGGCGCCACCACCCTGGAAATCAAGTCCGGCTACGGCCTGGACTACGACAACGAGCGCAAGATGCTGCGGGTCGCTCGTGCGGTCGGCGATGCCCTCGGCGTCGAGGTGCGCGCGACCTATCTGGCCGCGCATGCCCTGCCGCCCGAGTACGCCGGGCGCGCCGACGATTACATCGACGCGGTCTGCGCGTGGATGCCGCGCCTGCACGCCGAAGGCCTGATCGACGCGGTCGATGCGTTCTGCGAGGGCATCGGCTTCAGCCCCGGGCAGACCCGCCGCGTGTTCGAGGCCGCGCGCTCGCTCAGCCTGCCGGTCAAGCTGCACGCCGACCAGCTCAGCGATCTCGGCGGCGCCGCCCTGGCCGCAAGTTTCGACGGCCTGTCGGCCGATCATGTCGAACACACCTCGCTCGACAGCGTGCGTGCGATGGCCGCGCACGGCACGGTCGCGGTGCTGCTGCCGGGCGCGTTCCATGTCTTGCGCGAGACCAAGCTGCCACCGCTCGACGCCTTCCGCGAACACGGCGTGGCGATGGCGGTGGCGACCGACTGCAACCCCGGCACCTCGCCCTTGTTGTCGATGCGCCAGGCCATGCAGCTGTCGTGCACGCATTTCCGCCTGACCCCGGAAGAAGCCCTGCGCGGCGCGACCGTGCATGCGGCGCGCGCCCTCGGCCTGGCCGATCGCGGCGTGCTGCGGGTCGGCGCGCGTGCCGATTTCGTGCAGTGGCGCATCGGCCATCCCTCGGAGCTGTGTTACTGGCTCGGCGGCGGTCTGGCGCAGCGCGTGTTCGCGGGTGGGCGGCGGTTGGTTGATACGATCGGCTAGAGCCGATGCTGATCGCTTTCGCCCGAACCCTTCGACGCAACGATCGGACTGTGGACGGTCGCGGCTCGCGCCGCTCCTACCCTTGCAAGCAGCGCAACCGCGTAGCCACGAGCTGGCATCGATGATTCTGCGTATACGCTGCGCCGCCGCAAGGCAGCCGCGGCGCGCTGTTGTAGGCTGGCTGCCCGATGCGGCATTACGCCGTCTTCGCTGCCTACCCGGAGGTACCGTGCGGACCGTTCTCGCTCTTGCCCTGCTCCTGTCGCCGCCTTTCGCGCTCGCCGACCAGCCTCTGAGCGCGGGCCAGCGCTTCGCCCAGGACGCGATCATCGTCGACACCCATATCGACGCGCCGAGCGGACTGCTGCGGCACTGGAACGACCTCGGCGTCGACACGCCCAAGGTCGAGTTCGACTATCCGCGCGCGCGCCAGGGCGGGCTCGACGTCGCCTTCATGTCGATCTACACCTCGCCCGGCGAAGACGCCGCCGGCACCGCGCAGCAGACCGCGCACACCCAGATCGACGCGGTCGAGGCGATGATCGGCCGCCATCCGGACAAGTTCGCCCTGCTGCGTTCGCCGGCCGACCTTGAACGCCTGCACGAACGCGGCCAACGGGTGCTGCTCGCGCTCGGCATGGAGAACGGCGCGCCGATCGGCGACGACCTCGCCCAGCTCGCGCGCTTCCACGGCCGCGGCGTGCGCTACATCACGCTCGCCCATGGCCAGGACAACCGCATCAGCGATTCGTCCTACGACAAGCACCGCAAGTGGAAAGGCCTGAGCCCGTTCGGCGAACAGGTCGTCGACGAAATGAACAGGCTGGGCATCATGGTCGACGTCTCGCATCTGTCCGACGACGCCGTTCTCGACGTGCTCGCGCGCAGCAAGGCGCCGGTGATCGCCAGCCATTCCGGCCTGCGCCATTTCACCCCGGGCTTCGAGCGCAACCTCAGCGACGAGCTCGCCAAGGCGGTCGCGGCGAAGGGCGGCGTGGTCCAGATCGTGTTCGGCAACGCCTTCGTCGACCCGGCCTCGGCGGCCGATACTCAGGGTTATTTCGACGCCAACGCCAAGTTCGAAAAGGAACAGGCCGCCGCCCGCGCACGCGGCGAAACCGTGCAGTCTCAGGAATCCTTCGACCAGGCCTGGGAGAAATCGCACCCGCCGCGCGCGGTCAAAATCGATGCGGTGCTGAACCAGATCGACTACGGCATCAAGCTGCTGGGCGCCGATCATGTCGGCATCGGCTCGGATTTCGACGGCGTCAGCGGCGCCCTGCCGGAAGGCCTGAAGTCGGTCGCCGATTATCCGAATCTGATCGAGGGCCTGAAGGCGCGCGGCCACTCCGACGAAACCATCCGCAAGGTGCTCGGCGGCAATCTGCTGCGGGTGTGGAGTGCGGTCGAGAAGCTGGCGCAGAAGTCGTAAGGCCGGCCGCGAACGCGGGACGTTCGCGGCATCGGCATTCGCGGCGGTTGCATTCGCATCAGTTACATCCGCGCCAGTTACATCTGTGCCAATTACATCTGCGGCATCGCCACTGCGATGGCAAGACCGCTGAAACGCAGAAGCCCGGCTTGCGCCGGGCTTCCGCTATCGCACGTACGAGCCCGCTTAGAAGCTGGCGCGCACGCCCAGGTTGAACTGGCTGTTCTTGTCGCCGAATTCGGCTTCGCCGACGATGCCCCAGGTCTCGTTGAACTTGACCAGTGCGCCGATCGTGCCGCTGAATTCGCCGTCGTAGACGTCGCCGTCGGTGTAGTTGGCCTTGATCCAGCCTTCGAAGTTCGCCGCCAGGTCGCCGCGCAGGCCGAGCGAAGCGCGGTAGTCGTCGCCTTCGACGGCTTCTTCGTCTTCGACGTCGATTTCGGTGCGCAGGTAGCTCAGCTCACCGGTCCAGTCGACGCGGTCGGACAGCGTGTGGTGGTAGCCCAGGCCGATCTGGTACTGGGTGGAGTCGATGTCGACTTCGCCGAGGTAGCTGCCGGCGTAGCTGACTTCGATATCGTCGCTGCCCTGGCGGTAGCCGCCGAACAGGTGCATGGCATCGTTCAACGCGACCGAACCGGCTATGTAACCGCCAGCGGCCTTCGGGTCCTCGATATCGAGGTCTTCGTCGACGGTGACCAGTTCGATCTTCTGCACCGAGTAGCCGGCTTCGACATGGGTGTAGCTCAGGCCGTCGGCAGCGGCGGCCGCAGACGAGGCCATGGCCAGCGCAAGCGCCAGCGCGAGTTGCTTCTTCATAAATCCCCTTGATCCTTCGAAATGTGATGACCGTTCCCTTCCTCGGGAACGCGCGCATCTTAATGAAAAAATTACATCTTGTCTGTGTGTGTCCGTTGGCATAGGCGCGGCGCGGAAAACCCGTTGCGATGGGCTTGCGCCGCCCCGTCGCCCGGGCCTTCGTCGGCAAAGAAAGGACAAAAAAAGCCCCGCGATGCGGGGCTTTCTCGAACAGCGTCGGCGCCGGGCCGGCTTATTCCTTGGCAGCGGTCTTCTTGGCCACGACCTTCTTGGCCGGTGCCTTGGTCGCGCTCTTGACGGCGGTCTTCTTCGCTGCCGGCGCGGCGGCGGTGCCGGTCGCCTTGCTCACGGCCTTGCGGGCGTTGCCGTAGCTGGAGTTGTAGCGCTTGCCCTTGGCGGTCTTGCGGTCGCCTTTACCCATGGTCGTGCTCCTAATTAAGACGTTCTACAGTTGAATCGAATGGTGGTCCGCGCAGGCTGCAGGCGATTTCGCCGGGGGCCGAGGCCGGGTGTCCGGCGCTGCGCGGCCGCGCGCGAGGCTGCGAAGCCTAGCACAAGCGTCGATCCGAGGCGTCCGCAGCCGCTCCGGCGGGCGCTCAGTGGGCGCAGCTGGCGTCGTGGACGTGGCTGTGGTTCAGGCGCAGGTTGGCCAGGTGGGCCAGGCCGACCAGGGTGCCGCCGAAGGTCATGGCGATGGCGTGCGGCAACAGCGAGCCGTGCAGCGGCGGGTACAACACGCCGATCCACAGCACGCTCAGGCCCGGAACCAGCAGCGACAGCGCGCGCACGGCGTGGTGGCGGCGATAGCCGGAGATCAGGCTGGCCGTGCCGAGCATGGTGGCGAAGATGACGAAGGCCAGTTCGAAGCCGTCGTCGAACCAACCGGCGAAGCCCAACGAGGGCAGCACCGCGATCAGCAGCGGCAGCGCTGCGCAATGAATGGCGCAGGCCAGCGAGCCGAAGGCGCCGATCCGGTCGATTAAGCCGCGTAGCAATGAAGACATGGGGGGATGACTTCTGGGATGGTTGTCAATCGGTAAACGTTACTTTATAACATTTCACCATCCCCCGCCAGTTCATCGTCAGCCGGTTCATCATGCCCAAGCCCATCCGTTCATTCCTCGGCGCACGTCGCAGCGCGCTCACCATCGCCCTTACCCTGGCCCTGCCGGCCGCGCTGGCCACCGCCCAGGCCAATGCCCAGGAGCCGCCTGGGGGCACCGCCAGCGACACCCGCCACGACAAGGCTACCAGCCTCGACGCCGTTGTCGTCACAGCCACCCCGCTGCAGTCCAGCGCCGAGGAACTGGCCCAGCCGGTCGAGGTGCTGGCCGGCGAGAAGCTCGACGAAGCGCGCGGCACCACCCTCGGCGAGACCATCGGCAAGCTGCCCGGCGTGCAGAGCTCCAACTTCGGCGCCGGCGTCGGCCGCCCGATCATCCGCGGCCTGGAAGGCCCACGCGTCGGCGTGCTGACCGGCGGCCTGGCCAGCCAGGACGTGTCCACCGTCAGCCAGGATCACAACGTCACCGTCGAGCCCTTCCTCGCCGACCAGATCGAAGTGCTCAAGGGCCCGGCCACCCTGCTCTACGGCAGCGGCGCGATCGGCGGCGTGGTCAACGTGGTCGACGGCCGCATCGCCGAGCGCCCGCTCGACGAAACCGTGTCCGGCCGCGCCGAGATCCGCCACGACACCGTCAACGACGGCGTCACCGGCATGGCCCGCGTCGATGCGATGGGCGCCGACGGCGCCCTGGTGCTGCATGCCGACGGCGTGTACCGCAACAACAAGGATTACGAAACCCCGCTCGGCCGTCAGCGCAACAGCTTCGTCGACACCAAGACCGGCGCACTCGGCGCCTCGTTGGTCGGCGACCTGGGCTTCCTCGGCTTCTCCGCAGCGCGCTACGAAGACCGTTACGGCAACCCCGGCGAACCCGGCGATGCGCTCGAAGGCGAAGCGCCGGTGCACATCGACATGAAGCAGAACCGCTTCGAGCTGAAAGGCGGCATCAACCAGGCCTTCGGCATTTTCAGCGGGCTGCGCGCGAGTGTGGCCAACACCGAATACGAGCACATCGAATTCGAAGGCGACGAAGTCGGCACGCGCTTTCTCAGCGACGCCACCGAAGGCCGCCTGGAACTGACCCACAAGCCGTTCGGCGGCTGGATCGGCGCGGTCGGCGTGCAGGGCTACGAGCGCAAGTTCCAGGCGATCGGCGAAGAGGCCTTCGTGCCCAAGACCAAGACCCGCGCCGCCGGCTTGTTCGTCACCGAACAACGCACCTGGGACCCGCTGCAGCTCGAACTCGGCGCGCGCGTCGACAAGATCGAAAGCTCGCCGTTCGGCGCGGCCAAGCGCGACTTCACACCGGTCAGCCTGTCGGCCGGCGCACTGTGGAAATTCAACGACGCCTGGCGCCTGAGCCTCAACCTCGACCGCGCCGAACGCGCGCCGGCCGAAGAGGAATTGTTCGCCCACGGCCTGCACGCGGCGACCGCCTCGTTCGAGATCGGCGACGCCGATCTGCGCAAGGAGCGCGCCAACCAGGTCGAACTGGGCGTGCATTACCACGGCGCGAAATTCGAGGCCAAGCTCGCCGCCTACCAGACCCGCTTCGACGGCTTCATCTACCTGCTCGACACCGGCGAGATCGAAGACGACAGCCCGGTGCGCCAGTGGAGCCAGGCCGACGCCAAGTTCACCGGTTTCGAAGGCGAAGCGATCGCGCACCTGTTCGACGGCGACGCCGGCAAGTTCGACGTGCGCGTGTTCGGCGACAGCGTGCGCGCCAAGCTCGACAACGGCGGCAACCTGCCGCGCATCGCCCCCGGCCGCGTCGGCGGCGAATTGCGCTGGGACGCCGACTCCTGGCGCGCATCGCTCGGCGCGACCCGCTACATGAAGCAGGACAAGGTCGCGGCCAACGAAACCCCGACCGACGGCTACACCCTCGTCGACGCCCACCTGGCCTACCACTGGGACGCGGGCAACCTGGGTTACGAGGTCTTCCTCAACGGCAGCAACCTGACCGACCAGGAAGCGCGGGTGCACACCTCCTTCCTCAAGGACAGCGTGGTGTTGCCCGGCCGCGGCGTCGATTTCGGCGTGCGGGTGTTCTTCTGACGGCGCTTTCCTGCATCGGCGCCACCTGACTTCGGGGTTCTCAACGATCTCTCTCCCAGTCGTGTCGTGACCTATCCCCGTGGCCCAGACGCCGACCTCGTGTCGGCGTTTGCGGTGGCGGCGCAAATAGGTGTATATACACCCAATGAGCGCCCGAACCGAGCCCGCCGCCGCCCCGACCCAGAGCGTCTGCACCTGCTTTCGCATGCGCAAGCTGGCGCGGCTGATGAGCCAGCGCTACGACCAGGCCCTGGCGCCGGCCGGGATCAACCTCAACCAGTATTCGATCTTGCGCCGCACCGGCGGCCAGGGCCGTCCGCTCGGCGAAATCGCCCGCGAGCTCGGCATGGACCGCAGCACCCTGAGCCGCGACCTCAAGCCGCTGGTCGAATCGAACTGGATCGAGAGCGTGCCCGGCCTGGATGCACGCCAGCGCCGCCTGCGCATCACCGACGAAGGCCGGCGGGTGATCGAACGCGCGCAACCGCTATGGCGACAGGCGCAGGACCGGATCGATCAAGGCCTGGGCGCCGAAGGCGTCGCCGCTTTGCATGCGCAGTTGGACCGCGCGATCGCGCAGTTGCAGGACGACGCGCCGTGAACGGGCCGATACGAACGATCCGGCCTGGGTTGTTTGTGTCGTTCCGGCGAGAGCGCACTGCGTTCTGCCCGGGCGGAACCGGATGTTCGAAACCTATCGTGCGAGAACGCTTGCGGTCTCTGGATTCCCGCCTTCGCGGGAATGACGAGAACAACACACGAGCGTCGGCCTGCAACGACGCGCATGCAAGCTGCGCGGCATCGCCACAGGCTGAGGCGATGCCGCGAACTGGCGGTCGCCACTGCGCGAGAGCGGACTCGGCTTTACTTCGCCCTGCACCGGAGTCATTGCGAACAGTCCAGCGACTGCATTCGCCTGCAACGCCCTGAAGTCTGCCGCACTCGAAACCACGCTCGCCCCCTCCCTCCCCGCAGTTCCTCTGCCGCCGAGAACCCCATGAGCACGACTTCCTCTCCGCCCACGATCAAGACCGCGTCCTATTGGCCGTTGCTGCTCGCCGCCACCGCGATGCTGATGATCACCATGGGCATCCGCCAGTCGCAGGGCTTGTTCGTCAAACCGATCGGCCAAAGCACCGGGCTCGGCATCGCCGAGATCAGTTTCGCCCTGGCAATCGGTCAGTTCGTCTGGGGCGCGGTGCAACCGGTGTTCGGCGCGCTGGCCGATCAACGCGGGCCGGGGCGCGTGCTCGTATTCGGCGGCGTGCTGTTGATCGCCGGCATGGGGCTGACGCCGTTCGTGTCGTCGCAATGGGGCTTGATGGTGACGCTCGGCCTGCTCGGCGCCGCCGGAGCCGGCGCCGGCAGTTTTTCGATCCTGATCGGCGCCACCGCGCAGCGTTTGCCGGCGGAAAAGCGCTCGATGGCGGCCGGCTTCATCAACGCCGGCGGCTCGCTCGGCCAGTTCGTGTTCGCGCCGCTGGTGCAGGCGGTGATCGCCGCCTCGGGCTGGATGATGGCGATGTGGACGCTCGCCGTCGCGGCCGTCGCGACCCTGCCGTTGGCTTGGCCGTTGCGGCGCCGTACCGCACCCGCCGCTGCACCCGGAAGCATCGCCGCCGCGCCCGCGGCCGAGATCGGCCTGCGCGCGCAACTGCGCGTCGCTTTGCGCGACCCGAGTTATTGGATGCTGCACGTGGGCTTTTTCACCTGCGGCTTCCATATCGCCTTCCTGGTCACCCATCTGCCCGGCGAAATCGCCCTGTGCGGTTTGTCCGACAACGTCTCGGCGGTGTCGTTGGCGCTGATCGGTTTGTTCAACATCGCCGGCAGCCTGGCCGCCGGCTGGCTCGGCCAGCGCTACCGCATGAAACACCTGCTCGCGCTGATGTACGCCAGCCGCGCGGCGATGATCGCGATCTATCTGATCTCGCCGCCGACGCCGTTGACCTTCTACCTGTTCGCGGCTGGCCTGGGCCTGACCTGGCTGGCGACGGTGCCGCCGACCGCGGGCCTGGTCGGCAAACTGTTCGGGCCGCGTTACCTGGGCACCTTGTTCGGCCTGACCTTGTTCTCGCACCAGATCGGCGGCTTCTTCGGCGCCTGGTTCGGCGGCATCGCGATGGCGAAGTTCGGCGACTACACCTGGATGTGGTACGCCGACATCGTGCTCGCCTTGCTGGCGGCGGTGGCGAACCTGCCGATCCGCGAAGCGAAACCGATCATGACGGGACTAGCGCCGGCGAAGGCTTGAGTTGTCCCCTTATTGGAAAAGGGGTTAGGAAGATTTGCTTTCGCTTCGTCGGTCGCCGCGACCTGAAGCTAAATCCCCCGCGCCAGCGAATCTCACCCGACCTCAAACGACATCGGACGCCGCCCCCTTTTCCAAAGGGGGCGAACTTTCGAACGGGCGAATCGTCGGAGGCATAGCGTCCCCCCTTTGAAAAAGGGGGGTGAGGGGGGATTTGCTCTCGAGCCAACCGCAACGATGAAGCTGCCCAGCAAGAGCAAATCCCCCGAGCCAATCACCGCTAACCTGACTTCCTGCTCAGACAGGGCGCAGCCCCCTTTGCAAAGGGGGCGATCTTCATAAGCGGTTGTCGCAGGCGCTGGACCTGCGGAATCACGCGGTCACGGAATCACGCGGTCACGCAACGAAATCAAGCCTTCGCCTGCACGCAATCGGCGCACATGCCGTGCACTTCTAGGGTTTGCGCCTGCGGCACGAAGCCGAGCGCGCGGGCGCGGCCTTCGAGCAGGTCGACGATACGCTCGTCTTCCAGCTCGGTCGCCGACTGGCAGCTGTCGCAGATCAGGAACGGCACCGCGTGCTGGGCGCCGCCCGGGTGATGGCAGCCGACGTAGGCGTTGATCGAGGCGAGCTTATGAATAAAGCCGTGCTCGAGCAGGAAATCCAGGGCGCGGTAGATCGTCGGCGGCGCGGCGGCGTCGTGGGTGGCCTTCATCTGGTCGAGCAGATCGTAGGCCTTCATCGGCTTGCCGGCGTCGGCGATCAGGCGCAGGGCATGGGCGCGGATGGGAGTCAGCCGCAAGCCGCGCTGTTCGCAGGCCCGCTCCACCTCCTGCACGAAGGCGTTGCCGTCGTGGACGTGGTGCTGGGGGTCGGTACAGGCGTGGCTGGTGCTCATGGCGGACTCCATTATCGCGGCGCGATGCTTCCTACGCAGGGAGTTTAGTGAGGGCGGCGTCGATGCGTTGCAAGGCCTGGGCCTGGCCGGCCAGGTACACCGTATGCGAAATGTCCGGGCTGACCTGGGTGCCGGTGATCGCCACCCGCAGCGGCTGAGCGACCTTGCCCATGCCGATGGCCAGGGCTTCGGCGGTCTCGTGCAGGGCCGCCGACACGGTCTCGGCGGTCCAGGCGCTGAGCTGGCCCAGGCGGGTGCGGGCTTCGGCCAACGGCGCGCGTGCATTCGCGGTCAGATGCTTGGCGACCGCCGCATCGTCGTACTCGGTCAGCGGCCGGTACCAGACCGATGCTCGCTCGGCCATGTCCTTGAGGGTCTGCACGCGGTCGCGCAGGGCGATCACCACGTCGGCCGGGGCCGGGCCGCTGGCCAGGTCGTAGCCGTTGTCGAGCAGATGCCATTCCAGGTGCTTGCCGACCGCCACCGGGTCGTCGCTCTTGAGGTACTGCTGGTTGAGCCAGCCCAGCTTGGCCGAGTCCAGGCGCGAGGCCTTGGAATTGACGTCCTTGAGCTCGAACAAACGGGTCATCTCCTCGATCGAGAAGATCTCCTGGTCGCCGTGCGACCAGCCCAGGCGGACCAGATAATTCAGCAGCGCGTGCGGCAGATAACCGGCGTCGCGGTACTGCATGACGTCGGCCGCGCCGGTGCGCTTGGAGAGCTTGTTGCCCTCCTCGTCGAGGATCATCGGCAGGTGCGAGAAATGCGGCACCGGCGCGCCCAGCGCCCGATAGATGTTGATCTGGCGCGGGGTGTTGTTGACGTGGTCGTCGCCGCGCACGACATCGCTGATGCGCATGTCGAGGTCGTCGACGACGACGGCGAAGTTGTAGGTCGGGTAGCCGTCGGCGCGGAAGATCACCAGGTCGTCGAGTTCGTTGTTGGCGATCTCGATGCGGCCCTTGACCTTGTCCTCGAACACGACGGTGCCGTCGAGCGGGTTCTTGAAGCGGATCACCCGGTTCGGGTCGTCGCGGAAGGGTTCGTTGCGGTCGCGGTAGGCGCCGCTGTAGCGCGGCTTTTCCTTCGCCGCCATCGCCGCGTCGCGCGCCGCGGCCAACTCTTCCTTGGTCTCGTAGGCGTAATAAGCCGTGCCGGCCGCGACCATCTGTTCGGCGACCTCGCGATAACGCTCCAGGCGATGGGTCTGGTAGATCGGGCCTTCGTCGTAGTCCAGGCCCAGCCAGTCCATCGCCTCCAGGATCGCGTCGATCGCGGCCTGGGTGCTGCGCTCCTGGTCGGTGTCCTCGATGCGCAGGATGAACTGACCGCCCGCGCGGCGCGCCTCCAGCCAGCAGTACAGCGCGGTGCGCGCGCCGCCGATGTGCAGATAACCGGTGGGACTGGGGGCGAAACGGGTGCGGCAGGTCATGCGGGGGCTCGGTGAATCCTGGGAGACCGGGGATTTTAGCGGAGCCGGGGCGCAGGCGTCGGGAAAAGCCGCGGGCGAACGCCACGACAGGGGTTTTGGGCCCGGCTTGCGGCAAGGAGCCGAGTCGGGTTCGCGCACCTGCCGCCCCCTCCTCCCAGTCCCGCGATTGCGGCGAAACCAGGCCCCGCATCGATCCGGTTCCCGCCCTGCACTCGCTCGTCCATCGCCCGGCCAGTTCCCCCACAGCGCGCCCCGGCAACGACCCTGGCTAAACTAAGCCCATGACGACCCTCTTCATCTCCGACCTCCATCTCGACGCCGAGCGTCCGCAGATCACCGAACTGTTCGGCCGCTTCGTCCGCGACGAAGCCCGCGGCGCCGACGCGCTGTACATCCTCGGCGACCTGTTCGAAGCCTGGGTCGGCGACGACGACCCGTCCGAGACCGGCGCCTTCGTCGCGCACAAACTCAAGGCCCTCGCCGACAGCGGCGTGCCGGTGTATTTCATCCGCGGCAATCGCGATTTCCTGCTCGGCCAGGACTACGCCCGCCGCGCCGGCATGAGCGTATTGCCCGACCCCGCGGTGGTGTCGTTGTACGGCCACCCGACCTTGATCGGCCATGGCGACCTGCTCTGCACCGACGATGTCGCCTATCAGCAGTTCCGCGCCCAGACCCGGCACCCGGCCTGGCAGGCGCAGTTCCTGTCGCAACCGCTGGCGGCGCGTCTGGCCTTCGCGCAACAGGCGCGCGCGGCGAGCAAGGCGCATCAGGCCGGCCTGCGCGACGACGGCCGCATGGAAACCATCACCGACGTATCGCCGGCCACCGTCGCCGAGACCTTCGCGCGTTACGGCATCGACCGCATGATCCATGGCCACACCCACCGCCCCGCCGTGCACGAGCTGGACGTCGCTGGACGCGCCTGCCGGCGCATCGTGCTCGGCGATTGGTACGAGCAAGGCTCGGTGCTGCGCGTCGATCGCGACGGCGCACGCCTGCAGACGCTGGACTGAGCGCATCGCTTACGGCTCCGCCGCAGAAACGAAAACGCCCGGACGCGAAGTCCGGGCGCTCGCATAGGCGCTTGGATCGAACCCGACCCAAGCGCCCCGCCGCATCGGAACCGATGCGGCTTGGAAGCTACTTCTCGGGAAGCTGCTTAGAAGCGCACCTCGGCGGTCAGGAAGGCCTGGCGCGGCGCGCCCGATTGCACGGTGTAGTTCAGGCCGCGCGGATCGGAAGCGACGAAACCGTTGGTGCCGAGGCTGCCGAAGTACTGCTTGTCGAAGGCATTGGTCAGGTTCAACTGCAGCTTGAACGCATCGGCCCAGGACAGCTCCTTCCACTCGTACGACGCCGAGGCATCGACCACCCAGAAGCCCGAGACCGAGGAATCGTTGAGGTAGGTCAGATAACGCTTGTCGGTGTACTTGGCGCCGAGCTGCAGCGACAGGCCATCGCGTTCCCAGCGCACTTCGGTGGCGTACAGGCGCTTCGGCGCATCGACCACCTGCTTGCCCTTGGTGCGGACCAGGGTGGTGCCGTCGAGATAATCCGACTCGTACTGCGAATCGTTGAAGGCCAGCGAGTGGTACCAGCTGAAGCCGGCGAACGGCTTCCACACCACGGTCACTTCGGCACCGCGGCTCTCGACGTCGCCGACGTTGGCGAAGCTCGACGCGCAGCCGACGATGCCGGCGCAACGCGCGATGGCGAGCAGACGGTTCTCGAAGTTGACCCGGTACACCGCCACCGAAGCCTCGATCTGCTCGCGGCTGGTACGCAGGCCCGCTTCCAGGGTCTTGGAGCTTTCCGGTTCCAGCGAAGCGACGGCAGCATTGAACGCGGCCTGCGAGGTCGAATGCGGGCCGTTGACGCCGGTGCGGAAGGCCGACAGGTTTTCGCTGTAGGAACCGAAGACCTCCTCGTGCTCGCTCAGCTGCCAGCGCGCGCCGAGCTGCGGCAGGAAGTTGTCTTCCGAAACCAGCTTGCCGCTGGCGCGGCTGGCGCCGCCGATCAGGGTCTTGCCGTCGGTCTCCACGCGCAGGCCCTTGAAGCCGGCATCGATCGCCAGGCGGCCGCCGATGAACTCCATGTGGTCGAGCACGTAGTACTGACGCGTGTCGGTATCGAAGCGCTGGCGGAACACGCGCGCGCTGGGATTGCGGTAGAAGAAGATCTCGTTCGGCGGCTCGTTGCGCTGCAGGTCGTAGAAGTTGCGCTGCACGCCGTGGGCGTTCTTCTCCAGCCACAAGCCGGCCTGCAGGCGGTGGTCGCCGATCTGCCAGGTCAGGCTCGGCATGATGCCGGTGCGCTCGATGTCGTACTCGGTGGTGCGCATGCGCAGCGGCACGGTCGGCGAGACCGAGTACGGCGTCGCCCAGTGACCCTGGCCCTTGTTGTTGTGGTAGTACGCGGTCGCCGCCAGCACCAGGTCGTCGCTGACGTTCCAGTCGGCGCTGAGGTAGGCCAGGTCGTCGTCGCGCACGCCGCGGGCGATGTAATACGCGTCGTCGAGGCTGGTGACGCCGCCACTGAACTTGCCGTTGGCGGCGTCGATCGCGCGCTGCCAGTCGTTGGCATAGTTGTCCCAATCCATGCCGAGGCGGCGCGCGGATTCGAGCGAAAGATCGGCGTAGTCGGTCTCGCGGCGGCGCGAGGTCGCGGCGAAGCCGGTCACTTTGACGTCGTCGTTGGCGTAGACGAACTTACCGTTGAACTGGCCGTTGCGCTGCGGGCCGTCGCCCTTCCACTTGTCGGTGGTGTGGAACACGCCGCTGAGGTAAGCGCTGAAGCCGTTATGGTCGCCAGTGTCGATGCGCGCATAGGTGCGGCTGGTGGCGTCGCTGCCGACGGTCTGGGCCAGGCGCAGGCCGTACTCGGCCATCGGGTCGGCGCTGAAGAAGCGCAAGGTGCCGCCGAGGTTGCCCGAGGAGGCCGTGTCGATCGCGCCGCTGCCCTGCGAGAGTTCCGCACCGGACAGGTTTTCGGCGGCGATCGCGCGGCTGATGTGCAGGCCGTTGTGGTTGCCGTAGCTCATGTCGCCGAGCGGCACGCCGTCGAGGGTGAAACCGAGCTGCTGCTGCGAGAAGCCGCGGATGCTGAGCTTGCTCGACCACTCGTAATTGCCCCAGGGATCGGAGCTCTGGAAGTGCACGCCGGGCAGCTTGGCCATGACCTTGAGCGGGCTGGTGCCCGCGGCCACTCGCTGCAGATCCTGCTTGCCCAGCGATTGCACCTGGCGGGTCTGGCCGGTGCCGACCACGGAGACCGCATCGAGGGTGGTGGCATCGTCGACCGCGCCCGCACCGACCGCGGCGGTGGCCGGATCGACAGCGGCAGTGGTGGCGGTTTCTGCGGCGAGGCTGTTGCCGGCGTACAGGCAGAACAGAATCGAGGCGGCGAGGAGCGTCGTCTTCGTCGTCATTTCAGGGGAACTTCCAAATCAGAGTGGCCGCCGCGCGTAATGCGCAGTCCGCTCTTGGGCGGCGTCAGAGCGAAGCCCGGAAGTCTGTCGACTCGGTGTGAACGGGATATTGCAGAACGGCGTCAGTTGATGGATTCGGCGCTCATGCTGTGCGCCGATTGCTCTCGAAGAGGTGCCGGCAACCAAGCTTTCTTCGCAGCGGAACCGTCATCGTGCCGACACGGCTATGACGCAAAGGCGCGGCGACTCGGTAACGAATCGCCGCATCCCCGCCGCCTTAGAACCCGGACTCGCCCGGCTTGGCCGGCGCTTGCAGCCTGTAATCTTTCGGCGGCTTCGCGCCCATCAAGTGTTCGACGAAGTAGTCCCACATGCGCCGGGTGTAATACGCATCGTTGCGGAACAGTTCGTGGTTCTGGTTGGGCAGGTACAGCAGGTCGAAGTCCTTGTTGGCCTTGATCAGGGCCGAGGTCAGTTGGATGGTCACCGCAGGCAAGGCGTTCTCGTCGAGGTCGCCGTAGACCAGCATCAGCTTACCCCGCAGGTTCGCCGCCAGTACGGCGTTGTCGTTGGCGAGGTAATTGGCCGGCACCGCATCGGGCGACGGCCGCAGCACGCCGCTGGCGCCGTAGTTCGGCGCGCCGGCGAGTATCCGTTCCAGGCCGTTGATGCCGCCGCCGTACATGCCCTGTTGGTTGTGGTTGCCGGCCGAGGACACCGCCACTTTGTAGAAGTCCGGGCGCCGCAGGATCGCGCGCGCCGAGGCGTGCCCGCCGGCGGAGTGACCGTAGACGCCGACCCGGTCGAGGTTGAGGCCGGGGTAGCGTGCCGCGAGTTCGCGGATGGCGGCGACGTGGTCGTCGACCTGGACGTCGGCGAAGCCGCCGTGATAGCTGGCATCGTGAAAGGCCTGCGAACGCCCGGGCGTGCCGCGCGCGTCGATGGTGATCACCACGAATCCCAACGCGGCCAGACTCGATCGCGAGATCGGGTTGATCGCCGCGGCCGCTTCGACGAAACCGACCGAGGCATTGGTGACCTGCGGGCCGCCGTAGAAGGCATCGACGATCGGGTACTGCCCAGGCTTCGCGCGCTCTTTCGAATACCCCGGCGGCAAGAACACCGTCGCGTACAGATCGGTGCGGCCGTCGGCCGCCTTCAGCCTGATCCGCTGTGGCGCCTGCCAGCCGGCTTCGAGCACGGCCGAGGCGTCGGCACGTTCGAGTTCCAGCAGTACTTCGCCATCTCGCGTCGAGCGCAGCAGCGTGCGCGGCGGCGCGTCTAGGGTGGAGTAATTGTCGATCACCGCCTCGCCGGTCGGCGACAGCAAGTCGAGCGCCTTACCGCCGAGGATCACGCTGACGCCGCTGTCGAGGTCGTGGTCGGCAGCTTCCGGGGTCAGCAAGCGCGGCTCGCCGCCGTCCAGTCCTACGCGGTACAAACGGCGTTGGTAGGGGTCGCCCGGTTCGCGGCCGCCGGCGGTGAAATACAACTGCCGCTTGCCTTCGTCGACGCCGATGATGTCGCGCACCAGCCAATCGCCCGCGGTCAGGCGCCGGATCATGCGGCCGTCGCGCAGGTCGTACAGGTACAAATGGCCCCAACCGTCGCGCTCGGAAAACCACACGACTTCGTTGCTCGCGGCGAGCACGCGCACCGCCGGGCGGCTGTAGATGAAATCGTTGAGCTGCACGCGCGTGTCCGAGCGTTCCTCGATCACATCGCGCAAGCTGCCGTCGTCCAGATCGATCTCGACCAGGCGCATCCGCGCGGGATGGTCGTAGCGCGCGATCACCGCGTAGGCGCGGCGATTGTCCGGCGACCAACCCAATACGTCGGCCTCGATCGCGCCGTTCCAGCCCTGCGGCAAACGAATGCTGCGCGTCGCTCCGCTCTCCACGTCGACGCTGTACCACTCGTCGCGCGCCGCCTCGCGGTCGCCGAGCAGGCCGAGGCGAATGTAGTGGACCTGCGGCCGGAAACCGCGCTCCGGCGCCATCGCCACCATCGGATAGGGTTCGACCTTGCGCTCGTCGTAACGCGTGCCGAGCAGACGCTTGCCGTCCGGCGACCAGGTCACCGCGAACGGCGGCACCTTCCACAGTCCCAGTTGGGTCGGCACCGCATGCAGCGCGAAGTCGGGCAATTCGCCGTAGCCGAAGTGGGCCTCGCCGTCGCGGGTCAGGGCGCGCTCGGCGCCACTGTGCAGATCGCGCAGCCACAGATTGTGCTCGCGCACGAACACGGCGCTGCGACCGTCGGGCGATGCCAGCCAGTAATGGTCCGGCGTCGTCGCCGGCACGCTGTCGCAGCGATACGCGGCCAGATCGCAGGACAGTTCGTGCTTCCGGTCACCGGCCAGACGCGCATGCAGGGCGCCGTTTTCGAGGCGCACCGAGATCGGCGTCGGCACCGCCTCGATTTTCGCCGCCGGCAAGGCCGCGCTCATCGCCGCATGCAGACGCGCCGCATCGAACAAGGCGCCGCGGCTGCGTGCGGCCGGATCCACCAGCAGGAACTCCGCACCATGCTCGCCATCGCGGCGGTACCAAAAGCGACCGTCGGGCAACCAATGCGGTTCGACCTGGGCGTTCTTGATCCGGCCCCTCAGGTTGTAGTCGAGAACTTTCTCGGCGCGCGCGTAATCGGCGGCGCTGAGCTTCGCCGGCTGCGCGCCGGCCGTTGCCATCGCCGCGAGGCCGAACACCAACGCCATGGCCATCGCCACGCCTATCCCTTGCTTGCTCATGCCATCCCTCCCATGGATCGGAAGGCCGACGATGGCACGGCGCCCCGGCCGCGACTTTACGCGGCGTGGCGTCACGGACGAACGGTAGGCGCGCCCGTGGCGTAGCGCGAACGCGGTCTCATTCGGGAAGACCCGGCCTGTGCGGCGACGGAGCGATGCCTTGGCGCCTGCGGCGCTGCCCTCGCCCTAGCCTTCCCGTCAGTGCCAAGCGGAGATGGGTTCCTGCAGAGTTCGACGGCCGACGGCGGCTCAGCGCGCGGCGAAGGCTTCCAGCATGCGCAGTTCTTCGTCGTCGAAGCCGGCGGCGCTGCGCGCATCGAAATTGAACGGCCCGTACAGCACGGCGCGCGCGTATTCGGCCAGCAATTCGCGGAAACGCGGCAGCGGGTCGATGCCGGCGCGTTCGCAGTACCAACGGTACCAATGCGAGCCGGCGGCGACATGGGCGACCTCTTCGCGCAGGATGGTTTCGAGGATCGCCACCGTGGCCTCGTCGCCGAGCGAGCGCAGCTTGACGATCATGCCAGGGGTCACGTCGAGCCCTCGCGCTTCCAGCACGCGCGGCACCAGGGCCATGCGCGCCAGGCCGTCGTGGGCGGTCTTCTCGGCCATTTCCCACAGGCCGTTATGGGCATCGAAATCGCCGTAGTCGTAGCCGAGTTCGCGCAGGCGCTCGCGCAGCAGGCTGAAATGCCGCGCCTCGTCGTTGGCCACGCCGACCCAGTCGGCATAGAACTGCGCGGGCAGGCCGCGGAAGCGATAGACCGCGTCCCAGCCCAGGTCGATGGCGTTGAATTCGATGTGGGCGATGGCGTGCACGAACGCGGCGCGGCCGTCGGCCGTGCCGAAGCCGCGCTTGGGCAACTCGCGCGGATGCACCAGCGCCGGCTTGGCCGGCCGGCCCGGCATGCGGATCGGCTCGGGCGGCGGCGCATCGCCGGGCACGGCGAGTTCGCCGCGGGCGAAAGCCTGCGCGGCAGCGAAGGTCATCTCGACCTTCGCCTCGGGGGTGGCGGCATCCAGGCAGGCGCGCGCGGCGTCGAACAGCGAAGTCACCGCGCGCACCCCGGGCTCAGGACGCTCGACGCGTCTTCTTGGCCTCGTCCGAACGCAATTGCTGGATGCGCTCGAAATATCCGGGCTCCACGCCGGTGACGTATTCACCGTTGAAGCAGGACGAGTCGAAGTGGTCGATGCGATGCTTCGGCCCGGACACCGCCTGCTCCAGGGCGTCGAGGTCCTGGTAGATCAGCCAGTCGCAACCGAGCAGGGTCTGCACTTCCTCGTCGGTGCGGCCGTGCGCGACCAGCTCGTCGGTCGAGGGCATGTCGATGCCGTAGATGTTCGGGAACCGCACCGGCGGCGCGGCCGAGGCCAGGTAGACCTTGCGCGCTCCGGCGTCGCGCGCCATCTGCACGATCTGCCGCGAGGTGGTGCCGCGCACGATCGAATCGTCGACCAGCAGCACGACCCGGTTGCGGAACTCCAGCGGAATCGGGTTGAGCTTGCGCCGCACCGACTTCGCCCGCTCGCCCTGGCCCGGCATGATGAAGGTGCGGCCGACATAGCGGTTCTTGATGAAGCCTTCGCGGTACTTCACCCCGAGCGTGTTGGCGATTTCCAGCGCCGAGTCGCGCGAGGTGTCGGGAATCGGGATGACCACGTCGATGTCGTGGTCCGGACGCAGGCGCTGGATCTTCTCGCCGAGGGTCTGGCCCATGCGCATGCGCGCCTTGTGCACCGAGACGTCGTCCATCATCGAGTCGGGACGGGCGAAATAGACGTACTCGAAGATGCACGGCGCGTGCTGGCGCGGTTCGGCGCAGATGCGGCTGAACAATTCGCCGCGCGGCGTGATCACGATGCCTTCGCCCGGGCGCACGTCGCGCATGCGCTCGAAGCCGAGCAGGTCGAGGGCGACCGATTCCGACGCCACCGCGTATTCGTCCTGGCCGCCGGTGTTGCGCTTGCCGAGCACCAGCGGGCGGATGCCGTGCGGGTCGCGGAACGCGACCAGGCCCAGGCCGAGCACGGTGGCGACCACCGCGTAGCCGCCGACGCAACGGCGGTGCACGCCTTCGATCGCGGCGAACGCGGACTCGGCGGTCAGCGCGCGGTGACGGTCGAGCTCGTGGGCGAAGACGTTGAGCAACACTTCCGAGTCGGACTCGGTGTTGACGTTGCGGCGGTCCTGCTCGAACACCTCGCGCCGCAGCATGTCGGTGTTGATCAGGTTGCCGTTGTGGGCCAGCGCGATGCCGAACGGCGAGTTGACGTAGAACGGCTGGGCCTCGTCGGAGCCTTCGCTGCCGGCGGTGGGGTAACGGCAATGGCCGATGCCGACGCGGCCTTCGAGCAGGCGCATCGCCGTCTCGTTGAAGACGTCGCTGACCAGGCCGTTGCCCTTGTGCACGCGCAGGCGCGCGCCGTCGGCGGTGGCGATGCCGGCCGCATCCTGGCCGCGGTGCTGCAGCACCGTAAGTCCGTCGTAAAGCTGAGCGGCGACATCCGTGTTGCCGACGATACCGAGAATGCCGCACATAGCGCTTGATCCTGCTGAGAGTCGTTGTTGTTGCTAATGAACGCGTTTTTCGTCTTTGCTGCGGTCGGCGCCGACCTTGGCCGGGTCGCCCTTGATCTGCGTCGCCGTGGCGCCTTGCTGGCCCTTCTGCGGCAGCATGTCGCGCACCGCCTCGGGCAGCGCGTCGGGCAAACCGTTGACCAGGCCATCGGGCAAGGCCCCGGCTATACCGCCGGACGAGCCCTCAGGCACGGCCTGCGGCAGCGAATCCAGGCCGCCGCCGCTCGGCATCATGTCCGACAGTCCACCCGGCAACCCGCCCGGCAATCCACCGGACAATTTCGGCAGCTTGTCCTCCAGATTCTTGGCCTGGGCCTGGACCGTCGCTTGCAACGAAGTGCCGCGCCCTTCCAGGTCGACCTTGCGCGCCATGCCGTCCGGCAATGCGGCGCGCATCAGTTCCGCGCCCGGCATCAGCATCGCGGCGACGATCGAACCGCGCCATGCGGGTTCGCGCGGCAAGGTCGTCATGCCCAGCACCACCAGCAAGGCGCAGGCGAAGAACACGCCGCGCACCGCGCCCAGGCCCAGGCCCATCAAACGATCCATCTCCGACAAGCCGGCCGAGTGCGCGATCCGCCGCACCACCATGCCGAACAGGCCGACGCCGATCCACACCGCCACGAAAATCAGCGCATAGCCGCCGAGGTACGACAGCCAGCCCATCTCGCCGTCGCCGAGGCTGCGCCCGACGTCGCCGCCGAACACGTAGGCGGCGATGCCGGCCAGCAGCCACGCCGCCAGCGACACCGCCACGCCGATCAGACCACGCAGCATGCCGAGCAGCGCCGACAAGCCGACGATCAACAACAAACCCCAATCCAGTGCTGTCATAGCGTGACGCTCCCTCTCGTCGCTGGCGCACGCTCGAGCGGCGCGCCCTGCATCGGCGCGCCTTGCACCGATGTATTCAACTGCAGGTCACGCCGCGAACCGTCACGGGTGCGGCTTGACCAGTGCGTCGCCGACGCCGAGCTTGCCGGCGACCTGCGCCTTCAACTTGTCAGCGTCGGCACGATTGACCACCGGGCCCAGGCGCACGCGGTTGAGCGTGCCCTTGTCGGTCCGGACTTGTTCGACGAAGGCGCTGAAGCCGGCGGCCCGGGCGCGATCGCGCAGCTTGTTGGCTTCGTCGACGTTGCCGAACGCGCCCAACTGGACCGCGAAACCGGTGCCGGCGGCGGCCGGCTTCGGTGCCGGCTTGGCCGGTTCGGCAGGCTTCGCCGCGACCGGCTTGGTTTCGGCCGGCTTGGTCGTCGCCACCGGCTTGGTTTCGACAGGCTTGGTCGCGACGGGTTTGGTTTCGGCAGGCTTGGTCGCGGCCGGCTTGAGTGGTTCCGGCTTCGACGGCGGTAGCGCCGCCGGCTTGACCGGTGCGCTTTCGGCCAGCGGCTTCGGCGCGCTCACCGACGGCGCCGATGCGGCCGGCGCGGTGGTGGCGACGGCCGGGTCGGCGGCCTCGGCCGCGTCGGCGTTGAGCAACACGACCTTGGCGTTGACGTCCTTGCGGACCTTGGTCGAACCCAGGCGCGCCGCCTCGGCGTCGGCCTGGGTCGCGAACGGCCCGATCCGGACCCGATACAAGGTGCGGCCGCCGGCGCCGGCGGCGGTTTCCTGATAACCCGGCAGGCGTGCGGCGTGCAGCGCCGCGATCACCCGGTCGGCGTCGCTGGCGCTGGCATAGCTGCCGAAGCTGACCGCGTAGTCGCCACCGGCGGTGGACGCCGGCTGCATGGTCTTGGCGCCGGCCGCGGTGTCCACGGTCGGCAAGGTGTCGCTGCCGGTCGAAGCCGGCTGGCTGATGTCGGCCGGCTCCATGCCCACCACGCCGCCTTGCGGCGCATCGCCCGGCGTCACCAGCGGCAGTTCGCGGGTCTCGGTTTCGCCCGCAGGCGCGTCCGGCAAGGTCAAGGGAACATCGGAGGCGCCGCTTTCGGGCGCGGGCCCTTTGATCAGCATGGGCAGGAAAATCACCGCCAGTGCGACCAGGACCATCGCACCGATCAATCGCTGTTTCAGGGCAGGTTCCATCGCTACTCGATCACTCGCAGGGCCGGTTACCGGCGCGAATTATACCCCCGCGGCGGCCATGGACCGGTGTGCATGCCTGGCCCGGAGCGTTGTATTCAGAATCGCCGACGGTGAAAGGCCGGTACCGCAAGGCCTCCGGTGCCGTCACGAAAGCACGGCGCGTAACGGCCCGGCTCAATTCGCCGCCAGCCAGGCCAGTGCCGCCGCCGCAGTGTGGAAGGAACCGAACACCAGGATGCGATCGCCGGCGCTGGCCTGTGCCCGCACCGCGGCCAGCGCGGCGGCGACGTCGGCATGGCGGCTGCCCTCGCCGGCCGCGGTGTCGCGCAGCCGTTCGGCGAAAGCCTCCACCGCGATCCCGCGCGGACCGCTGTCGGCCAGCCCGGCCAAATGCCAGGCGTCGACGCCTGCGTGCAAGGCCGCGACCACGCCGGCCACATCCTTGTCGCCGAGCGCGGCGAACACGGCGTGGGTCCGGCCCGGGGCCGGCGCGGCCGCCAGCCAGGCCGCCAGTTCGCGCGCCGCCTGCGGGTTATGGCCGACATCGACCACGATCTCGACGCCATCGCGCACGAAACGCTGCAGGCGCCCGGGCACGTGCGCGGCCGCCACGCCCTCGGCGAACTGCTGGCGCGTGGGCGACTTGCCCAAGGCCCGCAACGCCGCCACCGCGACCGCGGCATTGCGCATCTGCGCCGGCGCGGCCAGCGCCGGCATCGGCAGCTCGACGCGGTAGCCGACCTCGCGCCAACGCCAGCGCGGCCCCTCGTCGGGCTTGTCGGCGTCCGGCGGCAGGGCCTCGAAGAAGAAATCGCAGCCCGCGCGCACCGCCGAGGCGCCGATCGCGTAGGCATGGCGCAGCACGCTCGACGGCGGGTCGTCGTCGCCGAGGATCAACGGCTTCCAGCCGCGGGCGATGCCGGCCTTCTCGAAACCGATGCTCTCGCGGTCCGGGCCCAGGTAATCCTGGTGATCGATGTCGACGGTGGTGATCACCGCCACGTCCGGGTCGACCAGGTTGGTCGCGTCCAGGCGCCCGCCGAGCCCGACCTCGAGGATCGCCAGATCGAGCTTGGCGCGCTCGAACAGCCACAGCGCCGCCAGGGTGCCGTACTCGAAATAGGTCAGCACCACCTCGCCGCGTGCGGCTTCGATGGCCTCGAAGGCCTCGACCAGGGCGGCGTCCCCGGCATCGGCGCCGCCGATGCGGATGCGTTCGTTATAGGCCAGCAGGTGCGGCGAGGTGTAGGCGCCGACGCACCAGCCCGCGGCGCGCGCGATCGCCTCGATGAAGGCGACCGTCGAGCCCTTGCCGTTGGTGCCGCCGACGGTGATCACCTTCCGCGCCGGGCGCTTCAGGCCCAGGCGCTGGGAGACGATGCGGATGCGCTCCAGCCCCATGTCGATGGACTTGGGGTGGATGCGTTCGATGTGGGAGAGCCAGTCGGCGAGCGAGCGTTGCATGGCGCGAATTCTCGCAGATACGCCGGCCGGGTTGATCGGCCGGCGCTGGCGGTTCGACGCCTCAGCCGCGCTGCCACGCCGGCCGCGCCGCCGGGTCGGTGGGGGCTTTCGGATCCTCCGGGGCCAGTCGCGAAGGCCCTAACGGACGTTGCGTCGGGGTCTGCTTCGGCGGCAACGGCGGCTCGGCCGACAATTGCTGCGGCAAGGGCAGGCCCGGACGCTGTCGCGGCCAGGCGCGCACGCTACGCTCCAGCTTCGCGCAGGCCGAAGCCTTGGGCGCGCCGCACAGCACGCGGCTGACATAGAAAGATTTCTTGCCGTCGCTGACCAGGCGCTGGCGGACCAGCGATGGCGCCGCCGGATGGCTGTCTTCGATCAACAGCCACTGAAACGCGCCGCGGTCGTCGGCGATGCGCAGCGCCGGCCAGCCCAGCTTGCCGCCCGGCACCTCGCCGCCGAACACCTCGCGGCCTTCGCGTCGCGCCGTGGCGATCAGCTCAAGCACATTGCCCTCCTCCATCGGCAAGGCATCGGGAAGGAAACCATCGAGGCTGCCGTCGCGCGCGGCGGCGACTTCGGGCACCTGGGCCAGGGGCCAGACCTGGTCCCACTTGGCCTGGGCGCGGGCCACATGCACGGCGATCTGCTCGGGCGTCGGCGCCTGGAAGTCGACCGGCACCCGCACCCGCGACGCCACCGCGACACCGTCGCGATACTCGGGACTCAAGCGCCATTTCTTCGCCGTCTCCACCGCGGCGCGGTCCAGCGCTTCATAACCCGAATCGGTCTCGATCCAGACCTGATCGACCTGACCGCAGCGGTCGAGGTCCAACACCAGCGTCACCGTGCCGGCGGCACCGAAGATCTCGGTCGGATACTTCGGCGGCGGCAACGACTGCCCGCCGCTGGGGCAGCCGGCCGGCATCGACGCCCCCGCGCCCGCATCGATCGATTGCGCCGCGGCCGGCGCGGCGAACAATACGGCCAACATGGCCGCGGTCCTGCATGCGAATTTCGACACCGCTCTTCCTTGTTTTCGCGCCGCGTCCTGCGGCGGGGTGTATTGCAACACAGGCGTCGGGGTGATGGGTCGATGCGGACATGGACGGTACCGGCGTGGTCGAAGTCGCCCATGGCGCTGTTTGCAACAGACCGGCGGCGCTTTTGCCGTCGCTTTTGCTTTTGCCGTCGCCGTCGCCGTCGCGGTTGCTATTGCTATTGCTATTGCTATTGCTATTGCTATTGCTATTGCTATTGACGTGATTTTGATTGGCTTTGACGCTGTGCCGGTCAACAGTAGACCCGGAGGGCGGCGCACAGGACGTGCGCCGTTTTCCGATAAGACAAGGATGTCTTATCGGAAAATCCCGGCGCGAGCATCGAACTCGTGGCCTGTGCCCTTGCAAGGAAAGCCCTTTTCTTTGGTTACCTTTCTTTTGGGCTTAGCAAAAGAAAGTAACCCGGCCGCGTCAGCGGACGGAAGCTTTGCTCTTGCTTGACGAAGGGAAAGTCGCGAATCCTTCCCCTGTAGGAGCGGCGTGAGCCGCGACCACGTCGTTTCGGTCTCGCGGCGAATGAACCAAGCAAGATCAGGATCAAACGCTAAGAGCTTCCGCCACTAAAGCGGCGGGTTACTTTCTTTTGTCATAAGCAACAAAAGAAAGGTAACCAAAGAAAAGTGCTTTTCTTTGAATCAAGGGCCCGCACGATCGATGCATTCGCAGGGATTTTTCATACGGGACATCCCTGTCCCGATGAAAAACGGCCTGCATCCATGCAGGCCGCCCTCCGGGTCTTCAATTGCCTTCGCAAGACTTAGACGACGCACAGCAACAGCAAAGGCCAAGCCGAGACCAAATGCCTAAATGCAGAGACAAAGGCAGAGGCAGAGGCCAGGCAGGTGCAACTTCAGGCTTCGATCCGATGCAACCGCAACTTCAAGATGGATCACGGCTTCTGTGAAGGTCGCATCGCGAACACTCGCACAACCCCAAATAAAAACGGGCGCCTCCAAAGAAGCGCCCGCTTCGGTCAACCCGAATCGATCACAAGGCCCGATGCACCGCCTCGCCGAACAAGGCGGTGTGGTGGCTGCAGTCGTTCAAGCGCACCACGTCCAACGTGTCCACGCTGTCGCCTTCGAGCAGGTTCAGCGTGGTCGGCGCCTGGCGGAAGGTCCACAGCTTCGACAAGGGGATGCCGAGCACCTTGCACAACAGCACGCGGTTGACGGCGTCGTGGGCGACCACCAGCAAGGTGTCGTCGGCACGCAGGCCTTCGCAGGCGCGCGCGAACGCGGGCCAGGCGCGGTCGAGTACGTGCACGATCGATTCGCCGCCGGGCATCAACACTTCATGCGGGGTGTCGCGCCAAGCGCGCAGGCGGTCGCCGTCGCGTTCGCGGATTTCGCTGGCGAGCAGGCCTTCCCAGGTGCCGTGGGCGATTTCCATCAAGCCAGGGTCGAACTGCAACAGGCTCGCGCGTTCGCTGCCGAGGGCGAGCTCGGCGGTACGGCGCGCGCGCGACAGCGGCGAGGCGACGGCGCGAGTGATCGAGACGTCGCGAAGGCGTGCGCCCAGCGCGTTGGCCTGGGCTTCGCCGACCGGCGACAGGGCAATGTCCTCCTGGCCCTGATAGCGGCCTTCGGCATTCCACGGGGTTTCTCCATGACGGGCAAGCAAGATCCGCATGATCAGACCTGCGCCAGCGAGAGGATGCCGGGGGTCGCGCGCAGCAGCGCGAGCTGCTGTTCGTTGACCGGGCGGTCGACGGTGATCGCCGCGCGCGCCTGGCCGTCGCCGGCCGCGCCCAGGGCGAAGTTGACGATGTTGACGCCGGCTGCGCCGAGCTGCGAGCCGACCGCGCCGATCATGCCGGGACGGTCTTCGTTGCGCAGCAACAGCACGTGCGCCTGCGGATCGAATTCGATCTCGACGCCATCCAGACGCACCACGCGCGGGCCGCGGTGCAGGGTCGCCTCGATCTCGCGGGTGCGCTTCTCGCCGACCACGCGCAGCTTCAGCAAACGGTCGAAACCGTCGCCGTCGCCGCCGAGGGTCTCGGCCACGGTCAGGCCGCGCGCGGCCGCTTCCTGCAAGGCGTTGACCGGGGTCACGCGGCCCGAAGCGGTGCCGAGCAAGGCCGCCACCAGCAGGCGCGTCAGCGGACGCGTGTCGAGCGCATCGGTGCGGCCGGCATAGGTGATTTCCAGACGCGTCGGCGCCGGCACCAGGCGCGCGGCGAGGCGGCCCAGCGAGGACATCAGCGGCATCCACGGGCCGGATTCGCGCGCGGCTTCGGCGGTCAGCGGCGGCAGGTTGACGCAGCCGGCGACCGCGCCGGTGGCGACGAAATCGATGATCTGGCGGGCCAGGATCGTGCTCACCGCCTGCTGCGCTTCGCTGGTCGAGGCGCCCAGGTGCGGGGTCAGGATCAGCTTCTGATTCGCGCGCAGCGCCGAGTCGGCCGGCAGCGGTTCGGTGACGAAGGTGTCGAGCGCGGCGCCGGCGATGTGGCCTTCTTCGATCAGCTGCAGCAAGGCGGACTCATCGACCAGCCCGCCGCGCGCGGCGTTGATCAGGTAGGCGCCCTTCTTCATCCCGCGCATGCTCGTTTCCGAGAGCAGGTTGGTGGTTTCCTTGGTGCGCGGGATGTGCAGGGTGACGACGTCGGCCCAGGCCAGCAATTCTTCCAGCGACTTCAGCGGCACGCTGCCCTTGCCGGCGGCGGACGCGGGCAGGAAGGGGTCGTGCGCGGCGACTTCCATGCCGATGCCCTGCGCCTTGCGTGCGACGGTGCCGCCGATGCGGCCCAGGCCGATCACGCCGAGCTTCTTGCCTTCGAGTTCGAAGCCGGTCAGGCCCGCCTTCGGCCACTCGCCGGCCTTCATGCCGGCGTCGGCGCGCGGGATGTGCCGGGCCAACGCGAACAACAGCGAGATCGCGTGCTCGGCCGCAGCCAGGGTGTTGCCGTCGGGCGCGTTCATGACTGCGATGCCGCGCTGGGTGGCGGCATCGACGTCGATGGTATCGACGCCGGCGCCGGCGCGGCCGATCACGCGCAACTGGCTGGCGTCGGCGATCGCCTCGGCCGGCACCTTGGTCGCCGAACGCACCAGCACGGCGTCGACGCCGACCAGGGCCTGAGCCAGGGCAGCGGTGTCTTTGATCGGATCGGATACGACGACTTCCCAGCCCGCATCGCGGAACAGGGCCAGACCGTCTTCGTGAATGCCATCGCAGGCCAGTACTTTCATCGCAAGCTCCAGGTCGTAGGGGACAGACCACGGAGCACGAGCGAGCCGGCACTACGGTTGGATCTCGCGCCCTCAGGCTGAAGCTGGGGCCACGATGCCGCTGGGTAGCGGCGCCGCATGAGGCGGCATCTGACACGGGTCGGGAGACGGGGCCGGCTGGCATGGGAATCCGCGACTGCCCGCGCAGCCTAAGGCAGCGGACCGCCGCTTGGCAAGCGCGACCACGTTCATGAGTTCGACCGCCGCCCTCGCCCGGGCGCAACGCGTTTTGTGCAGGAATTAGCAATTTACGATTGCGCTTCGGAACCGCGTCACAAAGATACGAATCGAGTCGCGATGGCACATTGAGAAATCGCGACCCGGGTCCTAGCGTCGTGGCGCCGGCGTCCTGCCGGCATCCGAAGAGAGAACACCAATGCGCAAGAAACTCGCTCTGACGCTCGGCTTCGCGGCGCTCGCCGCGGTCGGCGCCGCAGTCGCTGCAATCGGCCCCACCGGTCCCGGCCAGTTCTACACCTACTACGACGACAACGGCACCGTGGTCGGCTACTCGGCCATTCGCTGCGACAACACCCGCGAATCCTGGGGCAAGTTCACCAAGAACTACAGCGACGGTTATTTCATCTGCGACCCTGAAATCTGATCGATCCGGCGATCGCCGCCTTCGGTTTCGCCGCGGCACGATCCATGTCGCGCATCCGCACGGTAACGACCGCCTCGTTCGTCCCGCACCACCGATCTGAGCGATCGGCGCACCGGCACGACACCGTCGAGCGTGAGCGACGCTTGGCGCACAGCGCGCCCGCACCATCGAAGATCACGCCACTGTCCGGCCCCGTGTCCGTCACCGCGCCGGGTATCCAATCTGCCTTTGCAAAGATGGGAGTTCGTCATGCGTAAATCTTTCGCCCTCGGTCTCGGCCTCGTCGCCGCCCTCGTCGCCACCGTCGCCCTCGCCCGCCCGCCGGGTCCGGACGAAATCGGCGAGTTCTATGTGTATTTCGACGCCGCCGGCAAGGTCGTCGGCCAGGCGCAGCTCAGCTGCGAGGGCGTCTACAGCGAGTCGGGCGTACGCACCGCCAGCTACAGCGTCGGCCACCTGGTCTGCAATCCGCGCTGATCGTCGTTTCGCATTGGGGAGAGAGGAGGCCGGCGTATGCCGGCCTCTTTTTTGGGCGCATCGGTGTGGTCGCGGGCGCGTGAGTTGCGATTCGCGCCGGGCAGCCACTTTGTTGCTCTTGCTCTTGCTCTTGCTCTTGCTCTTGCCGTTGCCGTTGCCGTTGCCGTTGCCGCGATGAGCTTGGCGCAGTATCAAACTCGCGAGAACGCCTGGAGACCCGGAGGGCGCCGCACAGGACGTGCGGCGTTTTTCGATAGGACAAGGATGTCCTATCGAAAAATCCCGGCGCGAGCATCGCACTCGTCGCCTGTGCCCTTGCAAGGAGAGCCCTTTTCTTTGGTTACCTTTGACCGAAGGGAATCCAGACGGACTTTTGGGCTTAGCAAAAGAAAGTAACCCGGCCGCGTAGCGGGCGGAAGCTCTGCTCTTGCTTGAATGGGTTCGCCAGAGGCCGCCTGACGTGGTCGCGACTCACGTCGCTCCTACAGTGGAGGGATCCCCGCCCGTGCCTAGGCAACGTAGTACAGCGATTCCACCCCTGTAGGAGCGACGTAAGTCGCGACCGCAACGCCTCAATCTCGCGCCGCTGCCGGCTAGAGCCCCGGGTAGGAGCGGCGCGAGCCGCGACCGCGCTGTCGCGGGTTTGCGGCGTATCGCTCAGGCAAGATCTAGATCAAACGCCTAAAGCTTCCGCCACTAAAGCGGCGGGTTACTTTCTTTTGTCATAAGCAACAAAAGAAAGGTAACCAAAGAAAAATGCTTTTCTTTGAATCAAGGGCCCGCACGAGCGATGCACACGCGGAGATTTTTCATACGGGACATCCCTGTCCCGATGAAAAACGGCCCGCATCCCTGCGGGCCGCCCTTCGGGTCTTCTATGGCCTTCGCAAGGCTTAGGCGGCGCACAGCAACAGCAACAGCAACCGCAACCGCAACCGCAACGGCAACGGCAACGGCAACGGCAAAAGCAACGGCAAAAGCAACGGCAAAAGCAACGGCTAGTTCAACCGAAACTGCAGCGGCGACAAAATTTGCGTCAACAACAACCACTCCAGCGACAGCGGGCCAACCTACTTCCCAGTCGCCGGAACCCCCATCTCCGCCAACAACCTTGGCGCCGGGAACACGTCCTGCAGCACCCAGCGCAAATAGCGCTGGTCGACCGAGATGGTCCGCGTCAACGCCGGGTCGAACAGCCAGCTCGCGCTCACCGATTCCCAGTTGCTGTCGAAGGCGATGCCCGCCAGCTTGCCCTGCCCGTCCAGCACCGGCGAGCCGGAGTTGCCGCCGCTGATGTCGAGGTCGGCGAGGAAATTCACCGGCACTGAACCCAAACGCTTGTCGACGAGGTTGGCGCTGAACCGCTTCGCCGCGATCGCATCGAGCAAGGCCGGCGGGGCGTCGAACGGCGGCTTGCCGCTGTTGCGCGCGGCGATTTCCTCGAGCCGGGTGAACGGCAGTTGCTTGGCGCCGTTGTCCTTCGTGTAGGGCGACACCGTGCCGTAGCTGATACGCAGGGAGCCATTGGCGTCGGGATAGGCCGGCTGGCCGAGGCCCTTGCGGTAGTCGGCCAGCGCTTTCAGGTACACCGGCCGCACGCTCAAGGTCTCGCCCGCGCGGCTGCGGATTTCCCGCTCCATTTCCAGCATCGTCGGCATCACCGCGACCGCGAACTGGATCGCGCCGTCCTTGCCGGCATCCTTGCTCTTCTCGAAGGTGGCGCGGTCGGCCTTGAGCCAGCTCGCACGTTGTTCGGGGTTGGCCAGGCGCGATTTTCCGATGCGATCGAGGGCGCGCTTGATCGCTTTTTCGTCGTCGCCTTCCAGCCATTGGTCGAGCGCCGCGACGCGCTGTTCTTTCGGCAGCTTGACGTACTCGTGCAGCCAGTAGTTCTGCAACTGCCGGTCCATGCGCACATCAAAGCGGCGGTCGGCCTGCTTGAGCCGGTTCTCGAACGCGCCCAGGTCGCGTTGGCGGTAGCCGTTCTCGCGTTGCGCATCGGGTTTGTCGCGCTCGATCGCCAGCCGGTACAGCTGGGTCGCGGCACTGAGGGTGCCGGTCGCGTACAACTGGCCGAGCACCAGGTCGCGGTCGCGTTCGGCGCGCGCCTGCTGGCCGAGTTCGACCAGACGTGCGTGCGCGGCCAAGGCCGCCTCGCCTCCCGCGCCCTGCTTACGCAGCCACTCCAGCAAACCGGTTTCTTCGCTGCGCTTGGCCTGGGCCGCGTTGGTGCGGCGGAAGCTTTCGATCTGGCTTTCGTAACTCTTGGCCGCGCCCAGCCAACCGCGCAGGGTCCCGACATACTTGCTCGCGACCTCGGGGCTCTTGCGGCCTTCGGCTTCGATCAAGGCGGCGAGACGGCGGTAATGCGCGGCGACGGTCGGATAGGTCCAGTCGGCGTTGGCCTCGAAATCGTCGGCCATGGCGTAGCGGTTGGTCATGCCCGGAAAGCCGGCGAGCATGACGAAATCGCCCGCGCCCAGCGGCTTGTCGGCGATCTTGAGCCAACGCTTGGGTTGGTAGGGCACGTTGTCGATCGCGAACGGCGCCGGCTTGCCGTCCTTGCCGACGTAGGCGCGGTAGAAGGCGAAATCGCCGGTGTGGCGCGGCCACGACCAGTTGTCGGTCTCGCCGCCGAAGTTGCCGATGCTTTCCGGCGGCGCATAGACCAGGCGCAGGTCGCGGATCTCGATGCTGCGCTGCAGTTGATAGCGGTTGCCGCCGGAGAAACTGTAGAGACGGCAACCGTAATCGGCCTGGGTCTCGCACTCGGCGACCAGTTGCTTCTCCAGCGCGTCGAGCGCGGCGATGCGCGCGAGCGGGTCGGCCGCCGCGGTCAGCGCCGCCTGCACCCGCGCGGTGACGTCCTGGACCGAATCGAGCACGAAGATGCGCGCGTTGGCACCGGCCGAAACTTCCTCGTTGTTGGTGCCGGTCTTGAACCCGTCGCGCAGCCGGCTTTTCTGCGGCGTCGAATTGAGCTGCAGCGCGGCGAGCGCGCAATGGTGGTTGGTCAGCAGCAGGCCCTTGGGCGAGACGAAGCTCGCGGTGCAGCCGCCGAACGGCACCACCGCGCCGAGCGGGTCGCCTTTCGGGTCGCTCAGTTGCGCGAGCTGCTTGGGCGTGGCCCGCAGCCCGGCCTGTTTGAGCTTGCTCGCGAGTTCGGGGAATTGCTGCGGCGTCCATACGCCCTCGACCGCCCGGGCGGCCCCATGCCAGGCCAGCGTGCACGACAACGTCCCTGCCATGGCCAGTGATCGGGCCAGCACCGTGTATTGCATCAAAGCGTCCCTTGGAAGGCGGGAGGTCGAGTCTAGCCCGGCTGTTTCTGCGAAGGCCATTCCGGATCCGTCGAAGCGCGGCTCGGCGGCGCTACGGTTCGTCGCGCTTCAGCGTGTTTGTGGCTGCTGCCCGTGCCCGGCCCTCGGCAATCTAAAAATTTCGTTAGTTCAAGCAAGTCGCGCCGCATGGCTTCACGCTGTCGGGGTAGGAGCGGCGCGAGCCGCGACCGCGCGGTCGCGGCTCGCGGCGCTCCTACCCCCTTTGGATCGTCGCACCCGCACAAACGCAAACGCCGGTCGGCGAACCGACCGGCGTTTGCGCTTGCGGGTGGCTGCGGCGGCTTACTTCTTCGCCGGCACGCCGAGCTCGGTCAGCAGCTGCGGCGCCGGATAGACCTCCTGCATGATCCAGCGCATGTAGCGCTGGTCGACCGAGATCATCCGGGTCATCACCGGGTCGAACAGCCAGTTCGAGCTCACCGACTCCCAGTTGCCGTCGAAGGCCAGGCCGACCAGCTTGCCTTCGCCGTCCAGCACCGGCGAACCGGAGTTGCCGCCGGTGATGTCGAGGTCGGACAGGAAGTTCACCGGCACCGTCTTCAGGCGCTTGTCGCTCAGGCCGGCATAGCGCTTGGCCGAGATCGCGTCGAGCAGGTTCTGCGGCGCGTTGAACGGCTCCTGGCCGGTGGCTTTGGCGGCGACCTCTTCGAGCTTGGTGAACGAGGCCTGCTTGCTGCCGTCGAGCTTGGTGTAGGCCTTGACGTTGCCGAAGGTGATGCGCAGGGTCGAGTTGGCGTCCGGGTAGACCGCCTGCTTCTTGCTCTTGCGATAGTCGATCACGCCCTGCAGGTAGGCCGGGCGCGCGATCAGGGTTTCGCCGTCGCGGGCCTTGCCTTCCTGCTCCAGGCGCAGCGCCGCCGGGAACAGCGCCTTGGCCATCTGGATCGCCGGATCGCGGCTCTTGTCCATGGCGGCGCGGTCGTCGTCGATCAGGGCCAGACGCTCCTTGGTGCTGCCGAGCTTGGTCTTGGCCAGCTTGTCGAGCGCGCGCTTGATCGCCTTCTCGTCGGAACCGCCGAGCCAACGGTCGAGTTCGGCGATGCGTTCGCCGGCGGGCAGCTTGACGTACTCGCGCAGCCAGTAAGCCTGCAGCTCGCGGTCCATGCGCGGGTCGTAGCGACGCTCCATCTGCTCCAGCGCGGCCTTGATCGAGGGCAGATCGCGCTGCTGGTAACCGGGCTCGCGCTCGGCGTCGGGCTTGGCGCGTTCGACCGCGAGGCGATACAGGGTGCCGGACGCGGCGATCACGCCGAAACGGCGCAGCTGCGAGAACACGGTGTCGCGCTCGCGGTGCGCGTTGGCGGCCTCGATCTGCTCGATCATCTTGGCGTGGCCGGCCAACGCCGGCGCGCCGGCCTTACCGCGCTTGCCGAGCCAGGCCAGCACGGCCTCTTCGTCGGCGTGCTTCTTCTTCGCCGCGCCGATGCGCTCGAAACCTTCGAGCTGGCCGTCGTAGTTCTTCAGCGTGTTCTGCCAACCGCGCACGGTGCTGGCGTACTTCACGCCGATTTCGGGATCCTGCTTCGCGGTCTGCCCGACCAGAGCGACCAGATTCTTGTAGTGCTGCGACAGGGTCGGATACATCCAGTCCGCGGTGGCGTCGAACTCGGCCGCGAGCGCGTAGCGGTTGGTGCGCCCCGGGTAGCCGGCGACCATGACGAAGTCGCCCTCGCCGAGCGGCTTGTCGGCGATCTTCAGGTAGTGCTTGGGCTGGTAGGGCACGTTGTCCTTCGCGTACGCGGCCGGCTTGCCGTCCTTGCCGACATAGGCGCGATAGAAGGAGAAGTCGCCGGTGTGGCGCGGCCACATCCAGTTGTCGACTTCGCCGCCGTAGTTGCCGACGCTGCCGGGCGGCGCGTAGACCAGGCGCACGTCCTTGATTTCGATGCGCCGGAACAGACGGTAGGTGCTGCCGCCGAAAAAGCTGTAGACCTCGCAGGCGTAGCCGGGCTCGGCCTCGCACTGGGCGATCAGTTGCTTCTCTACCGTCTCCAACGCGTGGGTGCGGTCGATCGGTTCGACCGCCTCGGCGATCGCGCTTTTGATCTGCGCGGTCACGTCCTGGATCGAGTCGAGCACGTAGATGCGCGAAGCAGGGCCGGCCGAGACTTCATCGCCCGGGGCCGCGGCGTTGAAGCCGTCGCGCATCAGGTTCCTCTGCGCGGTCGAATTGAGCTGGATCGCGCCGTAAGCGCAGTGATGATTGGTCACCACCAGGCCGCGCGGCGAGACGAAGCTGGCGGTGCAGCCGCCGAGCGAAACCACCGCGCCCATCGGGTCGCCGGTGAGGTCGGCCAACTGCTTGGCGTTGAGCTTGAGCCCGGCCTGCTTCAGCGGCGCGGAGATCTCGGGCAACTGCTGCGGCACCCACATGCCTTCGACGGCCTGGGCCGTCGTAGCGAGGCCGCCCAGCGTGCCGGCCATGACCATGGCCGTAGCCAGTTTCGTGTAACGCATGCGTATACCCCTGATTCAAATAAGAAAATGGCTTCCGATTCTAGCTTGGACGGCACCGGGTCGCCATGTCGAGGCAGAAGCGAGTGCAGAGGAGTGAGGAGTGAGCAAGAAGCGGCGCCGCCGCTCGTTTCTCGCTCCTCTGCGCTCACTCCTCGCTTTTATTCCGCCGGCAACTGCATCTCGCCGAGCAGGTGCGGGGCCGGATAGACCTTGGCCAGCAGCCAGCGCATATAGCGCATGTCGACGTGGATCGCGCGCTTGTAGCGCGGGTCGAACATCCAGCTGGCGCTGACCGCCTCCCAGTTGCTGTCGAAGTTCAGGCCGATCAAGCGACCGTGGGCATCGAGCACGGGCGAGCCGGAATTGCCGCCGGTGGTGTCGAGGTTGGTCAGGAAATCGACGGTCTGGGTCTTCAGTTCGGGATCGACGGTGCTGCCGTAATCGCCCTTGGCGATCGCATCGCGCAAGGCTTGCGGCGCATCGAAGGGTTTGACGCCGGTGTGCTTCTCGACGATGCCCTGCACCGTCGTCAGCGGCCGATAACGCACGCCGTCGCGCGGGTCCATGGTGCTGACCGCACCGTAGCTCACGCGCAAGGTCGAGTTGGCGTCCGGATACACCGCGCGCCCCTGCGATTTACGGAAGCCGATCAAGGCGCGCATATAGGCCGGGCGCAGGCGCAACAGCTCGCCGTCGCGACTCTTGGTTTGTTCTTCCAGCGCCAGGATCGCCGGGGTCAGCGCCGCCGCGGCGCGCAACAGGCTGTCGTCGGACCCGGCCAAGGTCTTGGCGTCGGCCTTCATCGCCTGCAGGCGCACCGCCTCGTCGCCGAGCCGGGTGCCTGCATACAGCGCGGCGAGGCTGCGCTTAAGGGTGGCGGCGTCTTCGCCGGCGAAGACACGGTCGAACTCCGGTACGCGCGAGGTTTTCGGCAACGCCTTGTATTGAGTCAGCAGGTCGAGCAGCAGCGCCTTCTCGACTTCAGGCGCATAACGGCGCTGCACTTGCTTGAGCCGGCCGGCGATCAGGGTTTCGTCGCGCTGCTGGTAACCGGTCTCGCGCTCGCCGTCGGGCTTGGCGTGTTCGAGCGCCAGGCGCTGCAGGGTCAGGGCCGCGTTCAACAGCTGCGCCTGGGTGCGGATCGCGGTCAGCAATTGATCGCGGTCGCGGGTCGATGCCGCGTCGTCGAGCACTTTCTGCGCCGCGTCGATGTCGGTACGGATCGCCTTGGCATCGGCCTGCTTGCTCAGCCAGGCCAGCATCGCGGTCTCGTCGTCGCGGCGTACGCGCACCGCATCGCTGCGGCGCAGGCCGTCGAGTTCGCCCTGGGCGCGCTTGAGCGTGTTCTTGAAGCCGGCCACTTGCGCGGCATAGCGCACCTTGGCTTCGGCGTCGGAGACAGCGGCCTGTTCGACCGTCTTGATCATGCCGGCGTACAGGGCCACGCGCGACGGCAGCTGCCATTCGATCTGCTGGGCGAACTCGGCCGCCATGCGATGGCGGAAGGTCACACCGGGGTAACCGGCAAGCATGGCGTAATCGCCTTCGCGCACCGGCTCGGTGGCGATCTGCAGGTGCCCCGGCGGCGCGTAGGGCACGTTGTCGGGCGAGTAATCGGCGGGCTTGCCGTCCTTGCCGACGTAGGCGCGCAACAGGGTGAAATCGCCGCTGTGGCGCGGCCAGACGAAGTTGTCGACCTCGTCGCCGTAGTTGCCGATGGCGTCCGGCGGCGCATACACCAGGCGGATATCGCGCAGTTCCAGTTGGCGGATCAGATAGAAATCGGTGCCGTAGTACATGTTGGCGACGCTGCAGCGATAACCGGCTTCGCGCTCGCACTCGGCGACGACCGCCTTGGTCGCCGCATCGACGGCTTCGTAATAAGCGCGGCCGCGCTTGCCGCGCGCATCGGCGAGGATGCGCTCGGTGACCTTGTCGAAACCGGTGGTGACCAGCACGCGGAAATCCGGGTTGGCCGGCAGCTCGGCGGCGCGGTCGGCGGCGACGAAGCCGTTGCCGATGAGGTCGCGCTCAGGCTTGGAGTTGTACTGGATGACGCCGAAGGCCACGTGGTGATTGGTCAGCACCAGCCCCTCGCCGGAGACGAAGGCGCCGGTGGCGCCGCCGACCTTGACCACAGCGTTCATCGGCGCGCGGGTCAACTCGGCCAGATCGGCCGGATCGCCCTTGAAACCGGCGGCGCGCAGCTGGCGCGCGATCTCGGGCAGTTGCGAGGGCATCCACATGCCTTCGTCGGCCTGGGCGGCGGTGGCGCACAGCGCCAGGGACAGGGCTAACACACGGGGGCGCATGGTCATTCCGGAACATTACGAAGCCGCGACGATAGGCCAAGCCGGCCGGCGCGGGCAAACCCCCGCCCGGCCCGGGCGACATCGCCGGCGTATAATTCGCGCCTGTCTCCCGCGCGGCACGGCCGCAGCTCTCAGGTATCGATTCCCATGACGCAAACGATGAAGGCTCTGGTCAAGCGCGAAGCCGGTAAGGGCATCTGGATGGAAGAAGTGCCGGTGCCGGTGCCCGGCCCGAACGAGGTGTTGATCAAGCTCGAAAAGACCGCGATCTGCGGCACGGACCTGCACATCTACCTGTGGGACGAGTGGAGCCAGCGCACCATCAAGCCCGGCCTGGTGATCGGCCACGAATTCGTCGGCCGCGTGGTCGATCTCGGCCCCGGCGTGGTCGGCTACCGTCCCGGCCAGCGCGTCTCGGCCGAAGGCCATATCGTCTGCGGCCACTGTCGCAACTGCCGCGGCGGTCGCCAGCACCTGTGCCCGAACACCGTCGGCATCGGCGTCAACCGCAATGGCGCCTTCGCCGAGTACATCGTCATGCCGGCCAGCAACCTGTGGCCGATCCCCGACCAGATCCCGAGCGAGCTGGCCGCGTTCTTCGACCCCTACGGCAACGCCGCGCATTGCGCGCTGGAGTTCGACGTGGTCGGCGAGGACGTGCTGATCACCGGCGCCGGCCCGATCGGCATCATCGCCGCGGGCATTTGCAAGCACATCGGCGCGCGCAACGTGGTCGTCACCGACGTCAACGATTTCCGCCTCAAGTTGGCCGCCGACATGGGCGCCACCCGCGTGGTCAACGTCGCCAACCAGTCGCTCAAGGACGTGATGGCCGACCTGCACATGGAAGGCTTCGACGTCGGCCTGGAAATGAGCGGCAACCCGCGCGCCTTCAACGACATGCTCGACTGCATGTACCACGGCGGCAAGATCGCCATGCTCGGCATCATGCCCAAGGGCGCCGGCGCCGACTGGGACAAGATCATCTTCAAGGGCCTGACCCTGCACGGCATGTACGGCCGCAAGATGTACGAGACCTGGTACAAGATGACCCAGCTCGTGCTGTCGGGTTTCCCGCTCGGCAAGGTGCTCACCCACCAGCTGCCCATCGACGATTTCCAGAAGGGTTTCGACCTGATGGAAGCGGGCAAGGCGGGCAAGGTCGTGTTGAGCTGGAACTGATCGCGAGGTATCGCCCAGCGACACGATAGGCGACACGAAACCGGTCACGACGAGGGCGCCTTTGGGCGCCTTCGTCGCATCTGCGGGTAGCGCAGCGTGTCTGCACGCGCTGGTTGCCGTTGCCGAGATTTTGATCTGCTTTGCCGCTTTGCCGGTCAAGTGGAGACCCGGAGGGCGGCGCACAGGACGTGCGCCGTTTTTCGATAGGACAAGGATGTCCTATCGAAAAATCCCGGCGACAGCATCGCACTCGTGGCCTGTGCCCTTGCAAGGAGAGCCCTTTTCTTTGGTTACTTTTCTTTTGGGCTTAGCAAAAGAAAGTAACCCGGCCGCGTAGCGGGCGGAAGCTTTGCTCTTGATGTTGCTTCGCTATCCCCGGCCGGAGACACCGGCGCACGACAGGACGCGGTCGCGGCTCGCGCCGCTCCTACCCTCGCGAGGGCACGGCGTTTCTGTGAATAGTATCGGCGGCGCCCTTACTGCACGTCCCTTGGTCGCGACTTACGTCGCTCCTACAGTGGTGGCAGCTTTGCACTTGCTTGTGGCTTCTAACGAAGCAAGATCAAACGATAAAAGCTTCCGCCACTAAAGCGGCGGGTAACTTTCTTTTGTCTAAAGCAACAAAAGAAAGTAACCAAAGAAAAGTGCTTTCGTTTTGAATCACAGGCCCGCACGATCGTTGCCGGCGCAGGGCTTTTTCATACGGGACATCCCTGTCCCGATGAAAAACGGCCCGCATCCATGCGGACCGCCCTCCGGGCCTTCCACTGCCTTCGCAAGTGCGAATCGGCGCACAGCAACAGCAAAATCCCCACAACAACAGCAACAGCTACAGCTACAGCTACAGCTACAGCTACAGCTACAGCCACGATCACGGCCACAGCCCAGCTGCGACACCGCCCCCCCCCTACGCGTTCGACTGGCTAGCGCAATCCCTGGCCGCCGGCGGCGATTTCAAGAACCGGCCGGCGCAACATCCCGCCAAGTACGGATTGGTCGCCCACCCGCCCGCGCTGCAGAAGCAATCGGCCGCTTGGGCACGCAAGGGCCAGGCCAACGGCATGAACGCAGCCGACGGGCCTGGGTAAAGGGTCTGGAATAGAATGGCGGCTTTCCTCCCCATCGGAAGCCGCCCGTGTCCGACGCATCGAGCCTGACCAAGCCCGCTCTCACGCAACACTACGCCGACACCCTCGACGAGATCCGCGCCCAGGGTCTGTTCAAGGCCGAACGCATCATCACCAGCCCGCAGTCGGCCGAGATCGTTCTCGAAGACGGCCGCACGGTGCTGAACTTCTGCGCCAACAATTATCTCGGCCTGGCCGATCACCCCGAGGTGATCCAGGCGGCGAAGGACGCGCTCGACACGCACGGCTTCGGCATGGCCTCGGTGCGCTTCATCTGCGGCACCCAGGACCTGCACAAGCAGCTCGAGAAGACCATCTCGGACTTCTTCGGCACGCAGGACACCATCCTCTACGCCGCCTGCTTCGACGCCAACGGCGGCCTGTTCGAGCCGCTGCTCGGCGAGAACGACGCGATCATCTCCGACGCACTCAACCACGCCTCGATCATCGACGGCGTGCGCCTGTGCAAGGCCAAGCGCTTCCGCTACGCCAACTGCGACATGGCCGACCTGGAAAAGCAGTTGCAGGCCGCCGATGCCGCCGGTTGCAAGACCAAGCTGATCACCAGCGACGGCGTGTTCTCGATGGACGGCTTCATCGCCCCACTCGACGAAATCACCGCGCTCGCGAAAAAGTACGACGCGCTGGTGCATATCGACGAATGCCATGCCACCGGCTTCCTCGGCGGCAGCGGCCGCGGCTCGGCCGAGGTCAAGGGCGTGATGGACAAGATCGACATCTTCACCGGCACCCTCGGCAAGGCCATGGGCGGCGCGCTCGGCGGTTTCACCACCGCCAGGAAGGAAGTGGTCGAATTGCTGCGCCAGCGCTCGCGTCCCTACCTGTTCTCGAACTCGCTGCCGCCGCACGTGGTCGCCGCCGGCATCAAGGCTTTCGAGATGCTCTCGGCGGCCGGCGATCTGCGCGAGCAGTTGGTCGAGAACACGCGCTATTTCCGCGAGCGGATGACCGCGGCCGGTTTCGACATCAAGCCGGGCGTGCATCCGATCAGCCCGGTAATGCTGTACGACGCGCCGCTGGCGCAGAAGTTCGCTGCGCGCCTGCTCGAAGAAGGCATCTATGCGATCGGTTTCTTCTTCCCGGTCGTGCCGCAGGGCCAGGCGCGCATCCGCACCCAGATGTCGGCCGCGCACACGCGCGAGCACCTCGATCGCGCCATCGCCGCCTTCATCAAGATCGGTCGCGAGCTCGGCGTGATCAAGGCCTGAACCCCTAGCCTGATCGGCCACTGAGCGCATGCGCGTCGTCCTGCGCCGCCGCCTGTTGCAGGCCGTGCGCACCGACGCGCTGGCGCGCCTGGACGACGGCGTCTGGCGCACGCGCTGCCTGCACTGCCGGTGTGCGCTCGCCCTGAGCGAGGACGGTGCCGCGATCGGCTCGGCCTCGCTCGAACACGTCGTGCCGAGCGCCTGGTTCGGCCGCCGCGCCGCGGCGGCCCTGACCGCTAGGGTCGGCGAGGATGCCGACGACCCGCGCAACCTCGCCCTCGCCTGCACGCGTTGCAACCACGGCAAGGGCGCCAGCCACGACGCACGCGGCCCGGGCGACGCGCGCGCCTTCGAGGTGGTAGCGAACTTGCTCGACGCCCGCCTCGCGCGATGGCGCGACGACGACGCGCCTCCCTAGTCCGACCCGACCAGCGCCGCCGCCTCGGCGGCGCTGAGCTCGCGCCATTCGCGCTTGCCGAGATCGCCGAGCAGCAGCGGGCCGATCGCGACCCGGACCAGACGCAGCACTTCGATATCGAAGGCGGCGAGCAGGCGCCGAATCTGCCGGTTGCGGCCCTCGTCGAGCACGATCTCCAGCCAGGCATTCTTCTCGCCGGCGCGCAGCAAGGTCGCCGACTTGGCGCGCAGGCGCTCGCCCTCCTCGATCACGCCTTCGTGCAGCGCCGCCAGCAAGGCCGGCGCGGGCAGCGTGTCGATCTGGACGTGATAGGTCTTGTCCGGCCCGAGGTCGGGATCGGTGATGCGCGCCGCCCATTGCGGGTCGTTGCAGAACAGCAGCAGGCCTTCGCTGGCCTTGTCCAGGCGCCCGACCGGCGCGAGCCACGGCAGGCCGGCGCCGTCGAAGCAGCGGTAGACGGTATCGCGGCCGCGTTCGTCCTGGGCGGTCGTGACCAACCCACGCGGTTTGTTGAGCATCAGGTAGATGCGCGGTGCGGCATCGATGGCGTTGCCGTCGACGGCAACGCGATGGCGGCCCTGCACGATCGGAAACTCGGGATCGCGGACGATGCGGCCGTCGACCGCGACGCGGCCGGCGGCGATCCATTTCGCCGCTTCGCTGCGCGAGCACAGGCCTTGCTTGGACAGCACGCGGGCCAGACCGTGTCGGGGCGGAATCTTGTTCAAGGCGAGAGCTTGTTCAAGGCAGAATCTTGTTCAAGGCGCTAAGCGGCTTTGGATGGCGGGAACGCAAGGCGATGCGGCTTCGATGCGGGCGCCACGCCAAATCCGGATCGTAAAAGCGAAACGGCCGCGAGCAATGCCCGCGGCCGTAAGCAGCGCGTCGCAGTGGCGAGGCTTACTTCTTTTTCTTCTTGTCTTCGACCGGCGCCGGGGCCGGCTCGACCACCGGGGCCGCGGCCGGAGCGGCGGCGGCCGCAGTGCCGTTGCCCTTGGCCACGCGCACGCCCTTGGCCTTCATCCAGGCGCTGAACTCATCGGCGGTCATGCGCTTGCCGCCCTGGCTCATATCGAAGCGCCACGGCGTGTTGTCGAACTGGGTCTTGGGCTTATAGGCGGCCGGGTCATTGACCGAGGGCATGCCGGTCGATGCCGGCGTGGCCTTGGCGACGTTGCAACCATCGAGACGGATGCGCAGCAGCACCTGGTCGGCCGAGAGCGCTTCGTCGAGCGCCTGCGAGAGCACGCCGGTCGGCGCGCCGAGCTGATGCGAGGGAGCGACCAGTTCCGGCGAGATCGGTGCGATCAGGGTCGGCTGCACCGGCTGCGCGCGGGCGGCGGTCAAGGCCGCGCAGTTGCTGGCGCCTTGCGCCTGCGCCGCTCCGGCGATGAGGAACAACGTCAATCCGGCGATGGCGTGGCGCATGACTCTCTCCCGTAGTTCTGCCCGGGCGCGAATACCCGGACGTCGTGCAAAGGCTATACGCCAGTGTAGGCGCGGGGGGCGGATCGAACAACCGGCGCGAACGCCGGCGCGCGTACGAGCGCCGGCCGCATTCGCCACGCATTCGTCACGCATACGGGCGCTTTGCCCGGGCCGTCGCGCGCTCGTCGCTCGATCGCCGCGCGCTCGCGCTGGTCGATGACGTTGCCTTCGCCGTCGCCGCTCTGGCAGCCGTGCGCCATGCGGGGGTCGAAAAAAACGAAGCCCGGCACAAGGCCGGGCTTCGGGTGTTGCGGTGCGGGTTCCGAAGAACCCGCGGGTGTCGCTTAGTTCTGGACGTTCAGCTCGGTGCGACGGTTCTTCGCACGGCCTTCCGGATTGTCCGAACCGTCTTCGTTGGTGTTCGGAGCGATCGGACGGCTCTCGCCGTAACCCACCGGACCCACCAGACGGCCAGCGTCCACGCCATTGCTGGTCAGGTAGTCGTACGCAGCCTTCGCGCGACGCTCCGACAGCTTCTGGTTGTACGCATCGGTGCCCTTCGAGTCGGTGTGACCGGCCACCTCGACCTTCAGGTCGGGGTAACGCTTCAGGATCTCAGCGGCTTCGTTCAGGATCGCAACCGCGTCAGGACGCAGCGTGGCCTTGTCGAAGTCGAAGTTGACGCCCTTCAGGTCGATCGTCACCGGCACCGGGCAGCCGTCCGGACCGATGGTCTGGCCAGCCTGCGAACCCGGGCACTTGTCGTCGCAGTTGTTCACGCCGTCGCCGTCGTCGTCCTTGTCGGCGCAGCCCGGCTCAACCACCGGAGCCGGACCGACCGGAGCGGTGGGTTCCGGACCCAGCGGCACCACGATGCCGACCGAAGCCAGCACGTCGCCGAACCAGTCTTCCGACGGAGCGTTGACGCTGCTGTCGTCGAAATCGGCGCGGTATGCCAGTTCGGTACGGATACCGACGCGGCCCAGGTCGCCCTGGATACCGACGCCGACCTTGGCGGCGAAGTTGCCGTCCTTGCGGTCAGCCGGCGACAGCGGCGACGGGATGAAATATTCCTCTTCCGAACGCTGGTAGCCCAGGCCGGCCAGCAGGTACGGGTTCCAGTTGCGGCCGTCGGTGACGAAATGGCGACGCAGGTCCAGCGAGATGCCGTACTGGCTCCAGTTGGCGTCCTGGTTGGCGTCGAACTTCGGGTTCTGGTAGTTCAGCTCACCGTCGAGCGACCAGTTCTTGCTCAGGAACTTGCCCAGGCCGATCGCGCCGAACGGAGCGTTGCGGGTGCCGCGGTCGTTGTCCTGGATGTTCATGCCGGCAGCGCCGGTCAGGTACCAGCGGTCGTCGAAATCTTGCGCACTGGCCGCCTGCGAAAAGGCCAAGCCCGCCAGCAGTGCGGTGCTCAACATACGGATCTTCATATCTAACTCCTTCAGATCGATCGGAACGGGGGGTGATCGGGACTGTTTGATCGGGACAGTCTTATGCGGCGCTGACTCCTGTGACAGAGACACGCTCAGCACTGGCAGGGCCGGCGCCGCGGTCACTGGCGGGGGCGATCATACACTGTCAACGCGTTTGTTAATACCACTTAACGTAGTTCAGCCCAGTGAAGCCAGGTTCGTTAATTAACGTTTTCGGCAGCGGGTATGCCCGCCCTCGCGCGGATGCGCCGACGAACGGTCGAGTTTTAGAAACAAACTGGGCCGCCGGTCGGATTTTCCAAAGCGGCCGAACATAAAAAACGAAGCCCGGCACGAGGCCGGGCTTCGGGTGTTGCGGTGCGGGTTCCGAAGAACCCGCGGGTGTCGCTTAGTTCTGGACGTTCAGCTCGGTGCGACGGTTCTTCGCACGGCCTTCCGGATTGTCCGAACCGTCTTCATTGGTGTTCGGAGCGATCGGACGGCTCTCGCCGTAACCCACCGGACCCACCAGACGGCCAGCGTCCACGCCATTGCTGGTCAGGTAGTCGTACGCAGCCTTCGCGCGACGCTCCGACAGCTTCTGGTTGTACGCATCGGTGCCCTTCGAGTCGGTGTGACCGGCCACCTCGACCTTCAGGTCGGGGTAACGCTTCAGGATCTCAGCGGCTTCGTTCAGGATCGCAACCGCGTCAGGACGCAGCGTGGCCTTGTCGAAGTCGAAGTTGACGCCCTTCAGGTCGATCGTCACCGGCACCGGGCAGCCGTCCGGACCGATGGTCTGGCCAGCCTGCGAACCCGGGCACTTGTCGTCGCAGTTGTTCACGCCGTCGCCGTCGTCGTCCTTGTCGGCGCAGCCCGGCTCAACCACCGGAGCCGGACCGACCGGAGCGGTGGGCTCCGGACCCAGCGGCACCACGATGCCGACCGAAGCCAGCACGTCGCCGAACCAGTCTTCCTGCGGAGCGTTGACGCTGCTGTCGTCGAAGTCGGCGCGGTAAGCCAGTTCGGTACGGATACCGACGCGGCCCAGGTCGCCCTGGATACCGACGCCGACCTTGGCGGCGAAGTTGCCGTCCTTGCGGTCAGCCGGCGACAGCGGCGACGGGATGAAATATTCCTCTTCCGAACGCTGGTAGCCCAGGCCCATCAGCAGGTAGGGGTTCCAGTTGCGGCCGTCGGTGACGAAGTGGCGGCGCAGGTCCAACGAGATGCCGTACTGGCTCCAGTTGGCGTCCTGGTTGGCGTCGAACTTCGGGTTCTGATAGTTCAGCTCGCCGTCGAGCGACCAGTTCTTGTTGAGGAACTTGCCGAGGCCGATCGCACCGAACGGAGCATTGCGGGTACCGCGGTCGTTGTCCTGGATGTTCATGCCGGCAGCGCCGGTCAGGTACCAACGATCGTCGAAGTCCTGCGCGCTGGCGACCTGGGCAAGGCTCAGGCCACCCAGCAGGGCGGCGCAGAGGAGTTTCTTATTCATCTTGTAGCTCCTTGGTTCAAAAATATGGAAACCGCGTCTGCGAGGTTTCTACCGTTCAGGACGGCCGCCTGATGACGCCATCCCGCGCAGAGTAGGTTTGCCAACGTGAAAGCGGTGTTAACAACCGTCTAACATTCGACCAAGTTCCATGAATTATGGAACCTGGTCGCGGTCCATTCAGTTTGGGCGTACCGAATCCAAACGATGGTTGTGCACATCCGGGGTGTTGATTAACGGGCCGGCTGCGCGAACAGGCTCATGAACTCGGTCACCGGCAGCGCTTCCAGCTCGGCCGGGTTGTTGGCCAGGGCCAGCAGGCGGTCGGCCTGGGCGGCCGGCAGCTTGGCGCGCACGGCGGCCTCGAACTTGGCCATCAGCACCGGGATGCCTTCGGCGCGGCGCTTGCGGTGACCGATCGGGTAGTCGATCGAGACCTTGTCGGTCGAGCTGCCGTCCTTGAAGAACACCTGCACCGAGTTGCCGATGTAGCGCTTGTCGGGGTCGAAGTAGTCCTTGGTGAACTGCTCGTTCTCCTTGACCGTCATCTTGTCGCGCAGGGCGTCGATGCGCGGGTCGGCGGCGATGGCGTCGACATAGTCGTCGGCGGTCAGGCGGCCGAAGATCAGCGGCACGGCGACCATGTACTGCAGGCAGTGGTCGCGGTCGGCGTAGTTCGCCAGCGGGCCGGTCTTGTCGATGATGCGCACGCCGGCTTCCTGGGTCTCCAGCTCGATACGCTCGATCTGGTCCAGCTTGTCCTTGACCTGCTCGTGCAGCTTCATCGCGCACTCGACCGCGGTCTGGGCGTGGAACTCGGCCGGGAAGCTGATCTTGAACAGCACGTTCTCCATCACGTAGCTGCCGAACGGACGCTCGAACTCGAACTGCTTGCCCTTGAAGGCGATGTCGTAGAAGCCCCAGGTCTTGACCGACAGCGCGCTCGGGTAGCCGACCACGCCCTTGACGGCGTTAAGGGCGTGAGTGACGGCGCGGCGGCAGGCGTCGCCGGCGGCCCAGCTCTTGCGCGGGCCGGTGTTCGGGGCGTGGCGGTAGGTGCGCAGCACTCCGTTGTCGATCCACGAATGCGAGACCGCGGTGACGATCGCGTCCTTGTCGCCGCCGAGCATCTGGGTGGTGACGGCGGTCGAAGCCAGGCGGACCAGGATCACGTGGTCGAGGCCGACGCGGTTGAACGAGTTCTTGAGCGCGTAGCCGCCCTGGATCTCGTGGGCCTTGATGGCGTGGCCGAGCACGTCGCGCACGGTCATCGCCTGGCCACCTTCGGCCTCGGCCTTGCGGCCCAGGTAATCGGCGACGCCGAGGATGGCGCCGAGGTTGTCGGAGGGGTGGCCCCATTCGGCGGCGAGCCAGGTGTCGTTGAAGTCGAGCCAGCGGATCTGCACGCCGATGTTGTAGGCGGCCTGGACCGGGTCGAGCTCGAAGCCGGTGTAGGGGACGCGCGCGCCGCCCTTCATCTCGGCGCCCGGCACCAGCGGGCCGAGGTGCTTCAGGCATTCCTTGTGGTCCATCGCCAGCGCGGCGCAGGCCAGCGAGTCAAGCAGCATGTAGCGGGCGGTGTCGTAAGCCTCTTTCGAATCGATCTTGTAATCGGCGACGTAGTCGGCGATGTCCACCATCGGCTTGTCGGGGTCGGGACGGACGGTCGAACGGATATCGAAGTGGCTCATGTGCAAGGGGCCTGCGGGTGAGTGAGCCCGCTATTTTGCCAGACCCGGACGACGCGGCGGGGTCGGCCGCTCGCCTGTCCCACTTGCGGTTCTGTGGCGGACGTCCTTGCCTCGCCCGAGCGCGCTCAACAATGCAGTCTCATTCCGGGCATTGAGCACAGCCGCAGAACGATCAAGCGCAGTGGCCCAACTTGGAAAACAGCGCAAGCGGGATCACCCTGGGATCATGGACATCCCGACTCGCCTGCCGACGCTGTTCCTTTCCCACGGTTCGCCGATGCTGGCGATCGAGGACACGCCCGCCGGGCGTTTTCTCGACGACCTCGGCCAGCAACTGCCGTGGCCGCGCGCGATCGTGATCGCCTCGGCGCATTTCATGACCGACCGGACTATGGTCGGCGGCCACGTCCGCCCGCACACCGTGCACGACTTCGGCGGCTTCCCCGAGCCGCTGTACCAGATCCACTACCCCGCCGCCGGCTCGCCGGACCTGGCCGAGGAAGTGTTCGATCGCCTGGTCGTGGCCGGCCTGCCGGCCAAACTGCGCGATCACCACGGCCTCGACCATGGCGTGTGGGTGCCGCTGCGGCGCATGTACCCGCAGGCCGACATCCCGGTAGTGCCGCTGTCGGTGATGCCGCACGGCACCGCCGCCGAGCACTACGCCGTCGGCCGCGCCTTGTCGCTGTTGCGCGACGAAGGCGTGCTGGTGATCGGCTCGGGCGGTTTCGTGCACAACCTGGGCGACCTGGACTGGCGCCACCGCGACGCACCGATGCCGCCGTGGGCGGCCGAGTTCAGCGCCTGGATGCACGACAAACTCGCCGCCGGCGACCACGCGGCCCTGCTCGACTGGCAGGAACAGGCCCCGCACGCGCGTCATGCGCATCCGACCGTCGAACACCTGATGCCGCTGTTCGTGGCGATGGGCGCGGCCGGCGACGAACCGAGGGTGCGCACGATCCATCGTTCGCACGAGATGGGGTCGTTGGCGCTGGATGCGTTCGCGTTCGATTGAGGATGGGTTGAAGGTTTAGCAGGGCGCATGCGTTTCGTCGCGCATGCAGTTGCGCGGTCGCGGCTCGCGCCGCTCCTACCCAAGAGCAGCGACGGCCGTTGCCGTTGCCGTTGCCGTTGCCGTTGCCGTTGCCGTTGCCGTTGCCGTGATTTTGATCTGCCGTGGCTCTTGCCGCTTTACCGGTCAACCGTAGACCCGTAGGGCGGCGCACAGGACGTGCGCCGTTTTTCGATAAGACAGGGACGTCTTATCGAAAAATCCCGGCGCTAGCATCGCACTCGTGGCCTGTGCCCTTGCAAGGAGAGCCCTTTTCTTTGGTTAGCTTTCTTTTGGGCTTAGCAAAAGAAAGTAACCCGGCCGCGTTAGCGGACGGAAGCTCTGCACTTGCTTATGACTTTCATACAAGCAAGATCAAACGATAAAAGCTTCCGCCACTAAAGCGGCGGGTTACTTTCTTTTGTCTAAAGCAACAAAAGAAAGGTAACCAAAGAAGTTGCTTTCCTTTGAATCACAGGCCCGCACGCTCGGTGCATACGCGGGGATTTTTCATACGGGACATCCCTGTCCCGATGAAAAACGGCGCGCATCCTTGCGCGCCGCCCTCCGGGTCTTCGATTGCCTCCGCGAGTGCGAGACGGCGCACAGCAACGGCAACGGCCGCCGCTGCTCTTGGGTAGGAGCGGCGCAAGCCGCGACCGCGCCACAGCAGACTCGCGACGAAATCAGATGGCACCGGTTTTCACCGGAACGACGGAATACACGGGCAAAAGATAAGATCCGACAATCCCAAGAGGCCGCGATAGCGCCCCCTTCGCTCCCCTCACCCACCCCGCTCCCACGGCGGCACCTCGCCGAACCACTCGGCGAGAAAATCCACGAACACGCGCACCCGCGTCGGTACGAAACGGCGTTGCGGCATCACCGCGCTGATCGCGGTGTCGGGCAAGGTGTAATCGGGCAACACGCGCACCAATCGCCCGCTGCGCAGATCCTCATGCACGTGCCAGACCGAGAAGTGGGCGATGCCGAGGCCGGCGATCGCGGCGTCGCGCAGGACTTCGCCGAAGTTGCTCTCGAGGTGGCCGTTGACGCGCAGGCTGGAGGCATGGCCGTCGCGGTCGAGCAGGCTCCAATACTCCATGCGCCCCTGCGCGCCGACCAGGAGCAGGCATTCGTGGTCGGCCAGGTCCTGCGGTATGCGCGGGGCGACGCGACGCCGCAGGTAGTCGGGCGAACAAGCCAGCACGCGGCGGTTGTCGGCGAGCTTGCGCGCGACCAGGCTGGAATCGTCGAGCGGGCCGATCCGGATGGCGAGGTCCATGCCGGAACCGATCAGGTCCAGGCGCTCGTCGTTGAGGTTGACGCTGAGCCGCACCGCCGGATAGCGGCGCTGGAACTCCGGCAGCAGGGGCGAGATGTACATGCGCCCGAACGAGGCCGAGGTGGTCACGCGCAGGATGCCGCTCGGCTCGCTGCCGGCCTGGCGCAGGTCGGCGGTCAGGGCTTCGAGCTCTTCAATCACCGCGCGGCCGCGTTCGGCCAGGGCCGTGCCTTCGGCGGTGGCATGCAGTTGCCGGGTGGTCCGGTGCAACAGGCGCACGCCCAGGTCGCGTTCGAGCCGCTTCAGGCGTTGGCTGGCGACCGCGACCGACAGGTCGAGGCTGCGGGCGGCGGCGCTGATCGAGCCGAGGTCGAGCACGCGCAGGAACAGGCTGAGGTCGGCGATGCGGTCCATGACATTCTCAACGAATCGTTGATAGTGATTCGTCATCTTGGGCGTTTTTCCACAAGATGCAACGGCCTAGGCTGCCGCATCGTTTCCGCGGACACGCCGTCATGCATGCCTCCTCCCCCGCTACGCCTGCCGCCCGCCGCGGCCTGCCGGTCGCGCTGTACGCGCTGACCGTCGGCGCCTTCGGTATCGGCACCACCGAATTCGTGATCATGGGCCTGCTGCTGCAGGTCGCCGCCGACCTGCAGGTCGGCCTGGCCGCGGCCGGACTGTTGATCTCCGGCTACGCCCTGGGCGTGTTCGTCGGCGCGCCGGTGCTGACCATCGCCACCGGGCGCATGCCGCGCAAGGCGGTGCTGGTGGCGCTGATGGTGATCTTCACCATCGGCAACATCGTCTGTGCGATCGCGCCGAACTACACCGTGCTGATGATCGCGCGGGTGATCACCTCGCTCGCCCACGGCACCTTCTTCGGCGTCGGCGCGGTGGTCGCGACCGGCCTGGTGCCGGCCGACAAGAAAGCCTCGGCGATCTCGATCATGTTCACCGGCCTGACCGTCGCCACCCTGCTCGGCGTGCCGGCCGGCGCCTGGCTCGGCCTGCACCACGGTTGGCGTTCGACGTTCTGGGCCGTGGCCGTGATCGGCCTGATCGCCACTGTCGTCATCGCGACCCTGGTGCCGAAAGAAAAGAAGGCGCCCGAGCCCGTCGCGCTGCGCAAGGAAGTGAAAGCGGTCGTGCATCCGCAGGTGCTGCTCGGCCTGGCGATGACGGTGCTCGGCTTCGCCGGCGTGTTCACGGTCTACACCTTCATCCAGCCGATCCTGACCCGCATCAGCGGGTTCGGCGAGGCGGCGGTGTCGCCGATCCTGTTGGTGTTCGGCGTCGGCATGATCCTCGGCAACATCCTCGGCGGGCGCCTGGCCGACAAACGCCTCGCCCCGGCCTTGATCTCGACCCTGATCGCGCTGGCCGTCGTACTCGGGCTGATGACCTTCGCCCTGCACAACCAGATCGCCGCGATCGCCTTCGTCGGCCTGCTCGGCGTCGCCGCGTTCGCGACGGTGTCGCCGCTGCAGCTGTGGGTGCTGCAGAAGACCGATCCGGCTGGGCAGAACCTGGCATCCAGCCTCAACATCGGCGCCTTCAACCTCGGCAACGCGCTCGGCGCCTGGCTCGGCGGCGCGGTGATCGAATACGGCCCCGGCCTCGGTGCGGTGACCTGGGTCGCGGCCTTGGTGACGCTGTCGGGCCTGGTGTTGGCGGTGTGGGCGGCGCGCTTGGATGCGCCCGGGCGGACGGCGATGGCCGTGGGCAAGGAAAGCGACGACGCGGTTGCCGCGTGCGCGGCGGGTTGAGTGTTGCCCGTCGTGCGCGTGCCGTTACACGTGCGTGCTTTTGCTCGTCATCCCCGCGTAGGCCGGGGTGAAGGGATGCGCTTGCGAGCCACTGGCTCGCGCATCAGTGAACGCCAGGGCGCTGTGCGCCCTGGCCGGGCCGCAGAGACTTCAGAGCCATGTCGCGGTAAAGCCCTGGATTCCCGCCTACGCGGGAATGACGGTAATCCCGACTCATCACTCCACCGCGAAAAACCCCGGCGACTGCGTCAGCCGCTCGCCGAGGAACTGCAGGAACACGCGGGTGCGCAGCGGCTGATAGCGGCGCGACGGATACAACAGGAAGGCCTCGTGCGGCGAGGCCTTCCATTGCGGCAACACCCAGGCCAACTCGCCGCTGTCGATCAGATCCTGCACCAGCCAGGCCGGCGCCAATCCCAGGCCGCTGCCGATCAGGAAACTTTCGCGAATGCCGAGCGAATTGTTGATGCGGTAGCGGCCGTTGGCGCTGAGCTTGACCGTCTCGCCATCGGGGCCGTGCAGTTCGTAGTGCTCGCTGGCCCAGGCGAAGCGCAGGTAGTTGTGCGCGAGCACGTCCTGCGGCCGTTCGATCCTGGGATGGCTGCGCAGATAGCCGACCGACGCGACCAGGCCGCGCGGCGACACCGCGACGCGACGCGCGACCACGTTCGGCGGCAAGGTCGCGCCGAGCCGCAAGGCGATGTCCATGCCCTCTTCGACCAGATCGACGAAACGGTCGTTGAGGATCAGCTCGATCTCGATCTGCGGGTACAGCGCGAGGAACTCCTGCACCAGGCGGTTCATGCGCAGCACGCCGACGCTGACCGGCGCGCTGACCCGCAACAGGCCGGCCGGGGTTTCGGTGGAGCCGCGCGCGTCGGCGACGGCCTCGCCGTATTCCTCCAACACCCGCCGCGCGCGTTCGTAGAACCGCCGGCCTTGTTCGGTCGGGGCGAGGTGGGTGGTGCTCCGTTGCAGCAGGCGCACGCCGAGGTCCTGTTCGAGTGCGGCGACGATCTTGCTGATCGTCGGCTGGGTCGTGTGCTGTTCGCGCGCGACCGCCGACAGGCTGCCGAGTTCGACCGCGCGCACGAAGGTCTGCATGGAGCGGAGGGTGTCCACGGCGGCCTCGCTGTCGTTTCGGCAAGTCATTCCAATATGGAATGGGCTATATGCAATTTTGCCTTCTACCGGCCAGATTCGGAAGAACCTAACTTGAACCCCGTCGAATCCGCGACGCCTGCCGAACCCAAGCCATGAAGACTTCCCTGCTCAAGCCCCTGACCGCCGCACTGCTGGCCGTCGCTTTCATCGCCCCCGCCCAGGCCGCCGACGCCGCCCACTGGGTCGGCACCTGGAGCGCCAGCCCGCAGCCGACCTTGGCCCCCGATTTCGTCCTGCCCAACGGCGCCCCCGCCGAGCTGCGCGACCAGACCCTGCGCCAGGTCGCGCGGGTCAGCGTCGGCGGCTCGCGGGTCCGCATCGAGCTGTCGAACGCCTACGGCGACCGCCCGGTGACCATCGGCGCGGCGCATATCGCCCGCAGCGCCGGCGCTGCCGGCATCGAGACCGGCAGCGACCGCGCCCTGAGCTTCGGCGGCCAGCCGTCGGTGACGATCCAGCCCGGCGCGCCGGTGCTCAGCGATCCGGTCGAACTGGAGGTCGCCGCGCTCGGCGAGGTCGCGGTGAGCCTGTACCTGCCGCAGGCCACGCCGCTCCAGAGCTTCCATTGGGAAGGCCGCCAGGACGCTTACCTCGTCGCCGGCAATCGCGTCGCCGACGCCGTCTTGGCGAAGGGACAGGTGCTGCAGACGCGTCCCTGGCTCAGCGGCGTCATCGTCGACGCGCCGCGCCCGACCCGCAGCGTGATCGCGCTCGGCGATTCGATCACCGACGGCGCCGGTTCTACGCCGAACCGCAACCAGCGTTGGCCCGACGCACTTGCCGCACGCTTGGCGCAACGCGACATCGCCGTGCTCAACGCCGGCATCTCCGGCGGCCAGGTGCTCAACGACGGCATGGGCGTCAGCGCCCTCGCCCGCTTCGAGCGCGACGTGCTCGGGCGCAAGGCCGATGCCGCGATCGTCTTGCTGGGCATCAACGACATCGCCTGGCCCGGCAGCAGCTTCGAACCCAAGCGCGAGGCCATAAGCGCCGAGCGCCTGATCGCCGGCTACCGACAACTGATCGCCCGCGCCCGCACCCAGTCGGTGCGGATCGTCGGCGCCACCTTGACCCCGTTCGAAGGCGCGCTCGAAGGTTCGCCGGTCCACGGCTATTACGACCTCGACAAAGACCGTGTGCGCCAGACGGTGAACGAATGGATCCGCAGCAGCGGCGAGTTCGATGCGGTGGTCGATTTCGATGCGGTCGTCCGCGACCCGCAGCACCCCGCGCGTTTCCTGCCGGCCTACGACTCCGGCGACCACCTGCACCCCGGCGACGCCGGCTACCGCGCGATGGCCGCAGCCATCGACGAAGCCCTGCTGTTCGGCCGCTGATTCCCCTTTCCCACGAGGACACCACCATGGATTACCGCACACTCGGCCGCTCCGGCTTCAAGGTTTCCGCACTCGGCTTCGGCGCCGGCACCTTCGGCGGCAAAGGCCCGCTGTTCAGCGCCTGGGGCAATACCGACACCGACCAGGCACGCCGCCTGGTCGACCTGAGCCTCGACGCCGGGGTCAACTTCTTCGACACCGCCGACGTCTATTCCGACGGCGCCTCCGAATCGATCCTCGGCGCGGCGATCAAGGGCCGTCGCGACGAGGTCGTGTTGTCGACCAAGCTGACCCTGCGCGCCGGCGACGGCCCCAACGATGTCGGCGCCTCGCGTCACCATTTGCTGCGCGCCACCGACAAGGCGCTCAAGCGCCTCGATACCGACTACATCGACCTGCTGCAGCTTCATCACTTCGATGCGATGACGCCGGTCGAGGAGGTGATGTCGACGCTCGACGACCTGGTCCGCGCCGGCAAGGTGCGCTACATCGGCGCGTCGAACTTTTCCGGCTGGCAGTTGATGAAATCGCAAGCCGCCGCCGACCGTTACGGTTACTCGCGCTTCGTCGCCAACCAGACCTATTACTCGCTGATCGGCCGCGACTACGAATGGGAGCTGATGCCGCTCGGCCAGGACCAGGGCGTCGGCGCAGTGGTGTGGAGCCCGCTCGGCTGGGGCCGGCTGACCGGCAAGATCCGCCGCGGCCAGCCGCTGCCCGAAGGCAGCCGCCTGCACGACACCGAAGGCTTCGCCCCGCCGGTCGACCCGGAGCGTTTGTACCGCGTGGTCGATGCGCTCGACGAGATCGCCGCCGAGACCGGCAAGAGCGTGCCGCAGATCGCCTTGAACTGGCTGCTGCAACGGCCGACCGTGTCGACCGTGCTGATCGGCGCGCGCAACGAGGAGCAATTGCGGCAGAACCTCGGCGCGATCGGCTGGAACCTCGATGCGGCGCAGATCGCGAAACTCGACGCAGCCAGCGCCGTCACACCGCCCTACCCTTACTACCCGTACTGGAACGGACAATTCGCCGAACGCAATCCGGCACCGGTCTGATCCCCACTCGCCCTCACCCCCTCATCGCCACATCTCGTCCCGTCCCGGAGTCCTCATGAAAGCCGTCGCCCTGACCCGTTACCTGCCCATCGACGATCCGCAGTCGCTGCTCGACGTCGAGCTGCCCGCGCCGAACGCGAGCGGCCACGACCTGCTGGTGCGGGTCGAGGCCATCTCGGTCAACCCGGTCGACACCAAGGTACGCTCGCCCAAGCCGCAGGTCGAAGCGCAGCCGCGCGTGCTCGGCTACGACGCCGCCGGCGTGGTCGAGGCCGTCGGCGAAGCGGTCGCCCGCTTCAAGGTCGGCGACCGCGTCTACTACGCCGGCGACATCACCCGTCCCGGCACGAACAGCGAGTTGCATCTGGTCGACGAACGCATCGTCGGCGCGGCGCCGAAGTCGCTGAGCGCAGCCGAAGCCGCGGCGCTGCCGCTGACCGCGATCACCGCCTGGGAGCTGTTGTTCCAGCGCATGCCCTACGACAGCGAACACGGCGGCCGCGGCAAGACCTTACTGATCATCGCCGGTGCCGGCGGAGTCGGCTCGATCGCTATCCAGATCGCCAAGCGCGCCGGCTTCCGCGTCGTCGCCACGGCCTCGCGTGCGGAAACGGTCGAATGGTGCCGGCGCATGGGCGCCGATGAAGTGGTCGATCATCGCCAGCCGCTGGCGCCGCAGTTGCAGGCGCTCGGCATCGAACAGGTCGATGCCGCGCTCAATCTGGCCGATACCGATCGTTACTGGGAGGTGCTCGGCGAACTGCTCGCGCCGCAAGGCCACGTGGGCCTGATCGTCGAACCGAGCGGCGCTTTGAAGATCGGCGACCCCTACAAGGCCAAGTGCATCGGCATCCACTGGGAAATGATGTTCGCGCGCCCGCGCTTCCACACCGCCGACATGATCGAACAAGGCCGCTTGCTCGACCGCGTCGCCGAACTGATCGACGCCGGCGAACTCAAGGGCACGCACACGCAGACCCTCGGCAAGATCGATGCGCAGACTTTGCGAGAGGCGCATCGCCGCCTGGAGTCGGGGACTACGATCGGGAAGGTGGTGTTGGCGGGTTGGTGAGGGGTACGCCCCTTAGTCACCGAGGCATGACGCTGAAGTCTCTTGGGGCCGGCATGCCGGCCCCTTCCCATTCCTCTTTACCGACTCGGCTTCATGCCGCTTTCGGCGCCGAGCGCGCTTCTTCGTAGCTGTCGAACACCATCGAGGCCGAGGCCCGGCCCTGCGTCAACGAACGCAGGGTGGTCGTATAGCCCGACAACTGCGCCAACGGCGCACGCGCGGTGACGTCGGTCCGGTTGCCCTTGTCCTCGATCGACAGCACGCGTCCGGAACGCCGCTGCAGGTCGCCGACCACATCGCCGACGTTGCCGGCGGGCGTGTCGACGACCAACGCCATGACCGGTTCGAGCAAGATCGTGCCGGCCAAGGCCAACGCCGCCTTCAGCGCGTCCGACGCGGCACGCTGGAACGCCAGTTCCGACGAATCCACCGCGTGCGTCTCGCCGTCGACCAGGCTGACGCTGAGGCCGACCACCGGGTAGCCGCGCGGGCCTTCCGCCAGCGCCGCACGCAGGCCCTTCTCGGTCGCGGCGACGAAGTTTCTCGGCACCACGCCGCCGCTGGTGCGGTCGACGAACTCGAACTGACCGTCGCTGCGCGGCGTCACATCGATCACCACGCGCGCGAATTGGCCGGAACCGCCGTTCTGCTTCGACAGCTTGCCTTCCACGCCCGACACCGGTTTGCTCGGTGTTTCCTGATACGCCACGCGCGGCGAACCGGTGCGCACCTCGACGTTCCACTCCTGGCGCAGGCGCTCGACCATGACGTCGAGATGCAGCTCGCCCATGCCCCATACCAGCGTCTCGCCGGTCTCGGCATCCGTGCCGACGCGGAACGACGGGTCCTCCTGGGCCAGGCTCGCCAGGCCCTGTCCGAGACGGATCAGGTCGCTGGCCTTGCCGGCCGTCAGACGCCACGACAGCACCGCCGGCTGGGCCAGGATCGAATCCAGCACCAGCTTGCGCCCGACGCCGCTGAGGCTTTCGCCGCTGACCGCGTCCTTCCATCCTGCCACCGCGACGATCTCGCCGGCATAGGCCACCTCGACGTCCTGGCCGCGGTTGGCCTGCACCACCTGCAAGCGACCGACGCGTTGCGCGCGCCCGCGTCCCGAAGCCCACACCGTGTCGCCGACCCGCAAGGTGCCGGAGTACAGCCGGATGAACGACAGCGCGCCGTGCTCCTGGTGCACGATCTTGAACAACAGACCGCTCAGCGGGCCGGTCGCGTCGGCCGCGAGGGACACCTCGCCGGCTTCGCTTTCGGCCTGCACCGCAGGACGGTCCAGAGGCGACGGCAGGTAATCGACGATCGCGTCCAACAGCGTTTCCACGCCCTTGTTCTTGAACGCCGAGCCGGCCAGCACCGGCGTGCCCGCGCCTTTCAAGGTGGCGCGTCGCAGCGCCGCCTTGAGCAGCGCGGCATCGATGGCGCGCGCGTCGAGGAAGGCCTCGGCGAGCTCGTCGTCGTGGTCGGCGACCTGTTCGATCAGGCGGTTACGCAGCGGCGCGTACTCGGCGGCCTCTGCGTCGCTCCAGGCGCGCCGCAGGCTCGCGCCGGCGTCGTCCCACAGCACCACGCTGCGATCGACCAGATCGACCCAACCGCGCAACTCGCTTTCCGCGCCGAGCGGCCGACCGATCGGCCACGGCGTCGCATCGAGCTTGTCGCGCATCTGCGCGAGCACGAGATCGAACGAGGCGCCGACGCGGTCCATCTTGTTGACGAACGCGATCGAGGGCACGCCGTGGCGACGCGCCTGGCGCCACACGGTTTCCGATTGCGGCTGCACGCCGTCGACCGCACTGAACACGGCGACGGCACCGTCGAGCACGCGCAGGGAACGTTCCACTTCGATCGCGAAATCGATATGTCCCGGGGTGTCGATGATCGTCAGCCGGTGTTCGGCCTGGTCCTGCGGCGTCCAGAAGGTCTGCACCGCGGCCGCGCCGATGGTGATGCCGCGACGCTGTTCGATCTCGGTGTAGTCGGTGGTCGCGGCGCCGTCGTGGACTTCGCCGACGCGATGGATGGCGCCGGTTTTCCACAACAGGCGTTCGGTCAGCGTGGTCTTGCCGGCGTCGACGTGGGCGATGATGCCGAGGTTGCGCCAGCGGGAGGGGGTGGAAACGTTACGAAGCGTGGTGTTCATGAGAATGCTTGCCTTGTTGCCAACATGGGAGGCCGCGCGTCCCTGTTGGCTACGGGGCGCGCGGCTAGGTTTGGGTTTCGGCCGTGGAATTCATGGCACGTTCTCCTTGGTTTTCCGGGCATTGCAGTGAAGGGAATCCGACGCGGGAACCTGTTCGGTCCGGGCCGGCGAAAAACAGCGGGCAATAAAAAAGCACCCTTGCGGGTGCTCTGTTCTGGTGTGGCTTCGATCGGTCGATTACATCGACCCGAAACCGAAGATCACAGGAGGCAGGCGCACCCGGCCCGCGCTCTCGCGCTGGGCTTGCAGCGATATCAGTAGCGGGAACGACTTCATGGATACGGTGCGACTGCGGTTTTGGGTGTGCATAGAGTAAGGCCGGCGCGTCAGGAGTCAATCGGATTGGGGCCAGGACTGGTGGGATTTATCGTTCCACCCGATGCACAAAGCACGGGCCGCATCGTCTGCCTTCGAAGGTACGTAGCGGGCGCGGACCATTGCCCCCTTTGAGAAGGGGGCGAGCGCTCGACGCGGGCTTCGCTGCGGAGTGAGATTCGGAGCGCGGGGGATTTGCTTTGGCTTTGGCTGTAGGAAAAGCAAAAGCAAATCCCCCCTACCCCCCTTTTCCAAAGGGGGGAATAGCAGGAGCGGAGCCCGCGTTTACGCCAACCATTGCCCCCTTTGCAAAAGGGGGCGAGCGCCCGTCGTGGGCCTCGCTGCGGAGTGAGATTCGGGGCGCGGGGGATTTGCTTTGGCTTTGAGAGGGCCAAAGAAAATCCCCCCTTTTTCGAAAGGGGGGAACAGCAGAAGTTGAGGGGCGGGTAGCGAAACCGAGGCGGCACCGCCGCCTCGCGATTACGCCGCCTTGTCTTCGACCTTGCGCTTCAGCACGGCCACCGCTTCCGCCCAAGGGTTGCCGCCTCGGCGCTTGCTGGTCGCCAAGACCAGGTCCGAAGGCTCGAACACGTTGAGGTTGTGGGTGATCGGCGTGGTCAGGATGTACTGCGCATCGGTGGCGCGCAGGAAGCGGCCGACTTTCTCGATGTTGAACACGTCCAGATGGGCGAAGGGTTCGTCGATGAAGACGAAGCCGCCCGGCTGGTCTTCGTCGCGCAACAGGGCCACCAGCAGCAACAGGGACTTCATGACCTGCTGTCCGCCCGAGGCTTCGCCGTCGTCGAGGCCGATCCAGCCCTTGCGATCGAAATCGAAGCGCACCGACAGGCCGGCCTGGGCCAGGGCGACATCGTCGTTGGCCAGTTCGGGCATGTCGGCGTCGACGCCGATGCCGGCGAGTTCGCCGAGCGCGGCAAGGTTCTTCTTGTAGCGGCGCACGGTGGCGCGCAACACGTTGATGTAGGCGCCACGCGCTTCCTGGGTGAGGCGCTTGGCGCGTTCCAGATGCGATTCGCGACGGCCGATGGAGTTCTCCAGTTCGCCATGATCGGCCGCGATCTTGTCGCGCAACGGGATGCAGGACTCGTCGTCGACGAAACCGCCGCGGGAAAGACGGTCGTCCATGCGCTCGATCTCGCGGCGCACCGCCGAGGCGCTTTCGTACTCTTCGCGTGCGGCGGCGAGCGCGACGGCGCTGCGCCAGGCCTCCGGCATCATCGCCCGCTTGCGGCGGTAGTCGAGGATGCGTTGGATCAGGCTCTGGCGTTCGCCGTTGATCTGCTGTGCGCGTTCGCGCAGCTCGCGGGCGAGCGCGTCGATCTGGCCCTGACGCTTGGCCGCGGCGATGCCTTCGGCCTTGTCCTGCTCGGCGGCCTCGTCGATCTTGGCGCGTGCCTGGGCCAGCGCCGCGGCGGCTTCGGCGGCAGCCTCGGCGAGACCGGGCAGCCGCGCCTGGGCATCGGCGAATTCGGCCGCGCGGGTAACCAGTTCCTGCGCGGCATCGAGCCCCATCAGGCGCGATTGCTCGGCGTCGACGCGCTGGCTCAGTTCCTGCAGCTCGGCCTCGCGCGCCTGGCTGCGCTGGGCGATCGCGGCGAGTTCGGCGCGTAACTCGGCCAGGTGCGATTGACGCGCACCGGTGCCGAAGTGGTGCTGAGTGCCGCCGATATGGCGGCCGCCTCGGCTTTCGCGCAGATAGCCCTTCTGGGTGATCCAGTCCTGCCCGGCCGGCAAGCGCGAGCCGTGTTCGATGTCGGTGACGCGGCGGATGCGGTCGAGCTGGCGCGGCAACCACGCCGGCGGGTCGGCCGAGAAACGCACGACTTCGAGCAAGGTGCCGGCGCCGGCCTTCGGCACCGGCGCGCGTTCGGCGACGATGAAGTGGCGGTACTGCTGACTCTCGCCGAGCTTCCAGGCGACGCGCGCGTCCTTGGGGTTCTCCAGCACCAGCAGATGCCGGTACGGCGCCAGCACGGCCTCGATCGCGACCGACCATTGCGGATCGGTGATCTCGACCAGTTCGGTCAGTACGTGGTGCTTGATGCCGGCCTGGTCGAGGCCGGCGCGGAAATCGCGCTCGAACGGCTCGATGATGCGGCCGCCGCCGCTGAGGGCGGCGATCTGCGCGGAAATCTCGCCGCTGCGCTTGCGGTCGCGCTCGGCTTCGAGCTTGAGCTCGGCCTGGCGGCGACGGCCGTTCTCGACGCTGGCGCTGAGCGCCTCGACGTCGATGGCGCCGCGCTGCGCCTGCAGCTTGGCCAGCTCGTCGCGGCGCTTGACCAGCATCTCGGCGTCGCGCGCGGCGTCGCGGGCCTGGGTGAAGGCCTGTTCGCTGGCCGTCACCTGGCGGCGCGCTTCGCGCATCGCTTCCTGCAGCACGTCGCGGCCGGTCGCGGCGATGGCGTCCTGCGCGCGCATCTCTTCCAGCACCCGCTCGCGTTCGCGCAAAGCGCGGCGCAAACCGGTCAAACGCGGCTTCGCGCCGTCGATCACCGCACGCTGATCGGCCAGTTCGACCTTCGGCGCGATTTCGCTTTCCAGGCGCTGGCGCTGATTGCGCAGGGCATTGCCTTCCTCGAACGAACGCACGTCGGCCTTGGCCGATTCCAGGCGCAGATGCAGGCCGGCCAGGTCCTGGCCGAGCTGCTGCAGTTCCTTCTCGACGTCGAACTGCTCGGTGCGGGCGCGCTGGTAATCGTCGAGCACGGCCTTGTCTTCGAACACGTCGAAGATCAGCTGCAGCAATTCGCGCGGCGAGTACTGGCAGAGCTTGTCGGTCGCGCCCTGCTCCAGGGTCAACACGCGGCAGATCGCGCGGGTCAGGCCGGCACCGGCCAGGCGCACACGGTAGTCGCGCACCCCCAACCATTCGCCGCCCTGCTCCAGGGTTTCCACCGGCGTGTCGCCGGCGACGATCTGGTAGTCGCGGCTCCAGTCGCCGCCGCGCTTGCGGATGCGGCAGGCCAGGGTGACCACGTCGTCCTTGATCGGAAAGAACGGGCGGCCGCCGCGCCGGTCGGGGCGGTTGCTGACCACCGCGCGCAACCAGGCATACGGCTTGCCGTTATGGCGCAGATAAGTCTTGTAGTCGCGCGCGGTGTCGCGATCCTCGATCGCGAGCAGGGTGCGCAACGCATCGAGCAAGGTGGTCTTGCCCGAGCCGTTGGGCCCGACCACGGTGACGATGGACGCATCCAGCGGCAGTTGGAAGCGCTGCCAGTAGTCCCAGTGCACGACTTCGAGCGAGCGGAATTCAAACATCGGCCGCGGCCTCCTCGTCGTGTTTCAGTTCGGTGGACGCAATCGCTTCGTCGTCGCTGTCGGCGTCGGCCGCGTCGTCGCTTGCGGCGGTCTGTGCGTCTGCGTCTGCATCGACTTCCACTTCGATATCGGCTTCGACTCCGTCGCCATCGGCCGCACCGGCTTCATCCGTGGCGAGCTCCGGCAACGGCTCCGCCGCGTCGGCGTCGAGCGCCATCGCGGATTCGTATTCGGCGTTCGCCTCGGCATAGGTGTCGAGGTCGGAATAGATGCCGGCCTCGATGTCGGCCAGCAGCGCCGCGTCGGCTTCGGCTTCGGCCGCGCTCTCGCCTTCGGGTTCGGCGTTTTCGGCGCTGTAGTGGCGCGCTTCGGCGACGACGAAGGACAGCGCGCCGTTCATGATCCGGCCGGCGATGCGTTCGTAATCCAGGGCCAAATCCAACAACGGCCCCTCATGGATGCGTTCCTTGCGGCGGACGATGAAGCCCTGCCGCGCCAGCGAACCCAGGTTGAACTGGATACGGGTCTTGCCGCCGAGCTTTTCGCCGAAGTCGGCGAGCAAGGTGCGCTCGTTGATCGGCTCCACCACTTCGGCGCCGACCGGAATCGGCTTGAGCTCGGCGAACATCTGCTCCTGGTCCTGGTCGCGGTCGGCCTGTTGGCGCGCGATCTGGCGCTGGCGCTTGGGCAGCACCAACAGCGCCCACAGCACCACCAACAGCGCGACGGCGTCGCGGTCGAGTTGCAGGTTGGTCGAGGACCAGGCCTTGGCGCTGCCGAACACCGCCGATTCCTGCGGGCGGGCGATGCCGACGGCGATGTTGGCGGCGTAAGGATGTTCGAGCAGGCGCATGCCGGCCGCGGCGAGGCGGCGGTCGAGGTCGTTGCGCTGTTCGGCGTCGGTCAGCAGTTCGCGGACCGCTGCGTCGTCGCGCGGCAGCCAACGCTCGGCGATGAGGCGCGCGATCAAAGAGGCGATGGGATCGTTCATCGGGTGTCTGCGGTGTCCTTGGTCGCTTTGGCGCGCTTGCCCGAAGGCGCGGCGCCGCGCCCGGAGGCGGTCTTCTTGGGTTTGGCCGCGGCCTTGCGTTCGTCGGTGGACGCGTCGCCGCCGTCGGGGGTTTCGTGCTTCGCCGCGCGTTTGCGCGGTGCGCGCGCGGCCAGTCGCATTTCCTCGCTGATCGCTTCGAGGCGGCCGCGGCTCATATAGGCCACGCCGGCGCGATCGACGATCTCGAATTCGGGCTCGACCCTCCACGACAACGGCAGACGCGCCATCGAGGCGCTGACGCCGTTGCGGTTCTCGGCGCCGGGATCGCCGATCAGGCCGAGCAAGGACAAGCGATAAGCGCTGATCGAGAAGCTGTCCTGCGGCACCACGTCGATCAATTCGGAAGCGTCGCCGGTCAATGCAGTCAGCTCGTCCAACCAGCGTTCGGCGAACTGGAAGTCGGTAGCCGCGGCCGGCGAGGCGTCGGTATCCGGTGCGGCCTGCGCCGGCGGCAGCGACTGGTCTTCGCGCGCTTCGCGCTCGCGTTCGACCAGTTCGTACTCGGCCACGTCGAGCGCGATCGGCGCCAGCATGAAAGCCGGGATCGCCGAACGCGCGAGCACGTCGTCGGCATGCGCGGCGAGCGCCTCGATGTCGAGCCCGCGCAAATAGCGGTTGACGTCCGAGGACGACAGTCCGCTCGCGCCGAGGTGCACGCGATGACGGTCGAGCTGGCTCAGCGCGCGCTGGAACACCGAGGCCTGGCGCAGCATCGCGCTCTGGGCGCGGCCGATCTGCTGGGCGACGCGGTGGGTGTGGCTGTCGAGTTCGACGTCCGAGGAAATCTCCTCGACGATCTCGGTGCCCTTCTCGATCCAGCGCCAGGCCGACTGCAAGGTGCCGGCGGCGCGCTGGATGCGGTGTTCGGAACCGCTGAGCACCGCCTGGTCGAAGTCCTCGCGCAACTCGTTGAGGCGCGACAGCAGGTGTTGCAGATCGTCCGAACGCACCCGGCCGACCGCCTGGCCGGCGGCGATCTGCGCGGTGACGTAGGCCAGTTCGTCGCCTTCGCGGTTGAACTGCAGTAGCAGGCCGATCGACGCCAGCGCCTGGCGCCCGACCGGGCTGATGCGGTAACGCTGGGTTTCGCCGTCCCACAGCAACAGGTCGTTCTCGCGCAGGCGGCCGATCACGGTGTCGAACTTGACCGGGTCGAGGTAGCCGAAGTGCTCGCGCAGTTCCTGCGGTGTCCAGTCCGGGGCCTGGCCGCGCTCGCCGATGGCGCGCAGCACCAGCAGCCGCACCATCACCGATTCTTCGCCGCCGTGGAACAGGGTCGAGAACGCGCGCAGCAGATCGCGCGCGCCCAGCAGCGGCTGCAGGTCGGGCAGGTCGGCGGCGACGATGTCGGCGCGCAGGTAATCCTGGAGGCTGTGGTCTGGGGCGGCGTCCATGAACTCGGGACTACGGAGGGTCGGGCATGTTCGGCGATGGGTCCGGTCCGTGACAACCGTTGCAATCCGCCGCGTTCGGTGCCTGTCCTCGCGCCGCTTTGACGGGGACCTTGAATTAGCACGGCTTTCCCGGCATCGTGCACAATCCATACGCCAGCGTATCCAGCCAGCATGTCCACGGCCGCCAGCAACTCCGCCCCGCATCCGCTCTATCCGCAGCTATTCGCACCGCTGGACCTGGGCTTCTGCACCCTGCCCAACCGCGTGCTGATGGGCTCGATGCACACCGGTCTGGAAGACAAGGCCGCCGACTTCCCCAAGCTGGCGGCCTATTTCGGCGAGCGCGCGGCCGGCGGGGTCGGCCTGATCGTCACCGGCGGCTTCGCCCCGAACATCGTCGGCTGGCTCAAGCCCTTCGGCGGCAAGCTCAGCTGGCCCTGGGAAACCGCCAAGCACCGCCAGGTGACGAAGGCCGTGCACCAGCACGGCGGGCGCATCTGCATGCAGATCCTGCACGCCGGGCGCTACGGCTATCACCCCTTGCAGGTGGCGCCGAGCAAGCTCAAGGCGCCGATCAACCCGTTCACCCCGCGCGCGCTGTCGGCCGGCGGGGTCGAGCGCCAGATCAAGGCCTTCGTGCGCACCGCCCGGCTCGCCCGCGAAGCCGGCTACGACGGCGTCGAGGTGATGGGTTCGGAAGGCTATCTGCTCAACCAGTTCACCGTGCCGCGCACCAACAAGCGCAAGGACGCCTGGGGCGGCGACACCGCCCAGCGCATCCGCTTCTGCGTCGAGATCGTGCGCCGCATCCGCGAGGCCTGCGGGCCGGACTTCATCATCATCTACCGCCTGTCGATGATCGATCTGGTCGACGAAGGCTCGAGCTGGGCCGACGTGGTCGTGCAGGCCAAGGCCATCGAAGCCGCCGGCGCGACCCTGATCAACACCGGCATCGGCTGGCACGAAGCGCGGGTGCCGACCATCGCCACCTCGGTGCCGCGCGGCGCCTTCACCGGCATCACCGCGCGCCTCAAGCCCGAGGTCGGCCTGCCGCTGATCACCACCAACCGCATCAACATGCCCGACGTGGCCGAGCGCATCCTGGCCGCGGGCGAGGCCGACATGGTGTCGATGGCGCGGCCGCTGCTGGCCGATTCGCATTGGGTGGCGAAGGCCCGCGCGCAACGCAGCGCCGACATCAACACCTGCATCGGCTGCAACCAGGCCTGCCTGGACCACGTGTTCCAGAACAAGCACGCGAGCTGCCTGGTCAACCCGCGCGCCTGCGCCGAGACCGAGCTGAACTACCTGCCGACCCGCGCGCCCAAGCGCATCGCCGTGGTCGGCGCCGGCCCGGCCGGGTTGGCCTGCGCCACGGTCGCGGCCGAACGCGGCCACCGCGTGACCTTGTTCGATGCCGCCGACGAGATCGGCGGCCAGTTCAACCTGGCCAAGAAGATCCCCGGCAAGGAAGAGTTCCACGAAACCCTGCGTTACTTCGGCGGCAAGATCGAGCAGACCGGGGTCGAGCTGCGCCTGGGCACGCGCGCCGACGCGGCCGCGCTGGCCGGTTTCGACGAGGTCGTGCTGGCGACCGGCATCGCCCCGCGCCAGGTGAATTTCCCCGGCGCCGACCACGCCAAGGTCTGTTCCTATCTCGACGTGCTCAAGGGGCACGTGGTGCCGGGCAAGCGCGTGGCGATCATCGGCGCCGGCGGCATCGGCTTCGACGTCGCCGAGTACCTGGTCCACGAAGGTCATTCGGTCAGCCTGGACCCGGCGCGCTGGCGCGCCGAATGGGGCGTCGACCTGGGCTACGGCGACAACCGCGGCGGCCTGGTCGAAGCGCGGCCGGAACCGCCGGCGCGCGAGGTCTGGCTGCTGCAGCGCAGCCCTGGCAAGCCCGGCGCGAAGCTCGGCAAGACCACCGGCTGGATCCACCGCGCCACCCTCAAGGCCAAGCAGGTGCGCATGATCGGCGGGGTCGAATACGTCGGCGTCGACGACGACGGCTTCCGCATCCGCGTCGACGGCAGCGAGCAATTGCTGCCGGTCGATCAGGTCGTGATCTGCGCCGGCCAGGAGCCGTTCAAGCCGCTCGCCGCGGCGCTCGCCGACAGCGGCAAGCCGGTGCACGTGATCGGCGGCGCCGACGTCGCCGCCGAACTCGACGCCAAGCGCGCAATCGACCAAGGCAGCCGCCTCGCAGCTGCCTTGTAGAGATACGCAGCAGCAGCCGGCTTGCGGCTGCCTTGTAATACGACACGCAGCAGCCGGCTTGCGGCTGCGTCGTAGCTGGACATCGAAGCGCCGAGTCGCCGCTCTCCTGCGGCGATACATATATATGTCTGCGGCGTCGCAATCAGCGGCCGCAGCCGGCCCCATAGACCAGGAACGCTCGCCTGGATCGCAGCGCCGGCACCCCACGGGTCGTGGTCGCGGCTTACGCCACTCCTACCCCTGGGGTTCGAAGCGGCCGAACAGGCCCGAATCCAGCCGATGGCCGAGTCCACCCAGGCCCGGAGACGCCAAATCGACGCTGCGGATCGCCTCCACCAGCCCGGCTCATGAATGACTGAGACGACCCGGGCACGGTTCGTGCCGGGCTGAAGCCCAATGAAACCAAGGGTCTAGGCCCTATTCAGAATAAAAACTCCAACTAATTTAGAAACTTAGAAATTGTCATTCAGGGTTTGTTTGGCAAGCCGTCGCTACCTTGCGCCAACTTTTCCGCCACCCCTGCAGAGGTGGCATCCCACACCGCCCGCGTCGGACAAGACACGGTTCCCGGTGACGGGGCAAAGCGCGCCGTAGAGCCGCCGCCCTCCCCAGTACGCCATGCGGCCTCACCGCTGTCGCCATCTCCCGATTCATGGAGATGGAAGACGGAGTGCGGCCAGCGCAACGGAGCAAGGAGTCAACGATGAAACTGGCCTGGATCCTGTGGTTGGCCTCGGTATTGCCGCCACAAACCGCCGATTCGCTGTGTTTGAGTACCACCGTGTACCTGGAAGCCCGCGATCAGTCCCTGCGCGGCCAGCAAGCCGTCGCCGAGGTCGCCCTGCGCCGTCGCGACAGCGGCCTGTGGGGCACGACGGTCTGCCAGGTGGTCACGGCCAACAAGCAGTTCGCCCCGAGCTTGGTCTCGCCGGGCACCCGTCTGAACAACAGCGAGGCCTGGACCGAGTCGGTCAACGTCGCCTTGGCCGCCGAACGCAACTGGGCCCTGCCGGCCGGTCAGCGCAAGGAAATCGTGCCGGGCGCGAGCCATTTCGCCGCCCTCGCGATCGCCAGCCCGTCCTGGCGCAACGCCTACCAGGTCGCGACCATCGGCGACCACACCTTCTACAAGGTGCAGAAACTCAAGCCGCGCCGCGTCGTCGCCGAGGCCGAGTTGCCCAAGGGCGTCAGCAAAGGCTGATGCCTACATAAAGGCTGAAGCATCAGCAAAAGCTGATGCCTTCATAAAGGCTGAAGCGTCAGCAAAGGCTGATGCCGCGTTCATGGCATCCGCATAGCGCCGGTGCCGTAACGCTCCGTTGCAGTCTCCTCCTTGAGGATACGAAGCAGGTCGGTGATAGTCGCCGACCTGTTTTTTTTCTTTCCATGGAGGCGTTAAGCATGAAGCTCTACAGCAAGCCCGGTGCGTGTTCGACGGCCGACCATATCGCCCTGCAATGGACCGGCGGTGCGTTCGAAGTCGAAGTGATGGACAAGGACTCGATCAAGGCGCCCGCCTTCCTCGCCATCAATCCGGCCGGTGCCGTGCCGGCGGTGGTCGACGGCGATTTCGTGTTGACCCAGAACGCTGCGATCATGGGCTACATCGCCGACACCTTTCCGCAGGCGCAGTTGACCGGCGACGGCAGCGCGCAGCAGCACGCCGAAGCCGCGCGTTGGCTGGCCTTCGTCAACTCCGACGTGCACCCGGCGTTCCTGCCGATCTTCGCGCCGGGCAAGTTCCATCCCGATCCGGCCCAGGCCGATACGATGCGCCAGCACGCACGCGAGCGTCTGCGCGGCTTGTTTGCGAGCGCCGACCAGCGCCTGGCCGATCGCGAATGGATCGCCGGCTTCCGCAGCTACGCCGATCCCTATCTCTACATCACCCTGCGCTGGGCCGACTCGGTCAAGGTCGACCTGTCCGGCTACGAGCACTTGGCCGCGTTCAAGCGCCGCATGGAAGCCGACGCCGGCGTGCAGGCCGCCTTGAAGGCCGAAGGACTGCTCTAAGGGCTCGATGCATGCATTGCAGAGCGGCGCATCGATGGATGCGTCGCTCTCGTGCAAACGCAACGGCAGCGGCCGTAGCGACTTTTGTAGGAGCGGCGCAAGCCGCGACGAACGAAGCGGTGCCGACGCACGCCGATGGGTATTGCGAGATCCCAGTCGCGGCTTACACCGCTCCTACAAAAGCCGCATCGCCGCTGGGGCGGGAGCGGCGTCCTGCTGGATTTCCTTCGGTCACGAGCCGCGATCGGCGAAGCGGCGGCATGCACGCGCCTGCGCAGCCGCATGATCTACCTCAGCGCACAGGCGGGTTGTCGGCAAAGTAAGCTGCGACGTCGGTGACGGATCACGGTCGCGACTCGCGTCGCTCCTACCCTTTGCATCCGACCCAGGCTGGTCAAGCCCCGGCCGCGAAGCGGTCTTCGATCTCGGCGGCGATGTTGTCCTTGCGCACCTTGGCCAAGGCGGCGCTGAGGTCGGGCAGCAATTCGGCGAGCTCTTCGCTGTTGCCGCAGCGCTCGATCTTGAGCTGCAGGAAATAACCGCGCAGCCCCAGGTGCTCGCGTACGGTCTCGGTCATCAGGTTGTACAAGGTCTGGTAACGCTGCGCGGCATCGGCGGCCGACACCGGCGGCGGCACGACGGCGGCGAAGGCGATGCCGGGCGTCGGCGCATGCGCGGTCATCGTCGCGGCCACGGCCGCCGACGAAGCGATCAAGCCCATCGTTTCCAATTGCTCCAACGCATCGGTCGGGCCGTGCAGGCTGCCGATCAGATCGCGCAGGTGGCGCACGCTGCGATCGCCGTCGACGATCAGCAGGATCGAACGCAAGACCGGCGGCAATTTGCGCGAGCGGTTCTGGATTTCGTCTCGACCGTCGTTGGTCTTAACCGGCATATCGCTGTCGCGCATGGTGTTCCCCGTGTTGAATCCCGTCGCACGACGGATGTCCGAGGCCGGAGGCGCGGCGTCTGCTCCCCAAGCCGTGCGCTTGGGCGCGCGGCCGCGCCGTTGTCCTCCCGGCTGGTCCGGGACTATGCCATGTCGCACCATGACGTTTCTGTGTCGTATTCGACGTTAGTCGTATGCGGCAATCGCTACGCTGGGCGCCGCGAGCGCAAACGCAAAAGGCCAGGCACGAAGCCTGGCCTTTTGCGTGGCCGTCCTGCGTTTATGCCGCCGGCGCGAAGCCGGCGGCGCGCGCTCAGCGCTGCTCGATCGGCACGTAGGCGCGGTCTTCCGGGCCGGTGTAGTTCGCGCTGGGACGGATGATCTTGCCGTCCTCGCGCTGCTCGATCACATGCGCGCTCCAACCGGTGGTGCGCGCGATCACGAACAACGGGGTGAACATCGGCGTCGGGATGCCCATCATGTGATAGGCCGAGGCCGAGTACCAATCCAGGTTCGGGAACATCTTCTTCAGGTCCCACATCAGGTTCTCGATGCGCTCGCTGACGTCGAACAGGGTCTGGTTGCCGCCGTCCTTGCACAGGCTGCGCGAGAGCTCCTTGATGATCGGATTGCGCGGATCGCCGACCGTATAGACCGGATGGCCGAAGCCGATCACGATTTCCTTGCGCTCGACGCGGGCGCGGATGTCGGCCTCGGCCGCATCGGCGTCGCCGTAGCGCGAGATGATGTCCATCGCGACTTCGTTGGCGCCGCCATGCTTCGGCCCGCGCAGCGCGCCGATCGCACCGGTGATGCACGAATGCAGGTCCGAACCGGTGCCGGCGATGACGCGCGCGGTGAAGGTCGAGGCGTTGAACTCGTGCTCGGCGTACAGGATCAGCGACTTGTCCAGCGCATCGGCATGCAGCGCGCTCGGCGGCTCGCCGTGCAGCAGGTGCAGGAAGTGCGCGGCGACGCTGTCGTCGTCGGTCTCGCAGTCGATGCGGCGGCCGTTGCGGGTGAAGTGCCACCAGTACAGCAGCATCGAGCCGAAGCTGGCGATCAGGCGGTCGGCGATATCGCGCGCCTCGGAGGCGACGTGGCCTTCGCGCTCGGGCAGTACGGTGCCGAGCACCGAACAACCGGTGCGCAGCACGTCCATCGGGTGCGCATTGGCCGGCACCAGTTCCAGCGCGTCGGTGACGATCGCCGGCAGCCCGCGCAGGCGCTTGAGCTTGAGCTTGTAGGCCTTGAGCTGCGAGGCCGTCGGCAGCGCGCCGTGCACCAGCAGGTGCGAGACTTCCTCGAAGGTCGACTTGGTCGCCAGGTCGTGGATGTCGTAGCCGCGATAGTGCAGGTCGTTGCCGCTGCGGCCGACGGTGCACAGCTCGGTATTGCCCGCGGCGGTGCCGCTGAGGGCGACGGATTTCTTGGGCTTGGGCAGGGTCTGTTGCGTATCGCTCATGGTCCTTCCTCTAGATAGATTGTCTACTCGTCCCTATCCCCTCTCCCGTTTACCGGAGAGGGCAAGGGTGAGGGCGCGCGACGTCCGGCTGCATCGTGGCTGGAAGTTTCGCTGGCCCTCATCCGGCCTGTCGCCCCCCCCTTCTCCCGCTTGCGGGAGAAGGAAAATCAAGCACTCCTCCCGCTTGCGGGAGAAGGAAAATCAAGTACTCCCCCCCGCTTACGGGAGAAGGAAAATCAGGCACTCCTCCCGCTTGCGGGAGAAGGAAAATCAGGCACTCCCCCCGCTTGCGGGAGAAGGAAAATCAGGCGCTTGTTCTCTGTGGAAAGCCTCAACCGTTCTTCTTTGCGAACAGCGCGTCGAGCTTGCCTTCGAAGGCGTGGTAGCCGATGCGGTCGTACAGCTCTTCGCGGGTCTGCATCGTGTCGACCACGTTCTTCTGGTGGCCGTCGCGGCGGATCGCCTGGTAGACATTCTCGGCGGCCTTGTTCATGGCCCGGAACGCCGACAGCGGATACAGCTGGATGGCGACGCCGGCCGAGGCCAGTTCGTCGCGAGTGAACAGCGGCGTCTGGCCGAACTCGGTGATGTTGGCCAGCACCGGCACCTTCACCGCATCGACGAAGCGGCGGTAAGTCGGCAGATCGTAGGCGGCCTCGGCGAAGATGCCGTCGGCGCCGGCCTCGACGCAGGCGATCGCGCGTTCGATCGCGGCATCGACGCCGTCGACCGCGATCGCGTCGGTGCGCGCGATCAGGAAGAACTCGGGATCGGTCTTGGCGTCGGCCGCGGCCTTGACCCGGTCGACCATTTCGTCGGCCGAGACGATTTCCTTGCCCGGGCGATGGCCGCAGCGCTTGGCGCCGACCTGGTCCTCGATATGGCAGCCGGCCGCGCCGGCCTTGATCAGCGACTTGACCGTGCGCTCGATGTTGAACGCGCTCGGGCCGAAGCCGGTGTCGATGTCGACCAGCAAGGGCAAGTCACAGACATCGGTGATGCGGCGCACATCGATCAGCACGTCTTCGAGCGTGTTGATGCCCAAGTCCGGCAGGCCCAGCGAACCCGCGGCGACGCCGCCGCCGGACAGGTAGATCGCGCGATAACCGGCGCGCTTGGCCAGCAGCGCATGATTGGCGTTGATCGCACCGATGACCTGCAACGGCGATTCTTCGGCGAGCGCGGCGCGGAACTTCGCGCCAGCGGACAGTAGCGTCATCTTGGAACTCCGGATGGCCCGGGCGGGGCGATCCGGCATTTTAACCCGCCTCGCCGACCCGCCGATGACGGCCCCGTACAGTCGCCCGGGCCGCGGCCCGCGACAGCGGTCCCAGACCGGCGCTCAGGGGCTTCAGCCGAGCTTCGGCTCCGGCCGGTCGTGGTGGCCGTGGCCTTCGCTCTTGCGCACCACCACTTCGACCGAGTCGAGCCCTTCGACCTGGTAGCGCCCTTCCTGAGTGCGCAGGCAGGCCACCAGATTGCGCAAAGTCGCCTCGTTCAGGCGCAGATGCAGGGCCTCGTCGGCGACTTGCGCGCTATTGCGCGGCGCCGGTTCGAACACGATCCGCGCGGTGGGACCGATCAGGCTGAAGGGCTTTCCGAACGGCAGGCGCAGCGGCAACAAGGCGAGCAACTCGCCGACCTGGCGCGAGTCCAGGGAGATTTCGGTGATCGGCCGGCGCAGCAGGCGCTTTTGCTGGCGCCACTCCAGTTGCTCGGTATAGACCATCGCCGAACTGGAGCCTTCGTGGAGGGAGCCTTCATGCAGGCGCTCGGCGATCTGCACGTCGTCGAGCAGGGATTCGCGATCGAGCTCGGTCACCCACAGCGGCAGGTAATCGAGAAAGACCTCCAGCACCCGCAGGGTCGACCAACGCTTGAGCGCGAACTCTTCTTCGTTGGTGATGCCGACGACCTGCAGGAACTCGACCCGGCCGTTCTCGGTGTCGATCGCCGGCAACTCGGGATCGGGCGCGAACGCCACCGCCTGGATGCGGGTGGTGGTGTCGGCGGCGATCGGGCCGTTGGCGTTGAGGTAGTGCCCGGCGTGGAACGCGTTGCCGCTCTCGAAGACGTAGCGGGCGAGGTTCTGCAGGAAATCCGGCACCCAGGCCGGCGGCGTTTCGGCGTCGCCCGGGTTGGCCAGGCGGAAGGTCAGCTCGAAACCGAAACCGCTGACCTGCGGATCGTCGGAGGCCTTGCGATACAACTCGCTGAAACCGTAGGTGATGAAGTGCCAGTGCGGCACCGGGGTGATGCGTTTGTAGGCGCGGATGCCCGCCAAGGGTTCGCTGCCGTCGTCGACCGAGGGACCGTAGTGCTTGGGCTCCTGACGCAGATACAACCGGGTCAAGGCCCGGTCGATCGCATCCCAACCTGGCGCGCTGTCCTGTAGTGCATCCATTACGCGTTCTGCCTCGCTTTTGGCGATGAGAGCGGACGTACCCGCACACTGGGGCCGATGCTAACGCGACTGCGGAAAAAGTTCTGTCAAGAAGCCTATCGCCATCCTCCCCGGCTCTCAACAGTCTGCCCTCAATAGCCCGCCCTCAACCACCGGCATCGGCCCCGCGCGCCAGGGCGCGGCGGACCTCGTCGAGCGCGGCCGGGTCGTCGAGGGTCGACAGGTCGCCGGGGTCGCGGCTTTCGGCCAAGGCCTGGATCGAGCGCCGCAGCAACTTGCCCGAACGCGTCTTGGGCAAGGCATTGACCACGTACACCCGCGCCGGCCGCGCGACCGCACCGAGCTGCTCCACCACGCAGCGCTGCATGCCGGCCGCCGCCCCGGCCGGGTCCTGGTCGGCGGACTGCTTGAGGGTCGCGAACACCACCGGCACCTGCCCCTTGAGCTCGTCGTGCACGCCGATCACCGCGGCCTCGGCGACGCTGGCATGGCTGGCGACGGACTCCTCGATCTCGCGCGTGCCGAGGCGATGGCCGGCGACGTTGATCACATCGTCGGTGCGGCCGAGGATGAAGGTGTAGCCGTCCTCGTCGCGAATCGCCCAGTCCAGCGAGCTGTACAACAGCTCCTTGAAGTGGCTGAAGTAACTCGACAGGAAGCGCGCGTCGTCGTTCCAGACCGTGGTCATGCAACCCGGCGGCAGCGGCGGCACGATCACCAGCACGCCCTTCTCGCGCGGGCCTACGTCGGCGCCGGTGGCCTCGTCGATCACCCGCAGGTGATAGCCCGGCGTCGGCAGCCCGGGCGAACCGAACTTGACCGGTTGAAGGTCCAGGCCGGGCATCAAGGACAGCACCGGCCACCCGGTTTCGGTCTGCCAGTAGTTGTCGATGATGGTCTTGCCGATGCCGTCGGTGATCCAATGCGCGGTCGGCTCGTCGAGCGGTTCGCCGGCGAGGAACAGCCATTGCAGTTTCGACAGGTCATGTTTCTTCAGCCACGACGCGTCCTGCTTCTTCAGCACGCGGATGCCGGTCGGCGAAGAGAACATGGTGCGCACGCCGTACTGCTCGCAGATGCGCCACCAGATGCCCGGGTCCGGATTCGTCGGCAGGCCTTCGTACAGGACCGAAGTCGCGCCGGCGATCAGCGGACCGTAGACGTTGTAGGAATGGCCGACCGCCCAACCGACGTCGGAGGTGGAGAACATCACCTGCCCGGCGCGGATGTCGTAGATCGACGACATCGATAAGGCCAACGCGACCGCGTAGCCGCCGACGTCGCGCTGCACGCCCTTGGGCTTGCCGGTGGTGCCGGAGGTATAGAGCAGATAGCTGGGCTCGTTGGATTCGAGCCATTCGACCTCGACCTGGGAGCCGTCGTGGCGGGCGCGCAAGGCGGCATAGTCGACATCGCGCCCGGCAACCAGCGTCAGCGCCGGATCGAGGCCGCGGCTGACGACCAGCACCTGCGGCGGCGGCGACTGCGCTTCGGCGCAGGCGGCGTCGACCAGCGGTTTGTAAGGAATAACCTTACCGCCGCGCATGCCGGCGTCGGCACAGATCAACAGCTTGGGCGTGGCGTCGTCGATGCGCAGGGCCAGGTTGTGCGCGGCGAAGCCGCCGAACACCACCGAATGCACCGCGCCGATGCGCGCGCAAGCGAGCATGGCGAACACCGCCTCGGCCATGTTCGGCATGTAGATCACCACGCGGTCGCCGCGCCCCACATCGAGCGACTTCAGGATCGCCGCGAAGGTATTCACTTCGCGATGCAATTCGGCGTAGCTGACCTCGCGCGTCAATCCGGTTTCGCTGGAGATCGCGATCAGCGCGGCCTGCTCGCCGCGCGCCTGCAGGTGGCGGTCGACCGCGTTGTAGCAAAGATTGGTTTCGCCGCCGGCGAACCAGCGCCGGAACGGCGGCCGCGAATAGTCGAGGACCTGTTGCGGCGGCTTGTGCCAATGGATCGCCTGCGCCTGCTCGGCCCAGAACGCCTCGGGCTGCTCGATCGAGCGGCGATGGAACGCTTGATAGGACTCGACCTCGTCACGCATGCGGCTGCCTCGTGCGACCTTGGGGGCTACCGCTCGCAGGCTAGACCAAGCGACGGGCGGGCGGCGTTACGACCATGGTCTAGAGGGGTGTTGGCGGGGTGTGAATGGGGACCTGGCGGCCTAGTCGGAGGCTTGCTCCAGGAGTCGCTGCCCTGCCCTTGCTGCGGTCAGCCATTGCTTTGGCTTTGGCTTTGGCTTTGGCTGTGGCTGTGGCTGTGGCTGTGGCTGTGGCTTTGGCTTTGGCTTTGGCTGTGGCTGTGGCTTTGGCTTTGGCTTTGGCTTTGGCTTTGGCTGTGCGCAGCCTAAGACTTGCGAAGGCAATGGAAGACCCGGAGGGCGGCCTGCATGGATGCAGGCCGTTTTTCATCGGGACATGGATGTCCCGTATGAAAAATCCCTGCGTCGGCATCGCTCGCGCGGGCCTGTGATTCAAAGAGAAAGCGTTTTTCTTTGGTTACTTTCTTTTGTCGCTTATGACAAAAGAAAGTTACCCGCCGCTTTAGTGGCGGAAGCTTTAGGCGTTTGATCTGGATTTTGATCTTGATCTCGCGGGAGCGAAACGCCGCAAGACCGTCGCAGCGCGGTCGCGGCTCGCGCCGCTCCTACCCTGACAGGCTGCGGCTGGCATCGGCGCGATATTGAGAGGTTACGGTCGCGGCTCACGCCGCTCCTACAGGAGAAGGATTCGCGATGCTCCCTTCTTCGAGCAAGTGCAGAGCTTTCGCCCGCAAGCGGGCGAGTTACTTTCTTTTGTCATAAGCAACAAAAGTCCGACTGGATTCCCTTCGGTCAAAGGTAACCAAAGAAAAATGCTTTTCTTTGAATCACAAGCCCGCACGAGCGGTGCATCCGCAGGGATTTTTCATACGGGACATCCCTGTCCCGATAAAAAACAGCGCGCATCCCTGCGCGCCGCCCTCCGGGTCTTCGACGGCCTTCGCTAGTCCTAGGCTACGCACAGCCAAAGCTACACAACTAGAGCTAGAGCCCAAGCACAGGCCGAGCAAAAGCAAAAACAAAGCCAAGCCGATCAGAATCGGGCGTCGATCGTCAGAAACACCTGCCGCGGCGCGTTGGCATGGAAGGCGAAAGTCTTACCTTGCGGGTCGGAAGCGCTGAACGCGGTCAGATTGCTGGCGGTGCGCTTGTCGGTGAGGTTGCTGCCATTGAGCGCCACCGACCACTGCCGGAACGGCCCCATCGCGCCGAAGGTGTAGCGGGCCGAGGCGTCGAAGGTGGTCGAGCCGCCGAAGCCGTTGTCGTTGGTGTAGGTGTAGTAGCGCTTGCCGGTGTACTTGCCGCTCAGGCTCAGCAGCCAGGGGCCGCTGCGGTAGCTGAGTTCGCTCGACAGCATTTTGTCGGGCACGTCGACCACGCGCTTGTCGCGGGTCTGGATCTCGCGGCCGCTGTCGATATAGTTATCCTGGTAGGTCGACTTGTTCCACGACAAGGCGTTGTACCACTGGAACTGTTCGGTCGGCTTCCAGATGAAGACCAGCTCGCTGCCGACGCTGTCGACCGAACCGACGTTGAAGAACTTGGTGATGCACTCCGGCCGGGTGCCGGCTTCGATGCTCGAGCAGGGGTTCAGCGACAGCAGGCGGTTGTCGAAACGCACCGCGTACAGGCTCAACGAGGCCTGGTAGGTCTCGCCGACGCGGCGGTAGCCGGCTTCGATGGTGCGCGACTCCTCGGGGTCGAGGCTGTCCTTCTGCGCATCGAACGCGGCCTGGTTGATCGCCAGCGGGCCGCCGGCGCCGCCGCCGACGAAGGCCGCGACGTTGCGCGTATAGGCCGCAAACAGCTCCTGGCCTTCGCCGAGCTTGTAGCCGATGCCGAACTGCGGCAGGAAGCTCTTGTCGGTCTTGAGGCGGCCGGTGGCGTTCGGCACTTCCATGGTCGACGGCGCCACCTGGCGGGCGCGCATGTCGACCTGTGTGCTCTTGGCGCCGATGTCGAGGGTCATGCGCCCGTCGAGCAGGCTGATGGTGTCCTGCAGATAGGCTTGGCGCGTATTGATGCGGTATTTCTGGAAGAACAGGCGGCGATCCGGGTCGCGCAGGTAGCGGTCGTCGTTGACCGGGCCTTCGATGAAATAGAAGTTGCGCTGCACGTCGTGGTGGTTGCTCTCGTACCAGAAGCCGCCTTCGATGCGGTGGTTGCCGATCTCCCAGTTCAACGAGGCCATCGCGCCGTAGCGGTTGATGCCGTAGTTGGTGCTGCGGATCGAGATCGGGATCGCCTTGGAGGTGTTCGGGTAGGAGTAATTGCCCGGCGACCACCAGTGCCCCTGGCCGCGGTTGTCGTGGTAGTAGGCCTGCGACTTCAGCTGCACGCCTTCGCCGAGGTTGAACTCGCCGGCGATCGCGGCAAGGTGGTCGGTGCGCAAGGCACGGCTGGCGTAGTAGGCGTCGTCGATGCTGTTGGCCGGGCCGCTGAAGGCGCAGCGCTTGTCGCCGGCCAGATGCTGGCGCGCCGGCCACGGGCGCGGCGCGCAATAGGCCGCGGCGAGGGCGCGTTGCCAATCGGGCTTGTACAGGTTCCAGTCCCAACCGGCGCCACGCGCGAGCAGGCCCTTGGACAGATAGGCGAAGTTGGCCTGGCTGGTCTCGGCGCTGGCGAGGTAAGCGCTGATGCGGTGGCCGTCGCCGAAGTTGTAGACGGCCTTGAGGTTGACCTGGTTCTGGTCTTGGTTGTCGCCCGGCGCCGACCACATGTCGGCGCTGAGGATCGAGCCGGACAGATACATCGAGAAGCCGCCGTGATCGCCGGTGTCCAGGCGCGCATAGGTGCGGCGGGTCTTGTCGCTGCCGAAGGTCTGGGCCAGGCGCAGGCCGAATTCGGCCTCCGGGTCGGACGAGAAATACTGCAGGGTGCCGCCGAGGTTGCTGGTCGAGGCGGTGCCGAGCGAACCCACGCCGGCGGCGAGTTCGGCGCCGGCGAGGTTTTCGCCGATCAGGGCGCGGCTGATGCCCAGGCCGTTGTAGTTACCGTAGCTGTTGTCGCCGAGCGGGATGCCGTCGAGCGTGTAGCCCAACAGGCGCTGGTTGAAGCCGCGCAGGCTGATGGTCTGGGATTCCTCGTTGGCGCCGTAGACGTCGTTGGACTGCACCGAGATGCCGGGCAGCTTGTTGAGGATCTTCTGTGCGCTGGTGCCCGGGGCCGGCAGCTCCAGGTCGGCGCGCTTGATGCGCTGGACCTGGCGGGTCTCGCCCATGCCGATCACCGACACCGCATCGAGCGTGGTCGCGTCGCTGCCGGCGGCGGCATCGGCCGCAGAGTCGAGGGCACCGGTCTCGAGCTCGGCGGCCTGTGCCGGAAGCATCGCCAGCGCCGACCAGATCGCCAGCGCCAGGGTCGGCGTTGCGTGGGCTCGTTTCATTCGCACATCTCCAAAGGGGCATCGATCACAGCCGGCAAGGATGGCGGTCGCAGATGACGCGCAGATGGCGAGGCTGCGCCCGCGACGCCGCTGCGAGGCGCGAGTGCGGCCGCGCCGCGACGCCGATTGCCGATGGCGCGGTCCGCGGATTCATCGACCGCCGTCACGGCGCCGAAGCCCCTCGCCGCCGTCGATCCGCACACGCCGAATGCGGCGGAGCGCCTGCATTTCCGGCCTTCGGCGCGGCCTCGGCCGGCCCTAACCCTAAGGTGCTATTGGTCGCGGCCGGCCGCGCGCCCACCATCGGCAGCGGGCGCAGGGACGTGCCGCCGTCGTGCCATGGCCGTTCCGCGATGCCTCCGCATCGAACGATCCGGCGCCGTCCCTACCCAACCAGGAGCCGCCGTGAGCGCCACCACCGCCGACACCTTCCTTGCCAGCGCCCCGGCCATGAGCCCCAGCCAGCGCCTGAAGTCGATCTTCTCCGGGTCGATCGGCAACCTGGTCGAGTACTACGACTGGTACGTCTACAGCGCGTTCTCGCTGTACTTCGCCCACGTGTTCTTCCCCAAGGGCGACCCTATCTCGCAAGCGCTCAATGCCGCGGCGATCTTCGCCGTGGGCTTCCTGATGCGCCCGCTCGGCGGTTGGGTGTTCGGCCGTTACGCCGACCGCCGCGGCCGCAAAGCGGCGCTGATGCTGTCGGTGCTGATGATGTGCACCGGCTCGCTGATCATCACCTTCACCCCGGGCTACGAGACCCTCGGCATCTTCGCGCCGATCCTGTTGGTGTTCGCGCGCCTGCTGCAGGGCCTCAGCGTCGGCGGCGAATACGGCAGCTCGGCGACCTACCTCAGCGAGATGTCCTCGCGCGAGAACCGCGGCTTCTGGTCGAGCTTCCTCTACGTCACCCTGATCATGGGCCAGTTGCTCGCCCTGATGGTGCTGATCGTGTTGCAGCAATTCGTGCTCGACGACGAGCAGCTGAAGTCCTGGGGCTGGCGCATACCGTTCGCGATCGGCGCGCTGGCCGCGGTGATCGCCCTGTACCTGCGCCGCAACATGCAGGAGACCGAATCCTTCACCAAGCTCAAGGCCAGCGACACGCCGCAGCGCAAGGAAGGTTCGCTGCGCACCCTGATGCAGCACCCGCGCGCGGTGTTGACGGTGATCGGCCTGACCATGGGCGGCACCTTGGCGTTCTACACCTACACCAACTACATGCTGAAGTTCCTCACCATCAGCACCGGTTTCGACAAGGAGACCGCGTCGCTGATCAACGCCGCGACCCTGTTCGTCTACATGCTGATGCAGCCGCTGGTCGGCGCCCTGTCCGACCGCATCGGCCGGCGCCCGCTGCTGATCGCCTTCGGCGTGCTCGGCACGGTGCTGACGGTGCCGGTGATGCACCTGATCCAGGACGCGCAGACGCCGATGCAGGCGTTCTGGCTGATCATGATCCTGCTCAGCGCGGTCAGCGGCTACACCGCGATCAACGCGGTGGTGAAGGCCGAACTGTTCCCGGTCGAGATCCGCGCGCTCGGCGTCGGCCTGCCCTACGCGCTCACCGTCGCCCTGTTCGGCGGCACCGCCGAACCGGTGGCACTGTGGTTCAAGAAGATCGGCATGGAGACCGGCTTCTTCTGGTACGTCAGCGCCTGCATCGCCTGCTCGCTGCTGGTCTACACCCTGATGCCCGACACCCGCAAGCATTCGCACATCGACCGCGACTGAGCGCCAACGCTCCACTCACTGCTCGTTCCTCTCCACTCGTTCCTCGCCTGAGTACCCGCCATGAAAAAGTCCGGCTCGCGTTTCTACCTCTGGGTGCTCGGCGCCATTCTCCTGGGCGGCGTGGTCGGCCACTTCTTCCCGGACTTCGCGGTCAAGCTCAAACCGCTCGGCGATGGCTTCATCTCGCTGATCAAGATGCTGATCGCGCCGATCATCTTCCTGACCGTGGTGCTCGGCATCGCCGGCGTCTCCGACGTCAAGAAGGTCGGCCGCGTCGGCGTGAAGGCCATCCTCTATTTCGAGGTCGTCTCGACGATCGCTTTGGTGATCGGCCTGATCGTGGTCAACACGCTCAAGCCCGGCGCGGGCTTCAACGCCGATCCGGCCACCCTGGATGCGAGCGCGGTCGAGAAATACGCCGCCGCGGCCAAGGACCAGAGCACGGTCGAGTTCCTCCTGCACATCATTCCCAAGACCTTCACCGATGCCTTTACCGGCAACGGCGACCTGTTGCAGGTGCTGCTGCTCGCGGTGCTGTTCGGCTTCGCCCTGCTGCACATCGGCAAGACCGGCGAGAAAATCGTCGATCTGTTCGAGTCGGTGTCGAAGGTGTTCTTCGGCATGATGAGCATGATCATGAAGCTGGCCCCGATCGGCGCCGGCGCGGCGATGGCCTTCACCATCGGCAAGTACGGCGTCGACTCGCTGGGCCCGCTGGCGCGCCTGATGGGCAGCTTCTACCTGACCTGCGCGGTGTTCATCCTGGTCGTGCTCGGCACCATCGCCTACTTCACCGGCTTCAGCATCCTGCGCTTCATCCGCTACATCCGCGACGAACTGCTGCTGGTGCTCGGCACCTCGTCGTCGGAGTCGGCACTGGTACCGCTGATGCGCAAGCTCGAACGCCTGGGTTGTTCCAAGCCGGTGGTCGGCCTGGTGGTGCCGAGCGGATATTCCTTCAACCTCGACGGCACCAACATCTACCTGACGATGGCGACGATCTTCATCGCCCAGGCGCTGAACGTCGACCTGACCCTGACCCAGGAACTGACCCTGCTCGCGGTGGCGATGCTGACCTCGAAGGGCGCCTCCGGCGTCACCGGCGCCGGCTTCATCACCCTCGCCGCGACCCTGACCGTGGTGCCGGCGGTGCCGGTCGCGGGTCTGGCGCTGATCCTCGGCATCGACCGCTTCATGAGCGAGGCGCGCGCTTTGACCAACTTCATCGGCAACGGCGTCGCCACCATCGTGGTGGCGCGCTGGGAGAACGAGCTCGATCGCGACAAACTCAACCATGAGCTGCTCAACCCGCCGAGCGCGGTCGAACTCGACGCCGCCCTGCCCTCGGACACGCACGCGCCGCTGGCCGACAAGATCGCCTGAGCCCTCCGTAACGCCCGCTTAGCGACACCCCCTCCCTTAGCCATCGCCGCAGCCGGACGCATCGCGTCCGGCACGGCACGCTGCTGCCAGGACGGCTGCTGCACGACCCTGGAGCCCGCCCGATGCCGCGTCCCGATCGTCTCGCCCTCGCCTTGTCCGCCGTGTTGTTGTCGTCCGCCTCGTGCATCGCCCAGGCCGCCGGCTTCGACGATTGGCCTACCAAGTACAGCTTCGGCAACGGCACCGAGTTGTCGGCCACCGGCAATTTCGCCTACGACGTGGTCGACTTTTCCGGCGACCGCGGCTACGGCACCGCGGCGACCGCGCTCGGCGACGACGGCCACTACCGTCGCCGCGAATTCGGCATCGGCCTGAAGAAAAAAGATGTCTACGATTTCACCGCGGTCATGGATTTCGAGTCCAAGCTCTGGCTCGACGTCGCCCTGCGCCTGGAAACCAAGGCGCTGTTCGGCGCCGACTACGGCAAGCTACGGGTCGGCTATTTCAAGACCCCGGTCAGCATGGAAAGCGTCGCGGCCTCGCGCACGGGCAGCATGATGGAACTGTCGGCGGCCTCGCAGGCGATGTTCCAGGGCCGCCGCACCGGCGTGGAGTGGTCGCTGGAACGGCCGCGCTATGCCGTGAGCACGGCCTACTTCTTCGGTCACGACCTGCAGGGCGACAACCCCGGCACCACCGCCGCGGCGCGCGCGGTGTGGACGCCGGTCAAGGACAAGAACCGCGTCGTGCATCTGGGCCTGACCGGCTCGGTCGAGAACCCGCACGGCTTCCGCGACGGACGCGGCGCCTACTTCGGCCCGTCGGCGCGGTTCCGTGCGCGCCCGGAGAATGGACTGACGCCGGTGCGCCTGGTCGACTCGGGCAGCCTGCGCAACACCGACCGCATCGTGCGCAACGGCCTGGAAGCGCTGTGGATCGACGGCCCCTGGTCGGTGCAGGCCGAGTACCTGCGCGCCAGCGCCGAACGCGAAAACGGCGCGCGCGATTTCACCGCCCACGGTTATTACGTGACCGGCAGTTGGGTGCTGACCGGCGAATCCCGCCCCTACAGCAACAACAACGTCGCCAACATCAAACCGGCGCACGGCTATGGCGCGGTGGAACTGCTCGCGCGTTACGGCGAACTCGACCTCGACGACGGCGGCATCGCCGGCGGGCGCCAGCGCGACCTGACCCTCGGCGTGAACTGGTACCTGACCACGCACTTCAAGTTCCAGGCCAATTACGTGCGCATGTCGGCCGACAAGGGTGTGTTGTCGGCCGACCCAGACGTGCTGGAGCTGCGGGCGCAGGTGCATTTTTGAGTCTCGTGTGACCATCGTCGCGCAGTAGTTGCTTTGACGCGGTCGCGGCTCGCGCCGCTCCTACCCCTTAAGAGCGCGCCGCTTTGGGTAGGAGCGACGTCCTACTGGATTTGCTGCGGTCACCAGTCGCGACCGCGAACCCTCGACACCCGGCGCCACTGCGGCCCTCGGCCCAAACCGGTTAGTCTTGCACCGAGGCCTCAACGAGCCCCGCCCCCGTGATTCCCCGCCCTCGCCAGCTCAAGACCGCGCTCTGGATCGCCGCGATCCTGGCCGTGCTGTTGCTGGCGATGCTGATCGCCGGGCGCGTGGCCTATACCCGGGCGCTGCAACGCCAGGCCGCCGAGGCGCGGGTCCTGCTCGATCAACGCGCCCAGGTCATCGAACAGCACATCGACCGCTACCGGATCATGCCGGCGGTGCTGTCGCTCGATCCGCAACTGCGCGCCACCCTCGCCAACCCGGACGACAAGCTGCAACGCCAGCGCGCCAACGAACGTCTGGTCCAGCTCAATTTCGCCAACCGCACCAGCACCCTGACCCTGATCGACGGCAACGGCATCGGCATCGCCGCGAGCAACTGGGCGGGGTCGAACAGCAACGTCGGCCATTCCTATGCCTTCCGCCCTTATTTCCAGCAGGCGATGACCGAAGGCACCGGCGAGTTCTATGCGATCGGCGTGACCACCCACGTGCCCGGCCATTTCATCGCCCGCGCCATCCACGACGAGCGCGGCGGCGCGGTCGGCGCGGTCGCGGTCAAGGTCGAACTCGAAGACATCCGTTCGGACTGGAGCGAGCGCGGCGACCTGGTCTTGCTCAGCGACGCTAACGCCGTGGTGTTCCTGAGCGCGACGCCGCAGTGGCGCTACCGCATGCTGGAGCCGCCGACACCGGCGCAACGCCGCGAACTGCAACTGACCCGCCAATACCAAGGACAGCCCTTGCGCCTGGCCTCGATCCGGCTCGAACGCGACATCGGCGGCGGCGCGCGCGTGGTGCGCCTGCGCGACCCGGCGATGCGCGAGCCGATGCTGTGGCAATCGCTGCACCTGCCGCGCGAAAACTGGACCCTGCACCTGCTGCGCGACACCACGCCGAGCCTGCGCACCGCCTGGATCGCGCGCGCGGTCGCCGCCGGCGGCTGGTTGCTGCTGGTCTCGCTGGCCCTGCTGATCCTGCAGCGTCACCGCATCGCGACGCTACGCCTGCGCAGCCGGCAGGAACTGGAAAAGATGGTCGAGCACCACGCCGAGGCCTTGCGCACGGCGCAGGACGGCGTGGTCCAGGCCGCGCGCCAGGCCAGCCTCGGCGAAGGCCACAGCCTGGAGCATTTGCCGCAGGGCGTCAGCGTGGTCGATTCGCAACTGCGCCTGGTCGCCTGGAACCAGCGTTACGCCGAGCTGTTCCGCTACCCGCCCGAGCTGCTGCAGGTCGGGCGGCCGATCGAGGACCTGATCCGCTACAACGCCCGCCGCGGCCTGCTCGGCAGCGATCCCGAAGAGGCGATCCGCCGCCGCCTCGATCACCTGCAACGCGGCCAGCCGTACCTGCACGAACGCGAGCGCCCCGACGGCACCGTCATCGAGATCCGCGGCAACCCGATGCCGGACGGCGGCTTCGTCACCAGCTACGCCGACATCACCGCCTACAAACAGGCCGCGCGCGATCTGCGCACGCTCGCCGACAGCCTCGAACGCGGCATCGAACAACGCACCAGCGACCTGCAGACCGCCAAGGGCGAGGCCGAACGCGCCAACCGCTCCAAGACCCGCTTCGTCGCCGCGGCCGTGCACGACTTGTTGCAGCCCTTGAACGCGGCGCGCATGTATCTGTCGTCGCTGCGCCGGCGCGTCGATGCCGAGGGCATCGAACTCACCGACCACATCGAGGCCGCGCTGGCGGCGCAGGACGACATCTTGTCGAGCCTGCTCGACATCTCGCGCCTGGAATCGGGCGCGCTCGAAGTGCGCCGTGGCGCCCTGCCCTTGGCGCGCGTGTTCGCCACCATCGACAGTCAGTTCCGCATCCTGGCCGAGTCGCGCGGCTTGCGCCTGCACTGCATCGCCTCCAGCGCCGTGGTCGACAGCGACGAAGTGCTGTTGCGCCGGATCGTGCAGAACTTCCTCTCCAACGCCTTGCAGTTCACTCCGCGCGATGGCCGCATCGTGCTCGGCGCGCGGCGCCTGGACGATAGCCTGCGCATCGAGGTCTGGGATACCGGCCCCGGCATTCCGGCCAACAAACTCGAACTGATCTTCGAGGAATTCCAGCGCCTCGACCTCGGCATCGAAGCGCCGGCGCGCGGCGCCGGGCTCGGTCTGGCGATCGTACGTCGCGTCGCCCAACTGCTCGACCACCGCATCGCGGTGCGTTCGTGGCCCGGCCGCGGCAGCGTGTTCTCGGTGGAAGTGCCGTATGCGGCCACCCAAGCCGAACCGGCTGCGGCCGCCGCTTCGGACCAAGCCCACGACAGCGATGCCGTATCCGATTTCGACCCGTTGTTGCGCGGCCGCCGCGTGTGGGTGGTCGACGACGATCTGCATTCTCGACACGCCGCGCAACGGCTACTCAGCGATTGGGGCTGCCGCGTCGACACCGCCGCCGACGCGGCCGGCGCCCTGCACATGGCCGCGTCGCGGGCCATGCCCGAACTGTTGCTGCTCGATTATCGCCTGGGCGAAAGCACCGGCTTCGAGCTGGCCCTCCAACTCGAAGCCGAGTGGGAGCGCATGCCGCCGGTGGTGCTGATGTCGGCCGACGCCGACCCCACTCTGCGCCCGCGCGCAGCCGAACGCGGCTGGAGCTTCCTGCCCAAACCGCTCAAACCGGCCGCACTGCGCGCGCTGTCGATGCGCTTGTTGGGACGCGGTGCGGTTGAGGGATAGCGGTTGCGTATTCGGAGCAAGCCTTAGTCAGAGACAAGGCACTGCGCTGCTTTGCTTGAGCGTTGGCCGCAAAGCCAAAGCAAATCCCCCCCTGCCCCCCCCTTTTTCAAAGGGGGGAACTGCACGGCTGCCTTGTCGCGTTGTCGGCCGTGCAAGATCCCAGCTCGTAACGAAGTTGCCGACCGGAATAATCGCCCCCTTTGACAGAGGGGGCTGCGCCCTGCGCCCCCCGAGGCCCGGGTTCGATTCCAATGGCGCGAGAGATTTGCTTTGACGTTCGCCGTAAAGCCCAAGCCCCCTCTGCCCCCTTTTTCAAAGGAGGGAACTGCACGGCTGCCTTGTCGCGTTGTCGGCCGTGCAAGATCCCAGCACGTAACGAGGTTGCCGACCGGAATAATCGCCCCCTTTGACAAAGGGGGCTGCGCCCTGCGCCATCACGAGGCCTGAGTTCGATTCCAATGGCGCGGGGGATTTGCTTTAGCGCTCACTGCAAAGCCAAAGCCCCCTCCCTTTTGCAAAGGGGGGAACTGCACATGAGCTCTGGCGCCCTCTTCGCTACTGCGCCGTCGAGCCGTGCAAGTCCGCGCCTTCGTCTTCCAGCGACAGCCCCTTCACCAGCACCGCCGCCTGGGTGCGCGAGTGGCAGCCGAGTTTGCGCAGGATCGCGGTGACGTGGATCTTCACCGTGTTTTCGGCCAGCGACAGTTCGTAGGCGATCTGTTTGTTGAGCAGGCCATCGGCGAGACGCATCAAGACGCGCAGTTGCTGCGGCGTCAGCAGGGCAAGACGGTCGGCGAGTTGCGCATCGTGTTCGTCGCGTTCGGCCTTCTGCGCCGGAAACCAGACATCGCCGGCCAGCACCGCCTTGACCGCTTCGCCGAGCACCGTGGTCGGCGCCGACTTGGGTACGAAGGCGGCGGCGCCGAACTGCTGGGCACGACGGATCGTACGCGGGTGTTCGTTGGAGGAAATGATCACCACCGGCAACTCGGGCCGCTCGCCGCGTGCGTATACCAGCGAGGAGAAACCCATCGCGCCGGGCATCATCAGGTCGAGCATGGCGAGGTCGAACTCCTCGCCGCTGGCGATGGCCGCTTCGAGCGCGCTCTGGCTCGACACCTCGACGATGCTGGCGCCCGGCGCGATCTCGCCGAGCGCATAACGCAGCGCCGCCCGGAACATCGGGTGGTCGTCGGCAATCAACAGGCGCAGGGTCTCGCTCATCGGACTGGGGTCCCCTCGGACTTCGGAGCGGGATCGATGCTACACGCTCGCGGCCGGTTCGGCGGCAGAGGGCCCGGCCCCTTTCGACCAAGGGGAAAACGCCTGGGGCGCTGCGCAATGGGCCGACGACGCGAGCCGCCATCGCGATGCGTCGGCGAAACACGGGGCGATCGCCGCGGAGAGGGATCGGGGCATCCGGCGATCCAGCCCCCAAACGAAAACGGGGCGGCCAAGGCCGCCCCGTTCATGCATCGCGATCGCGCGGCGATCAGCCCAGCAGGTGGGCCACGCCGGCGCGCTCTTCTTCGAGCTCGGCCAGGGTCTTGTCCATGCGCTCGCGGCTGAAGGCGTCGATTTCGAGGCCTTCCACGCGGGTGTATTCGCCGTTCGCGGTGATCACCGGCACGCCGTACATCACGCCTTCCGGGATGCCGTAGCTGCCGTCGGACGGCACGCCCATGGTCACCCACTTGCCGTTGCTGCCGAGCACCCAGTCGCGGATGTGGTCGATCGCGGCGTTGGCCGCCGAGGCCGCCGAGGACAGGCCGCGCGCTTCGATGATCGCCGCGCCGCGCTTGCCGACGGTCGGGATGAAGCTGTCGGCGTTCCAGGCGGCGTCGTTGATCTTGTCCTTCAGCGACACGCCGCCGGCCTTGGCGAAGCGGTAGTCCGGGTACATGGTCGGGCTGTGGTTGCCCCACACGATCAGGCTGTCGATGTCGCCCACGGCGACGCCGGCCTTGGCGGCGAGCTGGCTCAGCGCGCGGTTGTGGTCCAGGCGCAACATGGCGGTGAAGTTCTTCGCCGGCAGGTCCGGAGCCGACTTCATCGCGATGTAGGCGTTGGTGTTGGCCGGGTTGCCGACCACCAGCACCTTGACGTCGCGCGAAGCGACCTTGTTCAGCGCCGCGCCCTGGGCGGTGAAGATCTTGGCGTTTTCCAGCAGCAGGTCCTTGCGCTCCATGCCCGGGCCGCGCGGACGCGCGCCGACCAGCAGGGCCACGTCGGCGTCCTTGAACGCGACTTCGGCGTCGTCGGTGCCGATCACGCCGGCCAACAGCGGAAACGCGCAGTCCTCGAGCTCCATGATCACGCCCTTCAGCGCGGCCTGAGCTTTTTCGAGCGGCAGTTCGAGCAACTGCAGGATGACGGGCTGGTCCTTGCCGAGCATTTCGCCGGAGGCGATGCGGAACAGCAGCGAGTAGCCGATCTGGCCGGCAGCACCGGTGACGGCAACGCGGACGGGGGTCTTCATCGGGGTGTTTCCTTCGCTAGTTGATCGATGGTGCGGGCGCGGGGGCCCGCCAAGGTGATCGTGAATGAGGATGCGAAAGCGCCTAGCGCTTTCAAATTCGATAGCTGCGCCAAGCGCTCCAGGCGCTTCAGAGTCGATAGCCCAGCGGTTTCAGCCGGTCCTTGATCTCGTCCATGTCGTAGCCGTAGACGATCTCCTGGCCGACGATGGTCACCGGCACGCCACGCGCGCCGACCGCGCTCATGGCGCGCTGGCCGGCGGGCGTGTCGATGTCGATGATGCTGTAGCGCACGTCGGCGAGTTCGAAATCCTTGCGCAGCTTTTCGCAGTAGCCGCACCACTCCGCGGCCAGCATCACGATGCGCTTGTCGCCGGTCTGGTGACGCGGGTCGTCGGGTTTCAGTTCTGCCTGGCGCGTGGCGAACCAGGCGGTATCGCCCTTGTAGGCCAGCGCATACGCGCCACCGGCCAGACCCAGGATCAGCAGGACGGTGAGTACGCGCATGCGAGGCTTTCCTTGGCTACGTCAGTGATGGGACTTCGCCGGGCTCAGACGAGCTCGGCGAAGAACTCCTGGAACCGCTGCAGGCCCGGAGCGAGCTGCGGCGTCGGGCAGGTGTAGCTGATGCGCAGCGCCCGCGGCTCGCCGAACGCCGAACCCGGCACGCAGGCGACGCCCTTGGTTTCCAGCAGCGCGCTGCAGAAATCCATGTCGTTGCCGATCTTCAGGCCGCTCGGCGCATGGGTCTTGCCGAAGGCGACGCTGATGTCCGGGAACACGTAGAACGCACCCTGCGGACGCGGGCAAACCACGCCCGGAATGGCGTTCATCACCGCCATGACCTGGTCGCGCTTGGCCTGGAACTCGGCGCATTTCTGCGTCGGCACGTCCTGCGGGCCCGACAGCGCGGCGACCGCGGCGGCGGTGACGACTTCCGGCACGTTGGTGATGTGGTTGGAGTTCATCGTGGTCACGGCCTGGGCGACCGATTCCGGTCCGGCCATGAAGCCCACGCGCCAACCCGGCATGCCGTAGGTCTTGGACAGCGAGTCGATGAAGATCACGCGGTCGCGCAGTTCCGGACGGGCATGGACGAAGTTGTGGTAGCCCAGGCCGTCGAACACCATGCGGTTGTAGATGTCGTCGGTGATGATCCAGGTGTCGGGATACTTCGCCACGACGTCGGCCAGCGCGTCGATTTCTTCCTTCCCGTAGACCATGCCGGTCGGGTTGGACGGGTTGTTGAACAAGAACACCTTCGGCTTCTTCGCCAGTGCGGCGTCGAGCTGGGCGGGGGTGAGCTTGTAGTCCTGCGAAGCCGGGCACGGCAGCAGGTCGATCTGGGCGTTGACGATCTCGGCGATGTCGAGATAGCTGGTCCAGTACGGGGTCGGGAACGCGATCGTGTCGCCTTCGTCGAGCAGCGCTTCGGCGATGTTGTAGATCACGTGCTTGGCGCCGATGCCGGTGGCGACGTTGACGCGGCCGTAGCCGGTCAGGCCGATCTTGCTCATGTGCTCGATGAAGGCATCCAGCAAGGCGTCGGCGCCGCGGTTGCTGCCGTACTGGCCGCTGTCTTTGGCCAGCGCATCGCGCACGGCGGCGTAGACATGGTCGCCGGGCAGAAAGTTGGGAACGCCGATCGAAAAGCTGATGATGTCGCGGCCTTCGGCTTTGAGCCGCTTGGCCTTTTCGGCAACCTGCATGATCGCGCTGGGCTTGGCGCGACCGATGCGCCGGGCGAGCTGGGGCATCGTCTTGAACCTCGTGGGGTGGTGTACGACGGAGCTGGTGCGGGAGAGGAGCGTGCGCGAGACGGCAGTGGCGGCGCGTCGGCGCGCCCGGCAGCTGAAGAACAGTGCTCCGGAAACGCCTGCCGGAACCACTGGTTCGAGCCGCAAAATGGTAGCACAGCGTCGCCGCCGCGCCGGCTTCGACCAGGCCTGTTTACGCGCCCGGATCGGCGTCTTCGCCGCCGTTCGCGGTGCCCGATCGGCCGCGCCGCTTTGCCGGGGCGGCCGCTTCGGCGCGGCCCTGGCGCGGCCGCCGCGGCGGATGCCGGCGGCGGCGCTGCAGAAACGAAAAGACGGCCTTGCGGCCGTCTTTCGTGTCCTGCCTTGGCAGCGATGGCTGCGACGGTGGCCGCCGCAGCCCGCCAGGCCTCAGGCGCGGGCGTTCTCGTCGAGGACCTTGTTCCAGTCGGCGACGCGCTCGGCCTTGGCGGCCAGGGCGCCGGCGACGTCGCCTTCGATCTTGACCGACTTGATCTTGTCGCCCTGCTTGACCGCATCGACCACGTCCAGGCCTTCGAGGACCTTGCCGAACACGGTGTGCTTGCCGTCGAGCCAGTCGCAGACGATGTGGGTGATGAAGAACTGGCTGCCGTTGGTGCCCGGGCCGGCGTTCGCCATCGACAGCACGCCGCGCTGGTGGCCCAGGCCGTTACGGGTCTCGTCTTCGAAACGATAGCCGGGGCCGCCGGTGCCGGTGCCCTGCGGACAGCCGCCCTGGATCATGAAGTTCGGGATCACGCGGTGGAAGTTCAGGCCGTCGTAGAAGCCGCGCTGGGCCAGATTGACGAAGTTGGCGACGGTCAGCGGCGCCTTGTCGGCGGCGAGTTCGACGCGGATCGGGCCGCGGTCGGTGTCGAAAGTGGCGATCAGGCTCATACAGCGGACTCCAGATGGTGCGAGGGGATGGGACAACGGACGTTCGGCAGCCGACATGGCGGCGCCCGGGGCCATCCACAAGGGTACCCGATGGGCGATTCGGGCCGGTCCGCGACGAACCGCGCGCGGCCGCGCCCACGGCAGCCGGCGGCGCCCGGCCCAGCTTGGGACAGTCAGCACGGGCCGCGGGGAAAACCGCGCCCGAGGCCTGCGCCCCGGGGCCTGCCCGGCCCGGATCGCCCTGCCCTGTTCATAAAACTGGCCCGCAGGCGAATAAATCCTCGCCCCGCAGGCACTTGCCATGTTTGCCCGCTATAATGATCGGCTTACTTCCTCAGCTATAGCGCCTTCCGGCGTCCAATCGCATGTCCATCGAACGCCTGCGCAATATCGCCATCGTCGCCCACGTCGACCATGGCAAGACCACCCTCGTCGACTGCCTGCTCAAGCAGTCGGGCACCCTGTCCGAACGCACGGTGCTGGCCGAGCGCGCGATGGACAGCAACGACCAGGAAAAGGAACGTGGCATCACGATCCTGGCCAAGAACACTGCCATCACCTGGCAGGGCAACCGCATCAACATCGTCGACACCCCAGGCCACGCCGATTTCGGCGGTGAGGTCGAGCGCGTGCTGTCGATGGTCGACTCGGTGCTGATCCTGGTCGACGCGATGGACGGCCCGATGCCGCAGACGCGCTTCGTCACCCAGAAGGCCTTCGCGATGGGCTTCAAGCCGATCGTGGTGGTCAACAAGATCGACCGCCCGGGCGCCCGTCCGGACTGGGTCATCGACCAGGTGTTCGACCTGTTCGACAAGCTCGGCGCCACCAACGAGCAACTCGACTTCCCGATCGTCTACGCCTCGGCGCTGCACGGCTACGCCAGCCTCGACGACTCCGCGCGCTCGGGCGACATGACCCCGCTGTACGAAGCGATCATGAAGCACGTGGCGCCGCCGCAGGTCGACCTCGACGGCCCGTTCCAGATGCGCATCAGCCAGCTGGACTACAGCAACTTCGTCGGCCTGATCGGCATCGGCCGCATCCAGCGCGGCAAGGTCCGCCGCAACATGCCGGTCAGCGTGATCGACCGTCACGGCAAGAAGCGCCAGGGCAAGGTCCTGCAGGTGCTCGGCTTCATGGGCCTTGAGCGTCTGGAGACCGAGGAAGCCGAGGCCGGCGATATCGTCGCCATCTCCGGCGTCGCCGAGCTGTCGATCTCCGACACCGTGTGCGCGCTCGATACCCCGGAAGCCCTGCCCGCCCTGACGGTGGACGAGCCGACCATCAGCATGACCTTCCAGGTGAACAATTCGCCGTTCGCCGGCAATAAAGAGCTCAGCGGCGGCAAGTTCCTCACCAGCCGCCAGCTGCGCGAGCGCCTGGAGCGCGAGACGCTGCACAACGTGGCGCTGAAGGTCGAGGAAGGCTCCGACCCGGACAAGTTCCTGGTCTCGGGCCGCGGCGAGCTGCACCTGTCGGTGCTGATCGAAAACATGCGCCGCGAAGGTTTCGAGCTGGCCGTGTCGCGCCCGGAAGTCATCATCAAGGAAATCGACGGCAAGCTGATGGAGCCGATCGAGCAGTTGGTGGTCGACATCGAAGAGCAGCACCAGGGCGGCGTCATGGAAAAGCTGGGCACCCGCAAGGCGCAGATGAAGAACATGGAGCCCGACGGCAAGGGTCGCGTACGCCTGGATTACATGATCCCGGCGCGTGGCCTGATCGGCTTCCAGAACGAGTTCCGCACCCTGACCCAGGGTTCGGGCCTGCTGTTCCACGTGTTCGACCATTACGGCCCGAAGGAACAGGGCGCGATCGCCAAGCGCATCAACGGCGTGATGATCGCGAATGCGCCGGGCGCCACCCCGGCCTACTCGCTGGGCCCGCTGCAGGAGCGCGGCCGCCTGTTCGCCGCCGAAGGCGACAACGTGTACGAGGGCCAGCTGATCGGTATCCACTCCAAGGACAACGATCTGACCGTCAACGCCATCAAGACCAAGCCGCTGACCAACATGCGCGCTTCGGGCAAGGACGATGCGATCCAGCTGAGCCCGGCGATCAAGTACACGCTGGAACAGGCGCTGGACTTCATCGAGGACGACGAGCTGGTCGAAGTCACCCCGAAGGAAATCCGCCTGCGCAAGAAGTTCCTCACCGAGAGCGATCGCAAGCGCGCCTCGCGCGCGGCCTGATCGCTACGAGCGCCGCCTTGTCCGCAAGGCGGCATCGCCCCAACGCTCTCCCGCCCGCGGGAGAGGCCAGGGGCCAAGGAACGCGCGCCGATGGCGCGCGTTTCGGTTTCTGCGGCCTATACCGGCACAGCCGACGGCCACGCTCGATAGCGCAGGCCGGGAACCCTGACGCACAACCGGGATCGAACGCCGCATGTCCATGCACGATCTGATCATGTCCGCTTCTATCCGGTCCGCCTCTATCCGGCCCGCCTCTATCCGGTTCGATTCCACCCGGTTCGACCCAAGCCCCTTCGATTCCTGCCGGTTCGCTTCGAACCGACACGCGCGGCCTGGCCTGCGATCCGCATCCGGCGCACTGCGATGACCTCGACCGCCCCCGATTACGACAGCGACCCCAAGGCCCATCCGGGTCTGCACCTGATCGCCGCGGTCGAAGCGATCAAGGGCCTGCTCGCCTTGTCGGCCGCGAGCGGGCTGGAACTGCTCGGCCCGGCGCCTTTGCAGCGCTGGATCGAAGAACTCATCAAACGCTTCCATCTCGATCCCGAACACGGCTCGCTGGCCTGGCTCGTGCAGGCGATCAGCCCGCACTCGGTGCACCTGGCCGCCGGCGTCGTGCTCGCTTACGGCCTGTTGCATCTGCTCGAAGCGTGGGGCCTGTGGAAGGCGAAGGCCTGGGCCTCGTGGCTCGGCTGCATCGGCGCGGCCCTGTATCTGCCGTTCGATCTCTATGCCCTCTATCGCCATCCCGGCTGGCTGGCCATTGCAGTTCTCATAATCAACGTGATCGTGGTTTGGGTTCTCGGCCGCGACCTGTTCAAGCGCCGTCACTGAGGCCGGCCCTCGCAGTTCGGCGGCGACATCCGGGCGTGCCGGAACCTGCCGCACGCACCACGATCGGGCTCGAAATCACAGGCGCCGCCCACCCGGCGGGTGTATCGTTTTGAGGTCGCGGCCCCGGCCGGACCGCATGCCGCGGCCTCCGCATCCCGGCGTGCGCGATGCAAGGCCGTGCGGACGCGCGCAAGCCATCGCCCGCGGTTCCACCGTCCCGGCAAGGCCCCACTCCCCAACGCGAGGAACCTACATGAAGACCTGGTCCAAGCCTCAGATCCGCGAAATCTCGGTCGGCTGCGAAATCAATTCGTACTCCTCCGGCGACCTGTTCTGAATCATGCCCGCTTCCGCCGTCGCAACGCGCGCGAGTCGTAACGCTGGCCCGATGGCGACACGATGATGCATATCGTCGTGCTCGGTGCGGCGGCCGGAGGCGGTTACCCGCAGTGGAATTGCAACACCCCCGGCAGCCGGCGCGCCTGGCGCCAGGAGCCCGGCCATAAGCGCCGCAGCCAGGCCAGCATCGCGGTCAGCGCCGATGGCGAACGCTGGCTGCTGATCAACGCCTCGCCCGATTTCCGCCAGCAGGTGCTGGCCATTCCACGGCTGTGGCCGCAACGCGGCCTGCGCCATTCGCCGATCGAGGCGGTGCTGCTGACCAGCGGCGAGATCGACCACATCGCCGGCCTGCTGTCGATGCGCGAACGCCAGCGCTTCGACCTGTGGGCCAGTGCGCGCGTGCTGCAGTTGCTGCGCGACAACGCGATCTTCGATGCGCTCGATCCCGAGTACGTAACGCGCAAGCCGCTCACCCTCGATGCGCCGCTCGATATCGCCGGCCTCGACGCTCCGCTCGGCCTGCGCGTGACCGCGTTCAGCGTGCCCGGCAAAGTGCCCTTGTTCATGGAATCGCGCAGCGGCGGCGACCTCGCCGGCTCGGCCGAGGAAACCGTCGGCCTGGAAATTTCCGACGGCGCGCAACGCTGCTTCTATGTCCCCGGCTGCGCGGCGATGACGCCGGCCTTGCGCGAACGCCTGCGCGGCGCGGCCCTGGTGTTCTTCGACGGCACCCTATGGCGCGACGACGAGCTGATCCGCGCCGAAGTCGGCCGCAAGACCGGCGCGCGCATGGGCCACATGAACATCCTCGGCGAAGGCGAAGGCGAAGGCGACGCCGGCGGCACCCTCGCCGCGTTCGCCGACCTCGACGTGCAGCGCAAGCTGTTCATCCATCTCAACACCACCAACCCGGTGCTCGACGAGGCCTCGCCCGAACGCGCGCACGTCGCCGCGCACGGCTGGGAAGTCGCCGAGGACGGCATGGAGATCACGCTGTGATGGAGATCGGGCTGTGAACGCGCACGCCATCGAAACCGACCCGTCCGGGCCGCGCATCGCCGACGACGCGCTGCTGACGCCTGCGCAGCTCGAAGCGCGCCTGCGCGCGATCGGCGCCGAGCGTTATCACGACAAGCATCCCTTCCATGCGCTGCTGCACAGCGGCCGTCTGAACCGCGGCCAGGTCCAGGCCTGGGCGCTCAATCGCTTCGAGTACCAGCGCTGCATCCCGCTCAAGGACGCCGCCCTGCTCGCCCGCATCGAAGACCCCGACCTGCGCCGCGTCTGGCGCCAGCGCATCGTCGATCACGATGGCGAACGCCCCGGCGACGGCGGCATCGCGCGTTGGCTGCACCTGACCGACGCGCTCGGCCTCGACCGCGACCTGGTCGAGTCCGGACGCGGCCTGTTGCCGGCGACGCGTTTCGCGGTCCAGGCCTATATCCACTTCGTGCGCGAACGCAGCCTGCTCGAAGCCATCGCCTCGTCGCTGACCGAGCTGTTCGCGCCGAACATCATCGGCCAGCGCGTCGCCGGCATGCTCGCCCACTACGATTTCGTATCGAAACAGGCCCTCGCCTATTTCGATTCGCGCCTGCACCAGGCGCCGCAGGACGCCCACTTCGCCCTCGACTACGTCAAACATCATGCGCGCACCCGCGAGCAGCAGGACGCGGTCTGCGCGGCGCTGCGCTTCAAGTGCGAAGTGCTGTGGTCGATGCTCGACGCCCTTTACCTGGCCTATGTCGGCAATGCGCCCGGCGAGGACCGCATCGACATGATCCCGCCGGGCGCTTTCCGCCCCGCCCCGGAGCCCGGCGCATGAGCGCGACCATCGATGTCCGCGCGGTACCGCGTTTCCCCGCCGGTGTGCGCCTGCAACACGACCGCGCGCGCGAACAATGGGTGCTGCTGGCGCCCGAACGCGTGGTCGAACTCGACGAGATCGCCCACGCCGTGCTGGCGCGCGTCGACGGTGCCGCCGACGTCGACGCGATCGTCGCCGCGCTCTCGGCCGAGTACGACGCCGATGCCGAGCAAGTCCGCGGCGACGTGCTCGAACTGTTCGCCAGCCTGCTCGACAAGCGCATGCTCGCGGTCGCAGCGCCGGCCTCATGACCGCAGCGACGCCATCGCCGACAGTCGCCGCCGCGCTGGCGCCGCCATTGCGCGCCGAACGCGCACCGGCACCGCCGCTGGCGGTGCTGCTCGAACTCACCCATCGCTGCCCGCTGTCCTGCCCCTATTGCTCCAATCCGCTGCAACTGGTCGGCCTGCGCGACGAACTGGCGACCGCCGACTGGTTGCGCGTGCTCGGCGAAGCCGCCGAACTCGGCGTGCTGCAAGTGCACTTCTCCGGCGGCGAGCCGACCCTGCGCAAGGACTTGCCCGAGTTGCTGCGACACGCGCGTTCGCTGGGCCTGTACTGCAACCTGATCACCTCCGGGGTCGGCGTCGAGCGCGAACGTCTGCTCGCCCTGCAACAGGCCGGCCTCGATCATCTGCAACTGAGCATCCAGGACAGCGAGGAGCGCGGCGCCGACCGCATCGCCGGGTATGCCGGCAGCCATCGGCGCAAGCTCGCCCTGGCGCACTGGTGCGGCGAACTCGGCCTGCCGCTGACTCTCAACGCCGTGGTCCATCGCCACAACGCCGAACGCGTCGCGGCGATGATCGAACTCGCGCTCGATCTCGGTGCCGGCCGGCTCGAAGTCGCCCACACCCAGTACTACGGTTGGGGCCTGAAGAACCGCGCCGCGCTGATGCCGACCCGCGCGCAGCTCGACGCCGTCACCGCCGTGGTCGAGGACGCGCGCCAGCGCCTGCGCGGCACCCTGACCATCGACTACGTCACCCCCGACTATTACGCGCGCCGTCCCAAGGCCTGCATGGGCGGCTGGGCGCAGCGCTTCGTCAACATCACTCCGGAAGGCAAGGTCCTGCCCTGCCACGCCGCCGAAACCATCGCCGGGCTGCATTTCGATTCGGTGCGCGAACGCGGCCTGGGCGAGATCTGGCGCGAGTCGGACGCCTTCCAGCGGTATCGCGGCACCGACTGGATGCCGGACCCCTGCCGCAGCTGCGACCGTCGCGAGATCGACTGGGGCGGTTGCCGTTGCCAGGCGCTGGCTTTGAGCGGACGCGCCGACACCCTGGACCCGGTCTGCGATCGCTCGCCCGACCACGCCGGCGTGCGCGAACTGGCCGAGCGCGAATCGCAGGCGCCGGCGCCGGAATTCGTTTATCGCAAGATCCGGCCCGCGGGCAGCCGCGCGCCCTGAGCCGCATCGGCGCGCCGACACTCGCGCACTGTCCATAGGAGGACCGCCATCCGACCGAACGGCATCCTGCGCCGCACCAGCGGACGAGTGTGCCTCGCCCGTGTACGTTCGCGCGGGCATACTCGCCCGAGTCTCTGCAGGAATCCGCCATGTCCGCCACGCCCGCGCTGCGCCTGAGCGCCGTCGCGCTCGTCCTGGCCGTCGTCGGTTGCGCGAGCAGCGGCGCGCCGCGCCCGACCCGCCCGGCCGTGCCGGCCGACCTGCCGCGCGGTTTCCTGCCTGCCGACCCACTGCGCCTCACCGAGGCCGACAGCGCGACCTTGGCGACACGCATGGCCGCCGGCGACTTCAGCAGCGTCAAACTGACCCAGGCTTACCTCGACCGCATCGCCGCCCTCGACGACGACGGGCCGAGGCTCAACGCGGTGATCGAACTCAATCCGAATGCCGTGGCCGAGGCGCGGGCGCTCGACGAAGAACGCAAGGCCGGCAAGCTGCGCGGCCCGCTGCACGGCATCGCGGTGCTGATCAAGGACAACATCGACGCCACGCCGATGGTCAATTCGGCCGGTTCGCTGGCCCTGGCCGCGCACCGCCCGCCGCAGGACGCGCCGCTGGTCGCCGCGCTGCGCCAGGCCGGCGCGGTGATCCTCGGCAAGACCAATCTCAGCGAGTGGGCCAATTTTCGCTCGATCCGCTCGATCTCCGGCTGGAGCGGCCGCGGCGGTCTGACCCGCAATCCCTACGCGCTCGACCGCACCGCTTGCGGCTCCAGCAGCGGCACCGGCGCCGCCATCGCCGCCAGCCTGGCCACCCTCGGCGTCGGCACCGAGACCGACGGCAGCATCCTCTGCCCGGCGGCCATGAACGGCCTGGTCGGCTTCAAGCCCAGCGTCGGCCTGGTCAGCCGCGCCGGCATCATTCCGATCTCGCACAGCCAGGACAGCGCAGGCCCGATGGCGCGCAACGTCACCGATGCCGCACGACTGCTGAGCGTGCTCGCCGCGGCCGACGCCGGCGGCGATGCCGCCGCACAAGCCGCCGCCGGCAAGCGCATCGACGACTACGTCGCGACGCTCGACGCCGAGTCCTTGCGCGGCGCCCGCCTGGGTTTCATCCGCGACTCCGGGGTCAAGACGCCTCCATCGATCGACGCGGTGCTCGAACGCACGTTCAAGGGCATGCGCGATGCCGGCGCGACCATCGTCGAGGTGCGGATTCCGACCGCGGGGCAGTGGAACAAGGCCGAGTTCGAGGTGCTGCTGTACGAATTCAAGGACGGCGTCGAACGCTACCTGCGCGAACACGATGCACCGGTCAAAACGCTGAGCGAGCTGATCGCCTTCAACCGCGCGAACGCCGCGACCGAGATGCCTTACTTCGACCAGGAGCTGCTAGAACAGGCCAACAAGAAAGGCAGCCTCAAGGAGCCGGCCTATCGCAAGGCCGCGGCGCGCGCGCGCCAACTCGCCGGCGCGCAAGGCATCGATGCGGTGATGAAGCGGCACAAGCTCGACGCCCTGATCGCAGTGGCGACGACCCCGGCCTTCATGGTCGATGCGGTCAACGGCGACCCCTTCGGCGGCGCGAGCTGGGGCGCGGCCGCGGTGGCCGGCTACCCGAGTTTGACCGTGCCGCTCGGCGAAGCCTCCGGCCTGCCGGTAGGCATGGTCTTCATGGGCCGGCGCTGGAGCGATGCGAAGCTGCTGTCGCTAGGCTATGCCTTCGAGCAACTGACTCAGGCGCGCACCGCGCCGAGGTACCGGGCGACGCTGAACCCCTGAGCCGCGAGCGGCTGCGTTGCCGAGCGTGTCCGCTTTGCCTGCACGGTGTGGCTTCGGTTCGCGAGCGATCAATCGCGCAGGAAAGCCGTGGTCGTCGACCACAGCGCCGTGCGCCGCGGTTGCAGGTGCAGCCAATGATTGCCGCCCGAAATCTTGACCTCGCGCCGCTCCGCCGCCCCGCTGAGTTCGGCGTACAGTCGCGCGACATCGGCATCGGTGGTGACGTGGTCCCACTCGCCGCGCACGATCAAAGTCGGCTGACGCACGCGTGCATTGTCGACCAGCGCCTGTCCGGCCCAGAGTCGCTCGATGTCGGCGACCGGCCCGTTGGGTACTCTCACCGACGGCGGGCTGCGCGTGGCCGAGCCTTCGTCGCTGTCCAGATAGGCCTGGCACCAGCGCTCCAGTTCCTGCGAACTGACCGGCGTGGCCGCATCCGCCGGCAAACCAGAGCGCTGCCGAGGCCGTTGATCGGCCGCGCTAATCAAGGTCCAGGCCGGCTTGGCCTCATCGCCTGGCGAGCCTTCGCGAGTCGAAACCGGCCCGAACAACACCAGCTTGTTCACCGCATCGGGATGCTCGATCGCCGCCTGCCGAGCTGGCAGCGTGCCCCAGGAATGCGCAAGCAGATGGATCGGCGCCCGCGGCCGTTCGCGCCCGATCGCGGCGATCGCCGCGGCGATTTGCGCCGCGCCCATGCGGTAATCGCCCCAGGCCGGCGCCGAGCCGGGATCGGCCTGGAACACCGCCGGCCGTTCGGAATGGCCATAACCAGCGAAATCCAGACCCCAGGCATCGAAGCCCTGCGCCTGCAGATGGTCGAGCCACGACAGCCCGCCCATGCGCCAGCCGACCGACAAATCGCAGGGGAACGTCGCGCCGTGTACGTACAGCACCACCGGACCGCGGCCCGGCTGCCGCACGAGCGACAAGCTCAGCGTTTCCCCATCCAGGGCGCATGCGACCGAGCGTCGTTCGCGCGCAGGCCGATCACCCGCCGCCATTGCCGGCATCGGCAATATCGACAGCGCCATCGCCGATAGCGGCCAGGTCATCAGATCGCGTCGGTTCATTGCAGTCATGGCAGAGGGAGGTGCGGCGATTGTGCGCATTGCATCGTCGGAACGATTCGGTCGGCAGCGAAGCGTGGGCGTCGCGATTGCGAGAGGTTGCATCATGCAGCCGAGGTTCCGTCGCATCGGCGAATTCGCGGTCGCGGCTTGCGCCGCTCCTACCCAAGAGCAACGACGGCTGTTGCTGTTGCTGTTGCTGTTGCCATGAAAGCTTGGCGCAGTTCCGAACTTGCGATGCAATCGTAGACCCGGAGGGCGGCGCACAGGACGTGCGCCGTTTTTCGATAAGACAGGGACGTCTTATCGAAAAATCCCGGCGCAAGCTGCGTGCTCGCAGGGGAGCTTCGTCAAGGAGAGCCCTTTTCTTTGGTTACCTTTCTTTTGGGCTTAGCAAAAGAAAGTAACCCGGCCGCGTCAGCGGACGGAAGCTTTGCTCTTGCTTGTGGCTTCTCGATCAGCCAAATCAAGATCAAACGCTAAGAGCTTCCGCCACTAAAGCGGCGGGTTACTTTCTTTTGTCATAAGCAACAAAAGAAAGGTAACCAAAGAAAAATGCTTCTCTTTGAATCACAAGCCCGCGCGTTCGATGCCGACGCAGGGCTTTTTCATACGGGACATCCTTGTCCCGATGAAAAACGGCCCGCATCCCTGCGGGCCGCCCTCCGGGTCTTCTATGGCCTTCGCGAAGCTTAGACGGCGCACAGCAACAGCAACAGCAAGGGCAACGGCAGCGGCAGCGGCAACGGCAACGGCAACGGCAACGGCAACGGCAATCGTCCGATGTTCGTGCTCGGGAGCACCCCGTCTGGATTTCCTTCGGTCGCAAGCCGCCACCGTCCACTGCGCGCGACCGGCATCTCTCCAACCACCGACACGCCACCCAACAAAAAAGCCCGCCTTGCGGCGGGCTTTCGTCTTGCGGTGCGTTTGCCGAAACCTGAAGCGAAAAAACCTCAGGCCGGCGCGGCGATCTGCGCTTGCTTACGCACGATCAGCATCGCCACTTCCAGCGCCTGCTCGTAGTTCAGGCGCGGGTCGACCGTGGAACGATAAGCGCGATCGAGATCGCTCTCGGTCAGTTCGCGCGCGCCGCCCAGGCATTCGGTCACGTCTTCGCCGGTCAGCTCCAGGTGCACGCCGCCCATACGCGTTCCGGCCGCCGCGTGCAGTTCGAACGAGGTCTCGATCTCGGCGCGGATGTTGCGGAAGCGACGGGTCTTGTAGCCGTTGCTGGTGCTCTCGGTGTTGCCGTGCATCGGGTCGCAGACCCACAGCACGCGGCGGCCGTCGCGACGCATCGCGTCGAGCAGCGGCGGCAGCTTCTCGGCGATGTGGCTCGCGCCCATGCGATGGATGAAGGTCAGGCGGCCGGGCTCGTCCTCGGGGTTGAGCAGATCGATGGTGCGCAGCAGTTGGTCCGGCGTCACCGACGGGCCGACCTTGAGCGCGATCGGGTTGCGGATGCCGCGGAAGTACTCGGCGTGGGCGCCGTCGACCGCCGCAGTGCGCATGCCGATCCACGGGTAATGCGTGCTGAGGTTGAAGAAGCCCCAGTGACGCGGCACCTGCCGGGTCAGCGACTCTTCGTACGGCAGCAGCAAGGCTTCGTGCGAGGTGTAGAAGTCGACGCGGTTGAGGTTGTGCACCTCGGAACCCGACAGCGTCTCCATGAAGCGCACCGCATCGCCGATGGCGTTGACCATGCGCCGGTACTCGTCGGCCAGCGGCGAGTGGCCGACCCAGCTCAGGTTCCAGTACTCGGGGTGGTGCAGGTCGGCGAAACCGCCGTCGATCAGGGCGCGGACGAAATTCATCGTCATCGCCGAACGCGCATGCGCCTTGATCATGCGGCGCGGGTCGGGCTTGCGCGCGGCCTCGTTGAAGGCCGGCGCATTGACCATGTCGCCGCGGTAGCTCGGCAGGGTCACGCCGTCGATGGTCTCGGTGTCGGCCGAACGCGGCTTGGCGTACTGGCCGGCGAAACGGCCGACGCGCACGACCGGCTTGCGCATGCCGTGGACGAGCACCAGGCTCATCTGCAGCAGCACCTTCAGGCGGTTGGAGATCACGTCCGAGGAGCACTGGTCGAAGCTCTCGGCGCAGTCGCCGCCCTGCAGCAGGAAGCGCTTGCCTTCCTGCGCCTCGGCGAGCTGCTGCTTCAGCGAGAGGATCTCCCACGAAGTCACCAACGGCGGCAGGTGACGCAGTTCCTGCAACGCGGATTCCAACTCGGCCGCGTCCGGATAATTCGGCAACTGCAGTGCGGTGCGCTCGCGCCAGGACGTCGGCGTCCAGTCGGCGGGAAGGTTGACGGCACGGAGGTTGCGATCGGAGGCGCTCATTTCCTTGGTTTCCAGTTGGGGACAGCGGTGGGGATCGAGTGACGCGGGAACTCTATTGAATCAACGACGGCGGAACGCGGCATAGGCCGCCCAGACCGCCAGGACGACGAAGCAGATCAGGCTCCAGGCCGGCATGGCCAGGCCGAGGAAGCTCCAGTCGACCGCGGCGCATTCGCCGGAACCGGTCATGACCTTGCGGATTACTCCGGCAATCGGCATCGCATCGAGCATGTAATCCAGGCCCGGACCGCAAGCCGGAACTTCGCTGGGCGGCAGGTGCTGCAGACGCACGTGGTTGCCGGCGACGGCGATGCCGCCGAGCGAGGCCAGCAGGGCCAGCACGCCGTAAGTGCCGCGTCCGCCGGCCTTCTTCGGGCCGTGCAGGGCGCCGGCCAGGAACACCAGGCCGAGGGCGAAGAAGGCGACGCGCTGGAAGATGCACAGCGGGCAGGGTTCGAGGTGCTGGTACAGCTGCAGGTAGAACGCGTACGCAAGCAGGCCCGTGCAGGCCAGGAAGCCGAGCAGGTACTGGGTCCGGAAAGAGGCTTTGAAGGGGTTCATGTTCACACCATACGGGTCTGGGTCGGGTCGTGCCAATGTCGGATAGGCATGTCGCTACGCAACGTGGCGTTTCGTCGCAGCAACATCGACTGCGCCGGGCCGGAAAAGTTGCGTCGCGAAACCGATTGCCCCCGAAACCCGTCTCCCATAATCATTACCGACGCAACCGTTGCCGAAGTAACCGTCGCCGAAAAGCAAAAACCCCGGCCGGGGCCGGGGCTTCGCTAGCTGGGCGAGCGACCGTCGCCGGTCGCCTGCCTATTGGCTTGCATGTCGTATCGCAGCGCCGGTCGCCCGGCGCCGGCGATCACTCGGCCGCGGCTTGCGGACGATCGACCAGCTCGACGTAGGCCATCGGCGCATTGTCGCCAGCGCGGAAACCGCACTTGAGGATGCGCAGGTAACCGCCCGGACGCGAGGCGTAACGCGGGCCGAGCTCGACGAACAGGGTGCCGACGGCTTCCTTATCGCGCAGGCGCGAGAAGGCCAGGCGGCGATTGGCCACGCCGTCCTTCTTGGCGAGGGTGATGAGCGGCTCGGCAACGCGACGCAGCTCCTTCGCCTTCGGCAGGGTGGTGCGGATGAGACCGTGCTTGATCAGCGAAGCGGCCATGTTGGTGAACATGGCATCGCGGTGAGCACTGGTGCGGCTGAACTTACGGCCGGATTTCTGGTGGCGCATGGTTGTGATTCCTGATGAATGTCGTAACTGTTGGAGATCGCTGTCGCCATCCAGGCGTTGGAGCATTGGACTGCGGTTGGTCCGAACCGGCCTTCCCTGACCGGCGAGCCGCGGACTTCTGGGTCCGTCGGCTTGTGTTGCGGTGTTGCTGATTGCGGTCTTGCGGGTGGACCTGGATTCAGATCAAAAATCCACGCTTCGGCTTAGCTTCGGCGTGGACTCTCTTCGTTCCCCGGCCCTGCGCAGCGCGCAGGGCGTTCGGCCCAGCCGCGCGGCAGTGCCGCGCGAGCTAGGCTGGGCCTTACCCCATCATCCCGTGCGAGGCGATGCCGGCCGGCGGCCAGTTTTCGAGCTTCATGCCGAGGGACAGGCCGCGCTGAGCCAGCACTTCCTTGATCTCGGTGAGCGACTTCTTGCCGAGGTTCGGGGTCTTGAGCAGCTCGACTTCGGTCTTCTGGATCAGATCGCCGACGTAGTAGATGCTCTCGGCCTTGAGGCAGTTGGCCGAACGAACGGTCAGCTCGAGGTCGTCGATCGGACGCAGCAGGATCGGATCGATGCCGCTGGTGGCCGGCTTCTGCGCACCGCGGTCGCGGTGGGTGAAGTCGCCGAACACCGACAGCTGATCGGTGAGGATGTCGGCGGCGGTGCGCACGGCTTCCTCGGCGTCGATCGTGCCGTTGGTTTCGATGTCGAGCACGAGCTTGTCGAGGTCGGTGCGCTGTTCGACGCGCGCGGCTTCCACCGCGTAGGCGACGCGACGGACCGGCGAGAAGCTGGCGTCGAGCATCAGGCGACCGATCGCGCGGGTTTCTTCGTCCGGACGACGGCGCGAAGCCGCCGGCTGGTAGCCGAAGCCGCGCTCGATCTTCAGACGCATGTTGAGTGCCGTGTCCTTGGTCAGGTGGCAGATCACATGGTCGGTGTTGAGGATTTCGACGTTGTGGTCGGTCTTGATGTCGCCGGCGGTGACGATGCCGGGACCCTGCTTGGCCAGCGACAGCGTCGAAGCGTCGCCGGTGTGCATGCGGATCGCGACGTCCTTGAGGTTCAGCAGAACCTCCAGCACGTCTTCTTCCAGACCTTCGACCGTGGTGTACTCATGCAACACGCCGTCGATTTCGACCTCGGTGATGGCGAAACCCGGGATCGACGACAGCAGCACGCGACGCAGCGCGTTGCCCAGCGTGTGGCCGTAACCGCGCTCCAACGGCTCGATCACGACTTTCGCGCGATTGCCGGTGAGGCGTTCGATCTGCGGACCGCGCGGGCGCAGTACCTGGTTGGCGGTAACCGTCATGTTTCGGTGTCTCCAATGACCTTCGTCGGGGGGCGACGGAAGGCTTTAGCTCTTGGAGCCCCCTCTGTTCGAGGGAGCGGCCGATGCGCCTGGCGCATCGACCTGGGTTGCGGGTACTGCCGGCCCCGGGGGACCGGCAGCGCCCTGCACTATTACTTGCTGTACAACTCGACGATCAGCGCTTCGTTGATGTCGGCCGGCAGGTCCGCACGATCCGGAACCGCCTTGAACACGCCGCTGAACTTCTTGTTGTCGACCTCGACCCACGACGGCGACAGGTCCATCTGCGACGACACGGTCAGGGATTCCTGCACGCGAAGCTGCTTCTGGGCGCGCTCGGACAACGCGATCGCGTCGCCGGCTTTGACCTGGTACGACGGGAGGTTGACCGACTTGCCGTTGACCGTGACGCCACGGTGCGAAACCAGCTGGCGGGCGGCCGGACGGGTCACGGCGAAGCCCATGCGGTAGACGACGTTGTCGAGACGGGTCTCCAGCAACTGCAGCAGGTTCTCGCCGGTGTTGCCCTTCTTGGTCGAGGCCTTCTTGTAGTAATTGCGGAACTGACGCTCCAGCAGACCGTAGATACGCTTGACCTTCTGCTTCTCGCGAAGCTGGGTGGCGTAGTCGGACAGCTTGCCCTTGCGGGCGGTGGGGCCATGCTGGCCGGGCTTTTGCTCGAGCTTGCACTTCGAGTCGAGCGCGCGAGCGGACGACTTCAGACCAAGGTCGGCGCCTTCGCGACGAGCGAGCTTACAGGTGGGGCCAATATAACGAGCCATTTTTCTTCAGCTCCTCAGACGCGACGCTTTTTCGGCGGACGGCACCCGTTGTGCGGGATAGGCGTCACGTCGATGATGTTGATGATCTTGTATCCGACGTTGTTCAGCGAACGAACGGCGGACTCGCGACCCGGACCCGGGCCCTTGATGCGCACTTCCAACGACTTGACGCCGTAGTCGAGCGCAGCACGGCCAGCCTTTTCGGCTGCCACCTGGGCGGCGAACGGGGTCGACTTGCGGGAACCGCGGAAACCCGCGCCGCCCGAGGTCGCCCACGAGAGCGCGTTGCCCTGGCGGTCGGTGATCGTGATGATGGTGTTGTTGAAAGAAGCGTGGACGTGGGCGATGCCGTCGGTGACGACTCGCTTGATCTTCTTCTTGGTTTTGGCAGCTGCCGGCTTGGCCATGGTATGGGTCCCTTACTTCTTGATGGCCTTGCGCGGACCCTTGCGGGTACGTGCATTGGTACGCGTGCGCTGACCACGCAGCGGCAAGCCGCGGCGGTGACGCAGGCCGCGGTAGCAGCCCAGGTCCATCAAACGCTTGATCGCAATACCGACCTCGCGACGCAGGTCGCCTTCGACCACGAACTTGCCGACTTCGGCGCGCAAGCGCTCGACTTCCGGCTCGGACAGGTCACGGATTTTGGTCGTCGAAGTGACGCCTGCGGACTCGCAGACTTGCTTCGAACGGGTACGGCCGATGCCGAAAATGCTTTGCAGGCCAACCCAGACATGCTTCTGGGCAGGCAAATTAACGCCCGCAATACGCGCCATAAGGCGATCTCCAACTGATTTGGCGGCCAGGACGGATTAATCCCGGCGGAGTGAACTGGAAATTATATCTAGGTCTCGGGTTAATAGGAAGCCCCGCGGCACCAAAGGTGCCACGGAACCACGGCATGGGGAGTGTGCCCATGCTCCGGCGACGAATCTGAACTGGCTGAACAAGGCGATGACCTGCCCTCCCAGCCCCGCGCGCTACTCTGGCGCGCGGAACGGTCCTGACTCACCCGCGCGCGAGACCGCCGCGCGAGCCGCCCTTCAAGTTCGCTTTCTTCAACAGGCTTTCGTACTGATGCGACATCAGATGAGCCTGGATTTGAGCGATGAAATCCATCACCACGACCACGACGATCAGCAACGAGGTGCCGCCGAAGTAGAACGAGGTTCCCAGTTGGGTGCGCATGACCTCCGGAAGGAGGCAGACGATCACCAGGTAAATCGCGCCAGCCGCCGTAAGACGAGTCAGCACGCCGTCAACGTAGTCCGCGGTGGCCTTGCCGGGACGGATGCCCGGGATCAGCGCGCCCGACTTCTTCAGGTTGTCGGCGGTTTCCTGCGAATTGAACACCAGCGCCGTGTAGAAGAACGCGAAGCCGATGATCAGGCCAGCATACAGGATCATGTGAACCGGTTCACCCGGGTTCAACCACTGGCTGAGGCGCTGCAGGAAGCCGGAGAAACCGCTGCCGCTGTTGTTCTGGGCGAACCAGGTCGCTGCCGTCGCCGGGAACATCACGATGCTCGAGGCGAAGATCGCGGGGATCACGCCCGACATGTTGAGCTTCAGCGGCAGGAACGAGGCCTGGTTCATGTAGGCATTACGGCCGCCTTGGCGACGGGCGTAATTGACCGTGATCCGACGCTGGCCGCGCTCGACGAACACCACCAGATAGGTGAAGCCGACGACCAGGGCGATGATCGCGATCGCCGCAATGGCGCTCATGTCGCCGTTGCGGATCTGCTCGAACATCTGCAGGACCGCGGCGGGCAGGCCCGCGACGATGCCGGCGAAGATGATGAGCGAGACGCCGTTGCCGATACCGCGTTCGGTGATCTGCTCGCCGAGCCACATCAGGAACATCGTGCCCGCGGTCAACGCGATCACGGCGGTCAGGATGAAGCCCATGCCCGGTGCGTACACCACCGGCACGCCGTTCGGCGCCATGCTCGACTGCAGGCCGGCGGCGATGCCCCAGGCCTGGAACACCGCCAGCGGAATCGCGCCCATACGCGACCACTGGTTGATCTTGCGCCGGCCCGACTCGCCTTCCTTCTGGATGGCTTTCAGGCTGGGCACGATCTGCACCAGCAGCTGCACGATGATCGAAGCCGAGATGTACGGCATCACGTTCAGTGCGAACAGACTGAAGCGATGCAGGGCGCCGCCCGAGAACATGTTGAACATGTCCACGATCGTGCCCTGCTTGGTCGACATGAACTCGACCATCGCCTGCGGGTTGACGCCGGGCACCGGGATGTAGCTACCGATGCGGTAGACGATCAAAGCGCCGATCACGAACAGCAAACGCTGACGGAGCTCGGTGAACTTACCGAGCCCGCCACCGAGGCCAGCCATCGCGTTGCCGCTCCGCGCCATGCGTCGTTTACTCCTCGACCTTGCCGCCGGCCGCTTCGACGGCGGCCTTGGCGCCGGCCGTGGCCAGCACGCCCTTGAGTACGAACTTCTTGGTCAACTCGCCCTTCTTGACGATCTTGGCCTGCTTGGCCGAGCTCGGAACGAGCTTGGCGGCCTTGAGGGCGGCAAAATCGACGTCGCCGGCGTCCAGCTTGTCCAGCTGGTACAGCAGCACTTCGGCCGTGTCGTTCTTCAGCTTGGAGCGGAAGCCGATCTTCGGCAGACGACGCTGCATGGGCATCTGGCCGCCTTCGAAACCGGCCTTGATCTTGCCCTTGCCCGAACGGGCGAACGAACCCTTGTGGCCGCGGCCGGCAGTCTTGCCGAGGCCGGAACCGATACCGCGACCGACGCGCTTGCGGTCTTCGCGGGCGCCGTCAGCCGGCTTGAGTGTATTGAGACGCATGATGTTCTCCTTAGCCCTCGACCTGAACCAGGTAGTGGACCGTGTTGATCAGACCACGAACCTGCGGGCTGTCTTTCAGCACGCGCACGTCGTTCAGCTTGTTCAGGCCGAGCGCCTTCACCGACAAGCGGTGACGGGCCTGGCAACCGCGCATGCCCTTGACCAGGCGCACGGTGACGGTGCCGCCTTCGACGGCCTTGTTCTGAGCCTTAGCCATGGTGCAGATCCTCCACCTTCTTGCCGCGCTTGGCAGCGATCTTCGCCGGCGAGTGCATGCCGGTCAGACCCTTCAGCGTGGCGCGAACCAGGTTGATCGGGTTACGCGAACCGGTGGCCTTGGCCAACACGTTCTTGACGCCGACCGCTTCGAGCACGGCGCGCATCGCGCCGCCTGCGATCACGCCGGTACCTTCCGACGCCGGCTGCATGAACACATGCGCCGCGCCGTGGCCCGACTTCACAGCGTGCCACAAGGTGCCGTTGTTCAGATCGACGTTGTTCATCGCCTTGCGGGCGTATTCCATCGACTTCTGGATCGCGACCGGCACTTCGCGCGCCTTGCCGTAGCCGAAGCCGACCTTGCCGTTGCCGTCGCCCACCACCGTCAGAGCGGTGAAGGTGAACTGGCGACCGCCCTTGACCGTCTTGCTGACGCGGTTGACCGCGATCAGCTTCTCGATCATGCCGTCGTCGATTTCTTCGCGGTTGCGATCACGGTCGCGACCCCGCGGTGCTCTATCGTCTGCCATTTCGATGTCTCGTTTATTGAAGGGATTTGCGGCATCGCCGCTTATGATTGTGATGTGACTCGGGTGTTGCAGCGATGGCGGGAATCCGTCATCGCGCCCGACGCAGCTCGCGTCGGCGAGTTGAAACGATTCGTTGCATCAGGCGTGGAGACGAATCTCCACGCTTTCAAGCCTGCGAAGGCCCGGATGCTTAGAACTGCAGACCGCCTTCACGCGCGGCATCGGCCAGCGCCTTGATGCGACCGTGGTAGCGGTAGCCCGAGCGGTCGAAAGCGACCTTCTCGATACCGGCAGCCTTGGCGCGCTCGGCGATCATCTTGCCGACCTTAACGGCGGCTTCGGCGTTCTTGCCGTTCTTCAGGCCTTCCTTGACGTCGGCCTGGACGGTCGAAGCCGTGGCCAGGACCTTGGAGCCGTCGGCGGTGAAGACCTGGGCGTACAGGTGCTGACCGGTGCGGAGCACGGTCAGGCGGGCCACGCCGAGGTTGCGGATGTGCGAACGGGTCGACTTGGCGCGACGCAGACGAGCGATGTTCTTGTTCATGTTCTGATCTCCGAAAGCTGAAAGCTTGGTGTTTTGGGGCCGGTACGGGACCGGCGCCCTACCCGTTAGGCCTTCTTGGCTTCCTTACGGATGATGACTTCGCCGGCGTACTTCACACCCTTGCCCTTGTAGGGCTCCGGCGGACGGAAACCGCGAATCTTGGCGGCGACTTCACCGACGCGCTGCTTGTCCGCGCCCGAGACCAGGATCTCGGTCTGGGTCGGCGTGGCGATGGTGATGCCTTCCGGGGCCTTGAACAGCACCGGGTGCGAGAAACCCAGCGACAGGTTCAGGTCGGAACCGGCCATCGAGGCGCGGTAACCGACGCCGACGAGCTCGAGCTTGCGCTCGAAGCCTTCCGACACGCCCTTCACCATATTGGCGAGGATGGCGCGCAGGGTGCCGGTCAGCGGGATCAGCGCCGCGTCTTCGGTCGCGAACAGCGCTTCGCCGTTCTCGATCTTCAGGTTGATGGCGGCCGGCTTGGCGATCGACAGCGAGCCCTTCGGGCCCTTGGCGACGATCGAATCGGACTGGACGTTCAGCTCAACACCCTTCGGCAGGGCGATCGGCTTCTTGGCAACTCGGGACATGGTCGTTTACTCCCTTAGGCCACGAAGCACAGGACTTCACCGCCGACGCCCTGCTGGCGCGCCTGCGCATCGGTCATGATGCCTTTCGAGGTGGAGATGATGGCGATACCCAGGCCGCCGAGGACCTTGGGCAGCGCTTCCTTGCCGCGGTACTGACGCAGGCCCGAGCGGGAGTAGCGCTGGAGGCGCTCGATCACCGGCTTGCCTTCGTAGTACTTCAGCGAAATTTCGAGTTCGGACTTGCCCGGAGCGACTTCCGTCACGCGGGAATCCAGGATGTAACCCTCGTCCTTCAACACGGCCGCGATGGCCACCTTGACCTTGGACGACGGCATCTTCACCGTCGGCTTGCGCACAGCCGCCGCATTCTTGATGCGGACCAGCATGTCGGCGATGGGATCAGTCATGCTCATTGAGATTCACCTTATGAGTAGCACCGATATCCGCGGAATTGCGAATTTCAGTTGTAATAACGCTTTGTTGCAGCAGCCCCCAGAAGCGCCGCCGCGACCCGAAGGCCGCGGCGGTGGATCCGGGAAAGCCGACTATCTTACCAGCTTGCCTTGCGAAGACCAGGCACGTCGCCGCGCATGGTGGCTTCGCGCAGCTTGTTGCGGCCGAGGCCGAACTTGCTGTATACGCCGCGCGAACGGCCGGTCAGGGCGCAACGGTTGCGCTGACGGCTCGGCGAGGAGTCGCGGGGCAGCTTGGACAGCTTGACCACGGCCTCGGCCTTGTCTTCGTACGACGAGGCGTCGCTGGAGATGATCTTCTTCAGCGCTTCGCGCTTGCCGGCGAACTTCTTCGCCAGCTTGGCCCGCTTGACCTCGCGGTTGACCATGGAAGTCTTAGCCATTGTTCAATCCTTAAGTATCAGTTGCGGAACGGGAAGCGGAAGGCTTCGAGCAGGGCCTTGGCCTCGGCATCGGTCTTCGCGGTCGTGGTGATCGCGATGTCCATGCCGCGCAGCGCGTCGACCTGGTCGAAATCGATTTCCGGGAAGATGATCTGTTCCTTGACGCCCATGTTGTAGTTGCCGCGGCCGTCGAACGAACGGCCGGACACACCACGGAAGTCGCGCACGCGCGGCAGCGAGATGTTGACCAGACGGTCGAGGAACTCGTACATCTTGGCGCGGCGCAGGGTGACCTTGGCGCCGATCGGCCAACCGTCGCGGATCTTGAACGAAGCCACCGACACGCGGGACTTGGTCACGATCGGCTTCTGGCCGGCGATCTTGGTCATGTCGGCGACGGCATTTTCCAGGATCTTCTTGTTGGTGGCGGCTTCGCCCACGCCCATGTTCAGCGTGATCTTGACGAGGCGCGGCACTTCCATCGGGTTCTTGTAGCCGAACTTTTCGGTCAGCGCCGGAACCACTTCTTTCTTGTAAAACTCTTCGAGCCGGGTGGTCATTTCAGCATTCCTCAGGCGTCAACCGCCTCACCACTGGAGCGGAACACACGCAGTTTGCGTCCATCCTCCAGCATCTTGAAACCGATGCGTTCGCCCTTGCCGGTGGCCGGGTTGAACAGCATGACGTTGGAAATGTGAATCGGCGCTTCGCGCTCGATCACGCCGCCCGGCTGGTTGGCCTGCGGATTCGGCTTGGTATGGCGCTTGATGATGTTGATGTTCGCCACGACGACCTTGTCGCCGAGCACGCGCACCACATCACCCTTCTTGCCCTTGTCCTTGCCGGCGGTGACGATGACTTGATCGCCCTTCTTGATACGGTTCATGTCTAGTTCCTCCGCTCAGAGCACTTCAGGCGCGAGCGAGACGATCTTCATGAACTTCTCGGAGCGAAGCTCGCGAGTCACGGGCCCGAAGATACGGGTGCCGATCGGCTCATGCTTATTGTTGAGCAACACCGCAGCGTTGCCATCGAAGCGGATCAGCGAGCCGTCCGGACGGCGCACACCCTTGCGGGTGCGGACCACGACGGCGTCGTAAACGTCGCCCTTCTTGACCTTGCCGCGCGGGATCGCGTCCTTCACGGTGACCTTGATGATGTCGCCAATGTGCGCGTAACGGCGCTTGGAGCCGCCGAGCACCTTGATGCACATCACTTCCTTAGCACCGGAGTTGTCGGCCACGCCGAGGTAGCTTTGCATCTGGATCATGGTTCAGCCTCCTCTTATTCGGCCGCGCGGCTGACGATTTCAACCACGCTCCAGTTCTTGGTCTTGGACATCGGAGCAATCTCCTTCACGCGGACGATATCGCCTTCTTTGCAGGCGTTCTCGGCGTCGTGAGCGTGGAGCTTGGACGAGCGACGGATGTACTTGCCGTACAGCGCGTGCTTGACCTGGCGTTCGACGAGCACGGTGACGGTCTTGTCCATCTTGTTGCTGACGACCCGGCCTTCAACCGTGCGCAGCGCCTTGTCTGTATTGTTGTCGGTCATGGCGGGTCCTTACTTCTTCTCACCCAGCAGCATGTTGACGCGAGCAATTTCGCGCTTCACACGGCGGGCTTCATGAGTCTTGGCGAGCTGGCCGGTGGCCTTCTGCATGCGAAGAGCGAAGCTCTCCTTGTGCAGTTCCACCAGGTGGGCCTTCAGTTGGTCGGCCGACTTCTCGCGCAGTTGCTTGAGTTCCATTAGCGCACCGTCCGGGTAACGAAAGTAGTGGTCACCGAGAGCTTGGCGGCGGCCAGACGGAACGCTTCGCGCGCCACGTCCTCGCCCACGCCTTCGATCTCGTAAATCATGCGACCGGGCTGGATCTGAGCGACCCAGTACTCGACGTTGCCCTTACCGGAGCCCATTCGGACTTCGATCGGCTTCTTGGTGATCGGCTTGTCCGGGAACACGCGGATCCACATCTTGCCGCCGCGCTTGACGTAACGGCTGATCGAGCGGCGGGCCGCTTCGATCTGGCGCGCAGTGAGCTGGCCGTGAGCGGTGGCCTTGAGGCCGTACTCGCCGAAGCTGACGGCGTTGCCGCTCCAGCTCAGGCCATCATTGCGGCCCTTGTGTACCTTGCGGTACTTGGTTCTCTTGGGTTGCAACATGACGGATTACCTCTGTTCGCGGGCCGGACGGCCCGGACGGTCGTTACGATCACCGCGGTCGCCGCGGTCACCACGATCGCTGCGCGGGGAATCGTCCTGCTTCTCCTGGCCCACCTGGGAGAAGTCGAACACTTCGCCCTTATAGATCCAGGTCTTGATGCCGATGATGCCGTAGGTCGTCTTGGCTTCAGCGAAGCCGTAGTCGATGTCGGCACGCAGTGTGTGCAGCGGCACGCGACCTTCGCGGTACCACTCCGAACGCGCGATTTCGGCGCCGTTGAGACGGCCGGCGACGTTGACCTTGATGCCGAGGGCACCCAGGCGCATCGCGTTGCCGACGGCACGCTTCATCGCGCGGCGGAACATGATGCGGCGCTCGAGCTGCTGCGCGATCGATTCGGCGACCAGCTGCGCGTCGAGTTCCGGCTTGCGGACCTCGGTCACGTTGATGTGCGCCGGGACGCCCATCAGTGCGCTGACTTCCTTACGCAGCTTCTCGATGTCCTCGCCGCGCTTGCCGATCACCACGCCCGGACGGGCGGTGTGGATCGTCACGCGGGCGTTGTTCGCCGGACGCTCGATGAAGATCTTGGAAATACCAGCCTGAGCGAGCTTCTTGCGGAGCATCTCGCGGACCTTGAGGTCGGCAGCGAGGTACTCGGCATACTGCTTCTTGCCGGCAAACCACTTCGAATTCCAGTCCTTGGCAATGCCCAGGCGGATTCCGGTCGGATGTACTTTATGACCCATTGTCTGACTCCGCCTTACTTGCCCGCGCCCACAACCACAGTGATGTGGCTGGTGCGCTTGAGGATGCGGGTGCCGCGGCCTTTCGCACGAGCCATGAAGCGCTTCAGTGCGGGACCCTCGTCCACCATGATGGTCGTGACCTTGAGTTCGTCAACGTCGGCGCCCTGGTTGTTCTCGGCGTTCGCGATGGCGGACTCCACGACCTTGCGGATCAGTGCAGCTGCCTTCTTGTCCGAGAACTTCAGCAGGTTGACGGCGCGCTCGGCGGACAGACCGCGCACCTGGTCGGCGACCAGGCGGGCCTTCTGCGGGGAGATGCGCGCGGTGCGCAGGATGGCTTTCGCTTCCATGGTCATCTCCTTACTTACCCGACTTCTTGTCGCCGCCGTGACCCTTAAACGTACGGGTCAAAGCGAATTCGCCAAGCTTGTGGCCAACCATGTTCTCGTTGACCAGCACCGGGATGTGGTTCTTGCCGTTATGCACGGCGATGGTGAAGCCCACCATTTCCGGCAGCACCATCGAGCGGCGCGACCAGGTCTTGATCGGCTTCTTGTTGTTGCCCGCGGTCTCCACCTTCTTGATGAGATGGTGGTCGACGAACGGACCCTTTTTGAGTGAACGTGCCATGGCCGATTAACCCCTGCGATCGCGCACGATGAATTGCGAAGTGCGCTTGTTCTTGCGCGTCTTGTAACCCTTGGTCGGAACACCCCAGGGGGTGACCGGATGCGGGTTGCCCTGGCCAGCCTTCGCCTCACCACCACCGTGCGGGTGGTCGACGGGGTTCATGGCGGCGCCGCGGACGGTCGGCTTGATACCGCGCCAGCGCTTGGCACCGGCCTTGCCCAGCTTTTCGAGGCTGTGCTCGTCGTTGCCGACTTCGCCGATGGTGGCGCGGCACTCGACCGGCACCTTGCGCATTTCGCCGGAGCGAAGACGCAGCGTGGCGTAGCCCTGCTCGCGAGCGACCAGCTGGACGCCGGCGCCTGCGGCGCGGGCGATCTGAGCGCCCTTGCCCGGCTTCATTTCGATGCAATGCACCGTCGAACCGACCGGGATGTTGGTCAGCGGCAGCGTGTTGCCGACGCGGATCGGAGCATCGCGGCCAGCGATCACCTGATCGCCGTCCTTCAGGCCTTTCGGGGCGATGATGTAACGGCGCTCGCCATCGACGTAGCACAGCAGCGCGATGTGCGCGGTGCGGTTGGGATCGTATTCGATCCGCTCCACGCGCGCCGGAATGCCTTCCTTGTCGCGCTTGAAGTCGATGATGCGGTAGTGCTGCTTGTGACCACCACCGATGTGACGGGTGGTGATGCGGCCGTGGTGGTTACGACCGCCGCTCTTGCTCTGCTTTTCGACCAACGCCGCGTGCGGCGCGCCCTTGTGCAGGCCCGGCGTCACGACGCGGACCGCGTTGCGGCGGCCGGCGGAAGTGGGCTTGAAAGTCATCAATGCCATGGGTCTTTCCTCAGGCCTTGGCCATTACGTCGATCGACTGGCCTTCGGCCAGCTTCACGTACGCCTTGCGCCAGTCGGCGCGACGGCCCATGCGGAACTTGAAGGCCTTGTTCTTGCCCTTCACGTTGACCACATTCACCGCCTCGACCTTAACGTCGAACAGCTTTTCCACGGCGACCTTGATGTCGGCCTTGGTAGCGTCCGTCGCGACTTCGAAGACGTATTGGTTGGATACTTCCTGCAGACGTGCGGTCTTTTCGGACACGCGCGGCGCACGGATGATGCTGTAGAGCTTGGCCTCGTTCATGCCAGCCACTCCTCGATCTTCTTGACCGCATCGGCGGTGAACACGATCGAATCGGCGCCGACGAGGGCCACCGGATCGAGTCCCTGCACGTCGCGGACTTCCACATAGGGCAGGTTGCGAGCCGAGAGGTACAGATTCTCGGAGGCTTCCTCGGTGACGAGCAGCGGACGACGGCCCATTTCGAGCGACTTCAGCATGGCGACCATGCCCGAGGTCTTCGGCGTCTCGACGTCCAGCTTCTCAACGACGGTGATGCGGCCCTGGCGGTTCAATTCCGACAGGATCGCAGCCATCGCTGCGCGGTACATCTTGCGGTTCACCTTCTGGGCGAAGCTGCGCGGCTTGGCCGCGAAGGTCACGCCGCCGCCGACGAAGATCGGAGCCGTCAGCGCGCCATGACGCGCACCGCCGCCCTTCTGCTTCTTCGACTTCTTGGTGGTGCCGTTGACTTCCGAACGCGTCTTCTGCGCCTTGGTGCCGGCGCGGCCCGCGTTGCGGTAGGCCACAACAACCTGGTGGACCAGGTCTTCGCTGAATTCGCGATCGAAGATGGCGTCGGAAACCGACAGCTTCTTGTCGCTACCGTTGATGGCAAGTTCCATCGTCATACTCCCTTGCTCGACGGACGAACGATCACGTCGCCGCCCGGAGCGCCCGGCACGGCGCCCTTGATCGCGATCAGGCCGCGCTCGGCGTCGACCTTGACCACTTCCAGGCCCTGCGTGCTCTGCTGGACGGCGCCCATGTGACCGGACATCTTCTTACCCGGGAAAACGCGGCCCGGCGTCTGGCGCTGGCCGATCGAACCCGGCGAACGGTGCGACAACGAGTTACCGTGCGTCGCGTCGCCCATGCTGAAGTTCCAGCGCTTGATCGTGCCCTGGAAGCCCTTGCCCTTGGTGATGCCCTGGACGTCGACGATCTGGCCCACTTCGAAGATGTCGGCCTTGATTTCGCCGCCGACTTCGAACGCGCCGATCTTGTCGTCTTCCACGCGCAGCTCCCACAAGCCGCGACCGGCTTCGACCTTCGCCTTGGCGAGGTGTCCGGCTTCGGGCTTGTTGACGAGCGCAGCGCGGCGCACGCCGACGGTGACCTGCACGGCGCTGTAGCCGTCGGTGTCCGTGGTCTTGATCTGGGTAATACGGTTCGGGGTCGCCTCGATCAGGGTCACCGGAACCGACTTGCCGTCTTCAGTGAAGAAGCGGCTCATGCCGGCCTTGCGACCGACGATGCCCAACGAATATTTCTTCGCGGTCATGGTGGTGGCCTCAGGTCAGCTTGATCTGCACATCGACGCCAGCCGCCAGCTCGAGCTTCATCAGCGCGTCTACGGTCTTGTCGTTCGGGTCGATGATGTCGAGCACGCGCTTGTGCGTGCGGGTTTCATACTGGTCACGCGCGTCTTTGTCGACGTGCGGGGACACCAGGATGGTGTAGCGCTCGATCTTGGTCGGCAGCGGGATCGGGCCGCGCACTTGCGCGCCGGTCCGCTTAGCTGTCTCGACGATCTCGCTGGCCGAGCGGTCGATCAGACGATGATCGTACGCCTTCAGCCGAATCCGGATCTTTTGGTCCGCCATGACGGAATTCCTTGGTTAAAAGAGCGACGGGCCGGCCTCTGGGTGTGCCGAACCCCACGAAAACGCAAACACTCCAGGACTACACCCACGTCCCGGAGCCTCCTTGCCTGGTAAAAACTAAGGCAGGTCGGTTGCCCGACCCGCCCAGAAAGGAATGGAACGCACGAAAGGCCCCGTTTACTGTTCCTTGGAAGCCCGAGGGCCCGGAACGTACGGAGCGCAGCCGTGCGACATGTCCTTGTCTGGCGAATACGAGGCGCATCCTGCACCTCATTTCGCTGGTCGTGCCGCCCTGGCGTGAACAAGGGTGGCACGGTGGTCGCGCATTCTACATGCATCCGGGAGAAGAGCGCAAGCGCCCTGCCCTGATGGCGGATTGCGCGGGCTGGGACCCTGTTCAGGGAACCGGCCCTCGACCGAAAGCGCAACTCGACTGCCGGCTCTGCACCCCGCCTTCGCGGGGGCACGAACCGACAGAGCCGGGCGCGCTTTGCGGCGCGCCCGGCTTGGTTCGTTACTTGATGATCTTGGCCACGACGCCGGCGCCGACGGTACGGCCGCCTTCGCGGATCGCGAAGCGCAGGCCTTCGTCCATCGCCACCGGGTTGATCAGCGTGACGACCATCTTCACGTTGTCGCCCGGCATCACCATCTCGACGCCCTCCGGCAGCTCGCAAGCGCCGGTGATGTCGGTGGTGCGGAAGTAGAACTGCGGACGGTAGCCCTTGAAGAACGGGGTGTGACGGCCGCCTTCGTCCTTCGACAGCACATAGACTTCGGCTTCGAAGTCGGTGTGCGGCTTGATCGAACCCGGCTTGCACAGCACCTGGCCGCGCTCGACGTCGTCGCGCTTGGTGCCGCGCAGCAGCAGACCGGCGTTGTCGCCCGCCTGACCCTGGTCGAGCAGCTTGCGGAACATTTCCACGCCCGTGACCGTCGTCTTCTGGGTCGGACGGATACCGACGATTTCGATTTCGTCACCGACCTTCACGATGCCGCGCTCGATACGCCCGGTCACCACGGTGCCGCGGCCCGAGATCGAGAACACGTCTTCCACCGGCATCAGGAACGGCTTGTCGACGTCGCGCTCCGGCTGCGGGATGAAGCTGTCCAGCGCTTCGACCAGACGCAGGATCGACGGCACGCCGATTTCGCTCTGGTCGCCTTCCAGCGCCAGACGGGCCGAGCCGTGGATGATCGGGGTGTCGTCGCCCGGGAACTCGTACTTGCTCAGCAGCTCGCGCACTTCCATCTCGACCAGCTCGAGCAGCTCGGCGTCGTCCACCATGTCGGCCTTGTTCAGGAACACGACGATGTACGGCACGCCGACCTGGCGCGACAGCAGGATGTGTTCGCGGGTCTGCGGCATCGGGCCGTCAGCGGCCGAGCACACCAGGATCGCGCCGTCCATCTGCGCTGCACCCGTGATCATGTTCTTCACGTAGTCGGCGTGGCCCGGGCAGTCGACGTGCGCGTAGTGACGCGTCGCCGATTCGTACTCCACGTGCGCCGTCGAGATCGTGATGCCGCGCGCCTTTTCTTCCGGCGCCGCGTCGATCGCGTCGTATGCCTTGAACTCGCCACCGAAACGCTCGGCGCCCACCTTCGTCAGCGCCGCCGTCAGCGTCGTCTTGCCGTGGTCAACGTGGCCGATCGTGCCGACGTTCACGTGCGGCTTGGTGCGCTCGAATTTACCCTTAGCCATGGTTGTCTCTCTTTAAGGAATTACTTGTTGATTGCTTGAACGTGAGCCGGCCGGCAGGCCGGCTCACTTACGATCAGGACTTCTTGATCACTGCGTCGGCGATGTTGTTCGGCGCTTCGGCGTAGTGGTCGAATTCCATCGTGAAGGTCGCGCGGCCCTGGGTCAGCGAACGAATGGTCGTCGCGTAACCGAACATTTCGCCCAGCGGCACCATCGCGTTGATGGTCTTGCCCGACGGCGTGTCGTCCTGGCCCTGCAGCAGGCCGCGACGACGGCTCAGGTCGCCCATCACGTCGCCGACGTACTCTTCCGGCGTCACGACTTCGACCTTCATCATCGGCTCCAGCAGGACCGGATCCGCCTTGCGGAAGCCTTCCTTGAACGCCATCGACGAAGCGAGCTTGAACGCCATTTCCGACGAGTCGACGTCGTGGTACGAACCGAACACGAGCTTGACCTTGACGCCGACGACCGGGAAGCCGGCCAGCGGACCGCTGGTGATGGTCTCGCGCAGGCCCTTCTCGACAGCCGGGATGAATTCCTTCGGAATCACGCCGCCGGTGATGTCGTTGATGAACAGGAAATCGTTCTCGACGTCTTCGTGCGCGCGATCTTTCTCGTTCATCGGCGACAGCTCGATCACGACGTGACCGTACTGACCCTTACCGCCGGACTGCTTGGCGTGCTTGTAGTCCGACTTGACGTCCGACTTGCGGATGGTCTCGCGGTAAGCGACCTGCGGCTTGCCGACGTTGGCTTCGACGTTGAACTCGCGCTTCATGCGGTCGACGAGGATGTCCAGGTGCAGCTCGCCCATGCCGGCGATGATGGTCTGGCCCGATTCTTCGTCGGTACGCACGCGGAACGAAGGATCTTCCTGCGCCAGGCGGCCCAGGGCGATACCCATCTTTTCCTGGTCCGACTTGGTCTTCGGTTCGACCGCCATCGAGATGACGGGCTCCGGGAAGATCATGCGCTCGAGGGTGATGATGTGATCCTGCGCGCACAGCGTGTCGCCGGTGGTCACGTCCTTCAGGCCGACCGCTGCGGCGATGTCGCCGGCACGGACTTCCTTGATTTCGTCGCGCTGGTTGGCGTGCATCTGCAGGATGCGGCCGACGCGTTCCTTCTTCGACTTGACCGGGTTGTACACCTGGTCGCCCGAATTCAGCACGCCCGAGTAGACGCGGAAGAAGGTCAGCGAACCCACGAACGGGTCGGTCATGATCTTGAACGCCAGCGCCGAGAACGGTTCGGTGTCGGACGCCTTGCGGGTGTCTTCCTTCTCGTCCTCGTCGATGCCGGCGACCGGCGGACGGTCGGACGGCGACGGCAGCAGGTTGATCACGCCGTCGAGCATGGCCTGCACGCCCTTGTTCTTGAACGCCGAGCCGCAGAACACCGGCACGATCTCGACGCGCAGGGTGCGCGCGCGCAGACCGGCGACGATCTCTTCTTCGCTCAGCTCGCCCTCGTTGAGGTACTTGTCCATGAGCTCTTCCGAGGCTTCCGCCGCGGCTTCGACCATGAACGCGCGAGCCGCTTCGGCGGTGGCCTGCAGATCGGCCGGCACGTCGCGGTACTCGAACTTGGTGCCCTGCGAAGCGACATCCCAGTGGATGGCCTTCATCTTGAGCAGGTCGACCACGCCCTCGAAGCCTTCTTCGGCGCCGATCGGCACCTGCATCGGCACGGCGTAGGCGCCCAGACGGGCCTTCAGCTGCTCGACGACCTTGTCGAAGTTGGCACCGGTGCGGTCCATCTTGTTGACGAAGGCCATGCGCGGCACGGAGTACTTGTTGGCCTGGCGCCAAACGGTCTCGGACTGCGGCTGCACGCCGCCGACCGCGCACAGCACGAACACCGCACCGTCGAGGACGCGCAGCGAGCGCTCCACTTCGATGGTGAAGTCGACGTGTCCGGGGGTATCGATGATGTTGAAACGGTGCTCGGGCAGGGACTTGTCCATGCCCTTCCAGAACGCGGTCGTCGCTGCCGACGTGATGGTGATGCCGCGTTCCTGCTCCTGCTCCATCCAGTCCATCGTCGCGGCACCTTCGTGCACTTCGCCGATCTTGTGGCTGACGCCGGTGTAGAAAAGGATGCGCTCGGACGTCGTGGTTTTACCCGCGTCGATGTGCGCCATGATGCCGAAGTTGCGGTAACGCTCGATGGGAGTGGTGCGAGCCACGGGACCCTCTCGTAATAAGTTTTCGAATTCCAAATGGCCGGACGCCGCCTCGTGGGCGGCCTCCGGTTCGCTAGGCGGCCTTTACGCCGCCGCGGCAACATCTCATGCGGATGTTGCGAAGGCCCTGTTGCCAGGGCGCTCGGATCACCAGCGGTAGTGCGCGAACGCGCGGTTCGCTTCCGCCATACGGTGGGTCTCTTCGCGCTTCTTGATCGCGGCGCCGCGGTTTTCCGAGGCGTCGAGCAGTTCGGCGGCGAGCTTGCGCGGCATGCTGCTCTCGCCGCGCTTGCGCGCCGACTCGATCAGCCAACGCATAGCCAGCGCCATGCGGCGCGACGAACGCACTTCGACCGGCACCTGGTAGGTGGCGCCGCCGACGCGACGCGACTTCACTTCGACCGACGGAGAGACGTTGGTCAACGCCTTCTCGACCAGCTCGAGAGCATTCGGGCTCTTTTCGCCGATGACGTCCATCGCGCCGTAAACGATCTTCTCGGCGACGGACTTCTTGCCGCTCTGCATGACCATATTGATGAAGCGCGCGATCGTCTCGCTGCCGTGCTTGGGATCGGGCAGAACCGAACGCTGCGGGGTGGAACCTTTACGCGACATGGTGCGTACCTATTCTCGTGATTCTTGGTAGACGTATTTCCGGGACCCGGCGCTTACGCGAAGCGCCAGTCGACGAAACGACGCGCTTAGGACTTCGGACGCTTGGCGCCGTACTTGGAACGGCTCTGGCGACGCTTGGCGACACCGGCGGCGTCGAGCGAGCCGCGCACGGTGTGGTAGCGCACGCCCGGCAGATCCTTGACGCGACCGCCGCGGATCAGGACCACCGAGTGCTCCTGCAGGTTGTGGCCTTCGCCGCCGATGTACGAAATGATTTCGTAGCCGTTGGTCAGGCGCACCTTGGCGACCTTGCGCAGAGCCGAGTTCGGCTTCTTCGGGGTCGTGGTGTAAACGCGGGTGCAAACGCCGCGACGCTGCGGGCAATTCGCCAGCGCCGGCGAGGCGCTCTTGTAGGTGGTCGCCTGCCGCGGCTTGCGGACGAGCTGATTGATGGTTGCCATCTAGAACTCTATTGATGAGGGGCCGGGCGGCCGCTTCGTGAGAAACGAACGGCAAGCCGAATACACCCGACCCACCGAGACGAAAAAGTATAGCTCGCGTTTGACGTGGCCGTCAACGCGAGCGACGCGGACGAACGAAATCGGCGCCGGATAGCGCCAATTCCATTCCAACTCCGATTGATCCCGCCCTGCCCTGGGCCGAACACGAGGCGCTCCCTGCGCCTCATTTCGTGATCTGGGACGGCCCGAAGGCCGTCCGAATTACGTAGTTTAGCTGTATTGCCGTGCGATTACGAGCCGCAGCGCCTCAGGAGGCGCTCGACTCCTCGCCTGCCGCTTCGGCCACCGGGGCCGCCGGGGCCGGAGCCTCGACCGCCGGGGCCGAGACCGGGCCCGACAGGGCTTCCATTTCCGAGTCGGTCAGACCCGAGGCGTTCTTGCGGCGCTGGGTGTGGTACGCCAGGCCGGTACCGGCCGGGATCAGACGACCGACGATCACGTTTTCCTTGAGACCGCGCAGGCCGTCGCGGGTGCCGCGCACGGCAGCCTCGGTCAGCACGCGGGTGGTCTCCTGGAACGAGGCGGCCGAGATGAACGACTCGGTCGCCAGCGAGGCCTTGGTGATGCCGAGCAGGACCGGGTCGTACTTCGACGGGATCTCGTTGCGGGCCAGCAGGCGGGCGTTCTCTTCGACGAAGCGCTGACGCTCGATCTGCTCGCCGTGCAGGAACTTGCTGTCGCCCTGGTCGGTGATCTCGACCTTGCGCAGCATCTGGCGAACGATCACCTCGATGTGCTTGTCGTTGATCTTCACGCCCTGCAGGCGGTAGACGTCCTGGATTTCCTTGGTCAGGTACACGGCCAGCGGTTCGACGCCCAACAGACGCAGGATGTCCTGCGGGCTCGGCTCGCCGTCCACCACGGTCTCGCCCTTCTCCACGTGCTCGCCTTCGAACACGATGATCTGGCGGTACTTCGGGATCAGCTCTTCGTGCTCTTCACCGTCGGCCTGCTTGATGATCAAGCGCTGCTTGCCCTTGGTGTCCTTGCCGAAGCTGACGATGCCCGAGACTTCGGCGAGGATCGCCGGGTCCTTGGGCTTGCGCGCTTCGAACAAGTCGGCCACGCGCGGCAGACCACCGGTGATGTCGCGGGTCTTCGACGCTTCCTGCGGGATCTTGGCGACCACGTCGCCCACGCCGACCGGCGCGCCGTCCTGCAGGTTGACGATCGAGCGCGGCGGCAGCAGGTACTGCGCCGGCAAGTCGGTGTTCGGGATCTGCAGATCCTTGCCGTTCTTGTCGACGATGCGCACGATCGGGCGCAGGTCCTTGCCCATCGAGCCGCGACGCTTCGGATCGGTGATCTCGCGCGAAGCCAGGCCGGTCAGTTCGTCGGTCTTCTCGATCACGGTCACGCCGTCGACGAAGTCGATGAAGCGGATAAAACCGGCGACTTCCGAAACGATCGGGTGGTTATGCGGATCCCAGTTGGCGACGGTCTGGCCGGCCTTGATCTCGGCGCCGTCCTTGACCGCAACGGTCGCGCCGTACGGCAGCTTGTAGCGCTCGCGCTCGCGGCCGTGCGGGTCGAGGACCGACAGTTCGCCCGAACGCGACACCGCGACCAGGTGGCCGTTGGCGTGCGCGACGTGCTTGAGGTTGTTGAACTTGATCGAACCGGTGGTCTTGACCGTGACGTTGTCGATGGCGGCGGCACGCGAAGCCGCACCACCGATGTGGAACGTACGCATGGTCAGCTGCGTGCCGGGTTCGCCGATCGACTGAGCGGCGACGACGCCGACCGCTTCGCCGTGGTTGACCAGGTGACCGCGGCCCAGGTCGCGGCCGTAGCAGTGGGCGCACACGCCGAAGCTGCTTTCGCAGGTGATGGTCGAACGCACCTTGATCGACTGGACGCTGGCGTCCTCGAGCTTCTGCACCCAGGCTTCGTCGAGCAGGGTGTTGCGGGTGACGATCGGATCCTCGTCGTTGCCCGGCAGGAACACGTCCTCGGCCACGACGCGGCCCAGCACGCGGTCGCGCAGCGGTTCGACGACGTCGCCGCCTTCGACGATCGGGGTCATGGTCAGACCGCCGAGCGTGCCGCAATCGGTTTCGGTGATGACCACGTCCTGCGCCACGTCGACCAGACGACGGGTCAGGTAACCCGAGTTCGCCGTCTTCAACGCGGTATCGGCCAGACCCTTACGGGCACCGTGGGTCGAGATGAAGTACTGGAGAACGTTCAGGCCTTCGCGGAAGTTCGCGGTGATCGGCGTCTCGATGATCGAGCCGTCGGGACGCGCCATCAGGCCGCGCATACCGGCCAGCTGACGGATCTGGGCCTGCGAGCCGCGGGCGCCGGAGTCGGCCATGATGTAGATCGAGTTCATCGACTTCTGCGGAACGCGCTTGCCTTCTGCGTTTTCCACGGTGTCGGTGCCGATCGCGTCCATCATCGCCTTGGCCACGCGCTCGTTCGTGCGCGACCAGATGTCGACGACCTTGTTGTAGCGCTCGCCGGCGGTGACCAGACCGGACTGGTACTGCTGCTGGATTTCCAGCACTTCGGTCTCGGCCTCGGCCAGGATGCCCTTCTTCTCGCCCGGGATGATCATGTCGTCGATGCCGATCGAGACGCCGGCGCGGGTCGCGTAAGCGAAGCCGGTGTACATCAGCTTGTCGGCGAACACGACCGTGTCCTTCAGGCCGAGCATGCGGTAGCACGAGTTGATCAGGCGGCTGATGTTCTTCTTGGTCAGCTCGGTGTTGGCCAGCGCGTACGGCAGGCCGTCCGGCAGGATCTCGCGCAGCAGGGCGCGGCCGACGGTGGTGTCGACGATCGAGGTCTTGGGCTCGCGGGTGCCGTCCTCGTTGATCACGATCTCGCTGATGCGGACCTTGACCTTGGCGTGGATCTGCACGACGCGGTTGTCGTAAGCGCGCTTGACTTCGGCCACGTTGGCGAACGCCATGCCCTCGCCCGCCTTGTTCTCCAGGGCGCGGGTCATGTAGTACAGGCCGAGCACGACGTCCTGCGACGGCACGATGATCGGCTCGCCGTTGGCCGGCGACAGGATGTTGTTGGACGCCATCATCAACGCGCGCGCTTCCAGCTGGGCTTCCAGCGAGAGCGGCACGTGGACGGCCATCTGGTCGCCGTCGAAGTCGGCGTTGAACGCGGTGCAGACCAGCGGGTGCAGCTGGATCGCCTTGCCTTCGATCAACACCGGCTCGAACGCCTGGATGCCGAGACGGTGCAGGGTCGGAGCGCGGTTCAACAGCACCGGATGCTCGCGGATCACCTCTTCGAGGATGTCCCACACCTCGGCCTCTTCACGCTCGACCAGCTTCTTGGCGGCCTTGATCGTGGTGGCCAGGCCGCGACGCTGCAGCTTGGCGAAGATGAAGGGCTTGAACAGCTCCAGCGCCATCTTCTTCGGCAGGCCGCACTCGTGCAGACGCAGGGTCGGGCCGACCACGATGACCGAACGGCCCGAGTAGTCGACGCGCTTGCCCAGCAGGTTCTGACGGAAACGGCCCTGCTTGCCCTTGATCATGTCGGCGAGCGACTTGAGCGGGCGCTTGTTGGTGCCGGTGATCGCGCGGCCGCGACGGCCGTTGTCCATCAGGGCGTCGACCGACTCCTGCAGCATGCGCTTCTCGTTGCGCACGATGATGTCGGGCGCATTGAGTTCGAGCAGGCGGCGCAGGCGGTTGTTGCGGTTGATGACGCGACGGTACAGATCGTTCAGGTCGGAGGTCGCGAAGCGGCCGCCGTCCAGCGGCACCAGCGGACGCAGGTCCGGCGGCAGCACCGGCAGCACGGTCATGACCATCCACTCCGGACGGTTGCCGGATTCGAGGAAGGCTTCGACCAGCTTGATGCGCTTGGTGAGGCGCTTGAGCTTGGTTTCGCTGTTGGTCGAGGCGATCTCTTCGCGCAGCTGCAGCATTTCGGCCTGCAGGTCGATCGTGCGCAGCAGGTCGTACACGGCCTCGGCGCCCATCGCGGCTTCGAAGTCGTCGCCGTGCTCCTGACGCGCGGTCAGGTACTGCTCTTCGGTCAGCAGGTTGCCGCGTTCCATCGGGGTCAGGCCCGGCTCGGTCACGACGTAGGCTTCGAAGTACAGGATGCGCTCGATGTCGCGCAGGGTCATGTCGAGCATCAAGCCGATGCGCGAGGGCAGCGACTTCAGGAACCAGATGTGCGCGACCGGCGAAGCGAGGTCGATGTGGCCCATGCGCTCGCGGCGCACCTTGGCCAGGGTCACTTCGGTGCCGCACTTCTCGCAGACCACGCCGCGGTGCTTCATGCGCTTGTACTTACCGCACAGGCACTCGTAGTCCTTGATCGGTCCGAAGATGGCGGCGCAGAACAGGCCGTCGCGTTCGGGCTTGAAGGTACGGTAGTTGATGGTTTCCGGCTTCTTCACTTCGCCGAACGACCACGAACGGATCAGGTCGGGCGACGCCAGCGCGATCTTGATCGCGTCGAAGTCCAGCGCGGGACGCTGCTGGTTGAAGAGATTGAGCAAGTCTTTCATGGGTTTCTCCGGGAATCGGGAATCGAGAATTGGGAGTCGTCAGATCGGGCTTCGGGACGGGGACGGAACGCTTTCGCGATTCCCTCCCGCATTCCCGACTCCCGGCGGTCCTCAGTTCTCTTCCAGCTCCATGTTGATCGCGAGCGAGCGGATTTCCTTCACGAGCACGTTGAAGGACTCCGGCATGCCGGCGACCATCTCGTACTCGCCGTCGACGATGTTCTTGTACATCTGGTTGCGGCCCTGCACGTCGTCGGACTTCACCGTGAGCATTTCCTGCAGGGTGTAGGCCGCGCCGTAGGCTTCCAGCGCCCAGACTTCCATTTCGCCGAAACGCTGGCCGCCGAACTGCGCCTTGCCGCCCAGCGGCTGCTGGGTGACGAGCGAGTACGGACCGGTCGAACGCGCGTGCATCTTGTCGTCGACAAGGTGGTTCAGCTTCAGCATGTGCATGTAGCCGATCGTGACCGGACGCTCGAACGCCTCGCCGGTGCGGCCGTCGTGCAGGATCGTCTGACCGCTGCTCGGCAGCTCGGCCAGCTCGAGCATGCGCTTGATCTCGAACTCTGCCGCGCCGTCGAACACCGGCGTCGCCATCGGCACGCCGTCGACCAGGTTGTGCGCCAGGGTCAGCAGCTCTTCGTCGGTGAACTGCTTCAGATCGACGCGCTGACCGTGCAGCTTCTGGTCGTGGTTGTAGATGTCGTCGAGGAACTTGCGCAGTTCGGCGATCTTCTGCTGCGCTTCCAGCATGCGCTGGATCTTCTGGCCCAGGCCCTTGGCGGCCCAGCCCAGATGCACTTCGAGGATCTGGCCGATGTTCATACGCGACGGCACGCCCAACGGGTTCAGCACGATGTCGACGGTCTGGCCGTCGGCTGCGTACGGCATGTCCTCGACCGGCACGATGGTCGACACGACACCCTTGTTGCCGTGACGGCCGGCCATCTTGTCGCCCGGCTGGATGCGGCGCTTAACCGCCAGGAACACCTTGACCATCTTGAGCACGCCCGGCGCGAGGTCGTCGCCCTGGGTGATCTTGCCGCGCTTGTCGGCGAAGCGGCGGTCGAATTCCTTCTGGTGGACGTCGATCTGCTTCTGGGCGCGTTCGATCGCTTCGATCGCTTCCTCGTCCTTCATGCGCAGGGTGAACCAATCGGACTTCTTCAGGCCGTCGAGCACCAGGCTGGTCACCGTGTCGCCCTTCTTCAGGCCGGCGCCGCCGTTGGCGGTCTTGCCGATCAGCTGCGAACGCAGACGGTCGTAGATCGCCGCTTCGAGGATGCGGAACTGGTCGTCGAAGTCCTTCTTGACGCGACGGATTTCCGACTCTTCGATCTGGCGGGCGCGCTTGTCCTTCTCGATGCCGTCGCGGGTGAAGACCTGCACGTCGATGACGGTGCCGTCCATGCCCGGGGGCACGCGCAGCGAGCTGTCCTTAACGTCCGAAGCCTTCTCGCCGAAGATCGCGCGCAGCAGCTTCTCTTCCGGGGTCAGCTGGCTCTCGCCCTTCGGCGTGACCTTGCCGACCAGGATGTCGCCGGCGCGAACTTCGGCGCCGATGTAGACCACGCCCGACTCGTCGAGGCGGTTCAGCGCCTGCTCGGAGACGTTCGGGATGTCGGCGGAGATTTCCTCCGGTCCCAGCTTGGTGTCGCGCGCGACGCAGGTCAGCTCTTCGATGTGGATCGTGGTGTAGCGATCCTCTTCGACCACGCGCTCGGAGAGCAGGATCGAGTCTTCGAAGTTGTAGCCGTTCCACGGCATGAACGCGACCAGCATGTTCTGGCCGAGCGCGAGCTCGCCGATGTCGGTCGAGGGGCCGTCGGCCAGCACGTCGCCGCGGGCGATGACGTCGCCGACCTTGACCAGCGGGCTCTGATTGATACAGGTGTTCTGGTTCGAACGCGTGTACTTGATCAGGTTGTAGATGTCGACGCCGGCATCGGTGACGCCGGAGATTTCCGACTCGTTGACCTTGACCACGATACGGGCCGCATCGATCTGCTCGATCGTGCCGCCGCGCAGCGCATTCACGGTCACGCCCGAGTCGCGCGCCACGGCGCGCTCGATGCCGGTACCGACAAGCGGCTTCTGCGCCTTCAGGGTCGGGACGGCCTGACGCTGCATGTTCGCGCCCATCAACGCGCGGTTGGCGTCATCGTGCTCGAGGAACGGAACCAGCGCGGCCGCGACCGACACGGTCTGCATCGGCGAGACGTCCATGAAGTGGATCTCGGACGGCGGCTTGAGCAGGGTTTCGCCCTGGTAACGGCAGGCGACGAACTGCGAGCTGATCATGCCCTTGTCGTCCTGCGGCGCGTTGGCCTGGGCGATGACGTACTCGTTCTCTTCGATCGCCGAGAGGAACTCGACGTCGTCGGTGACCTTGCCGTCCACGACCTTGCGGTACGGCGTCTCGAGGAAGCCGTACTTGTTGGTGCGGGCGAACACGGCCAGCGAGTTGATCAGGCCGATGTTCGGGCCTTCAGGCGTTTCGATGGTGCAGACGCGGCCGTAATGGGTCGGGTGCACGTCGCGCACTTCGAAGCCGGCGCGCTCGCGGGTCAGGCCGCCCGGGCCGAGGGCCGACACGCGACGCTTGTGCGTGACTTCCGACAGCGGGTTGTTCTGGTCCATGAACTGCGACAGCTGCGAGGAGCCGAAGAACTCCTTGATCGCGGCGGCCACCGGCTTGGCGTTGATCAGTTCCTGCGGCGTAAGGCCTTCGGACTCGGCCATCGACAGGCGTTCCTTGACCGCGCGCTCGACGCGGACCAGGCCGACGCGGAAGGTGTTCTCGGCCATTTCGCCGACCGAACGCACGCGGCGGTTGCCCAGGTGATCGATGTCGTCGACCACGCCGCGGCCGTTGCGGATCTCGGTCAGGACGCGGATGACGTCGAGGATGTCCGAGGTCTTGCCCAGCTCGTTGCGCAGGCGCACGGACTCGTCGTCCTTGCGCTCGGCGAAGTACTTGGCGTCGTACAGCACCGAGGCGCCGAGGGTTTCCTTGCGGCCGATGCGGCGGTTGAACTTCATCCGGCCCACGCCCGACAGGTCGTAGCGCTCGAAGGTGAAGAACAGGTTGTGGAACAGGTTCTGCGCGGCGTCCTTGGTCGGCGGCTCGCCCGGACGCATCATCCGGTAGATTTCGACCAGGGCTTCCAGCTGCGTCTTCGACGGATCGATGCGCAGGGTGTTGGAGATGTACGGACCGCGGTCGAGGTCGTTGACCCAGATCGTGCCGACCGACTCGATGCCGGCCTTGCGGAACGCGGCGAGCTGGTCGTCGCTGATTTCGTCGTTGGCCGAGGCCAGCAGTTCGCCGGAACGGGTGTCGACGACGTCGTGCGACAGGATGCGGCCGACCAGGTAGCTGTCGGGCACGGCCAGCGCGGCGATGCCGGACTGCTCGAGCTGCTTGACGTGGCGCGCGGTGATGCGCTTGCCGGCTTCGACGATGACCTTGTCGCCGTCGGCCAGATCGAAGTCCAGGGTTTCGCCGCGCAGGCGCTCGGAGACCAGCTCCCACTGCACGCCCTCGGACATGATGTGGAAGGTGTTGATCTCGAAGAACTCGGCGAGCATTTCTTCGTTGTTGTAGCCGAGCGCGCGCAGCAGCACGGTGACCGGCAGCTTGCGGCGACGGTCGATACGGGTGAACAGCGCGTCCTTCGGGTCGAACTCGAAGTCGAGCCAGGAACCGCGGTAGGGAATGATGCGGGCGCTGTACAGCAGCTTGCCCGAGCTGTGGGTCTTGCCGCGGTCGTGGTCGAAGAACACGCCGGGCGAACGGTGCAGCTGCGAGACGATGACGCGCTCGGTGCCGTTGACGATGAAGGTGCCGTTGTCGGTCATGAGCGGGATTTCGCCCATGTAGACCTCTTGCTCCTTCACGTACTTGATGGCCTTGGTCGACGATTCGCGGTCGTAGATCACCAGGCGCACGGTCACGCGCAGCGGGGCGCCGTAGGACAGGCCGCGGTTGCGGCACTCGCGCTCATCGAACACCGGGTCGCCGAGCTTGTAGCCGACGTATTCGAGAGCAGCGTTGCCGCTGTAGCTGGAGATCGGGAACACCGACTTCAGGGCGGCGTGCAGGCCGCGATCGGCGCGCTTGGCCGGGTCGGTGTGCTCCTGCAGGAATTCGCGATAGGAATCGACCTGGATCGCGAGCAGGAACGGCACTTCGAGGATGGACTTGCGCTTGCCGAAGTCCTTGCGGATGCGCTTCTTTTCGGTGAACGAATAGTTCGTGGAAGCTGTGGTCATGGTGAGCTACCGCCTCGATTAACTTTAATGGGCCGGGAAAGCCGCCGTGGCGTCCTTCCGGGCAGACCGCGCGTCCGCGGTCCGGGGGAACAAGGGAAAATTGCCAGTGGGAAGTCGCTGGTATTGCCGGCACCAGCACGCCTTCTCCCGCTACTTCCGACTGGTAACTCGGATGACGCCGGGAACATCGGTTCCCGTGGAACGGCCAAAGGCCGGGGACTTTCGTCCCCAGCCTTCAGTGGTCGCCAAAGTGACTCGGCGACGCAAGTACGACTTACTTGACTTCGACAGCTGCACCAGCGGCTTCGAGGTCCTTCTTGAACTTCTCGGCGTCGGCCTTCGAGACGGCTTCCTTGACGGTCTGCGGAGCGCCTTCGACCAGGTCCTTCGCTTCCTTCAGGCCCAGGCCGGTGATGGCGCGGACGGCCTTAATGACTTCGACCTTCTTCTCGCCGGCAGCCTTCAGGATGACGTTGAACTCGGTCTGCTCTTCGACCGGAGCAGCGGCTTCGGCGGCAACGCCGGCGACGACCGGAGCAGCGGCGGAAACGCCGAACTTCTCTTCGATCGCGCGGACGAGTTCCATGACTTCCATCAGGCTCTTTTCGGCGATGGCTTCGACGATTTGTTCGTTGGAAAGGGACATTTGAATAACCTCAGGAAATATTGATCTTACGAATCGGATTCAGTGAAGCGGTCGCGAATGCGGGGCGGCGATTACGCCGGTTCCGCTTCGGCCGGAGCTTCGACAGCGACTTCGCCACCGCCCTGCTGGTCGGCCACGGCCTTGACGGCGCGGGCGAACATGCTGGCGGGTTCGGACAGGACGCGGGCCAGCATGGCCAGGGCCTGGTCGAGGGTCGGCAGCGAGGCAAGCACGTCGACGTGGCTGGCCGGGTACACCTGGCCTCCCAACGCGACGACCTTGGCCTGCAGCTTGTCGTTACCCTTGGCGAATTCCTTGATCAGACGACCGGCAGCGCCGGGTTCTTCCGTCGAGAACGCATACAGCAACGGACCGACGAGCTTGTCTTGGACGCACTCGTATTCGGTACCGGCGACGGCACGCGAAGCCAGGGTGTTCTTGACGACACGCAAGTACACACCGGTTTCACGAGCCTTCTTGCGCATCGCGGTCATTTGACCGACCGTGATGCCTGCGTACTCGGCAGCAATCAAGGAGTGAGCCTTGGCGGCGACTTCTGCCAGTTCGGCGACTACTTCTTGCTTCTGAGACAGATTAAGAGCCATTGCACTCCTCCAAGGCCGGGATTCGGGATTCGTGAGGGGGAACCGGCGAAGCGGCTTGCGCCTGGCTTCGACCGATCCCCGATCCCGTACTACCCATCCCGGCACTATTAACTCCGCTTACGGCTCCTGCCGCTTGCGGTCCTGGGCGGCGACCGTCCTTGGCGCCGGGGACGCCGAAGGCATCCCGGGTGGTGGCCTTTCCTGAAAATAGTTTCAGGGGCGGCACCATCTACGCCGGCCCGGCTCCGAAGAGTCCGAATTAAGCGATCCCGCTGTACCGACGGCGACTCCTTGCCGTGTCGAGCTTCCCTGCCCGTCGTCGGTATGCGCTGACCGCGCCTGCGGTCTTTGACGGCGATCGCTTCGGGTTGCCCCTGAGCGATAGCCCTCAAAAAGTTAGGAGCGAGGTGAGAGAAGCGAGAAACGAGTGAGAGCGAATGCGGCTTTTCGCTCACTCCTCACTTCTCTTGGCTCACTCCATTGATTCGATTACTTGAGCGACAGCGAGGTCAGATCGACGGTCACGCCCGGACCCATGGTCGAGCTGATCGAGATCTTCTGCAGGTACTGACCCTTGGCGGTCGCCGGCTTGGCCTTGATCAGGTCGAGCAGCAGCGCCTGCAGGTTGTCCTTCAGCGAGGCGTCTTCGAACGAAGCCTTGCCCAGGGTGCAGTGGATGATGCCGGCCTTGTCGGTGCGGTAACGCACCTGGCCGCCCTTGGCGTTCTTGACCGCTTCGGCCGGGTTCGGCGAGACGGTACCGACCTTCGGGTTCGGCATCAGGCCGCGCGGGCCGAGCACCTGGCCCAGCTTACCGACGACGCGCATGGCGTCCGGGGTGGCGATGACGACGTCGTAGTTCAGATCGCCGGCCTGCATCTTCTCGGCCAGGTCATCCATACCGACGGCTTCGGCGCCGGCGGCCAGGGCCTCGTCGGCCTTCGCGCCGGCCGGGGCGAACACCGCCACGCGCACGGTCTTGCCGGTGCCGGCCGGGAGCACGGTCGAGCCACGGACCTGCTGGTCGGACTTCTTCGCGTCCACGCCCAGGCGCACGGCGACGTCGACGGACTCGACGAACTTGGCCTTGGTCGCGGTCTTGACGATCTTGACCGCTTCTTCGAACGAGTAGGCCTTGCCCGGGACCACGGCTGCCTTGATTGCTTTTTCGCGCTTCGTGATTGCCATGATCAGCCCTCCACCACCAGACCCATGCTGCGGGCCGAACCCGCAATCGTCTTCACTGCCGCTTCCAGGTCGGCCGCGGTCAGATCCGCTTCCTTCGCCTTGGCGATGTCTTCGAGCTGCTTACGGGTGACCTTGCCCACCTTCTCGGTGTTCGGGCGCTTGGAGCCCGACGAGATGCCGGCGGCCTTCTTGAGCAGGACCGAAGCCGGGGTGCTCTTGGTGACGAAGGTGAAGGTACGGTCCGAGTAGGCCGTGATGATGACCGGAGTCGGCAGACCCGGCTCGAGCTTGGAGGTCGCGGCGTTGAACGCCTTGCAGAACTCCATGATGTTCAGGCCGCGCTGACCCAGCGCAGGACCGACCGGCGGCGAGGGGTTGGCCTGACCGGCCTTCACCTGCAGCTTGATGTAACCGACTACTTTCTTTGCCATTGCTCTGCTCTCCGGGTGCTAGCGCCTGGACCTCAGGCTCCCCATCGGGCCGGAAATCGCGCGTTCCGGCATCGCGTTTTGCTTGCGCAGACAGCCGCCCCGGACCTTTTCAGAGGGGGCAGCTGAATGAATGGGCCACCGCACCTAGGCAGTGAGCCGCGCACTATATCAGGTTTTTTGGAATACAACACCACGAGGCCCGGCAAGCCGGGCCTCGTTCGATGGGGTCAGCCAGGCCGGGGCCGGGCTCAGGTGGCCTTTTCGACCTGCCCGAATTCCAGCTCGACCGGGGTCGAGCGGCCGAAGATCAGCACTGCAACGCGCAGGCGGCTCTTCTCGTAGTTGATTTCCTCGACCACGCCGTTGAAATCGACGAACGGGCCATCGACCACACGGACCATTTCGCCCGGCTCGAACAGCACCTTCGGACGCGGCTTTTCGACGCCTTCCTGAACGCGCTGCAGGATCCGGTCCGCTTCGCGGTCCTGGATCGGCAAGGGGCGATCGGCGGTGCCGCCGATGAAACCCATGACCTTCGGGGTTTCCTTGATCAGATGCCAGCTTTCGCTGTCGATGCGCGGAATACCGGCTTCGTCGTGCGTGGCGATCTGGACCAGGACATAGCCCGGGAAGAATTTACGTTCGGACCGGCGCTTCTGGCCGGAACGCATCTCGACGACTTCTTCGGTCGGCACCAGGACGTCGCCGAAGCGGTCCTGCATTTCGAAACGGACGATGCGGTCGCGCAGCGCTTGCGCCACGGACTTTTCGAAGCCGGAATACGCATGTACCACGTACCAGCGCTTGTTATCTTGCGAATTCACGTCGGTCGTCTCCTCAACGCGACAGCAGGAACTTGACCGCAGCCTGGATCACATAATCGAAGCCGGACAGGATGAGGCTGAGAATCGCGACCGCGATCATGACCACCCAGGTGGTCTTGAGCGCTTCTTCGCGGGTCGGCCAGACCACCTTGCGCAACTCGAAACGCGATTCCGAGAGGAATTCGCGGGTCTGTGCACCCTTGGTGGAAAACATGAACACCACCGCGCCGGCGAGCAGGCCGGCGACGACCACGCCGCTACGCAGCGGGCCGCTCCAGTTCTCGAACCAGAGGTAGGCGAACACACCGCCCAGCGCAAGCAGCAGCGCCAGCGCGTACTTGGCGATATCACCGGCGCCGCCGGATTTATGTTGTTCGGCCTTGCTGTTCATTCTCGGGGCGATTCCCTCGCGAAAGCCCGCCCATCCCTGCGCGGCCCTTTCAATGCATTCCAGTCGCCGGATCGTCCGAGCCGGCTCGGTATCGAGTGGCACGCCAGGAGGGACTCGAACCCCCAACCTGCGGTTTTGGAGACCGCTGCTCTGCCAATTGAGCTACTGGCGTACGTCTTTGAAGTCTTCTGCCCGACTCAGCGCCCGAATCGGGCCCGGGATCGAGCGGATATTCCAAGGTGTACTAAACAACGAAGGCGGACCGGGTTGCCGGCCCGCCGTTCGCGGCTTGCGGCGGCCTTGCGACCGCCGCGATGGTGCGATTACTTGATGATCTTGGCCACGACGCCGGCGCCGACGGTACGGCCGCCTTCGCGGATCGCGAAGCGCAGGCCTTCGTCCATCGCCACCGGGTTGATCAGCGTGACGACCATCTTCACGTTGTCGCCCGGCATCACCATCTCGACGCCCTCCGGCAGCTCGCAAGCGCCGGTGATGTCGGTGGTGCGGAAGTAGAACTGCGGACGGTAGCCCTTGAAGAACGGGGTGTGACGGCCGCCTTCGTCCTTCGACAGCACATAGACTTCGGCTTCGAAGTCGGTGTGCGGCTTGATCGAACCCGGCTTGCACAGCACCTGGCCGCGCTCGACGTCGTCGCGCTTGGTGCCGCGCAGCAGCAGACCGGCGTTGTCGCCCGCCTGACCCTGGTCGAGCAGCTTGCGGAACATTTCCACGCCCGTGACCGTTGTCTTCTGGGTCGGACGGATACCGACGATTTCGATTTCGTCACCGACCTTCACGATGCCGCGCTCGATACGGCCGGTCACCACGGTGCCGCGGCCCGAGATCGAGAACACGTCTTCCACCGGCATCAGGAACGGCTTGTCGACGTCGCGCTCCGGCTGCGGGATGAAGCTGTCCAGCGCTTCGACCAGACGCAGGATCGACGGCACGCCGATTTCGCTCTGGTCGCCTTCCAGCGCCAGACGGGCCGAACCGTGGATGATCGGGGTGTCGTCGCCCGGGAACTCGTACTTGCTCAGCAGCTCGCGCACTTCCATCTCGACCAGCTCGAGCAGCTCGGCGTCGTCCACCATGTCGGCCTTGTTCAGGAACACGACGATGTACGGCACGCCGACCTGGCGCGACAGCAGGATGTGTTCGCGGGTCTGCGGCATCGGGCCGTCAGCGGCCGAGCACACCAGGATCGCGCCGTCCATCTGCGCTGCACCCGTGATCATGTTCTTCACGTAGTCGGCGTGGCCCGGGCAGTCGACGTGCGCGTAGTGACGCGTCGCCGATTCGTATTCCACGTGCGCCGTCGAGATCGTGATGCCGCGCGCCTTTTCTTCCGGCGCCGCGTCGATCGCGTCGTATGCCTTGAACTCGCCACCGAAACGCTCGGCGCCCACCTTCGTCAGCGCCGCCGTCAGCGTCGTCTTGCCGTGGTCAACGTGGCCGATCGTGCCGACGTTCACGTGCGGCTTGGTGCGCTCGAATTTACCCTTAGCCATGGCTGTCGCTTCTCGTTTGTGGGTCTGTATGTCGCGGCGGCTGTTGGTAAAGCAGCCTTGTCTTGCTTTGGATGGTGCTCACGAAAGGAATCGAACCTTCGACCTCCTCCTTACCAAGGAGGTGCTCTACCGACTGAGCTACGTGAGCGTGAAACCTGGGTGTTGCGACCCGCCTGCGCGGGCTTTACTGCAATGGGACCGACGCGGGCGAATTCAACCTTACCGCCGACGAAGCCGTTCAATGGAGCGGGAGACGGGATTCGAACCCGCATTATCAGCTTGGAAGGCTGAGGCTCTAACCATTGAACTACTCCCGCGCCGCGTACAGCCATTACAGCGTTGGAACTTTAATCTGAAACCCGCACCGCCGACACCCTTGAAAGCGAGATCGTCGTTGCTTGATTCCACTAGTGCCTGCCGCGCCAGAATCCGTCGAACTCAAAAAAACCGACGAACCGTTGCCTGTCGCGATGAAACTGGTGGAGGGAGGTGGATTCGAACCACCGAAGGCGTAAGCCAGCAGATTTACAGTCTGCCCCCGTTGGCCGCTTGGGTATCCCTCCAAAAGAGCCCGTAATTCTGGCGCGCGTTCTTCAGGAAGTCAACGCGTTTTCGTACAACTTTTTTCGGAATCTACTCGCGACGGCCGAACCGGCTGCCAGGCGACCCCGAAACGGCCGCATAGTGTACTCAGACATTGAACCGGAAGTGCAGTACATCGCCCTCTTGGACGCGATATTCCTTGCCTTCCAGGCGCAGACGCCCGGCATCGCGGGCCCCGGCCTCGCCCTTGTACTTGATGAAATCGTCGTAGGAGATGGTTTCGGCGCGGATGAAGCCCTTCTCGAAGTCGGTGTGGATCACCGCGGCGGCCTGCGGCGCGGTCGAGCCGGCCTTGACCGTCCAGGCGCGCACTTCCTTGACCCCGGCGGTGAAATAGGTCTGCAAGCCCAGCAGCTCGTAACCGGCGCGGATGACCCGGTTGAGGCCCGGCTCGGCCAGGCCGAGGTCGGCCAGGAAGGTGTCGCGGTCGGCGTCGTCGAGCTGACTCAGCTCTTCCTCGATCGCGGCCGAAACCGGCACGACCTGGGCGCCCTCGAGCTTGGCGCGCTCGCGCACCGCGTCCAGGTGCGGGTTGTTCTCGAAACCGTCCTCGAGCACGTTGGCGACGTACATCACCGGCTTGAGGGTGAGCAGGAACAGATCGCGCAGCGCGGCCTTGTCATCCTCGGACAGGCTCAGCGCGCGCGCCGGCTTGCCGGCGTCCAGGCCCTCGCGCACGCGGCCGAGGACCTCCTTGCGCACGATCGCTTCCTTGTCGCCGGTCTTGGCCGAGCGCTCGGCGCGCTGGTAGGCCTTCTCGACGCTTTCCAGGTCGGCCAGGGCCAGCTCGGTATCGATGGTCTCGATATCGGCGATCGGATCGACCTTGTTGTTGACGTGGATGACGTCCGGATTCTCGAAGCAGCGCACCACGTGGGTGATGGCGTCGACTTCGCGGATGTGGGCGAGGAACTTGTTGCCCAGGCCCTGCCCGCTAGCGGCGCCGGCGACCAGGCCGGCGATGTCGACGAATTCGACCGCGGTCGGCAGCAGCTTCTGCGGCTTGACGATCTCGGCCAACGCATTCAGGCGCGGATCCGGCACCGGCACGGCGCCGACGTTCGGCTCGATCGTGCAGAACGGGAAGTTCGCCGCGGCGATCCCAGCCTTGGTCAGGGCGTTGAAAAGGGTCGACTTGCCCACGTTGGGCAGGCCGACGATGCCGCATTTGATACCCATGGCTTCGTAATCCGGGAATAGAGAATCGAGAATCGGGAATGGGAAAGCGGGCTCTGACGATTCCCGATTCCCCATTCCCCATTCACGACTTGGGCGTATGCAGGCGGGTCATGGCGTCCATCAGGTTGCCCTGCACCGCCAGCGGCATGACCTCGATGGCGTCGTCGATCGCGCGCAGGATCGTCGCCTCGTCGGCCTTGCCGGGACGTCCGAGCACCCAGGGAGTGACCTTGTCCTTGTGGCCGGGATGGCCGATGCCGATGCGCAGGCGGTGGAACTTGCCGTGACCGAGCAGTTGGATGGTGTCGCGCAAGCCGTTCTGGCCGCCGTGGCCGCCGTCGAACTTGAGCCGGGCCGTGCCGGGCGCGAGATCGAGCTCGTCGTGCGCCAGCAGCGCTTCCTCGGGCTCGATCTTCCAATAACGCAGGGCCGCGGTGACCGACTTGCCCGACAGGTTCATGAACGTGGCCGGCTTGAGCAGCCAGACCGGGCGCCCGGCGATCTCGATCTTCGAGGTTTCGCCGAACAATTTGGACTCCAGGCCGAACCGGCCGCCGAACTTTTCGTTCAGGGCGTCCACAAACCAGAACCCGGCATTGTGCCGGGTCCGGGTGTGTTCCGACCCCGGGTTGCCGAGGCCGACGATCAGGCGCAGATCTGCCATCGCGTAAGACTATCCGTGTACGCAAACCGGCGCGCCGATCACGGCGCGCCGGTCCACGATCACTTCTTGTCTTCGTCCTTCTTGGCGACCTTGGCGGCCGGCACTTCGGCGACCGGCGCCTCGGCGGCTTCCTCGGCCTCTTCCTTGCCGTGCTTGGCGATCACGACGGCGACGTCGTGTTCCTTGCCCAGCTTCAGCTCGGGGATCTCGACGCCCTTCGGCAGCTTGAGCTCCGAGAGGTGGACGATGTCGCCGACGGCGAGCTTGGACAGGTCGATCTCGAGGAACTCCGGCAGGTCCTTCGGCAGGCAGCTGATTTCGACTTCGTTGAGCTCGTGGGTCACGACGACGTCCGCGGCCTTGCCGGCCGGCGACTTGTCTTCGTTGAGGAAGTGCAGCGGCACCGCGACGCGGATGGCCTGGTTCTCGTCCACGCGCTGGAAGTCCAGGTGCATGATGATCTGCTTGTACGGGTGGCGCTGCATATCGCGCAGCAGCACGCTCTCGCTCTTGCCGTCGACATCGAGGGTCAGGATCGAGGAGTAGAACCACTCGTGCTGGCTGGCCAGCCACACTTTCTCGTGATCGAGCTGGATCGGCTGCGGCGTAGCCTTGCCGCCGTAGATGATGGCCGGGATGCTGGCGGCACGACGCAGGCGGCGGCTCGCACCCTTCCCCTCGACGTTGCGGCCAGTGGCCTTGATGATGTGTTCGGACATTGTCGTTTACTCACTTTTACAGCGTTAGGATCGCCTCGCGGCGATTTGGAGACTCATCCGCGACCAGATGAGTCTTTGGAGCTGGGAATCGGAAATGGGGAATCGAGAATCGGTAGAAGCGCATGCCGCGGCGCTGCTTTTTACGATTCCCTATTCCCCATTCCCGACTCCCTGATTCAATCCACGTACAACGAGCTGACCGACTCGCCGAAGGCGATGCGGCGGATCGTCTCGGCCAGCAGCTCGGCGACGCTGAGCTGGCGGATGCGGCCGGTGGCGCGGGCCGCGGCGGTCAGCGGAATGGTGTCGGTCACCACCAGCTCGTCCAACTGCGACTTCATTACGTTGTCGATCGCCGCGCCCGACAGCACCGGGTGGGTGCAGTAGGCGACGACTTTCTGCGCGCCCTGCGCCTTCAGCGCGGCCGCGGCGGCGCACAGGGTGCCGGCGGTGTCGACGATGTCGTCGACCAGCACACAGGTCTTGCCCGACACGTCGCCGATGATGTTCATCACCGTGGCGACGTTGGCGCGCGGACGGCGCTTGTCGATGATCGCCAGGTCGGCGTCGTCGAGGCGCTTGGCGATCGCGCGGGCGCGGACCACGCCGCCGACGTCGGGCGACACCACGATCAGGTTGTCGGTGCCGTGCGCGCGCCAGATGTCGGCGAGCAGCAACGGCGAGGCGTAGACGTTGTCGACCGGAATGTCGAAGAAGCCCTGGATCTGGTCGGCATGCAGATCGACCGTGAGCACCCGGTCGGCACCGACGGCGCCGAACATCTTGGCCGCGACCTTGGCAGTGATCGGCACGCGCGAGGAGCGCGGGCGGCGATCCTGGCGGGCGTAGCCGAAGTACGGCACCACCGCGGTCACGTTGGCCACCGATGCGCGCTTGAGCGCGTCGATCAGGACCAGCAGTTCCATGAAGTTCTCGGCGGTCGGCGCGTTCGTCGACTGAATGACGAACACCTCCTGACGACGCACGTTTTCTTCGATCTCGACCTGCACTTCGCCGTCGGAGAACCGCCCGACGAGCGCCTTGCCGAGCCGGATGCCGAGCTCCTTGCACACCGCTTCGGCAAGCGGACGGTTGGCATTACCGCTGAATACCAGCAGGTTGCGATCGTTTTGCACTGTCTTCTCCGCTTCGCTCTGACCGTGGCGGCTGGTGATGATTGGGGAGTGGGGAATCCACGATTCCCAACTCCCGGCATTCGATGGCAGGGGCGGTAGGATTCGAACCTACGAATGCCAGGATCAAAACCTGGTGCCTTGGGCCTCTTGGCGACGCCCCTGCGGAAGATTTGCCTCGAGTGCGGCACACAGCGCGGAACGCCCTGCACCGCCCGCCGTCCAGGCCCGTAGGCCGGAAGGCAGTTCCGCCAGCGCTGCCTCGGCGGATTCGCGCTGCGCGAACTCGACGAAACACCCGCTGCCAGAGCCGGTCAGGCGTGGCGAACCGATCTGCGACAACGCGGCGAAGGCGGCCTCTACGGCAGCTTCGCGCTTGCGCAACACCGGCTCGAACGCATTCCCGAGCGGCTTACCCGAAACGAAGTCCGACATTGTCGCGGGCGCGGCATCCCGCGTCAATTCAGACGATTGAAACAAGGCCGCGGTCGGCGCGTGAACGCCCGGGTCGACCAGGACATACCAGGCCGGCGCCAGTTCGACCGGCCGCAGCACCTCGCCGACGCCTTCGGCCCAGGCATTCTCACCACGCACGAAGACTGGCACGTCGGCGCCCAGGCGCAGCCCGAGCTCAGCCAGGCGGTCCACACCGAGGTTCGTGCCCCACAAAGCGTCCAGGGCGACCAGGACGGTTGCCGCATCGGACGAGCCGCCGCCGAACCCACCGCCGGCCGGAATGCGTTTTTCGATGACGATGTCGGCACCTTGACTGCTGTTCGACTCTTTCTGCAGCAGCAAGGCGGCCCGCACGGTGAGGTCGTCGTGCTCGGCCACGCAGGCCACCGAGGCGCCGTGACGCATCACCCGACCGTCCGCGCGCGGGCGCAGGCGGAGCGTGTCGCCCCAGTCGAGCAGGCGGAACACGGTCTGCAACAGGTGGTAGCCGTCGGCGCGGCGACCGGTGATGCGCAGGAACAAGTTCAGCTTGGCCGGGGCGGGCCAGATCGACCAATTCGACTCGATCGGAGCGGTCGGCTCGGAGAGGGGGGCGGACATGATCGGATCGCAGCTCGGGCGGGCGTTATCGGGCGGGCGTTAAGGGTCGGGAAAGAACGCTCAGGATCAGCGGCCGGCGCCATCGGACGCCGGCGCGGCCTCCGCGCCCTGCCACTGGTCGACGATCAGGCGCACGCGGGCGTCGCCGCGGCGGGCGTCCAACCGCGATGGCAGGTCGCCGGTGAGCGGCCATTCGTAGGCGATGGTCCAGCCGGCCTGCTCGATCGAAAGCGGGCGGCCGTCGGGCCCCGCGGCGATCCGCGGTGCGGCGCCGCCGGCGGCCGGTAAGGCGCGCAGCCAATCGGCCAGGGCCTCGACGGGAATATCCCAACCGGTGGCCTCGTGTAGCACCGCCGCGGCGTCGGCGCCTTCGCGCGGACCGCCTTCGAGGCCGTCCAGACGCGCTTGGCCGGGGCCGCCGGCAAGGCGCCAGCTCTGCCGGGTGACCGGCGCGCTGAGGGCGACTTCGTAGCGCTCGCCGCGCTGGTTCCATTCGATGCGGCCGCTGCCGCCCTTGCCGGCGTTGGACACGGCGATGCGGCCGGTCAGCGACCACTCGTCGTCGGCGCGGACCCGGGCGATGCGCCCGGCTTCGCGCTCGGCCGCGACCGCCGTCGGCAATACTTCCGGCGGCGGGCGCCTGACGCCCTGCCCGGCGCAGGCGCTCAGCAACAAAACCAATACGGCGACCGCGACGGACTTCGCCGGGCACGAAACAGGGTGCGCCTTAAGACGCGAAGCGAACGAACGCGTGTTCACAGGCCGAGCCGCTTCAGCGCGCGCAACAGCGAGCGATTGTCGGGATCGATCTTGCGCGCCTGCTCGAAGTATTTGCGGGCTTCCTCGCGCTTGCCGCTCTGCCACAACACCTCGCCGAGATGGGCGGCGATTTCGGCGTCCTTCTGCATGGTCAGGGCGCGGCGCAGCTCGGTTTCGGCCTCCTTGACGCGGCCGATGCGGTACAGCACCCAGCCGTAGCTGTCGACGATCGCATAGTTGTCGGGCTCGGCGTTGCGCGCGCGCTCGATCAGTTCCAGCGCTTCCTGGAAGCGCGTGGTGCGGTCGGCCAAGGTGTAGCCGAGTGCGTTGAGCGCGGCGATGTTGTCGGGCTCGGCGACCAGGATGCGGCGGAAATCGGCCTCGGCGCGGGCGATGTCGTCGCGGCGCTCCCAACTCAGGGCGCGGGCGTAAAGGATTTCCGGCTCGTCCGGAAACGCCGCCAGGCCGCGCGCGAAAGCATCGTTCTCGCCGGCGTCGTTCTTGTCCTCGCCGCGCAGATTGGCCTCGACGATATAGGCGTCGCGGCGAGCGTCGTCGCCGGTCGAAGCGTCGGACTGGATCGCGCGCAGATTGGCGTAGGCCTCGTCGTTGCGCTTGAGCTTGTGCAGGACGTTGCTACTGCGCAGGCGCGCGATCGAACGCGGCTGCCCGGCAGGCACGCCCTGGTACCAACCCAGGGCTTCCTCGTAACGCTCGAGGAATTCGGCCAACTGGCCCAGCAGCAGGCGCCGCGCCGGGTCCGGCTTGGCCGCGTTGGCGCGCAATTCGTCGTAGAGCTTGGTCAGGGTCGGCTTGTCTTCGGCGCGGGCCAGGTAGGACGCGCGCAGCGAATAGGTCTGCTCGTCCTGCGGACCGCGCGCCAGGGTCGCGGCGACCGCCTGGAAATCGTTGAGCGCTTCGTACTGCTCGGCGATCAGCGCGCGCAGATTGGTGTCGCGATCGGCCAGCGCGACGATGCTCTGCAGCATTTTTCGGGCTTCGTCGTCCTTGCCCGACTCGCGCAACTGGCTCACCCGCAACAGGGCCACGCGTGGCTCGCCGGGGAAGCGGTCGACCACTTCGGCGACGATGCGTTCGGTGAGCTTGGGCTGGTCCAGGCGCTGCGACAGGCCGCCGAACGCGACCCAGGCCATCAGGTTGCCGGACGGGATCTTGCCGCCGTCGACGAGCTTCTCGAGCACGCGCGCGGCCTGCTTCGGGTCTTTGGAACCGGTGGTCAGCACGATCAGGGCCTGGCGCCAGCCGGCCTCGGGATCGTTCTCCATCAGAGCGTTGAGCTGACGCAATGCGGCGCGGTCGTCGCCGCGGCGCAGCGACAGGGTCGCTTCGGCGGCGCCGATCGAGGTGCCCTTGCCGCCCAGCTTGCGCCACAGCGCCAGGGCCTCGGCGGCCAGCGCGTCCTGCTTGGCGACCACGGCGATGCTGGTCGCCCGCTCGGCCAGGCCGACGTCGTTGGCGGCGCGCGCGGCCTTGAGATAGGCCTCGGCGGCTTCGTTCAGCTTGCCGGACTGGAGGGCGAATTCGCCGCTCAGCAGCGATTCCAGCGAGGCCCCGGTCGGGTCCTTGGCGGCACGCGCCTGGATCGTGGACTTGGCCGTGGCCAGAGCGGAGGCCGATACCGGCGTCGACGGCTCGGCGGCGGCGCTGCCGAGCCAGCCGCCCAGGGCCAGGGCCAAAACCGCGATTTGCAGGCCCCGTCGCGGCGCGGCGGGCCGGCGCGAACCGAGGCCGGCGCAGGCGAGCCGCGCGGCCTCGGCCGAGTCGTCGCTGCCGTCATCGTTGCCATCTATTGGACCGATCGAGCAAATCGAATCGTAGAGAACCACGTCGGGACCAGTGGGCCGGTAGAATGGCGGCCTTCAGCAGCCCGCAGCTTATCGCAAGCACCTGAACCGATGTCCCGCGACGCACGCCGCCTCATGAAACTTTTTTGCGTCGCCGCGACGGCGGTTTACTGCGTCCGCCGCCCGGGATCGAAGCGCGCCCACCGATGAGTCTGTTCGTTCTAGGCATCAACCATCAGACCGCGCCGGTCAGCCTGCGCGAGCGCGTGGCGTTTTCCGGCGACACCGTCACGACCGCGCTCGACGCCCTGCGCGCGCTCGCGCCGGTACGCGAAGTGGCGTTGCTGTCGACCTGCAACCGCACCGAGCTGTATGCGGTGGCCGACGACGACGGCCGCGCCCTCGCCGACTGGCTGGCTACGCACCCGGACGACGTCGGCGATCTGCACGCCTATCTCTATCGCCATCGCGATGCCGACGCCGTGCGCCACCTGTTCCGTGTCGCGACCGGGCTCGATTCGCTGGTGCTCGGCGAGCCGCAGATCCTCGGCCAGGTCAAGGACGCCTGGGCGACCGCGCGCGCCGCCGGCACCCTGGGCAGCCAACTCGACCGTCTGTTCCAGCAGGCCTTCTCGACCGCCAAGCGCGCACGCACCGACACCCGCATCGGCGCCAATCCGGTGTCGGTCGCCTCGGCCGCGGTGCGTCTGGCGCAGGAGTCGTTCGCACGCCTGGAAGACTCGACCGTGCTCCTGGTCGGCGCTGGCGAAACGGTCGAACTGGCGGCGCGGCATCTGGTCCAGGCCAAGGCCAAGCGCCTGCTGATCGCGAACCGCACCCTCGCCCACGCTCAGGACCTCGCCACCCGCCACGGCGGCGTGGCCCTGCCATTGAGCGAACTCGAACGCCACCTGGGCGAGGCCGACATCGTGCTGTCGGCGACCGCCAGCCGCGAACCGATCCTGCACCGCGCCCAGGTCGCCGCCGCGCTCGCCACCCGCAAGCACCGGCCGATGCTGTTGTTGGATCTGGCGGTGCCGCGCGACATCGCCGCCGACGTGGCCAGTTTGAAAGACGTATTCCTGTACACCGTCGACGACCTGGAACGCGCGATCGAAGACAACCGCCGCAGCCGCCGCGAAGCCGCGACCGAAGCCGAAGCCATCGTCGAGCTGCAGGTCGCCCGTTTCGTCGAGACCCTGGCCGCGAGCACGCGCACCGCGCCGATCAAGCGCCTGCGCGACCACGGCGAGGCCGCGCGCGAAGAAGTGCTGGCGAAAGCGCGCCAGCAACTGGGCGCCGGGCAGGACCCGGCGGAGGTGCTGAACTTTCTCGCCCACACCCTGACCAACCGCCTGCTGCACGCCCCGACCGTGGCCCTGCGCGAAGCCGCGCTGAGCGGCAACCCGGAGCTCGCGCGCGCGGCCGACAAGTTGTTTCCGGCGGTGGGGTCGGGAATCGGAAATGGGGAATCGGGAATCGAAACAGCGGATTCGTCGGACGACCGTTAGCGACCAGATCTGATCGCATGCGCTTCCGACTCCCGACTCCCTATTCCCGGCTCTCCAATGACCCCCACCCTGCGCCGCAAGCTCGAAGCCCTGGCCGAACGCCGCGAAGAACTCGAGCGCCTGCTCGCCGACCCCGGCGTGATCGGCGACAACGACCGCTTCCGCAAGCTTTCGCGCGAATTCGCCCAACTCGAACCAGTCGCCGTGGCGCTAGCCGAGGAAGCGCGCGCCAAGGCGGATCTGGCCGCCGCCGAAGCGATGCGCAACGATCCTGAGCTGCGCGAACTCGCCGACGAGGAAATCGCCGCCGCGCAGACGCGCCTGGAACAGCTCGACGTCGAACTGCTGGCGCACCTGATCCCGAAGGACGCGCGCGACGAAGGCGACCTGTACCTGGAAGTGCGCGCCGGCACCGGCGGCGACGAAGCCGCGATCTTCGCCGGCGACCTGTTCCGCATGTATGCGCGCTACGCCGAACGCCAGGGCTGGAAAGTCGAAATCGAGTCGTCCAATGCCGGCGAGCACGGCGGCTACAAGGAAATCATCGCCCGCGTCGAAGGCCGCGGCGCCTATTCCAGGCTCAAGTTCGAGTCCGGCACCCACCGCGTCCAGCGCGTGCCCGAGACCGAATCGCAGGGCCGCATCCACACTTCGGCGGCCACGGTGGCGATCATCGCGGTCGAGCCGGAAGGCGAACCGATCGAGATCAACCCGGCCGACCTGAAGGTCGACACCTTCCGTTCTTCTGGCGCGGGCGGCCAGCACGTCAACAAGACCGAATCGGCGATCCGCATCACCCACATCCCCAGCGGCGTGGTGGTCGAGAACCAGACCGAACGCAGCCAGCACGCCAACCGCGACAAGGCGCTCAAGCGCCTGCAGGCGATGCTCGCCGACGCCGCGGCGGCGAAGGCCGCGGCCGCGCAGGCGCAGGACCGGCGCCTGCAGGTCGGCAGCGGCGACCGCAGCCAGCGCATCCGCACCTACAACTTCCCGCAGGGCCGCATCACCGACCACCGCGTCGAAGGCCTGACCCTGTACGACCTGCCCAACATCGTCGCCGGCGATCTCGACGGACTGATCGGGCGCCTAATCCACGAGCATCAGGCCGACGAACTGGCGCGCTTGTCGGCGGGCTGAGGCGGCCCTCACCCCAGCCCTCTCCCGCCAGCGGGAGAGGGAGCAAGTCCGAGCATCGGCGGTCAAGCGACCGTACTCGCAAGCACGAAGCCTCCCTCGGCCCGGCAACTCTCGACACACAACGGACCGGCCCCGCTCCAGTTTGCGGGAGAGAGTTAAGGCGAGGACCCGCTTGCGGGAGAGGGCTAGAGCGAGGGCATGCTTTCACAGCGAAGCCGCCGCCTGGTTCAAGTCGGCCTGGTTCAAATCGGCCTGGTTCAAATCGGCCTGGTTCAAGTCGGCCTGCCTCAAGTCGGCCTGCCTCAAGTCGGCCTGGTTCCAGTCGGCCTGGTTCAAATCGATTTGACTCAGATCGACCCGACTCGAATCGAATCGCCCACTCCATCGCCACCGCGCCCGAATGGAGCCATATAGCGCACAGCGCCTGAGCCAAAGCCTCCGCCACGCCCGCGCCTTGTGCGCCGCTGCGCGATTCGTCGAAGTCGCGCCGCACAGTCATGACGCCGCGCGCGTTCAACGGCCATAATCCGCCCTCCCCTGCCGGATCGCCTGCCATGAGCCTCTCAGTTCGCCGCGCAAACCTCGACGATCTCGACCTGCTGGCTCCGCTGTTCGATCATTACCGGTACTTCTATACCCAACGCCACGACGAAAGCGTCTCGCGCGCCTTCATCGGCGAACGCCTGAGCCGCGGCGACTCGGTCGTGCTGCTCGCTACGCTGGACGGCGTCGACGGCGCCGGTTTCACCCAGTTGTATCCGACCTTCTCCTCGGTCCGGGCCGCACGCGTGTGGGTGCTCAACGATCTGTTCGTCGATCCGGCCGCGCGCCGGCGCGGCGTCGCTCAGGCCTTGCTCGACGCCGCCACCGGTTTCGCCCGCGCCGATGGCGCGGCGCGGCTGGAACTGGAGACCGACCACGACAACCTCACCGCCCAGGCCTTGTACGACGGCGTGGGCTGGCAACGCTACGACGGCACCCAGCGCTACCACCTGCCGCTCAGTGCGGCCTGATCGCGCCATGCGCAACCGCTGCATGCCCGAACCCGGCGCGAACGCCCTCGTCGCGAGGTCGGCGCCGTGAACGACCCGCGCCTCGAACTGCGCCAGGCGCTGCAGCGCAATCCCGGCGACGCCATGGCCTGGATCATGCTGGCCGAACACGAACTCGACGCCGGCGATGCGCGCGGCGGCGAAGCGGCGGCGCGACGCGCCTTGACCCTGCGGCCGGGCCACCCCGAGGCGCTCGCCCGCCTGGGCCGGGCGCAATGGATGCAGGGCCGCCGCGACGACGCGGTGACCAGTCTGCGCGCGGCCGCGCACAACGCGCCGCAGCACCCCGGCATTGCGGTGTGGCTGGCGCATGCGCTCGAAGACGTCGGCGATGCCGAAGGCGCGCTCGGGGCCTATGCCCACGCCTATGCGCTCGCACCGCGCGAACCGCAGTTGGCCGCCTATCTGCTGGCATGGCGACGCAAACTGTGCGACTGGCGCGATCTCGATGCCCTCGCCGGCCAGGTCCGCGATGCGATCGCACGCGGGCAGGCCTCGGTCGAGCCCTTCGCCTTCCTCAGCGAAGACGCCAGCGCCGCCGAACAACGCCGCTGCGCGGCGCTGCGCGCGACGGTGATCGCCGGCAGCGTGCGGCCTTTGCCGGCCGCACCGCAGAAAGACACATCGGCACCGATCCGGGTCGGCTTCCTCTCCAACGGCTTCGGCGCCCACCCGACCGGCCTGCTGATCGTCGCCTTGCTGGAAGCGCTGCAGCGGCGCGGCGGCCTCGACCTGCACCTGTTCGCCCTCAACCGCGACGACGACAGCGCCATCCGCCGCCGCCTGCATGCCGCCGCAAACGCTTTGCACGACGTCGCCATGCAACCGCACGCCCAGGTCGCCGCGACGATCCGCCGCGCCGGCATCGACGTGCTGTTCGACCTGCGCGGCTGGGGCGGCGGCGGTGCGCCGGAAGTGTTGGCGATGCGACCGGCTCCGGTGCAGGTCAACTGGTTGGCGTATCCGGGTACTTCGGCGGCGCCGTGGATCGACTACATACTGGCCGACCGCTACGTCCTGCCGGAAGCGCTGAGCGCCGATTTCAGCGAAACCGTGGCCTGGCTGCCGCGCTGCTTCCAGCCCTCCGACACCACCCGCGAACCGGCCACGCCGCCGAGCCGCGGCGAATGCGGCCTGCCCGAGCAGGGCGTGGTGTTCTGCTGCTTCAACAACAGCTACAAACTCAATCCGCGCAGCGTCGCGCGCGCACTTGCGGTACTGCGCGGCGTGCCCGGCAGCGTGCTGTGGTTGTTGTCCGGCCCGGGCCGCGCCGACCAGCGCCTGCGCGATTTCGCGAGCCGCCAGGGCATCGCGCCGGAGCGCCTGGTGTTCATGCGCAAGCAGCCGCATGCCGACTACTTGGCGCGGTTGCGCCATGCCGACCTGTTCCTCGACACCGATCCCTACAACGCCCACACCACCGCCTCGGACGCGATCTGGGCCGGTTGCCCGGTGTTGACCTGCCCCGGCGCGACCTTCGCCGCGCGCGTGGCCGGCAGCCTCAACCACCACCTCAGCCTGGAGTCGATGAACGTCGCCGACGACGCGGCCTTCGTCGCCCGAGCGATCGCGCTCGGCAACGACCCGGGCGCGCTGCGGGCCTTGCGCGACGAACTTGCCGCACGCCGCAGCGACAGCGGTCTGTTCGACATGGACGGCTTCGCCGTCGATTTCGCGGCGATGACGATGGCGATGGCGCGCAGGCAGCGCAAGGGCGAAGCGCCGACGCCGCTGCGCGGGCCGGCGCGCTAGCCGTTCCGACACACTCGATCGGATCGACCCGACTTGAACGGCCTGGCTTGAAAGGCCTGACTTGAACGGCCTGAGTTGATCAGCCCCACCCGGTTTGCGCTAGGCTGCGCGCATGACCGCAGAACGCGATTTCATCCCCCTCTCGCTGTGCGTGCTGACCGTTTCGGACTCGCGCACCCTGGCCGACGACAGTTCCGGCGACTATCTCGTCCAATCCCTCACCCAGGCCGGCCATCGCCTCGCCGAGCGCAAGCTGCTGCCCGACGATCGCTACAAGTTGCGCGCCGCAGTGTCGCAGTGGATCGCCGACGACAGCATCGACGGCATCCTGGTCACCGGCGGCACCGGCTTCACCGGCCGCGACTCCACGCCCGAGGCCCTGCTGCCCTTGCTCGACAAGGAAATGCCCGGCTTCGGCGAGCTGTTCCGCGCGATCAGCTACGACGAAATCGGCACCTCGACCCTGCAATCGCGCGCCTTCGCCGGCCTGGCCAACGCGACCTTCCTGTTCTGCCTGCCGGGTTCGACCTCGGCCTGCCGGACCGCTTGGGAAAAGATCGTCGGCGCCCAGCTCGACGCGCGCACCCGGCCGTGCAACCTCGCCACCCTGCGTCCCCGCCTCAAGGAGTGATCGGCATGCCGCTCGACACCACCCTGCGCCTGCTGGCCAAGGCCCGCGGCCTCAACGCCACCGACATCGCCACCGCGATTCCGCGTGCTGGCGTCGCCACGGTCAGCGCCTGGCTGCGCGGCGACAAGCTGCCCGGCAAGGACCAGCTCGATGCGCTCGCGCGCGCCTTCGGCGTGCCGGCGGGCGCGCTGCTGTCGGAACTCGCCAGCACGCTCGACCCGGCCCGCACTCAGGGCGAACACGACCTGCTCGCTGCCTATCGCGCGCTCAACACGCGCCAACAGGGCGCCTTGCTCGAAGTCGCCACCAGCATGGCCGGCACCCAGCGCAGTGCGGCGCCGCGCAAGACCGCGGCGAAGAAGAACAAACGATGAGCAAGCTCAAGCGCAAGGACTACGAAGCGCAGTTGGAAACGCTGCAGTTGGAACTGGTGGCGATGGCGCGTTGGCTGCAATACAGCGGCCGCCGCGTGGTGGTGCTGCTGGAAGGCCGCGATACCGCCGGCAAGGGCGGCGCGATCGGGGCGATCTCCGACCACCTCAATCCGCGCCAATGCCACATCGTCGCTCTGCCCAAGCCGAGCGAACGCGAAAGCGGCCAGTGGTATTTCCAACGTTACGTATCGCATCTGCCGGGCGCGGGCGAGATCAGCCTGTTCGACCGCAGCTGGTACAACCGCGCTGGTGTCGAGCAGGTCATGGGCTTCGCCAAACCCGCGCAGGTGAAGGCCTTCCTGCAGCAGGCGCCGGTGTTCGAGAAACTGCTGACCGACGACGGCATCCTGCTGTTCAAGTATTGGCTGTGCTGCGACCAAGAACAGCAGGAAGAACGCTTCGCCGAACGCCTGGAAGACCCGCTCAAGCGCTGGAAACTTTCGCCGATCGACTTGCAGGCGCGCAGGCATTACGACGACTACACCCGGGCCCGCGAGGCCATGCTCAAGGCCACCCACAGCCAGCACGCACCCTGGACCCTGGTCGATTTCAACGACCAGCGCCAAGGCCGGCTGACCCTGATCCGGGACCTGCTGTCGCGCTTGCCCGACACTCACCTGCCGGATTCGGAACTCGAATTCGCGCCGCTCAAGGGCAAGCCGTCGAAAGAGAAATACGGCGTGCTGAAGCCGATCCGGGCTGGCAAGAAGGGCTGAGCCCGCTCGGGTAGGTCGCGGCTCATGCTGCAGGCTTCCACCACCAAAGCGGCTGCATCGACGAATTGAAGCGCTGCTCTTGCTCGAAGAAGAAAGCGCTGCGAATCCTCTCTCTGTAGGAGCGGCGCAAGCCGCGACCGCGCTGCAACGGTCTCGCGGCGTATCGCTCAAGCAAGATCTAGATCTAGATCAAACGCCTAAAGCTTCCGTCCCTAAAGCGGCGGGTTACTTTCTTTTGTCATAAGCAACAAAAGAAAGGTAACCAAAGAAGTTGCTTTTCTTTGAATCACAGGCCCGCGCGTTCGATGCCGACGCAGGGATTTTTCATACGGGACATCCCTGTCCCGATGAAAAACGGTGCGCATCCTTGCGGGCCGCCCTCCGGGTCTTCTGCTGCCTTCGCGAGTGTTTTACGACGCACAGCAACAGCAATCCTGCAACCACGACGGCACAAAGGGTAGGAGCGGCGCAAGCCGCGACCGCGAATCTGCGGCTGCCGGCACCAGTGATCGTGGTTGCGCGGTCGCGGCTTGCGCCGCTCCTACCCTAAGAACAAAACACGCGTTGCCGTTGCCGTTGCCGTTGCCGTTGCCGTTGCCGTTGCCGTTGCCGTTGCCGTAAAGAGCTTGGCGCAGTTTCGGTCTAGCGATGCGATCGTAGACCCGGAGGGCGGCGCACAGGACGTGCGCCCAGCCTTTAAAGGAATAACTCGATAGGACAAGGATGTCCTATCGAAAAATCTCGGCGACAGCATCGTATTCGTGGCCTGTGCCCTTGCAAGGAGGGCCCTTTTCTTTGGTTACCTTTCTTTTGGGCTTAGCAAAAGAAAGTAACCCGGCCGCGTCAGCGGACGGAAGCTCTGCTCTTGCTTGATAGACGCGCCGCAAGACCATCACATCGCGGTCGCGGCTTGCGCCGCTCCTACCCTCGCGACAGTTCAAGACTTCGATCAAGGACGTAAGCGATGCGGCCTCTGCGCATTCCGTGGTCGCGGCTTGTGACCGAAGGAAATCCAGTAGGACCTCGCTCCTACCCTCGCGACGGCACGCCGCTTCGATGAATGGCATCGGCTATGTCGTTCCTGCGCGTCCCTTGGTCGCGACTCACGTCGCTCCTACAGGGGCCGCGTTCGGTGACGTCGCGAGACCGTGCGCTCTCACTCGCCCTGCGAACGCCGATACGGGTGAAACAGCTGCAACAGCCACGGCTTCTGCGCCAACACCAGGCTCACGCCGACCCGCTCCTGCGCGCTCAAGGCGGCATCGCGCGCCAACAATCCGTCGAACTCGCGCGCGACCTCGCCCAGGCGCTGCTTGAGCTGACGGATGCCGGCGACGCTCAGGGCGCCGCTGAGCAGCAGCAACACGTCCTGCTCGCCGTCGAAGGGATCCGCGAAATAGTCGCCGAGCATGCGCAAGCGGAAATGGCGCTCCATCGGACCGTCGGCACGCCAGCGGAAGTTGCGCGCGGTCAGCGGCCGGCCGCGGTTGCCGGGCATCAATTCGATGATGCCGAGCCGGTCCAAGCGCACCAGCAAGGCCGTCCACTTGACGTCGTCGAAGGTGAAATGCGCCTGCACGTCCGCCTGCTTCCATCGGTTCAAGGTCAGGAACAAGGCCAATAGCAGGGCCGGATCGTCGACCAGGGCCTGCTCCTGCTCTTCGCTGAGCATGGCCATCGGCGCGCGGCCGCGGCCGGCTTCGGCGCTCAACTCGACCAGGCCAATATCGAGCACGTCGCAGATCTGCTCCAGCCGCTGCAGGCTCATCGCCCGCCGCGAAAACATCCGCTTGACCGCGGCCTCGCTGAGCTTGAGGCGCAAGGCCAGGTCGCGGTAGGTCAGGTCCTGGGCGCGCAAAAAACGCTTCAGGCCGTCGATCAGTTCGATGGAAATCGCCATGCGTATCAAAATACGCTACCCGATGGCGAATTCCGAGACACTTTGTCGATGATTATTGCATTCGCCCCGCGTCCCACCGAGGGTGGCCCCGGACCTTCACGAGACGGTGCGAGATGCCAAGGATTGCCAGCTGCATGTGTCCCCTCGCCCTGTCCGTTTCGGCCGCCGTTGGCCTGCTGGCAGGGACGCCGGCCTTTGCGGCGGTGCAGTCCGACGGCCTCAGCCGCCAGTCCGAACTCAGCCTCAACGCCTCGGTCGAAGTGCCGGTGGCCGCGGCGCGGGCGCTATCGGCCGGGGCGAAATTCTCGGTCGCCGGGGTCGAGGCCAGCGCCGAGGGCGTAACGCTGACGGTCTCGGCGGTCGGCCTGGGCACCTCGTTCGCGGTGGCGTTGTCGGCGCAGGCGGTCAAGCAGCTCGGCCTCAAGGTTGGCCAGGCTTTGACGGTGTCCACGGTCGCCGGCGGTTGGCTGCTCAGCGGCGCCGATGGCGATCCCTTTTGCTTCATCCCCAACGAACGCGCCCGCGCGCTGATGCACAGCGAGCGGATCGATGCATGAGCGCCGCGCGCGTTCCTTTTGCTTATTCCGGATTCGCGGCCTGCAGGATGCTTATGGCCGCGTTGGCGGTGGTGGTCCTGGGAGTGTTGCCTGCACAGGGACGTGCAGGCACTCGCTGCGACAACCAGACCGTCACCCCACAGAAACTGGCCGCGGCGGCACAGACCGCGCTGACCGTCGCCACCGCGCTCGAGCAACGCGATGCACCCGCCGCGCTGGTCGCCCGCGTCGGCACCGACTTATCGGCGCAGGGCCTGGTCTATAGCCATGTCGGTTTCGTCGTGCGCGACCATGCCGCCGGCCGTTGGACCGCGGTGCATTTGCTCAACGAATGCGGCAGCGACCGCTCCGGCCTGTACACGCAAGGCCTGGTCAACTTCTTCGCCGACGATCTGGTCAACCAGGACGCGCGCATCGTCTGGCTGCAACCGGCCCAGGCCGAACGCCTCGCCGCGCACCTGCGCGGCCTGCCCAGCGGGGGCCTGCACCAGCCGCACTACAACCTGATCGCACGCCCTGGCAGCGCCGACTATCAGAACTCGACCGCATGGGTGCTGGAGCTGTTCGCCGACACCCTGCCGGACGCGTCCGCGCCCGGCAATCGGCGCGAGGCCTATCGCGCCGCGCTCGCCGACGGCTTTCGCCCCGATCGCGTGCGGATCCCCTATTCCAAGCGCGTGCTCGGCGGTTTGTTCACGGCCAATGTGGCCTTCAGCGATCACCCGATCGGCACCCGCCTCGCCGGCGACTACCCAGTGGTGACCGTGCGCTCGATCGTCGACTACCTGGCGCGCGGCGGGCACATCAGCGAGCAGCGCGAATGGCGCAACGGACGCTTGATGGCGAATCCGGGCGCGTTGTAGCCCGGCTCAACCGCAGAGGAAGCCGGCGCCGGCTTCGTCCTCGCGCGCCGGCTCGCGGATCACCCGGTCGACGCGCGCCTGCGCCGGGCCGTGGCCCAGCCATTCGGCCAGGCGCGTCACGGCGGCCTCGTCGCCGACCGCCAGCACTTCAACGGTGCCATCGGCGAGATTGTTGGCGTAACCGCGCAGCCCCAGGGCGAGCGCCTGCTCGCGGGTCGAGGCGCGGAACCACACGCCCTGGACCTTGCCGGCCACGAAGAAGCGCGCCGCGCTCATGCCTTCGGCACGGCGACCTGGGCCGAGGCCTTGGCGATGGCGGCCTCGATCTTCTTGGCGTCGACCGGGCCGAGGAATTTCTCCGCGACCTTGCCGTCGGGCCCGATCAGATAGGTCATCGGCAAGCCGCGCGGCGTATCGAAGGCCTTCGGCGGGTCGGCGACGTCGAGGATCGCGATCGGATACGACACCGGGTGCTTCTTGAGGAAGGCCTGCATATCGGCGAGCTCGATTTCCTCGTAGGCCAGGCCGATCACTTCGATGTGGTCGCGCATGGTGTCCAGCGCCGACAACTCGGGCATTTCCTTGATGCACGGCGCGCACCAGGTCGCCCAGAAGTTCACCACCACCCAACGGCCGCGTCGCTCGGCCAGGTCGTAGGTCTTGCCGTCGATGGTGGCGATGCGCAGCTCGGGCGTGTCGCTCGCGGTATCGGCGGGCGGCGCATCGGCCGGCTTGGCATCGGCCGGCTTCGTGGGCGCGGCCGGCGCTGGTTTGGCGTCGGTCGTTGCGGCCGGCTTGCCGTCGCTGGCCGGCATCTGCGGCTGCCGGCAGGCGCCGAGCGACAGCACGGCAACGGCCAGCGCCAGTGCGGACAACGAACGCAGACTGGACTTGCGATGACTCGGGATCATGTTCCTTCCTCTTCGGCGTGAATACTGGACACGCGTCGTTTCATGAGCGCGCGCAGGGGCACACGCAGTTCGTCCATCGCCGCGACCGCGGACTGACCCAGCGAGTCGTCGCGGCACGGCAGCATCGCCTCGGCGATCGGGATGCGCAGGTTGCAGGCTTCGTACAACTCGCCGAGCGACAGCTCGTCGAGATCGCGCGCGAGCAGCCATTCGCCGTTCTCGGCGCGGCGCACCACGTTGATCTCGCCGAGTTGCTCGAGCATCTGCTGGACCAGCGAATCGGTCAGCATCGGCTCCAGTTGCTGGATGTCGTCGATATGCAGGCCGCGACCGCGCTTGCGCGCCTCGTTGAAGCGGGCGAGCAGACGCAACAGGCCGTACATCTCGAAACCGAGCGGCAAGCGCATCGACGCGGGCTGGTAGCGGAACGCCGAGATCGACGAGGCCAGCGACGCGCCGAGCAGCACCGCGACCCAGCTCAGATAGATCCACAACAGGAAGATCGGCACGAACGCCAGGGTGCCGTAGATCTTCGAGTACGAACCGAAATTGCCCAGGTACAGGCCGATGCCGCCCTTGATGGTTTCGAACAGCACCATCGCCAGGAAAGCGCCGGCGACCGCATGCCGCCACTTGATCGTGCGATGCGGCACGACCCGGTAGATCGCAGCGAAGGCCAACCATTCCAGCAGCATCGGCGCGACCCGCAGCAACAGGCTTTCGAGCCAGCGGCCTGGTTGGGTCGAGAACACCTCCATGGCGAAGAAGCGCGCCGAGATCGCCAGGCTCGCCGCGGCGATCAGGGCGCCGAGCGTCAGCACGGTCCAATAGACCAGGAAGCGGCCCAGACGCGGGCGCGGCGAATGGATGCGCCAGATCCGGTTGAACGCCGACTCGACGCCGTTGAGGGTGATCAACAGCGAGACCACCAAGGCGATCACGCCCGCCGTCGTCAGCTGGCCGGCGTTGGCCGAGAACTGCTTGAGATAACTCTCCACCGAGCGCGCCGCCGAGGGCACGAAGTTGGAGAAGATGTAGTCGCTGAGGCGGTCGCTCCATTCGCCGAACATCGGGAACGCCGACAGCACGCCGAACACGACCATCGACAGCGGCACCAGCGCGAACACGGTGGTGTAGGACAGAGCGCCGGCGGCCTGGAACAGGTTGTCGTCGAGAAAGCGGCGGGCCAGGAAGCGGAAGAACGTTCCGGCGCGAGCGCGATCGCGCACCCGGTCGCTCCAGCGATAAATCGAGTCCAAGGGTTCCATCCGGCGCAGGGTAACCGATGGCGCGTCACGGGGGGCATGCGCTGCGGTTGCCTGGGGGTTCGTCGGGGATGAAGGCATTGCGGCACCAGGCGATGCGCCCCGCCCGCAACGCCCACCCAGCCGCCCTGGCTCCCCAAAACCCCAATCGCCCTCTCCCCATCCTCTATCCTTGCCGCCTACAGGAGAGATCGATGACCGAAGTTCTGGTGCTCTATTACAGCCGCGGCGGATCGGTGGCGCGGCTGGCGCGGCAGATCGCGCGCGGGATCGGCGAAGTCGACGGCATCGCCGCGCGCGTGCGCAGCGTCCCGCCGGTGGCCGCGATCACCCAGACCGCGGCGCCGCCGGTGCCCGAGGACGGCGCGCCCTACGTCGAAGCCCGCGACCTGGCCGAATGCGCCGGGCTCGTGCTCGGCAGCCCGACCCGGTTCGGCAATATGGCCGCACCGGTCAAACACTGGCTGGACGGGCTCGGCGCCGAATGGGCCAGCGGCGCTCTGGTCGGCAAGCCGGCCGGCGTGTTCACCTCGACCGCGAGCCAGCACGGCGGCCAGGAATCGACCCTGCTGACGATGATGGTGCCGTTGCTCCACCACGGCTGCGTGATCGTCGGCATTCCCTATACCGAACCCTTGCTCAGCACCACGCGTGGCGGCGGCAGCCCCTACGGCGCGAGTCATGTCGCCGGGCCCCAGGACGACCCGCAGCTCAGCGACGACGAAGCGGTGTTGGCGCGCGCCCTAGGCCGCCGGGTCGCCGAACTGGTCGCCAAGGTGAGCCGATGAGCACCGCCACGCCACGTCCCCGCTCCAATCTGGTCCTGCTGCTCGCTCTGCTGGCCCTGAGTGCGCTGTATGCGGCGTGGATGCTGTCGCAGCGTCATCTGGCCGCGACCCTGGTGGTGTTCGTGCTGCCGCCGCTGCTGCTCGCGATCGGCGTCTGGTTCCGCAACCGCCACGCCGCCTACTGGGCCGGCGTGCTGGCGCTGGGCTGGTTCAGCCACGGGGTGATGGTGGCCTGGTCGCGGCCGCCGGAACGCCTGCAGGGCTGGATCGAACTGGCCCTGGCGGTGACCGTCGTGTTCGCCGCCAACCTGCCCGGCATCCAGGCCCGCTTCGGCAGGAAACCCTGATCCGGCCCGGCGGGCATCCGAAGCCCGCGGCGCGAAAACCACGCGGCACGACGACGCCGGCATCGACAGCGAACGATCCGGCCGGGCCCTGGCCATGGGCCTATAATCTCCGCTTCCCCGACCTCGCGACCTTACCCACGATGGACCAGCTCTGCATCGTCACCACCGGCGGCACGATCGACAAGATCTACTTCGACGACAAGTCGGACTACCAGATCGGCGAACCGCAGATCGGCCGCATCCTCGACGAGCTCGGCGTGGCCTTCCGCTACAGCGTGATCCCGATCATCCGCAAGGACTCGCTGCACATCAACGCCGGCGACCGCGAGCTGATCCGCGCCGCGATCGCCGCCCAGGACGCGCAGCACGTGCTGGTCACCCACGGCACCGACAGCATGGTCGAGACGGCCAAGGTGCTGGCGACGATTCCGAACAAGACCATCGTCATGACCGGCGCCCTCAATCCGGCGCGTTTCCGCGGCTCCGATGCCGAGTTCAACATCGGCACCGCGGTCGGCGCGGTGCAATCGCTGCCGCCGGGCGTCTACATCGCCATGAACGGCCGCATCTGGGACCCGAGCAAAGTCCGCAAAAACGTGGACGCGAACCGCTTCGAAGCGATCTGAGCGGCGCATCGCGCCGCAGTTCGCGCAAGCGCCGCTTTGCTGCACTGCGATGCTTCCGGATCGATGCATTAGGATCGGGGGCTGTCCGATAGCAATGGTGATCGCGATGCGCGTACTCGTCCTGGCCGTAGCGGTGTTGGCACTGTCGGCTTGTCAGAAACCCGCCGACAGTGCGGACTCCACCCGGACCGCCAAGAACGACACCGGCCAGCCCCCCTCCGCATCGCCCGCGGCCTCGACCAATTCTCTATTGCCGCCGGAACGCGTGCTGCGCAGCGACGCGATCGGCTACGACGGCTTCAACGGCAGCGACCAGGCCGGCACCGTCACCGCGAAGTTCGGCGCCGACAGCGCGAGCGTCCGCCAGGCCTGGGGCGGCGAGATGAAGGACAACCGCGATCAGCGACCGGACGCCGCCTGCCACCTGCTCTATCCGGTGCGCGGCGCGGTTACCCACCAATACGCCTTCCTGATGGCCGGCGACAAGCTCGCCGGCATCGACGTCTACGACGCCAAGGCCATCGCCCCGGGCGGCGGCCGCGTCGGCATGAGCATCGCCGAAATCAACCAGGCCTATGCCGGCCGGACCAAGCAGGTCGCCAACCCGACCTTCGAAGGCTCGGCCTTCATCGAAGTCGCCGCGCCGCAGGCCAAGAACAGCCAGCTGACCTTCGAGACCGACGCACTCGGCACGGTCACCCATTGGCGCATCAGCGAACGCGGCACGCTCGAAGCCAGCGAGAGCTGCACGCGCTGAGGCGCGGTTCCAGCGTCAGTCGCACAGACCCGCCCTGGCCGAAACCGGCGCCGATCGGGCGCGCCGGTCGGTGCCGGGCCGCCACTCGTCGCGCGGCACGCCCGGAGCATGGTCATTTTTTGTGACTTTCGTCACTATTGAATGATCAACGGGAGTCTGGAGCCATGCTCATCGCCTCGCCGCCACCAGTCCAAACCTCGTGGGTCTTGCCCGACGCCACGGTCGAATCCGTGACGGTCCTGATCCAGCAGGCGCGGCAAGGGCGTAGCGACGCCTGGAATCTGATCTATGCGCGCATCTATCAGGACCTGCACCGGCTGGCGCGCTCCGAGCTGCGCCAGCGGGGCCGCCGTCCGTCGCTGTCGCCGACTTCGTTGATCAGCGAGGCCTGGCTGAAGATGGCCGGCGCCGCGTCCACCGCGGAAAGCCGCTTTCATCTGATCGCCTTGATCGCCCGCGCCATGCGCTATGCGATTCTCGACGAAACCAAGAAGGCGGTCGCGAGCAAGCGTGGCCAGGGCGCCGAGTTCGTCGATTACGACGAAGACTTCAAGACCGGCGAAACCGCGCGCATGGAGGAACTGGTGCTGATGGACCAGTTGCTCGAACACCTGGGCAAGATCGACAAGCGCCTGGTCTCGGTGGTCGAGCTGCGCTACTTCGGCGGCATGTCCGACCGCGAGATCGGCGCGTTGTTCGAGGTCAGCGAAGAGCGTATCCGGCGCGAGTGGCGGACCGCGCGCAGCTATCTGATCGCTCACCTCGGCGCGGTCCCGCTGCCCGATCCTCCGGCCGCCTGAGCCCGCCGGCGTCCATGTCCTCGGTCGAGGCCCGCGTGCTGTCGCTGTTCAGGGCCTACATGGATCTGGACACGCGCCAGCGCCCTGGTTTCCTCGCCGAGATTCGCCACGACGATCCACAGGCGCACACGCTGCTGGCGGCGATGATCGCGGCCGACGCGGTCGCGCATCCGCTCGACGAACCGCTGCGCCCTCCGGCGAGTGCGCACGATGACGCCGCACCCGGCTCCGACACGGAAGGCGACGAACGCATCGGCACCCGCCTGGGGCCGTGGCGGATCGTGCGCAAGATCGGCGCCGGCGGCATGGGCATCGTCTACGAGGCGCAACGCGACGATCGGCAATACCTGCAGCGCGTGGCCTTGAAATGCGCGCGTATCGAACTGTCGTCGCCGCGTTTGGCCGACGCCCTGCTGACCGAACGCAACCATCTGGCGCGGCTCCAGCATCCCAACATCACCGCCCTGCTCGACGGCGGGCTCGACCCCGACGGACACCCCTGGTTCGTCTTGCAGTATGTCGAAGGCCTGCCCATCGACGATTGGTGCGACCGGCATCGCAAGACCCTGGAAGAACGTGTTGCGGTGCTCGGGCAAGCTTGCGATGCGCTCGCCTACGCGCATGGCGAAGGCGTGCTGCACCAGGACCTGAAGCCTTCGAACCTGCTGGTGACCGCCGAAGGCCGAGTGCAGTTGCTCGACTTCGGCCTGTCCGCGCCGCTGAGCGCGCATGGCGACCCGGCATCGATACCGATTGCGCTGACGCCCGGCTATACCGCGCCGGAGATCGTCTTCCAGGGCTCGCCGCCGAGCGTCGCGGCCGATCTGTATTCGTTCGGCGTGGTGCTGCGCCGGCTGTTGACCGGCGACACCCCCTGCCCATCGTTGCTCGCCCAGGCCAGCCGCTGGATGGGACCGTCGCGTGCCGACGATGCGCTGGTGCAGGCGGCCCTCGCGGCACCGCCGGGCGTCGCCGAGAACCGGAGCTTGCCCGACAACCGTACCCTGGCCAGACGCCTGGCCGGCGATCTGGATGCAATCGTCGAACGCTGCACCCACGCCGACCCGCAGCGGCGCTACACCAGCGCGCAGGCGCTCGGCGAGGATCTGAAACGCTGGTTGCAACAGCGCCCGGTCAGCGCGCGCAACGGTGCCCTGTACCGCGCCGGCCTGTTCCTTCGTCGTCATCGCCTGGCCCTGGGCCTGACCGGCGCCATCGTCGCAACGGCGGCGGTCGGCATCGGCGCGACGCTGTGGCAGGCGCAACGCGCCCAGGGCGAAACCGAAGCCGCGCTCGCGGTCAACCGTTTGTTCGAAGACACCTTGGGCACGGCAACGCTGTCCGGCCTTGGCGATACGCCGTTCTCGTCCAGCGAGCTGTTGCGTAAGGTCGAGACGAAGATCCGCAGGCTCGACCTGGAAGAACAACCGCGCGTATTCGCCGGCGCCCTGGCCTCGCTGGCGCGCAGCCACGCAGTGATCGGCGATTACCCCGGCGCCACCCGCCTCGCGGGGGAAGCCTCGCAGGTGCGCGGCGGTGGGGATGCGGCGTCGGCCGAGACCCAGGCCACCCTGGCCTCGTTGTTGAATCTGCAGGCGCGCCACACCCGGGCGCGCGAGCTTGCAAGACAAGCCCTGCAGGCGCTGCCCGACGACGACGACGCGAGTCGCGCCGCCCGCCTGCGCCTGCTGACCGAAATCGCCCGCAGCGAATGGGAGCTGGTCGAACATCGGCAAGCGCAACAAAACCTCGACCGGGCGCTAGCGCTGGCGCGCATGCGCCTCGACGCCGAGCCCGCGCCCTATGTCGAGCTGCTGACCTTGCGAGGCCACTGGAATACGCGCTTGTTGAATCTGTCCGCGGCCGAAGCCGACCTGCGCCAGGCAATCGCGCTGTCGGCCGACGAGCCGTCGCAACTGGCCAATCTCGCCCGCGAAAGACTGGTGCGCCTGTTGACCGTGCAAGAGCGCTACGCCGAAGCGCAGACCATCGCCCAGCAACTGCTCGACGAGCGCCGCCGCAGCCTGGGCGAACGCCACCCGGACACCGGCCGCGCCTGGGCGGTGCTGGCCGACAGCCAATGCGCCGGCGACCGGCCCGAGGATTGCCGCGTATCGATCGCCCGCGGCCGGGAGATCCTGCGCGCCAGTTACGGCCCGTCGCATCCCGAGTACGCCGAAGCATTGCGCGTATCGACGCAAATCTACTTTTTCGACGAGAACAGCTACGCCGAGCACCTGGACGAAATGCGACGCGCGGTAGCGATCATGCGCACCTCTTACGGCCCGAAGCACGAACTCAAGCTGCGGGCGGAAGCTGACCTCGGCGTGATGTTGGTGCATCGCAAACCGGCGGCGATGCCGGCCGAAGTCGCTGCGACGCTGAAAGACGAAGGCATGAAACAGCTCGCATCGTTCATTGCCGAAGCCAACCGGCAGAGGATTCCGGTGTTCGCGCCGAAGCTCTATTACGCCCGCGGTCTGGCCATCCGCAACCGCGGCGACGATGCGGCGCAAGCCCTGCGCCTGCTCGCCGAAACCGAAACCGATGCGCGACGCTATTTCGGCCCATCGCACAGCTTGCGGTTCCGGATCCCTTTTACGCGCGCGGCGATCTCCTACTACGTTGGCGATCTGAAAGGCGCCGAAGCGCAGCTCATTACGCTGACGCCACAGGTCGAAGCCTCTCTGCCCAAGGTCCGCGCCCGACTCGCGCTGATCAACATCTTTCAATTGCGCGCCAAAATCGCCCTGCAACAGGGCGACGGCGCGCAAGCCCGCCGCTTTCTGCTGCGGATGCGCGACACCGCCACCCGCTGGCTCGGGCCGGAGCATGCGTCCGTCCGCCTGGCGCGCGAGGCTCTGGACGAGCTCGCACGCAGCCACCGATGACCTGTCCGGACCGAACGCGGCCCACCGGAGCGGTCGTGCCGGCCGCCATGCCTCACTGCACGGTGCAAGTCAGAAGCAGGCTGACACTGCTGTTGGCCGGGAAAGTGGCGACGACCAGGCCGCTGCCCTGCAAGGTCGCGACATCCACCGTCCCGGGGCACACCGCACCGCCATTGGCGCTACAGCTCACCGTGGCGCAAGTCAGCCCCGGCCCGACCGTATCGCGAATCACCGCACCGTCCGCCGCGTCCGGGCCGGCATTGCTCGCGACGATGGTGTACGTGCTGGCGGCGCCTCTGGTTACGGTGTCGCCGGCCTGGTCGTTCGCCCCGGCCGCCGGTGTATTGGTCTTGGTGATCGACAGATCCGCCACCCGCCGGGTGTTGGTCACGCTGCAGAGCAGATTGACCCCGGTGTCGGCATCGGTCAGCGCATAACTGCCGCCGGAAGCCGGCACGGTAAACGTCGTCCCGTCGCTGGAACGCGTGCAGATGTAGTCGGAGGTCGTATAGGTACCGGTCTGGGTCAGCCAAGTCTCGGCGCTCAGGTTGAGGGTATCGCCGATGTAGACCGCGGTCGGCGGCGAGGTCGACGTATTATTGCCGGTGGCGTCTGCGACGGGCGCGTAATTGCCCGAGTAACCGCTGGCGCTGTTCGCGCCGGCCGTACGCGACCAGGCCAACACGACCCGATCCCCTGGGGCGGCACGCGCCCAAATTTTCTGCGTTTGGAAGGTGGGCGACTTGCGGTCGGTGACCGTGCAGACGATGTCGGCGCCGGCAGGCACGCTGAGCAAGGTGTAGGTGTCGCCGGAGTTCCTGAAGACTTTATTGGCGGCGATGTTGGTGCAACTGAAATCGGTCAGCGTCCACGCCCGCCCGGACGACAGCACGGTGGTCTCGATGATGCGATAAGTCTGCCCTGGGGTCATCGGCACCGGCACGCTATCGGTCACCACCGTGCCCTCTGTCGCCGTGGTCAGGCTACGCGTTGCGACCACGCTGGCCGAACCCTGGTCGATGGTGAAATCGAAGGTCCCCACTCCACCGTAACTGACTTTGCGCAAGGTCAGTTGCGCTTGCGCCAGCGTGTCGCTGTCGGTCGCGCTGTTGTTGGTCAGCGCGGTGTCGCCGGTGCCGGCTCCGGCCGCGACCGTGGCGGTATTGGCGAGGGTGCCGGTCGCGCTCGTGGCGATGGTGCCGGCGATGGTGAAGGTCACGCTGCTCGAAGTACCGCCGCTGTAAGGCAGGGACGGAATGACGATGCCGCTGCCCTGCATCAAGGCGACGGTGGTATTGGCCACGGTCGGGCACACCGCTCCGCCGGTCGGGCTGGCGCAGGTCACCGAACTGACCGTGAAACCTGCGATCGCCGGGTCGGTGAACACCGCATTGGCGGCACCGAACGGGCCCGCGTTGGTCACCGTGACGGTGTAGCTACGCGGCCCCGGCGCATAGGTGTCGCTGGTCTGGTCGACGTTGCCGTTGACCCCGGGCGTATTGGTCTTGGTGATCTGCAGGTCGGCGCCGAAGGTGATGTTGGCGGTCGGGCAATTGGAGCCGTCGTTGGAACTCGAACCGGGCGCGCCGCTGATCAAGGTGGCGGTGCCGGTGGCCAGATCGAACTTGTAGAAACCGCTCGGCGGGTTGTTGCCGGAGCCGTACAGGCCGTTGGGTGCGCCGTACATGGCGCCGAAGAAGCCGTCGGGCAGGCTGTTGGACGCACCGATATTCGCCACCGAGCCGGTGCTCGGGTTCACCGACACCAATTGGCCGGTGAAGGTGACGCCATACAACAGACCATTGACCCAGGCCCAGTCGGCGATATCGATCGCCGCGCTCAGACTGACCGCCGTCGCGGTCATCGTGGTCACGTTGATCGCGTACATCGTCGTGCCGGCGGCGAGGTTGCTCTTGACGTAAAGAATATTGCCGGCGGTGCCGAACGCTCCGCTGATGTAAGTCCCGACAGGCAAGCCGCTGACGGTGCCCAAACTGACAACAGCGCCGTCGGACCCGATCCTGACGAGCGTATTGCTAGTCGGGGTGACCAGGCCGTACTGATAATTGTCGGTTGGGTTGTAGCCGACCGCGTTGTACACCACCGTCGCCGTGCCGACGGCATCGAAAGTCAGCGGATTGGCATTGGTGCCGATCTGGTACAGCGTGGTCGGCGTCGGCGCGCCCGGCGACTGCTCCAGCCACAGCCTCGAATCGCAGGTGCCGAAGCTCGGCTGCATGCCGTCGGTGTCCGAAGCGCTGTTGTCGGCCGCGGCGGTCTCGCTCACCCCGACCGGCACGGCGATCGCCGCGGTGTTGGTCAGGCTGCCGCCGCTGGCGGTCGCCATGGCGGTCACGGTAAACGTCACGCTGCCGCCGGCGGTCAAGCGCGGGATGACGATGCCGGCACCTTGCATCAGAGCGACCGTGGTGCTTGCGGCGACCGGGCATTGCGAACTCAAAGTGGCGCTGCCGCAGGCGACCCCGGTCACCGACAAGCCGCTCACCGCCGGATCGGTGAACACCGCATCGCTGACCGTCGTCGTGCCGGCATTGCTGACCACGATCGTGTAAGTCAGGGTCTGGCCGGTACCGTACTGGGTCTGGCCATCGGTCTTGCTGATCCGCAGGTCGGTGTTGCTCGGGCCGCTGAATTCCGAGGTCGAGCCGATCGAGGTGGTCGCCGTAGTCACGCAACCCGCGTTCTGGCAGCGGGTCGCGGTCATGCTCAGCGACGCCGCATCCAGGCCGGCGACGGTGCAACTGCTCGGCACGCTGGCGCTCGGCACGGTGACGGTGCAACTGCTCAGCCACACTTGGCCCTCGCCGAAACCGGTCGCATCCAGGCCGCCGAGGTTGCGGTAAAAATCGATGCGATAGCCGTTGGCATTGGCGGTGGTGTCGAGGACGAACTTGACCGTGGTGCCGACGATGCTCGTCACCACCGGGTAATTCATCAAGGTATTCGGGCCGGTATCGGCGTCGGCGGCATCGTTCGCATTCACGCCATCGGTGCCCAGGTCGATGCCGAGCCCGCTGTTTCCGGAGATGTTGGTGTTGGCATAGATAGCGTTGTTGGTCGCCGTCGTGCCGCTGACGTTGATGCCGTCGCCCGAGTTGCCGGTGATGGTATTGCCGGTGATCGTGTTCTGGTTGACGTTGCTGTTGGCGTTTCCGGTCAATGCAATACCGACGCCGCCGTTGCCGGTGATGATGTTGCCTTCGATCCGGTTGTCGTTGGTCTGGTTGGTGCCGGTACCGCCGGTGGTGCCGGTCAGCACGATGCCCGCGCCCGTATTTCCGCTGATCGTATTGTTAGTCAGTGTGTTGCCGCTGGTGATATCGCCATTGGAGCCTACCAAACGGATACCGGCACCGCTGGTTCCGCTGATCACGTTGGAGTCCACGGTCACGTCGGTCACGCCCGAGAGAGCAACGCCGATACTGACGCCGCTGAGGCGGTTTCCGGCCACCCTGCCCTGGTACCCGGCAATGGCCGCATTGTTGAATACACTGATGGCGTAGGAGCCGATCCCGCCGATGGTGTTGTTGGTGATGGTGCAGCCGTTGCTGTCCGAGCAGCGAATGGCGTCGAACGCGGCCGACATGGTGATCGTGTTGCCGTTCATCAGCATATTGGCGACATTGGCCGCGCTCACCGCCACCGCAGCGAAGTTGCGGATACTGATATTGCGAAGCTGACTGTCGCCCGCTCCCGCGGCGAAACGCAGTGCCTGATAAGCACCGTTGTTGCCGTTCAGGGTGATGCCGGCGCCGTTGAGGGTCAGCGTGTCGGAGACTATCGGCAGTTCCGATCCGACGTTGATGGTGCCGCCGACGCTGAAAACGATGCTGTCATTGACCGTCGCGGTCAGATTGGCCGCCGTAATCGCCGCGCGCAGCGTGGTGCAACTGAAATTCGGGCTGGTGCCCGCGCAGGTGCCGGCAGCATCGCCCAGGCTGGTAACCGTATAGGTTGCAGCCAGACCGCTGCCTGCCCACAACGACGAGGAAGCCACCAGCAGCCACAGACAGGCGATCCTGAACCTGCGCGGCCGTTTCCGCTCAGCCCCGGCGCTGCGGGCTACGGTCATCGGCTCGGTCCGGCGGCGCGCCGCCGCGATCCAAGTACGCAAATTCATGGTGCTGTTCCCCTGAGTGGTATCGATGCGAACGCCGCAGCGATCTGCCTGCACTCGACCGCGGACCGCTCCAGGACACGGCAGCGGTTCGCCTCGACTGCGGGCGGTTCAGAGGGAAAGTAGAAAGGCGCGCCTGAAACCGTCGGCGCGGATTCAGAGAGGATTCACTTTGGCGACAACGGCGCCGACATGGCAAGAACAGCTGTAAAATCAATAGCTTGTGCTGCTGCGAGCGCGAACGGGCGAGCTCGCGGCAAGGCCGCAGCGCTGCTGCCTCGATCCAAATCGCAGGCCGGCCGGCACGGCATCCGGTGGGCATTCGCCGCTACTGCCGCACGGTCAAAGCCCACGACCACCGCCGATCGCATCGGGGCCACAAAAGAAACGGGCTCCATCGCGGAGCCCGTTTCGGTTCGATCAGCTACGGACAGGCATCAGAAGGTGATGCTCCAGGTGTCGATGCGGCCGACATCGTTGTTGGCGTTGTCGTTGACGCGCAGCTTCCAGGTGCCGTTGAGCGGCTCGCTGGACAGGTTGAAGTTGAAGGCACCGCTCAGATTGTCGGCGCTGCCGCCGGCGCGGTTGCTGATGTTGTAGAGCGAGCCGTCCGGCGCGACCAGGTCGACCTTAATGTCGCCGCGATAGGTGTGGATGATGTTGACCGACACCGAAGCGCTGGTCGGCGCGTTGCCGGTGCGGCCGGACACGGTGATCGGGCTGTCGACAGTGGCGTTGTCGTTGATCGCGTAGTCGGTGCCGTTGGTATAGGTCTGGGTGCCCGGACCCGGGCCGGTGCCGGCGGTCTTGCCGAGTTCGCCGAGGAAGGCCAGGCCGAGCTTGGCAAAGGGCACGCTGTTGGCGGCCGAGTTGCCCATGTTGGCGAGGGTGTCGTTGGGCGTGTGGATGGACCCGAAGTAACCGCCGCTGGAGGTGCCGCCCTCGAAGTAGATCGCCGCGGGGAAGCCGGCCGAGGTCCACGAGGCATGGTCGGAGCAACCGTAGCCGCAGGTGTAGCTGCCGACGGTGCCGCCGATGTAGGTCGTGTACAGATCGCGCAGGAACTGCTGCAGGCTGGAGTTGGAGTAATCGCTGACCAGGCGCACCGCCGGCGCGCCGCTGGTGCGGTAGTTGGTCATGTCCAACTGCAGCACGCCGACCACGTTGACGCCGCGGTTCTTGAAATCGGTGGCGATCGCCTTGGAGCCGCGCAGGCCGACTTCCTCGGCGGCATAGCCCATGAACTTGATCGTGCGCTTGGGCTTGTAGCCGCTCGCCATGGCCACGCGCAGCACTTCGGTCAGGGTGGCGATGCCCGAGGCGTCGTCGTCGGCGCCCGGTGCGTTCATCGAATCGCCGCTGCCGCTGCTGGAGATCGAATCCAGGTGCGCGCCCAGCACCACTACTTCGTTCGGCAACTCGCTGCCCTGGATGGTCAGGATCGCCGAGGGCTGAGTCGAACAGGTGGTGCAACCGGTGTAGAGCTCGGCGGTAACGTCGCTGCGGCCGTTGGCCAGTCCGGCCCAGGTGTCCTTGATCCAGGTCGCCGAGGTGCGGCCGTGGCTGGAGGCGTAGTAACGGTTCGGGTACTGGGTCGACAAGTGGCTGATGGTGCCGCGGATGTTCGCTTCGGCGACCTGGCCCAGCCAGGGATTCACCGTCGCCTGGTTGTCGATGGTGTAGGTGGCGAACTTGGTGTTCATCGCTTCGACGCTGCGCTCGCTGCGCACGAAGGCTTCGGCCTCGGCGCGCGTCTCGAAGGCGACGAAACCGCCGCAGCGCTTTTCCTTCTCGTGGACATGACGGGTCACGTCGGCGAGCTGATAAGTCTTCAGTTCGGCCACCACCAGCTTGGCACCGGCCGGGTTGCTGACGCCGGTGGCGTTGCGCGCGAGCGACTGCACGCCGGCATCGAAGGTCTCGCGCGAGGTGACGATGAACACCGGCTGCAACGGATCGTCGGTGGCGTCGGCCGGACGTGCGTGATCGTGGCTGTGCGTCTGCGCCATCGCCGGTGCGATGGCGGCGGACAATGCGAGGGCGAGCAAGGCGGGCAACGGGGCAAAGTGCTTGTTCACGGAAGGCGCTCCTGTTCGGCGTCGCCCGGCCGGATGCGGGCGGCATCGGCGCAGGGACGCGATGGACTGGGATGACGGCCGCAGAGTGCGGTTCGTCGCGAGAGTTTGCTGCGCGTGAAAGCGGCGCCGAACGGTGCGGGGGGAAACGTTCCGATACGCCCGGGACTCGACCCTAAGCGCGATCCGATATGACGAACAAGCGACAACCTGTTCGAGCGCACATTCGCGTTCGTGACCTCGGTCATGCATACGCGCAGTAACCGCTTACGGCGCACGTCCGGAGGGCGAAATCGACACTAAAACCGCGGAATTTTCACTGTTTCGGCGATGGAAACATCGCCGTTGCGGCGGCCCGACGCGATCGCCCTGCACCGCAGCATGCGGCTGCGCAGAAACTCGACGAAGCCGATGCGTGCCTGCATAAACGCGCATCCCCGGTCGTAGCCGGGGATGCGCGCTGCAACTTGCCTACGATCCGAAAACGATCAGAAGGTGATGCTCCAACTGTCGATGCGGCCGGTGTCCTGGGTGGCGTTGTCGTTGACGCGCAGCTTCCAGGTGCCGTTGAGCGGCTCGCTCGACAGGTTCTTGACGAAGGTGCCGACGACGTTGTCGGCACTGCCGCCGCTGCGGTTGTGGATGTTGTAGAGGGTGCCGTCCGGCGCCACCAGGTCGACTTTCAGATCGCTCTTGTAGCTGTGCAGGATGTTGACCGCGATCGAGGCGTCGCTCGGTGCGTTGCCGGTACGGCCGGACACCACGATGCTGCTCTCGACCGTGGCGTTGTCGGGGATCTGCACGTCGGTGCCGTTGCTGTAGGTCTGGGTGCCGCCGCCTCCGCTGACCGTGACCGAGGCGGTCTTGCTGTGGCTGGCGTTATCGTCGTCGGTGACCGTCAGGGTGACCGTGTAAGTGCCCGATGCGGCGTAGGTCTTGCTCGGATGGGTCGCGGTCGAGGTGGTGCCGTCGCCGAAGTTCCAACTGCGCGCGACGATGCTGCCGTCGCTGTCGCTGGAGCTATCGGTGAAGTTCACGCTGAGGCCGCTGACGCTGGAAGTGAAATTCGCGACCGGCGGGGTATTGATGGGACCGGTGCCGCCGACGGTGAAGCGCACCGCGTTCGGCGTGCCCGGCTTGCCGGCGGCGTCGGTGCCCTGCACGTACAAGGTGTGCACGCCGTTGGCCAGGCCGGTGGTCGGGATGCTCGCGGTCACGACTTCGCGGCTGCTGTTGTAGCTGCCGTCGCTGGCGTTGAGCGGATACGAGACCGCTCCGGCCGCCCACGGCGGCGCATCGAGGTAGGCCCGCGCCGAAGCGATGTTCTGCACCGGCTCGGTGCCGTTGCTCTGGTTGAACACGCTGTCGTCGACGGTCGCCGTCAACGTGACCGGGGTGCCGGCCGGCACGGTCGCCGAAGACACGCTGACCGCGGTGGTGTCGGGGCCGGACGGCAGCTTGTACGGCGCCCATAGGCTGCGCGCTGCGTAGCGCAAGGATTTCAGGTTGTCCGGCAGGGTCGTGCCCTGGAAGGTGCTGCAGCTCTCGAAGAACGACACGCCCAGCTCGATCGTGTACGCCGGCACGCCGAGCAGGCCGTACATGGTGTCGTCGGTGGTGCCGTCGGTGGCGTAGAGCTCGTCGGATTGTTGCGGGCGGTAGTTGTTGTGGAAGGCCATGCGCCGGCCGAGCGCACGCAACGCCGCGCTGTTCGGCGCGGGATTGCTGGTGTCGCCCCACGACCACAGCACCAGCTGGGCGGCGCTGTGGATGTCCATGAAAATGCCCTGGTAATCCTCGGGCGCGGCGGTGTTGACGTCGTCGGGACGACGGTCCGGGAAGATGCCGCCGGTATACACGCCGCTGCTGTTACGGGTGCCGGCGACCAGGCGCATCAGGTTCTGCGTCTCCGGCTCCGAGGCCGCGAGCGGGCCGCGATAAGTCTCGGCGCAGGCGTTGCCGCTGGAGCCGCCGGCGGCGCTGTTCCAGTGATAAGGGAAGTTGCGGTTGAGGTCGACGCCGATGGCCGAGGCGCTGCAACTGCCATTGCTGTTGTTGACGTTCTTGCGCCAGGACGAGCCCGCCTCGGCCTTTTTGCGGCCGTCGGGATTGGCCTGCAGCACGAACTGGAAGGCGAAGTTGTCGAGCAGCCAGGTCGCCTCGTCGTTCGTGCCGTAGTTGTTGGCCAGCCATTCGGCGAAACGGGTGACGGTTTCGGCCGGCGTGTACTCGCGCGCGTGGATCGAACCGAACAACACCAGGGTCGGCTTGTTCGGCAGCGCGGCGTCGGTCGCCGAATTGGTCAGCTTGAGCACCTTCATCTCGTAGCCGGTGCCGGCGCTCTGGGTCTTCTGCCAGCTCGGTCCGATGTTGGTCACGCGCGCCAACTGCGGCTTGCTCGCCGCCAGCTGGTCCATGGTCGTATAGGTTTCCTCGACCGTGCGATAGCAGGCATAACCGGGAATGCTCTTGATGCCGAGCGCGGAGCTTTGCAGCGCGGTCTGCAGGCGTTGCAGTTTCTCGGTCGCGTCGCGATCGACCTCGTACTTGAAGCCGGCGCGGCTCAGCGCGGCGAGATCCTCCGGCATGGCTTCGACGCGGACGGTCTTGGCCTCGCGGTCGACGATCAGATGCTGGAAGCGCGACGCGATGCGTTGCAACTGCGCGCTGTTGGTGTATTTCGCGGTGACGAAGACAGGCAGGTCATCGGCTGCCTTGGCGCCGGCGGACAAGGCCAGCAACAGGGGCAGCGCGGCGTATTGGAAGCGCATTGGGAAACTCTCCATGTACCGGTACGTTGGACAGCGATGCGGTGGGTGCGGCCACCATGCTGGGTACGCGGCACGTGGGCTGACAAGCGTCGCCCGTCGCGGCCATGCCTCGCTTTCGTGATGCGTACGGCAGAACGGCGCAGTGGTCTGCGATGACGCATGGCGCGTCTTTGGATCGGGGTGCACGCGGCGAGGTCGCCGGGCCGCGCGGAATTCCATTCGCGAACAGGACTTCGTCCATGGCGCTTCCCCGCGGACGGGGAAGCGCCAATGGAAACGCCGCGCGCCGTTACGGCGCGCGGCGTCGGTGGATCAGAACGTGATGCTCCACTTGTCGATGCGGCCGGTGTCCAGGTTCGCATTGTCGTTGACGCGCAGCTTCCAGGTACCGTTGAGCGGTTCGCTCGACAGGTTCTTGGTGTAGGTGCCGATGACGTTGTCGGCGCTGCCGCCGGTGCGGTTGTGGATGTTGTAGACCGTGCCGTCCGGCGCCACCAGGTCGACCTTCAGGTCGCTCCTGTAGGTGTGGTAGATCGTCACCTGGATCGGCGTGGTCGCCGAGCCGTTGCCGCTGCGGCCGGACACGGTGATCGAGCTTTCCACGGTGGCGTTGTCGCTGATCGCCACATCGGTGTCGTTGGTGTAGGTCTGCGCACCCGGGCCGCCCGACACCGTGACCGTACCGGTCTTGGTGTTGGTCGCACCATCGTCGTCGGTGACGGTCAGCGTGACGGTATAGGTACCGGCGGCGCTGTAGGTCTTGGACGGGTTGGTCGCGGTCGAGGTGGTGCCGTCGCCGAAGTTCCAGCTACGCGAGGCGATGCTGCCGTCGCTGTCGGTGGAGCTGTCGGTGAAGGTCGCGGTCAGGCCGCTGACCGACGAGGTGAAGTTCGCCACCGGCGGATTGTTCGGCGTGCCGCCGCCCGAATCCAGGCCGTCGATGAACTGCGCACCGGTGTTGCCCGGGTCGAGCCAGTTGCTCAGGCGCGAATCCGCCGCACCGCCGCCGGTCCACGAGGTGAACACGCGGCCGTACTGGTCGCTGCGGTTGGTGCCGGTGGCGCTGCAGCTCGACGGACCGCCGTGCAGCTGGCCGATCACGCGCTTCTCGGGGCTGTAGATCGGCGAACCCGAGGAACCCGGCTCGGTCACGCCGCCGGTCGGCTGCCACTGCACGTTCAAGTGGGTGGTGCCCGCGCCGCCGCCCCAGGCCACGAACGAAGTCGGGCTGGTCGAGTTGCTGATGCGCTTTTCGGCCACGTTCGGGTGATGGATGCCGATCGCACCCGGATAGTTCTGATCGCGGCGGTCCCAACCGGCCCAGAACAGATTGAACGCAGGGTTGGCCGGCGTGTTCAGTTCGAGCAGCGTGAAGTCGGAGGTCGCGTAGGTCGCCTTGTAAGTCGAACCGGACTGGGTGTTGGTCATCGAGCCGTCGCCGTTGGCGCCGCTGGCGGGCGTGTTCGGCGGGCGGCAGGTCGAGTTCTGGTAGTTCCAGTACACCACGATGCTGGCCGCGGTCGACGCCGTACCCATGCCGCAATGGTGCGCGGTCAGGAAGTACATCTTCTTGTCGTTGGCGGTGTTGTTGACCAGCGAACCGGTGCAAGCGAGCGAACCGTTCTTCGAGTAGGCCGCGACCGAGCGGATGATGTCGCGGCGTCCGTCGCCTTCCGGGCAGACCACGTCGATGTTGCAGGCGCCCGAGACGCCCTTTTCGCCGCTTGCTGCCGCAGCCAGGCGGCGCGCGAGCGGTCCGAAGCCGACATAGTCGTGACCGAGCTTGGTCAGGTGCAGCTTCAGTTCGCCGGCCTTGGCCGCGGGCACGACCACTTCGATCACCGCCTCTTCGCCGGGCACGATCGCCGTCCACAACTGGCCGGAGGGATTGTTGTCGCGGTCGGTGTACTCGCGGATCAGGCTGCGATCGCCGCCTGCGGTCTGCGTCGCCGGATACACTAACAGACGGCCGCCGGCCGGCATGTGGTACTGGGTGAAACCGAAGTTCAACGACAACGCCTTGTCCGAACGCACGCGCTGGCGCCAGATGACGTTATCGGCATCGAGCTTCTCCCACACGCCCGAATTCAACGGCGTCATGTCGAGATCGAGCGAGGCGGCGAAGCGAGGAATCTCATTGCGCGCTTCGCGCACGCGGTCTTCCGCGCGCAACTTGGCGACGTCCACCGCCGGCATCGCGCGCAGCGCGATCTTGTCCAGGCGCGAGATATTGGCGTGGTCGAACGCTGCCGGGCGCGTGGCCGGGGCAGCAAGTGCGGCACTGATCGACAGTCCGAGCAACAGCAAGGAACCACAAAGTCGTTTCATGAGTCTCTCCGTCCGTAGTAGAGGCAAGACCGCGACGCCGGCTGGGCCGGTGTGTTCGACAATGGCGATGGCGACGGGGTCAGGCGATGGGAACTGGATGCTCCAGCGTTTGATGCAGGCGAGGCCGCATGCTTCCCCTGAGCGTGCGTTTTTTCTACGACGCGTGGTGCGCGTTGCTACCGTGCCTTTGCGACCACGGCGCGACTCTGAGGCACACGCGTCGCGCACAACAAGACGCAAACGCGTCGAGTCGACATCGCATCCGTGCCTGACGTCACGCATACAACGAAGATTTGTTTCGATTGAAATCGGTGTGCCGGAGCGGAAATTGAAACTGAGAACCCGTCCGCGTTCATGATGCAATGCACGACACGAACCCGGGGAACTCCGACGCAGCCGCGTCGACGGCCCATCGCCGGCGCCGTTTTTCCGATGCCATTCCCGCGCGGAAAGATACCTCTTCGACTACGGCTCGCCCCATCGAGAACGGCGGCATTCGGCAGGGAGCGGTACGTTCGTGCCGCCGAAGGTGCGCCCGGGTCTCTGCCGCTCGGCACGGCCGGCCTCGCCCGCTCCATCGACATCGTCGCTTCCATGCTTCTATGCGCCACAGGCAGATTCGCTGGCGACTCGAAATGGACCGCGCAAAGAAAAACCCCGGCCGAAGCCGGGGTTTTACAGGGTCATCGTATCGATGCCCGGTCGATCAGAACGTGATGCTCCAACTGTCGATGCGGCCGGTGTCCTGGCTCGCATTGTCGTTGACGCGCAGCTTCCAGGTACCGTTGAGCGCTTCGCTCGACAGGTTCTTGTTGAAGGTGCCGGTGACGTTGTCGGCGCTGCCGCCGCTGCGGTTGTGGATGTTGTAGAGGGTGCCGTCCGGCGCCACCAGGTCGACCTTCAGGTCGCCCTTGTAGGTGTGGACGATGTTGACCGCGATCGGCGTGCTGGCCGGCGCGTTGCCGCTGCGGCCGGACACGACGATCGAGCTTTCGACCGTGCTGTTGTCGGCGATGGCGACGTCGGTGCCGTTGGTATAGGTCTGCGCACCGCCGGTGCCGACCGTGACCGAAGCGGTCTTGCTGTGGGTGGCGCCGTCGTCGTCGGTGACCGTCAGGGTGACGGTGTAGGTGCCGGCCGCGGTGTAGGTCTTGCTCGGGTTGGTCGCGGTCGAGCTGGTGCCGTCGCCGAAGTTCCAACTGCGCGAGGCGATGCTGCCGTCGCTGTCGGTGGAGCTGTCGGTGAAGCTCACGGTCAGGCCGCTGGCCGTGGAGCTGAAGTTCGCTACCGGCGGGGTATTGGTCGGCGTGCCGCTGGAGTCGATGCCGTCGATGAACTGCGCACCGGTGCCGGACGGGTCGAGCCAGTTGCTCAGGCGCGTCGCAGCGGAGCCGCCGCCGGTCCAGGAGGTGAAGATACGGCCGTAGTAGTCGCTGCGGTCGGCGCCGGTCGCCGAGCAGCTCGACGGGCCGCCGTGCAGTTGGCCCAGCACGCGCTTCTCCGGGCTATAGACCGGCGAACCCGACGAACCCGGCTCGGTCACGCCGCCGTTGGCCTGCCAGAACACGTGCAGGTGGGTACTGCCGCTGGCGCCGTTGTAGCCGCTGATCTGGGTCGCGGTGGTCGAGTGGCTGATGCGCTTCTCGGCGACGTTGGGATGATGGATCGCGGTCGCGCCGGAGAAGTTCTGGTCGCGGCGGTCCCAACCGGCCCAGAACAGGTTGTGGGCCGGGTTGGCGGCGGTGTTGAGTTCGAGCAGGGTGAAGTCGGACGCGGCGTTGGTCGCGCGGACCACCGCGCCGGTCTGCGACTGCGACAACGAGCCGTCGCCGTTGGCGCCGCTGGAGGACGAGCCCGGCGCGCGGCAGGTCGAGTTCTGGTAGTTCCAGTACACCACCATGCTCGCGGCGATCGCCGCGGTGGTCATGCCGCAATGGTTCGCGGTCAGGAAGTACATCTTCTTGTCGTTGGCGGTGTTGTTGACCAGCGAGCCGGTGCACCACATCGTGCCCTGCTTGGAGTAGGCGGCGACCGAGCGGATCACGTCGCGATGGGCGTTGCCTTCGGGGCAGACGACGTCGATGTTGCAACTGCCCGACACGCCGGTGGCCTGCTCCAGCGCGGCTTCGCGCGCGAGCCGGCCCAGGCCCTTGTAATCGTGCTGGACGCCGGCCAGGTGCAGCTTGAGCTCGCCGACCTTGGCGCGCGGCACGACCACTTCGATCACCGCCTCATCGCCGATCACCACCGGCGTCCACAGCTCGTTGAAGGCGTTGTTGTCGGCGGCGGTGAAGCTGCGTACGCGCGAGGCGTTGGAGCCCGGGGTCTGGTCGGCCGGATAGATCAGCATGCGTGCGCCGGCGGGCAGCTTGAACTGATCGAAATGGAAATTCAGGGTCAGCGCGTTCTTGGATTCGATGCGCGTGCGCCAGACCGCATGGTCGGCGTCGAGGTCTTCCCAGGTGCCGCTGTTGAGGGTGTTCATGTCCACCGGCAACGAAGTGGCGAAGCGCGGCGCTTCGTTGCGGCCACGCTTGAGGTCTTCGGCGCGCAGCTTGGCTACGTCCACCGCCGGCATGCTGCGCAGGGCGATGCGGTCGATGCGCGAAAGACGGGCATTGTCGAAAGCCGCCGGACGCAGGGTCGGGGCGGCGAGCGCGCTGCCGATCGACAGTGCGAGCAGGGCCAGGGAAGCGGTCAGTCGTTTCATTACTTGCTCCATGTTGGGAAGGACGACGTGGTGGCGAGGTTCCGCAACGAAGTCTGGACCGGCCCGGAGCATCCGGCCCCTCGAGGCGAAGGGCCGGATGCCGGGCAAGCGCGCCCGCAGCGAGCTGCGGTCCGCGTCCGGATCGCAGCTCGCCACGGCCGTTTCAGACCATCGTCGAGCGGAAAGCGGACTCCCCTAAGCCCGCCGGTATTTCAGGAGCCCGGCTCCTCAGAAGCCGGGACTCCCCCGTACACGAGGTCCCTCCGGAGGGAGGTTCCTCAAAACGCGAGGCTGATCAGAACGTGATGCTCCAGGTGTCGATGCGGCCGACGTCCTGCGAGGCGCGGTCGGCCGCGCGCAGCTTCCAGGTACCGTTGAGCGGCTCGCTCGACAGGTTCTTGGTGAAGGTGCCGGTGACGTTGTCGGCGCTGCCGCCGCTGCGGTTGTGGATGTTGTAGACCGAGCCGTCCGGCGCGATCAGGTCGACGATCAGGTCGCCCTTGTACGGGTGGACGATGTTGACCGAAACGCTGGCGTTGCTCGGCGCGTTGCCGCTGCGCCCGGACACGGCGATGCTGCTGCTCGCGCCGGTGGCGTTGTTGTCCGGGATGTTGACGTCGGTGCCGTTGCTATAGGTCTGCACGCCGCTGGCGCTGACCGTGACCGAGGCGGTCTTGCTGTGGGTGGCGCCGTCGTCGTCGGTGACCGTCAGGACGACGCTGTAGGTGCCGGCTGCGGTGTAGGTCTTGCTCGGGTTGGTCGCGGTCGAGCTGGTGCCGTCGCCGAAGTTCCAGCTGCGCGAGGCGATGCTGCCGTCGCTGTCGGTGGAGCTGTCGGTGAAGTTCACCGTCAGGCCGCTGGCGCTGGAGCTGAAATTCGCCACCGGTGCGACGTTGGCGCCCGGGTCGGCGCGGAATGCCGCCATCGCCGCCTTGGTCTGCACCAGCACGCGCTGGTTGTGGTTCACATCGGCCGTGCCCATCGCCACGCCGCCATATGTGACGTCCGGGTTGGACCAGTAGTTCAGGCGGGTGCAGGCCGTGCCCGGGCACTGGTAGGCCATGATGGTGCGCCAGCGAGCGCCCTGCGCGGGCATGTACTGGTAACCGTGACCGTAAGCGTAAGGCAGCGTATTCGGATCGTTTTGCTGGTTGTGACGGGCCGACAACAGATGGCCGATCTCGTGAGCGAAGCTGTAGTAGCCGGTCGCGCAATCGTAGTGCACGGTCGCGAACGCGGTGGCGGCGTTCGAACCGATCGCGGCCGCGCGGCCGCAGTTGCTGTCGTCGTTGATGACCAGGACATTGACGTCGGCAGCATTGGCGTCGCGGGTACCGTGGATGTCGTCCATGTAACCGTCGTTGGTACCTTCGAAGCGGTCCACGTCGGTGGCGTGGCCGTCGCCGACCGAGGTGTATTGGACGGTGCGGTAGTTGGCCAGCACCATGTTGATGCCGACGTTGGAATTGACGTAGCCCTGGTTGCTTTCGGCGACGGCCAGTTCGACCAGCGCCTCCATATCGCCGCCATAGGCCGTGACCGCGTCGTTGGTCGCGACCACCTGCACACGGATAGTGGCGGTGGCTCCGGGCTCGGTCGCGGCCGGGCCGACCAGGCCGCCGCTGCGGGCGGCATGCGTGGCGGCCGCGCGCATGTCGATCTGGGGCAGGCTCGCCTCGTTGTAGTCGGCGGCATGATCGGGCGGCATGCGGGTTTCGTCGACCTCGATCACCGCATGGCTGCCGTCGGCGAGCGGACGGATGCGATACAGCTGGCCGTCGACGCGGACGTTGCCGGTGACGCCGTTGCCGCGGCGCACCAGGGCGACCGAGTTGCGTTCGTCGCTGCGCACTTCGCGCGCAGTGCGGGCGGCGGCCTTGCCGGTGCCGCGCAGGTGGCCCATCCAGACCGTGCTGCCGCCGCGGGTTTCGCGGACGTTGTCGAGCACGGCGTTGACCAGGTGGCCGCCGAGCTGCAGTTCGATTTCGCGCGTCTGCGCGCTGACCACGGCGGCATCGGCGCGCTTGAGCCGCAGCGAGGCGGTGGCCGGCGCGGCGGCCAGGCTCTGCGCACGGCCTAGGGCGGACGAGCCCTGGCTGCCGGCGATACCGGCGCGCGGCGTGGCGTCGCCGACGAACAGCGGTTGTGCGGCGAAGGCCGGCAGTGCGGCGATCGCGGATGCGAGTACGGCGACGCGAGCGGTGTTCAGGCCGCGCGCACGGACGCGGTTGCGAGACTTGCTGGTCATTGGTGGAACCCCCGAAGGAAGTAAAGCCGCAAACGCGGCCGAAAGGTGATCGCCGGAACATCGAAGGCAGGCGGCCTGTTCGCCAGTACCTGTTCGCCCTCGTGCCCCGATCTGGCGTTTCGTGATTGCGGATCGAGTCGTCGTCCCTCCGCACTTCGACGCTAACGTTTCGCGCAAGGCCGCGGCAACGGTTTGGCCTGCGATTAGACGGCACCGTTCGTGATGCAGGTCATGCATCGGAAAACTCTTTCGCGCAGGCGAAATCCGCCGATCGCGGAGCGATAAAACCTCCGCGCGACGGCGCCTTTCGCGCAACAAAAAACCCCGGCTTTTGCCGGGGTTTTTTTGTGCTTCGCAGCGAAGATTGCGTGCCTTGCGTCAATGAATTTCTTGCAGTCTTGCTGGAGGTTCCGGCGACGCGTCGCGCCGGCGATTACTTCTCGATGACCTCCGGCCCGCGGATGATCGGATCGAGCGCTATGTGGTTGTCGGGCTCGATGAACTGCACGTCCGGATCGGCGGCGAAGGCCTGCATCAGGCGCTGCGCGCCGGCGCGGTCGAGCGCCGGGCTGACGCTGAACACGTCGGCGTTGATGCCCATGCGGTGCTTCCAGGTCAGGGTCGGGGCGCCCCCCTTGCCGGCCACGCCTTGCAGGCGCTGCGCGGTCTGGTTCAGGCGCGTCTGCACCGTGCCTTGCTGCTTGAGCGGCGCGCTGTCGTCGCGGTACTTGACGATGAACTGCGCGAACGGGCCGCCGCCGGCGGGTTCGCCGACTTGGGCCGGCGCCCGCTTCGGGTTCGGATTCACTTCCGGATTGACTTCGGAATTCACTTGGGATCTCGCGCCGGGAGTGTTGTCGGGAGTGGTGCTGGAGGCCATGCAGGCGGTCATCGCAATGGAGAGGAACAAGGCCGTGGACGACAGCCACAACGTACGGATCGGGAACGGCATGCGGGCTTCTCCTGTGAGCGGGTATCGATGGAACGCATGAACCTGAGGTTCGGGGTTGCATCTTGCGATGAAAAGATCGGGCATCGCGACCGGTCGCGGCCCGCTGCCGGCGACGTTCAGAGCTTACTCCCCGCGTTCGTTGGCGGACGTGAGCGCGCTATCTGGCACAGCCGGAAGTCGGCGTGCGTTCACCTCGGTGACTGCGCGCGAGCCTAAAAAAAAGAACCCCGGTCGAAACCGGGGTTCTGAACGTCGGCAAGCCTCACGGGCAGCCTGCCGGCGGGTTTAGAACGTGATGCTCCAGGTGTCGATGCGACCGGTGTCCTGCGAGGCGTTGTCGTTGACGCGCAGCTTCCAGGTGCCGTTGAGCGTTTCGCTCGACAGGTTCTTGGTGAAGGTGCCGACGACGTTGTCGGTGCCCGAGCCGGTGCGGTTGTGGATGTTGTAGAGCGTGCCGTCCGGCGCGACCAGGTCGACCTTCAGGTCGCCCTTGTAGGTGTGGACGATGTTGACCGAGATCGAAGCATTGCTCGGCGCGTTGCCGGTGCGGCCCGACACGGCGATGCTGCTTTCGACCGTGGCGTTGTCGCGGATGGCGACGTCGGTGCCGTTGGTGTAGGTCTGCACACCGGTCGGCGGGGTGCCGCCGCCGAGCGCGTCGAGCGCGGCCTTGGCGTTGACGATGCCGGCGCCGCAACCGCCCGAGCAGGCGCCCGGGAGCGCACGCGCGGTGTTCTTGAGCAGGGTCTCGATTTCGGCCGGGGTCTTCGGCGTGGTCGCCTTCGACTGCAGCAGTGCGACCACACCGGCGACGTGCGGCGAAGCCATCGAGGTGCCGCTCATGTACACGTACTGCTCGGCGCCCTGGGTGGTGGTGCCGCCGTTGTGGGTCGAGGCGATCTGGTCGCCCGGCGCCGACACGTCGATGCCGGTGCCGTAGTTCGAGAAGCCCGCCTTGGCGCCGGCCGAGGTGGTGGCCGCGACCGCGATGACGTTGGCGCAGTTGGCCGGCGTCGAGGTCGAGACGTTCGCGCTTTCGTTGCCGGCGGCCACGACGATGGTGGTGCCGCGGCCGACCGCGCCGTTGATCGCGGTCTGGTAGCTGCTCGGGCAGGCGCCGCCGCCGCCCAGGCTGAGGTTGATCACTTCGGCCGGGTTGGCGTTGGCCGGGATGCCCGACACGCTGCCGCCCGAAGCCCAGACGATGGCGTCGGAGATGTCGGAGTCGTAACCGCCGCAGCGGCCGAGCACGCGCACCGGCACGACCTTGGCGTTGAACGCGGTGCCCGCGACGCCCTTGGCGTTGTTGGTCACCGCGGCGACGGTGCCGGCGACGTGGGTGCCGTGCCAGCTCGAATCGCTGGCGTCGACGTCGTAGCCGGGCTGGTCGCACTCGGTGGCGTTATTCCAGTCGCCTTCGTCGTTCGGGTTCGAATCGCGGCCGTCGCCGTCGCGCGAAACGAAGGTGTCGGTGATGAAGTCGTAGCCCGGCAGGATGTTGGCGTTGAGGTCGCTGTGCGGGGTGATGCCGGTGTCGAGCACGGCAACGACCGCGCCGCTGCCGGTGGAGACGTCCCAGGCCTGGTCGACGCGCATGCCGCCGTTGGCGCCGTTGAAGCCGTACTGCACGCCGTAGTGAGTGTCGTTCGGGGTCAGCAGGGCATGGCGGCGCACGTCGACTTCGACGAAGTCCACGTTCGGGTCGGCGGCGATCTGGCGCATCAGCGATTCGGCCTCGGCGCGATCGAGCGCACGGTCCGCGCGCACGACATCGGCGCCGATGGCGGTGCGGCGCAGGTGCTTCAGGCCGAGCGCGGCCTTGCCCTTGACCTTGCCGGCGGATGCGGTCGCGGCGGTGCTGAGCGCGCTCTGCACGCTCGCGGCGCTGCTGCGCTCGACGCTGCCGTCGCGGTACTTGACGATGAATCGGTCGAACTTGGCGGCGGTCTGCAGGCCGCTGAGGTTGACGCGCTCGGCGGCGAAAGCCGAGCCGGCGACGGTCGAAGCCAGCACCAGGGCGGTGGCGGCGGCAAGGGCGTGTACGCGATTCGAACGAACGGACATCTGTTGAGAACCCCTAAACTGAAGTGGCCGCAGTACGGCGGAGTCGTCCGGTGGACCGTCGGCAACGACGAGGACGCCGCGATGCCCGGACTTGTTCGCGAAGCGCATCCGGCGAAAGCCGATGCGATCCGTCGATCCACGCTAACGATTGCGCGGCCGCAACGACAAGAGATCGACGTCACCGTTTTGTGGCGTAAAAGTGAAGCAAATCACGCATTTGTTACGCACTTGTGTGGCGAGCGTCACAACGTAAAAACGTAAAAACCCCCTACCTCAGGCGCGAAAAAGTGTCGCCGGACACATCTTCGTGGGAGCCGTCCTGGACACCGCGATGACGCGATGCCCGGGTGATCCATCCGCAACGCCGAGCCCGCATTGCGCCGCTGCGAGCCGCCATGCTTCAACCCGGCACGCGTTCAGCGACTGCGCATTCAGCGACCACGCGTCCGGACGTCGAAGCGCACCCGCAGCGCCACTGAATCGCCCGTTCGCAGGGCTTTCGTTCGAACCGATGCCCTGCCCCACGCGGCAAAAAAAGACCCCGGCCGAAGCCGGGGTCGGTGTTGCGCCTGGGTCTATGCGGATCGTCGGCCCGCCATCAGAACGTGATGCTCCAGGTGTCGATGCGGCCGACGTCGACCGCTGCGGCATCGACCGCGCGCAGCTTCCAGGTGCCGTTGAGCGCTTCGCTGGACAGGTTCACCGTGAACGTGCCGCTGACGTTGTCGGCGCTGCCGCCGCTGCGGTTATGGATGTTGTAAACCGAACCGTCCGGCGCGATCAGGTCGACCTTCAGGTCGCCCTTGTACGGGTGGATGATGTTGACCGTCACCGAAGCGTTGCTCGGCGCGTTGCCGGTGCGGCCCGACACCGCGATGCTGCTCGACACGCCGGTCGTGTTGTTGTCCGGAATGTTGTAGTCGGTGCCGTTGCTGTAGGTCTGCGTGCCCGGGTTCGGGGTGCCGCCGAGCGCATCCAGCGCCGCCTTGGCGTTGACGATGCCCACGCCGATCGGCTGGTCCGGCGTCTGCGGGAAAGCGCGCGCGGTGTTCTTGAGCAGGGTTTCGATTTCGGCCGGGGTCTTCGGCGTCGTCGCCTTGGCCTGCAGCAGCGCGACCACGCCGGCGACGTGCGGCGTCGCCATCGAGGTGCCGCCGTAGGACGCATAGCTCTCAGCGCCCGGGGTGGTGGTGCCGGCGTTGAGCGTCGACAGGATGTTCGAACCCGGGGCGGCGATGTCGACCACCGCGCCGTAGTTCGACTTCTGCGTGCTGCTCCACACCGAACGCGCACCGGCGCTGTCGACCGCGCCGACCGTGATCACGCCGGTGCAGTTGGCCGGACGCGCATCGGCGGCATTGCCGTTGTTGTTGCCGGCGGCGACGACGACGGTGGTGCCGCGCGAGACAGCGCCGTTGATCGCGGCCTGGTAGGTCGAACCGCAGGCGCCGGAACCGCCGAGGCTCATGTTGATGACTTCGGCCGGGTTGGCGTTGGCCGGCACGCCGGAAACGGTGCCGCCCGAGGCCCAGGTGATGGCGTCGGCGATGTCGGCCAGGCTGCCGCCGCACTTGGCGAGCACGCGCACCGGTACGACCTTGGCGTTGTACGCGGTGCCGGCCACGCCCTTGGCGTTGTTGGTCACCGCCGCGACGGTGCCGGCGACGTGGGTGCCGTGCCAGCTCGAATTGCTGTTGTAGGTGCGGCCGCACTCGCCGGCGACGAACCAGTCGCCCTGATCGCTCGGATCGGAATCGCGGCCGTTGCCGTCGCGCGCGGCGGTGGCGTCGCTGACGAAATCGTAGCCGGGCAGGATGTTGGCGTTGAGGTCGGTGTGGCTGACGATGCCGGTGTCGATCACGGCCACGACCACGCCGGTGCCGGTGCTGATGTCCCAGGCGGTGGTGGCGTTGATGCCGGCGTCGGCATCGGTGTAGCCCCACTGCTCGCCGAAGCGGGTGTCGTTCGGGGTGGCGGTCGGATACATGCGCGCGTTCGGCTCGACGTATTCGACGTTCGGGTCGGCGGCGATCTGGCGCATCAGCGATTCGGCTTCGACGCGGTCGAGCTTGCGGCCGGCGCGGACCACGTCCGAACCGAGCGCGGTGCGGCGCAGGTGCTTGAGGCCGAGCGCCTTGCCCTTGCCGGCGAAACCGGTCGCGGCGCTGCTCAGCGAACGCTCGAGGGTGGCGGCGTTGCTGCGCTGGGCGCTGCCGTCGCGGTATTTGACGATGAATTCGTCCTGGCTTTCATTGGCCAGGGCGGCGAGGTTGATGCGATCGGCGGCGAAGGCGGACATCGCAACGCAGGACAGCGCGGTCACGGTGGCGGCGGCGAGCGCGTGCTTGCGCATCGCGCGCATGGAACGATCGGACATGGATGGAACCCCCAAAAACGAAGTGCCGAATGACGGCGTCAACGCGCGGTGGTCTGCCTCGAACCGATGTTGAGTCGTCCGCGACAGCGTCCGCGCTGTTTGTGTACGGACTCGCTATGACCCGGTCCGCGTTATCACGCTAAGCGCTGGACAAATGTGCCTTCAAGCCGGCGCGGGCCAATTAACAGGGTCCCGGACGTGTCTTCTGTCACGCATTCCGACAGTGCGCGGGCGCATGCGGCTTCGCCGTGGGAAACATGAACGCGTCGCACCGGTGCCGCAGCGGCGCGATGAATGGCCTCGCCGAGAGACAGGACGAGGCATGCCGGCGACAGCCCTCGGCCGTGTCGGTTCAGCGTGTTCAGGTCGCTAAGCGGCGTGCCGGCGGAGGGCGGCGACGCGCGGTTCGAACGGCAGCGGCGGTGCCGCAGCTCCGTTCAGAGCATGCCGGTTTCGAGCCGGGCGGCCTCGGACATCATGTTGCGGTTCCACGGCGGGTCGAACACCAGCTCGACGTCGGCCTCGGCCACGGTCGGGATCATCTCGAGCTTGGCGCGCACGTCGTCGACCAGGATGTCGCCCATGCCGCAGGCCGGCGCGGTCAGGGTCATGCGTACCTCGACCATGCGCTGGCCGTCGTCGCGGTGCTTGACGGTGGCCTCGTAGACCAGGCCCAGCTCGACCACGTTGATCGGGATCTCCGGGTCGAAACAGGTGCGCAGCTGCCGCCACACCAGTTGCTCGACGGCTTCGTCGTCGGCGCCTTCGGGCAATTCCAGCGGTTCCGGCGGCTCCTTGCCGATCGCATCGGCGTCGCGGCCGGCGATGCGGAACAGGTTGCCTTCGACGAAAACGGTGTAACTGCCGCCGAGGGCCTGGGTGATATAGCCGACGCTGCCCGCGGGCAAGGTGACCTGGTCGCCCTGGGGCACCAGGACGACGGCGCAATCGCGCTCGAAACGGACGGGTTCGCTGCTGCGGGAATACATGGCGGAAAGATGGGGATGCCGTGCCGCAGCACAAGTCGCACCATTCTACCGGGCTGGGGCCGCTATGCTGTAGGGCTTGCCCCGCCCACAGTGTTCCGCCCATGACCGTCGCCCACCCGACCGAACAGCGCAGCCCAGCCTCGGCCGATCGCCGCGAACGCCGCATCACCCCGTTTTCCTGGCTGCTGCTGTTGCTCGGCACCTTCGGTTTCGCGGCGTTCTGGGTGTTGTTTTCGGTCGCCTACGACCATCAGTTCAGTTGGATGGCGGTGTTCGGGGCGCTCGACATCGCCTGGATGCTGCGCCTGGGCGGCTGGCGCCCGGGCCCGCGCCGGGCGGCGCTGGGCCTGGCTGCGACCGCGGTGATCGTGGTGGTGGCCAACTGGGGCATCGCTTCGTCCCAGGTCGGCGCCATGCTCGGGCTCGACCCGCTCGAGGCGGCGACCAAGCTGGGGCCGCATTTCGCCTGGACCCTGATCCAGCTAGCCAACACCGGCACCGACCTGGCCTGGCTGGCCGCGGCCGCGGTGGTGGCGGTGCTGGCTTCGCGCTGAGCTTGGCGTTTGGGGCAGGGGTTTCTGCCCCTGTAGGAGCGGCGTAAGCCGCGACCACGGGACGCGCAGAAACAACAACGCCCCTCGACACCTATCGAAGCCTGTCGCTTGCGCAGGGGTAAGAGCGGCGTCCTACTGGATTTCCTTCGGTCACAAGCCGCGATCAAGGAACGCGCAGAAACATCAACGCCGGTGTCGTTCATCGAAAGCGGCGTGCCGTCGCGGGGGTAGGAGCGGCGCGAGCCGCGACCGCACCGTTTCGGTCTCGCGGTGCATCGTTCAAGCAGGATCAGGATCAAACGCCTAAAGCTTCCGCCACTAAAGCGGCGGGTAACTTTCTTTTGTCTAAAGCAACAAAAGTCCGTCTGGATTCCCTTCGGTCAAAAGTCACCAAAGAAAAATGCTTTTGCTTTGAATCACAGGCCCGCACGAGCGATGCCAACGCGGATATTTTTCATACGGGACATCCCTGTCCCGATGAAAAACGGCGCGCCTCCCTGCGCGCCGCCCTCCGGGTCTTCGATTGCCTTCGCGAGCGCTCTGCGGCGCACAGCAACAGCAACAGCAACAGCAATCCTGCAGCTACGACGATTCAAAGGGTAGGAGCGGCGTCTTACTGGATTTCCTTCGGTCACAAGCCGCGACCATGCAGCCACGATCGCCCTCGCCCTCGCCGGCGGCCGTAGGTTCGCGGTCGCGGCTCGCGCCGCTCCTACCCTTAGAAGCCGAGCCGAGCCGTTGCCGTTGCCGTTGCCGTTGCCGTTGCCGTTGCCGTGAAAGCTTGGCGCAGCGATGAGCTCGCGATGCAACCGTAGACCCGGAGGGCGCCGCACAGGACGTGCGGCGTTTTCCGATAAGACAGGGACGTCTTATCGGAAAATCCCGGCGCGAGCATCGCACTCGTGGCCTGTGCCCTTGCAAGGAGAGCCCTTTTCTTTGGTTACTTTTCTTTTGGGCTTAGCAAAAGAAAGTAACCCGGCCGCGTAGCGGACGGAAGCTTTGCACTTGCTTGTGGCTTGTGGCTTCTTGCGAGGCAAGATCAAACGCTAAAAGCTTCCGCCACTAAAGCGGCGGGTAACTTTCTTTTGTCTAAAGCAACAAAAGTCCATCTGGATTCCCTTCGGTCAAAAGTCACCAAAGAAGTTGCTTTTGCTTTGAATCACAGGCCCGCACGAGCGATGCCTCCGCAGGGATTTTTCATACGGGACATCCTTGTCCCGATGAAAAACGGCCTGCATCCATGCAGGCCGCCCTCCGGGTCTCCTATTGCCTTCGCGAGTGCTTGGCGGCGCACAGCAAAGACAAAAAGCAAGGGCAAGGCAAGGGCAAGGGCAAGGGCAAGGGCAAGGGCAAGGGCAAGGGCAAGGGCAAGGGGCAAGGGGCAAGGGGCAAGGGGCAAGACAATGCGCGAACGACGGCGGATGCAACCACATCGTCGAACCTGGCGACCACTCCCCTACCCCCCACTCCCCCAATCCATCTCGCTCAAACACAACGCGAACACCCGCGCCGCTTCCTCGATCTCCGCCACCGACATCGCGCCGAAACCCAGCAACAGGCCGGCGCGGGCGGGCGGCTCGAAGTAGTACGGCAGGATCGAATACAGGCCGAGGCCTCGGCTCTGGGCGAAGGCGATGAAGGCCTCGCCCTGGGCGACGTTGCGGCCGCGCAGCCAGACCACCAGGTGCATGCCGGCGTGGGAGTCGTCGATGTCGACGGCATCGCCGGCCAGGCGGCGCAGGGAACCCAGCAAGGCGTCACGGCGTTGTTTGAGGGTCTTCGCGGTGCGGCGCAGGTGGCGTTCGAAGCCGCCATCGGCGAGGAAGTGCGCAAGCGCGGCCTGTTCGATCGCCGGGGAGCCGAAATCGTCGACCCACTTGGCGCTGATCAGGTCGTCGCGCAAACCCGGCGGGGCGACGATGTAGCCCAGGCGCAACGAAGGAAACAGCACTTTCGAGAAGGTGCCGGTGTAGATCACCCGACGGCTGTCGTCGAGGCCGCACAAGGCCGCATGCGGCTGGGCGTCGTAACGGAATTCGCCGTCGTAGTCGTCTTCGAAGATCCAGCAATCGTGGCGGCAGGCGTAGTCGAGCAAGGCGCGACGGCGCGCCAGCGACATCAGCGCGCCGGTCGGGAACTGGTGCGAAGGCGTCACGCAGATCAGGCGCGGCGGCCGTTCCGGCAGGCGATCGGTGCACAGGCCTTCGCTGTCCACCGGCACCGGCAGCAGGCGCGCGCCGTGGATCTGCAGGGCTTCGCGCACGGCGAAGTACTGCGGTTCTTCGATCACCACCTCGTCGCCCTCGTCCAACACCACGCGTGCGGTCAGACTGACCGCTTGCTGGGTGCCGGTGACGATCACGATGTCCTCCGGCCGCGCATGCACGCCGCGGCGCAAGGACAGGTATTCGCAGACCGCCACGCGCAAGGCCGGCAGGCCCTGCGCAGTCGGGTAATGGGGCTGGGTGTAGACCGCCGCATGCGACAGCGCCCGCGCCCAGGCCGAGGTCAGCAGCGGATTGGTGAACGGCACGCCGTACTGGAAGCTGTGCAAGGCGCCGGGCACGCGCCGGCCGGGCATGTGGGCGTGGTCGTGATAGCGGCGCAGGCGCCGGGCATAGGCGCTTTGCGGCGCCACCCGCTGCGGCGGCTCGGAGCGCGGCTGCATCGGCGCGCCGGGCATGGCGACATAGCTGCCGGAGCCGACCCGCGCCTGCATGAAGCCTTCGGCGCGCAATTGCTCGTAGGCGGCCAGCACGGTGTTGCGCGATACCCCCAACTGCTGGGCCAGCAGCCGGGTCGGTGGGAAACGCAGCCCGGACGGCAGCCGCCCGGTCATCACCGCGTCCTTGAGCGACCGGACCAATTGCCCATGCAACGGTCCTCGGCCATCGAGCGGCAGGTACATTCGCGGCTCCGGATTGGCCCCCTCGGGCCGCCTGTGTCATCGATATTGCCAAGCCAATGGGCGAGTTGCGAGGGCCGATCAGCGACTTGGTCTAAGTCGGCACATGCGCATGACAACCGGGGCGCAACGCGTTTCGTGACCACGGTCGCGCTCGCCGCGGGACGAAGCCGATTGGCTCCTTCGAAGCCGGGATTATTGGCCCTCCAGATGACGGCCCAGGATGGCTAGCTTAGGAGCCAACGAACGTGGCGCCTGCCCGCCACGCCTACCGGACGAGGGTCGCATGAACTTGCAACATCACCGGATTCATTTCGCCGAGCATCTCGATCTTTCGCAGTCGGCCGCACGGCCGACCCTGCACCTGGTCCGAGCCTCCGGACGCGCCGTCCAGCTCGACCTGCCGGCCGGCTGGCTGTCGTTGTGGCTGCCGCTGCGCGGACCGCTGCGCCTGGAAGCCGCCGACAGCATGTGGGAGTTGGAGCCCGGCCACCTGCAGATCTGGCGCGACGGCCGCCTGCGCACCAGCGCACGCCTGCCGTGCTGGTGGCTGTGCCTGTGCGGCCCGGACACCGCCTGGCGCGGCTATCTGCAGACCAGCGCCGACAACACCAGCGAGGAACTGTTCCCCTGGGAAGGCCCGGCGCCGCGCGATGCGCAACGCTTGATGGTGCGACTGGCGCGGCTGGCCGCTCAACCGACCGCGCTGGGCACGCTGGGCGACAACGGCGACGCCCTGTTGCGCACCCTGTGCGCCTTGTTGATCGATCAGCAGCGCGATCTGCAGACGCGGTTGCCGCGTTGCAGCGGCCGCACCCAGCGCCGACGCCAGCAGACCTTGCTGCGGCTGCTGCGGGTGCAGCACCTGATCCGGCGCCATCCGGAGATCCGCCTCGATCTCAACCGGCTTGCGCGCAGCGCCAACTACTCGCCCTGCCACTTGATCCGGATCTACCGCGAAGTATTCGACGAGACGCCGACCGAATTCGCCTCGCGCCTGCGTTCGGACCGCGCCTGGCGCATGGTCCGCGAAACCCGCATGCCGGTGTGCGAGATCACCGAGGCCCTGGGTTTCGAAAGCCAGAGCGCGTTCTGCCGCGCGTTCAAGAATTCGTTCGGCCTTACCGCCACCCAGGCACGGCGCCTCGACCGGCAGCTCGTGCGCGCGGCCACCTGCGCCGCCTGAAACGCGCCACGCGGCGCAGCGGCTTCGATGTTGCACCGCACCTCTCGCTACGCTTCACCGCACCGCTTCGCTGCACTTCCTCGCTGCTTTCTCCAGGACCTCCGCAATGACCTATGTCAACCGCAGTGCGCGATCGCTGCCGCTATGGACCGTGATCGGCGGCCTGATCGCAGCGACGCTCGACATCGCCTACGCCATCGGCTACTGGGGCATCACCGCAGGCGTGCCGGCGCAACGCATCCTGCACAGCGTCGCCTCCGGCCTGATCGGGCGCGAAGCCGCACTGGCCGGCGGCGCTTCGACCGCCGCGCTCGGGCTCGCCCTGCACTATCTGATCGCCCTGATCATGGCCGCGGTGTACGCCTACGCGGCGACCAAACTGGCCTGGATGCTGCGGCGGCCGTGGCTGTCGGCGACCCTGTACGGCCTGTGGCTGTTCGTGGCGATGAATTTCATCGTCGTGCCGCTGTCGCGCGCCGGTGGCGGCGGCATCCCGAAGGACGTGCTGTGGATCGTGCTCAGCATTCTGGTGCACGTGTGCTTCGTGGCCTGGCCGATCGCCTGGTGCGTGGGCCATGCATTACGACCCGGCGGTGCCGCACGTGGCCGTTGAAGCTTCGCGCCGCAAGCGCACGGCGCGGTGGTTCGGCGCGGTCGCGCTAGCAACGGCGAGCGGCGTGCTGGCCGCCGGCGGATTCGCCACAGCCGATCCGCCCCGCGCCACCGCAGCGGCCGTGGCTGCCGACACGCAGACGCTGCCCTTCCCGGTCGGCTATTCGCGCTGGACCCACATCAAGAGCGGCCTGATCAACCCCGGCCACGCCGCCTACGCACGCTTCGGCGGCCTGCATCACATCTACGCCAACGCCACCGCGCTCGACGGCTACCGCAGCGGGCGTTTTGCCGACGGCTCGGTGCTGGTCTACGACCTGTTCGAGGCTACCGACAAAGGCGACGCCACCATCGACCAGGGCCCGCGCCGGCATATCGACGTGATGGTCAAGGACAGCGCGCGCTTCGCCGCGACCGGCGGCTGGGGCTATGCCGAATTCGCCGCCGGCGAGCGCCGCGACCGCCTGCGCACGGCGCAGCGCGACGGTTGCGCCGCCTGTCATGCCAGCCAGAAGCAGAACGACCAGGTGTTCAGCCGCTGGCGCGAGGATTCGGCGCTGGAGGCTGCGCCGGCTCAGTGAGACTGACAGCGGCGCCCTGGAGTCGTTGCACGCATCGAAACCGGCTGTTGCGCAGTTCAATCTCGTGCGACACCTGCCATTTCAGCCTTGATTTCGCGGCTATCTCTGCGCCCTGATCCTGGCTCCGACCATGACCATGACCATGACCATGGCTTTGGCTGTTGCTGTGCGTCGTCTCGCACTAACGAAGGCTAAAGAAGACCCGGAGGGCGGCCCGCATGGATGCGGGCCGTTTTTCATCGGGACAAGGATGTCCCGTATGAAAAATCCCTGCGTCTGCATCGAGCGTGCGGGCCTGTGATTCAAAGAGAAGCATTTTTCTTTGGTTACCTTTGACCGAAGGGAATCCAGACGGACTTTTGTTGCTTATGACAAAAGAAAGTAACCCGCCGCTTTAGTGGCGGAAGCTTTTGGCGTTTGATCCTGATCTAGATCTTGCGGGAGCGATACGCAGCGAGACCGAAACAGCGCGGTCGCGGCTCGCGCCGCTCCTACCCCCGCGACGGCACGCTGCTTTCGATGAGCGACGTCGGCGTTGATGTTTCTGCGCGTCCCTTGGTCGCGGCTTGCGCCGCTCCTACCCTGCGACAGCACGCCGCCTCGGCAGATGAGTTCGGCATTGCGGCTTCTGCGCGTCCCGCGGTCGCGACTTATGACCGAAGGAAATCCAGCAGGACGCCGCTCCTACAGGGGCAGGAAGCACGCAGCGCGCTCCGCCCCCGTACCGGCAAGCTCAATGCCCGCCGTCGAGCGCCTTCAGCTCCGAGACCAGCGCGCTGGCCATCTCCGCACCGTCGCCGTACAGCATGCGGGTGTTGTCCGCATAGAACAGCGCGTTCTCGATGCCCGCAAAACCCGTGCCCTTGCCGCGCTTGATCACGATGGTGTTCTTGGAATTGACCACGTCGAGAATCGGCATGCCGTAGATCGGCGAGGACGGGTCGGTCTTGGCGACCGGGTTGACCACGTCGTTGGCGCCGATCACCAACGACACGTCGGTGTTGGCGAACTCGGGGTTGATGTCGTCCATGTCGGCGATCATGTCGTAAGGCACGCCGGCCTCGGCCAGCAGCACGTTCATGTGGCCCGGCATGCGCCCGGCGACCGGATGGATCGCGAACTTCACCTTGACCCCGCGCTCGGTCAGCTTCTGGGTCAGCTCCCAGATCTTGTGCTGCGCCTGCGCCACCGCCAGGCCATAGCCCGGCACGATCACCACGCGTTCGGCGAAGGCCATCATCGCGGCGACGTCGCCGGCTTCGATCGGCTTCTGGGTGCCGCTGATTTCCTGCGCTTGGCCACCGCCGCCGAAGTTGGAGAACAACACGCCGCTGATCGGGCGATTCATCGCCTTAGCCATCAAACGCGTCAGCAACATGCCGGCCGCGCCGACCATGGTGCCGGCAATGATCAGCGCTTCGTTGCCGAGCACGTAACCCTCGAAGGCCACGGCCAAGCCGGTGAAGGCGTTATAGAGCGAGATCACCACCGGCATGTCGGCGCCGCCGATCGGCAGCGTCATCAGCACGCCGAGCAACAAGGCCAGGACGAAGAAGGCGATGATCACCGGCACGTTGAGGGTCATCACCGCGGCGATGCCGCACACCACCATCGCCAAGGCGACCAGTCCGTTGAAGAGCTGCTGGCCGGGGAACACCACGCGCTTGTCCAGGCGCCCGTCGAGCTTGGCCCAGGCGATCACCGAACCCGACAGCGACACCGCGCCGATCGCTGCGCCGACGACCGCCAACACCAGGGCGATGTTCGGCGTCTGCATGTCGATGACGCCGCGCTCGATCTGCGCCTGCAAGGGATCGGCCGGCAGCCGCGCCGACAGACGCAACAGCTCCACCGCGCCGATCGCCGCCGCCGAGCCGCCGCCCATGCCGTTGTACAGCGCGACCATCTGCGGCATGTCGGTGATCGCGACTTTCTTGCCCGACACCCAGGCCAGCCCGGTGCCGATGCCGACCGCGAGCAGGATCAGGCCCATGTTGTGCAGGCCGGGCAGGAAGAAGGTCGCCACGGTCGCGATGACCATGCCCGCGCCGGCCCAGCGGATGCCGCTGCGCGCGGTGACCGGCGAGGCCATGCGCTGCAGGCCCAGCAGGAACAGGGTGGCGGCGACGAGGTAACTGCACTTGACCAGGATCAGCATCAGGTTCATCGGACCGCCCGCTTCATGAAACGACCATTGCCGGAACGGCAGGACCCGGCCCGGCAGCGCGTGCCCGGCGACGAGGAAAACGGAAACGACGGCAGGCGCTGCGGCCCGGCGGGAATGGCGAGGACCATCAGGCGCCTCCCTTGCCGGCCGGCTTCTTGCTGGACTTGAACATCTCCAGCATGCGTTCGGTCACCACGTAGCCGCCGGCGGCGTTGCCGGCGCCGAGCAGCACGGCGACGAAGCCGATGGCTTTCTCCAGGGTGGTCTCGGCATGCCCTAGCACGATGATCGCGCCGATCAGGACGATGCCGTGGATGAAGTTGGAACCCGACATCAGCGGTGTGTGCAGGATCACCGGCACCCGCGAGATGATTACGTGGCCGGCGATACCCGCCAGCATGAAGATGTACAGCGCCACGAACCCGTCGCTCATCCGTTCTTTCCCCATGCGATGTCTGCCGCATCATAACCGGCCGTGAATGCGGCGCCAGCGTTGTCAACCGATCCGATGCCGGGGCGTTGTCAGATTCCGTAGACGGTGCACATTCCACCGCACAGGAACCCCCATGCCGACCCCGCCCGACCGCAGCGCGCGCCCCCCGGCCGCAGCACACTAAGGAGCCGTCCAGGTGCTGCAACCGCCAGGCGCCCGTATGCTGGAGACCGTGAGCATCGATGCCGATCCGCGGGCCCAGGACATGCCGCCGCTGCCCGAGGACGGGCCGCCGGAGCCGACCGTGCGCCTGCCGGCGACCATCGAGGCCTTCCTGGCCGGCCTGGGCACGCGGGCGTTCCGCTTCGCCGAGCTCGGCCTGCGCCACCGCGAGGACGCGCTCGACGCGGTCCAGGACGCGATGATGAAGATGCTGGCCTATCGCGAGCGCCCGGCGCCGGAATGGACCCCGCTGTTCTGGAGCATCCTGCGCAGCCGGATCGTCGACATCCAGCGCCGGCGGACCTTCCGCCTGCGCTGGCTGGCGCCGGCCCCGCGCGAAGACGACGCGCCGCTGGACTGGGCCGACGACGGCCCCGACCCGCAGCGCACCCACGACGGCCGCGAAGCCTATGCGCGTCTGAGCGATGCGCTGGCCAAGCTGCCGCGCAGGCAACGCGAGGCCTTCAGCCTGCGGATCCTGGAAGAACTCGACGTCGCCACGACCGCGCGGGCGATGGGTTGCAGCGAAGGCGCGGTGAAAACCCATCTGTCGCGCGCGCGCGAAGCCCTGCAGCGGCAATTGGAGGAATGGCGATGACGACCCCGAACGAACGGCCCGGACCGGGCCCTCAGCTTCACCTTGCCGCGGACCGCGACCAGCGCTTCGATCAGGCCATGCGCGCCCTGCACACACGTGCCGTCGAGCAGGTCACCCCGCAGACCCGCGCGCGCCTGCGCACGATCCGCAGCGAGGCCGCGGCCGCGCCGGTGCGCCGCTCCGGCGTGCTCGGCTGGGCCCTGGCCAGCGGCGGCGTGGCCGCGTTTGCGCTCGTCCTGGGCCTGCAGTTCGTCGGCGGCAACGGCGGTGCGCCGGCCGTGCCCGAATCGGCGCCGGCCGTGGCCAGCGCCGCGGCGGTCGACGCGGCCTACGACCCCGACACCGCGGTCGCCGCACTCGACGAGAATCCCGACCTTTACCTGTGGCTGGCGTCCAACGGCGACGCCCTGCCGAATCCCTCGGAGTAAGCGCCATGCGCACCTTCCCCTTCCGCCGCCTCGGCTTGGTCCTCGCTGCCCTGGCCCTGCTCGCCGCCGCCCCGGTCTTCGCCGGCGATCCGCCGGCCGCCGGCCGCACGAACGCGCCGCTGCCGGCCTGGGAGCAACTGACCCAGGCTCAGCGCGAGCAACTGATCGCACCGATGCGCGACCGCTGGAACAACTCGCCCGACGAGCGCCAGCGCATGTTCGAGCACGCCCGCCGCTGGCAGCAGATGACCCCGGAAGAGCGCAAGAACGCGCGCCGTGGCATGAAGCGCTGGGAGCACATGAGCCCGGAGGATCGCGGCCAGATGCGCGCCCTGTACGCCAAGATGCGCGGCCTCGACGACGAAGGCCGGCGCGCCCTCATGACCAAGTGGCGCGCGATGACCCCGGAACAGCGCCGCGCCTGGGCCCAGGCCAACCCGGCGCCGCCGAAGCCGGACCGGCCGCATCCGCCGCGCGATTGAGGACGCGGCGCGCCCAGTGCCGCGCGCCATGCAGGAGCGGCGCAAGCCGCGACCGCGCGCCCTCAATCTCGCTTCGCTGCGTTCCATAGCCTCATGTAGGAGCGACGTAAGTCGCGACCGCGCTATGACGGTCTTGCGTCGTATCTCTCAAGCAACCGCAAAGCTTCCGTCCGCTAACGCGGCCGGGTTACTTTCTTTTGCTAAGCCCAAAAGAAAGCTAACCAAAGAAAAGGGCTTTCCTTGCAAGGGCACAGGCCACGAGTGCGATGCCGGCGCCGGGATTTTTCGATAGGACATCCTTGTCCTATCGAAAAACGCCGCACGTCCTGTGCGCCGCCCTCCGGGTCTACGTGTGTTCTCGCTAGCTCGGTACTGCGCCAAGCGCATCAAGGCAACGGCAACGCGGTCGCTCTTGGGTAGGAGCGGCGCGAGCCGCGACCGCGAATCTCGGCTGACGAAAATCTGTTGAAGCCACTTCGATCCGATGCTCTGCCTCTTCCTTTGGCTGTGCGTCGCCGAGCACTCGCGAAGGCAATAGAAGACCCGAAGGGCGGCGCGCAAGGATGCGCGCCGTTTTTCATCGGGACAGGGATGTCCCGTATGTAGAGCCCCGCGTCGGCATCGCTCGTGCCGGCCCTTGATTCAAAGAAAAGCAACTTCTTTGGTTAGCTTTCTTTTGTTGCTTATGACAAAAGAAAGTAACCCGCCGCTTTAGTGGCGGAAGCTTTTGGCGTCTGATCTTGATGTTGCTTGAGCGATACACCGCGAGACCGAAACGACGCGGTCGCGGCTCGCGCCGCTCCTACCCTAATCGCGAAAGCACGCGGCTTCGACGGATGACCACAGCGATGCAACCGCTGCGCGTCCCGCAGTCGCGGCTCACGCCGCTCCTACAGGGGAAGAATTCGCGACGTTCCTACAGAGAGGGCCGCCGGTTCGGACCGGCGACGGTTTTACGCCGCCGCGGTCGCCGCAGCCGCCGGACGCTCCGGCCATACGGTCTTCGCCAACAATTCGTCGTTCCAGTCGTAGTTCACCGCACCGTCGTTGACGAACAGACTGACGAAATTGAATACGTTGCGCGCGTACATCTCGCTGGCATGCACCGCGCCGCTGCTGGCGAGGTTCAAAGGGCCGGCGATGGTGACGCCGTTGACGTCGATGGTTTCGCCCGGCCGCGTCAGCTCGCAGTTGCCGCCGGTTTCGGCGGCCAGGTCGACCAGCACGCTGCCCGGCTTCATGCCGGCGATCATCGTTGCGGTCACGATCTTCGGCGCCGGGCGCCCGGGCACCGCGGCGGTGCATACGATCACGTCGATGTTCTTGAGATGCTCGCCGAGGCGGCGCTGCTGTTCGGCGCGCTCCTCGTCGGTGAGCTGGCGCGCATAACCGCCCTCGCCCGCGGCGCTGACGCCGAGATCGAGGAACTTGCCGCCCAGCGATTCGATCTGCTCGCGCGTTTCCGGGCGCACGTCGAAGCCTTCGACCTGGGCGCCGAGGCGCTTGGCCGTGGCGATCGCCTGCAGTCCGGCGACGCCGGCGCCGACGATCAGCACCTTCGAAGGCCGGATCGTGCCGGCTGCGGTGGTCAGCATCGGGAAGAAGCGCGGCGCCAGTTGGCCGGCGATCAATACCGCCTTGTAGCCGGCCATGCCGGCCTGCGAGCTCAGCACGTCCATGGCCTGCGCGCGCGTGGTGCGCGGCAGACGTTCGAGCGGAAAGGCCTGCAGGCGGTGAGCGACGATCGCCTCGCCGCGGGCGGCGTCGGCCTGCGGCGCCAGCAAGCCGACCAGGGCCGCGCCTTCGCGCAAAGCGCTCAACCGGGCCGGATCGGGCGACTGCACGCACAGCACCACATCGGCCTGGCCCAGCGCCGCGGCGGCATCGTCGGCCAGTTCCGCACCGGCCTGGACATAGGCTTCGTCGGTGAAGCTGGCGGCACGTCCGGCGCCGCGCTCGATGCGCACGCGCGCACCTCGGGCGACCAGTTTCTTGCAGGTTTCCGGCGTCAGCGCCACGCGCTTCTCGCCTACCGCCGTCTCGCTCGCAACGCCAATCGTAATGCCCGACATGCTTCGCTCCGTGCCCCGTTCGCCGCATCGTAGCGGAATGACCGGCGGCCGTGCGATCTCGGTGGCCCCGCAACCGGACCCAATGCCCGGATCCAACACCCGGATCGAATGTGCTCGGCGAACCAGGAATGCGAAACCCGCCTTGCGGCGGGTCGGGGTAAAGACGCTGCAACGGTCGGCCGGTACGGCCGCTCGCCTCAGATCACCCGGTCCAGGTGCCGGCGCACCTGGCGCATGGCCTCATCGAACGCGGTGCGCTCGGCGCCGACCACGAGGCGACCGGCGGAGGCCAGCGTCGCCAGCTCCTCCGCCGAGGCGACCAGCGCGCGTACGCCGCGGCGGTTGACCAGCAGGAAGCGCGAGGTCAGCGGGCTGCTCCAGGCGACCTTGACCGCGATAGTCTCGCCCTGGGTGTTGGTCAGCCGCAACCAGTCGCCGGGTTCGAGCTGGCGCATGCGTTCGGCCAGCAAGGGGTCGTGATTGGCCGAGGTGGTGCCGGCAGCGAGATAGAGGCGGCGTTCCTCGGCGACGTCTTCCTCGACCTCGGCCGAACTCGGCAAGGGGTGCTCGGCGCGTTCGATGTCCGGCGTGACCAGGGCGCGCACCAGGCCGGCCATGCCGTGCTGGGCGGCGCTGTCGTCCAGGCCGGAACTCGCCAGGCACTGCACGATGATCGGCTGCAGCGCGAGCAACTGGTCGGCCAGTTCGCGGCCGCGGTTCTCGGCGGCGAGGCGATCGGCCATCACCAGGGCATCGCCGAGCGCCAGCGCCTGCGCGCGGCGCTTGGGATCTTCGTTCTCGCGCAACAGCACCTGGACCATGTGATGGCGCCAGGGTGTGGCGAGGAAATCGGCGACCGCCTGGGTCAGGCGCGCTTCGCCGATGCGTTCGCGCACCGCCGCATCGGCCTGGCCGCGCGCCGCACCGAGGCGCTCGCGCCCGTAGGTGGCCTTGGCCGCACGCTGTTCCTGCAATTCGATGCGGCGCCGGTGCTGGGCCAGCAAGGCGTCGAGTTCGGCGTGGGCCAACTCGAACACCGCGAGGTCTTCGTTGTAGTCGGAGACGATACGCTGCGAAATCGACGAGGCACGTTCGAGCAGATCGCGGTCCTGCGGCGTCTCGCCGTCGTTGCCTTCGCAGGCTTCGGTGATCGCATCGAGCAGGCGCCGCGCCGGGTGTTCGCGTTTGACGAACACCTCGTTGTCGGTCAGCGCGACCTTTACATAAGGCATGACCAGGCGCGCATAGACGCGGCGCGCGCGGTCCTGCAGGGCGTGGTTGCGGAACAGCGAGTCGAACAACAGCGCGACCAGGTCGATCGCGTCGTCTTCCTCGGCGCTGAAGCAGGTCTGGTCGGGATTGAAGCCGAGCCGGCGCGCGCCGTCGTAGAGCTGGTCGCGGATGGTCTCGCCGAGGCGTCCGGACACCGCCAGCGCACGGGCATAGGCGTCCGGCGGCTCGGGCTGCAGCAGCGAGGCCATGCCGACGACTTCGTCGACGCGCAACTCGCGCCGCGGCGCCATCGAGCGCTGCGGCATGTGCGCGGGCGGCAACCCGCCGGCCTTGACCAGGCCTTCGCGCCAGGCGTGCAGCTGCGAACGCAATTCGGCCAGTTCGTTCGCCATCGCCGCGACGTCGGCCTGCGAGACCGGCTGCGACGGATCGTGGCCGCCGTAGTTCGGCGCGCGCGCTCCGCCCGGCTGGCCGTGAGCGGCGTGGCTTTCGCCGCCGTAGCCGCCCATCGCGGCGTTGTAATCGTGCATAGGCGTCGAAGACTCGCGATGAGGCACGGTGTCGAATACGTCGTCGAGCGTGTTGCGCTCGCGCCGTTCTTCGGCCGCGCGTACCGGCGCGCCGGGCGCCATGTTGCCGAGACCGACGCCGTAACCCGCGGTCGCCAACAAGTTATTGATACGGCCGTAGAGATCGCCGAGCAGCCGCGCGAGTTCGTGTTCGTACTCGCGGAACAGGCGGAGCCGCAGGCTCTCGGTCACCTGGGTTTCGGCGTAGACCGAGATGAAGGCCTTGACCAGCCGGTACGGGCCGAAGGGGTTGATGCCGGTCGGCGAGCCGATCGAGGCCGACAACATCTTCAGCCGCCCCTGCAGCATCTCCAGCGGGCGCAGATAGCGCTGCTCCAGCGATTCGGTCAGGCGCTCGCCGTCGAGGTCGAAAGCCAGTTGCTGCTCGCCGACCAGTTGCAGCGGCGAACCGCCGAGCCCGCCGACCGCCGAGGCCGGCGCACGGAAGGCCTCGAAACCGAGCCCGACCTGCTGCCGAAACGCCATGACATGGCTGGCCTGCTGCTGGCGCAGGACCCACAATGCGGCCTGGTCTTCGTATTGGTGATTGCGGCCGTCGCCCTTCAGCGACTCGGCCTTGAGGGCTTCTTCGATCGGTGCGTACAGGGTGCCGGGCAGCCCCCCGAGTTGCTCGAGCGTCTGTCGTTTGATTTCTTCGAGCACGCGCGACGGGTCGGTGCGCGTGGTCTGAGCGACGCCGTGCAAATGACCGGACACTAACGAAGTTCCCCTGGATGCTTGACGCAAGCGCGTCGGTTTCCGACTACCTCTGCAGGATAGTGCCAAGATGCGTCCATTAATGCTTCGCCGTTCATTTTTGTGACAGGAGTCAATTTGTCTTCCATGCAACCCAATGATCTCGACTTGCTGCGCGCGCTAGATAACCGACGTTCGGTGCCGGCGAAGCAACTTTCCGCCCCTGGACCGGACGAATCGACGCTTCAGCGTATGTTGCAGTCCGCTGTGCGCGTACCCGACCACGGCAAGCGCGTGCCCTTCCGCTTCCTGGTCCTGCGCGGCGACGACCGCCACGTGCTCGGCGAACGCGTCGCCGCACGCGGCATCGAACTGTTTCCCGAGGCCGGTCCCAGCGCCGTAGAGAAGGATCGCACACGCTTTTCTCACGCACCGATAATCGTCGCGGTGATCGCCAAGCTGGGCCCGGATGAAAAGATCCCCGAGTTCGAGCGCACCCTCACCGCCGGCTGCGTCTGCTTCGCCCTGCTGCAGGCCGCGCAGGCCTTCGGCTTCGGCGCGGTCTGGCTGACCGGCTGGCCGGCCTACGACGAGCAGGTCAAGCACTGGCTAGGCCTGGCCGCCGAGGAACGCATCACCGGTTTCATCCATATCGGCACGCCCAAGCTCGAAGCGCCCGAGCGCGACCGCCCGGACCCGGCCGACCTGACCCAGATCTGGTCGCCGGCCTGAGCGGCCGCGTGTTTGAATGACGCCATGACTACCGCACCGCGCACTCCGCTTTATCTGGTCGACGCCAGCCTCTACGTCTTTCGCGCCTGGCATTCGATCCCGGACGAGTTCCAGGACGCCGAGGGCTGGCCGACCAACGCCGTCCACGGCTTCGCCCGCTTCCTGCTCGAGCTGATCGAACGCGAGCGGCCGCGCCACATCGCCATCGCCTTCGACGAAGCCCTGGACTCGTGCTTCCGCAATGCGCTGTACCCGGCCTACAAGGCCAACCGCGATCCGGCGCCGGAAGCGCTGCGGCGCCAGTTCGGCCACTGCAAAGCCTTGTGCAGCGCGCTCGGCCTGCCGGTGCTGGCCCATGTCGAATACGAAGCCGACGACCTGATCGGCAGCGCGCTGGCGACCATGCGCGCACACGGCTACCGCGGCGTGATCGTCTCGGCCGACAAGGACCTGTCGCAGTTGCTCGACGGCCACGACGAGCAGTGGGACTTCGCCCGCGGCCAGCGCTGGACCGCCGAGGGCGTGCCGGCGCGGCACGGCGTGCTCGCGCGACAGATCGCCGATTATCTGGCCCTGACCGGCGATGCGGTCGACAACATCCCCGGTGTGCCCGGCATCGGCGCCAAGACCGCGGCCGCCCTGCTCGGCCACTTCGACACCCTCGATGCCTTGCTGGCGCGCGTCGAGGAAGTCCCGTTCCTGCGCGTGCGCGGCGCCGCCAGCGCGGCCGCGCGCCTGCGCGAGCACCGCGCCCAGGCCCTGCTGTGCCGGCAACTGACCACGATCGCGGTCGACGCGCCGCTCGGCGACAGCAGCGGCCACTTCGTGCGCGGCCAAGCCGACGCCGCCGGTCTGCTGGAACTGTGCGATCGCCTGCGTTTCGGGCCGATGACCCGCCGCCGCCTGCACGAAGCGGTCGGACTCGACTTCGCGACGTCACAGGTTCCGTCGTAGCATCCTTCTCTTGCAACAAGACTGCGATGCGATGACGCGAGGAACGCAATGACGCCAGCCGACCACGGACACTCCGACCGCCACTCCCACGGGCACGACGCCGAACGCGTCGAGACCCTGTACGACGGCCAATGGCTGCGCATGATGCGCCGCGGCCACTGGGAGTACGCCGAACGCACCCACGGCAAAGGCATGGCGGTGATCATCGTCGCGGTGACGCCGCAGGACCGGATCCTGTTCGTCGAGCAGTACCGCGTCCCGTTGGCCGCACGCACGATCGAGATGCCGGCCGGCCTGGTCGGCGACGACCACGCCCACGACACCCTCGAATCGGCCGCTAGCCGCGAACTGGTCGAAGAAACCGGCTGGGAACCGGCTCGTGTCGAAGTGCTGTTGACCGGCCCGACCTCGGCCGGCATGAGCAGCGAACGCATCGCCTTCGTCCGCGCCACCGGTTTGCGCAAAGTGGGCGACGGCGGCGGCGTCGACGGCGAAGACATCCTCGTCCACGAAGTCCCGCGCGCCGATGCGCCGGCCTGGCTGATGCGCAAGCAGGCCGAAGGCTTCGAGCTCGACCTGAAGCTTTGGGCGGGCTTGTGGATGATCGACCGCAACCCGGATGGCAGCGCCGCCTGAACCGCGGGCTCGCCTGACGAGACCCGGGCGTCGCAGCGACGACGGCCGCATGGCCGTTGCCTCTGCCTCTGCCTCTGCCTCTGCCTCTGCCGGATGAGCTTGGCGCAGTACCGAGCTCGCGAGAACATCTGGAGACCCGGAGGGCGCCGCACAGGACGTGCGGCGTTTTCCGATAAGACAGGGACGTCTTATCGGAAAATCCCGGCGCGGGCTGTGTGCTCGCAGGGGAGCTTCGTCAAGGAAGGCCTTTTCTTTGGTTAGCTTTCTTTTGGGCCAGCAAAAGAAAGTAACCCGGCCGCGTCAGCGGACGGAAGCTCTGCTCTTGCTTGAAGCTTCTTGATCAGCAAGATCAAGATCAAACGCCTAAAGCTTCCGCCACTAAAGCGGCGGGTTACTTTCTTTTGTCATAAGCAACAAAAGAAAGGTAACCAAAGAAAAATGCTTTTGCTTTGAATCACAGACCCGCACGAGCGGTGCCTCCGCAGGGATTTTTCATACGGGACATCCCTGTCCCGATGAAAAACGGCCTGCATCCATGCAGGCCGCCCTTCGGGTCTTCGATTGCCTTCGCGAGCGCGAAGCGACGCACAGCAGCGGCGAAACTCCAACTGGCAACGGCGCGAAACTTAAGCGGAGCGGTCGCGGCTCACGCCGCTCCTACAGGAACCTCGGGCAAGCCGATCGCCGCGCCGGCGAAACCGATCAGGCAAACCGATCCGTCGCCTGCACCAGCGCATCCACGTTCTCGTCCTCGAACGCCGAATGCCCCGACGCCGGGGTGATCGTCAGCTCGGCCTTCGGCCAGGCCTTCTTCAGCTCCCAGGCGTTCTGCACCGGGCAGACCACGTCATAGCGGCCGTGCACGATCACGCCCGGAATGTCGGCGATCTTGTGCGCGTCGCGCAGCAACTGGTCTTCGACTTCGAAGAAGCCGCCGTTGACGAAGTAATGGTTCTCGATGCGAGCGAAGGCGAGCGCGAACTTCGCGTCCTCATGGCCGCTGACGAAGTCGTCGTCGACATGAAGGAAACTGGTCGCGCCTTCCCACACGCTCCAGGCGCGCGCGGCGTCGAGCCGGGTCTTCTCGTCCTCGCTGGTCAGACGGCGATGGAACGCGCTGATCAAATCATGGCGTTCGACCGAGGGGATCGCGTTGACGTAGTGCTCCCATGCATCCGGGAACAGGCGCGAGGCGCCTTCCTGGTAGAACCATTCCAGTTCCCAACGGCGCAGCATGAAGATGCCGCGCAGGACCAGCTCGGTGACGCGCTGCGGATGAGTTTCGGCATAGGCCAGCGCCAGGGTCGAACCCCAGGAACCGCCGAACACCTGCCAACGGTCGATGCCGAGCTTGGCGCGCAGCTTTTCGATATCGGCCACGAGTTCCCAGGTGCCGTTATCGACGAGGTCGGCATGCGGGGTCGAGCGGCCGCTGCCGCGCTGGTCGAACAGGACGATGCGGTACTTGGCCGGGTCGTGGAAACGCCGCATCTTCGGGCTGCAACCGGCGCCGGGGCCGCCATGCAGCAGCACCACCGGCTTGCCGTCGGGGTTGCCGCACTGTTCGTAATACAGGGTATGGCGGTCGTCGACCTGGATCGTGCCGGTGTCGAAGGGTTCGATCTCGGGATAGAGCGTGCGCATCGCAGGCCTCGCATTCGGGATGCGGGAAGTCTAACGGGACCCGGCCGCGATGGCGTGACCGGATCGGGCGTCGGCGAGGCGGCTCTCAGGCGTTGGGCTTGCGCGCCAGGCTGACGCGGTCGCGGTCTTCGAGGTCGCGTTCGGTGACGGCATCGACCAGGCCGGCCTGGGTCAACAAGGCGCGCACCGCCGCGCCCTGCTCCCAGCCGTGTTCGATCAACAGCCAGCCGCCCGGGTGCAGATGCGCCGGCGCATCGCGGGCGATGACGCGGATCGCATCCAGCCCGTCGGCGCCGGAAGCCAGCGCACTGCGCGGCTCGTGACGCAAGTCGCCCTGCTGCAGGTGGGCGTCGTCGTCCTCGATGTATGGCGGGTTGCTCGCGATCAGGTCGAAACGTTCGCCGGCCAAAGGCGCGAACCAGTCGCCGTGGCGGAACTCGACATTGCCCAGTTGCAGCGAGGCCGCGTTGGCGCGAGCGACCTCGAGCGCGTCGGTGCTGAAATCCACCGCGATCACCCGCGCGCGCGGCCGCTCGAACGCCAGGGCCAGAGCGATCGCGCCACTGCCGGTGCCGAGGTCGGCGATCGTCAGGTCGCGATCTTCGGCAAGCAGTCCCAGGGCCAGTTCGACCAGGCGTTCGGTCTCCGGACGCGGGATCAGCGTCGCCGGCGTCACCGCCAGGTCGAAACGCCAGAAGCCGCGCTGCCCGAGCAGATAAGCCACCGGTTCGCCGGCGAGGCGACGCTCGACCAGGCGGCGGTAACGTTGGGCAACCTCCGCGTCCATCACGTGGTCGTCGTGGGCGAACAGCCAACTGCGCGGCCGCTCCAGCGCATGCGCGAGCAGCAGTTCGGCTTCGCCGCGGCCGATCAGCGCCCGTGCCGAACACAGCGCAGCGTCGATACGCTCGGCGCCGGGGTCGTGATGGGGGTCGCTGGGGGAATTCATCGCGGCATCGTACGCGAGGCGATTGCGGATGCGCGCATTCCGATTCGCGAATCCGGTCACACCGCGTGGGTCGCAACGGTCGAATCGCCCTCCTTCGTGATGCCTCGATCACGCGCCGCATGCCGAAAGCACACTTTATTCACGCCGGTTGATCACACCGGTCATTTGCGCCGGTTATTTGCGCCGGAGCCGCGGCTCGATCGCGCCGTCTCCGCGCGAAAGCCTGTTGCGACGCAGCGCGCCCGCGCGAGGCAACGCGCGATGCATCCCGGTTTCATGATTCGCAGACGGCATGCCCAGCGCCTTGATTGAAAGGGAAAAAATCCCGGCCGCGCCGCATTTAAACGTTTTTACCCTTATTTAAATCGATCCAAATATTGACACGCCGATTTTGGCCCTCCCAATGTGGCCGCGTCGCCGCCATCGGCGACAGGGAGCGCGTCGTGGCGATGGGAGCGCAATCGCTCGCCATCGCAAACCGCGCGCATCGACGCCATCGCGTCACGCCGTGACGCTCATTGCAGGGGAACGTTCCATGCCGAAGTCGAACCAGCACCTACCGACCCGCCTCCACTCCATCGGCGCCACGGCCCGAACGTTCTCGCGTGCGCTGCCGGCCTTTATCGCGCTGGCGCTGGCCGCCATCGCGCCGACCGCGGCCGCCGCCGAGTCGGCGATCTTCGGCGGCGGCCCGTTCTATTCCGGCGGCCAGACCGTCATCAACGACCTGCGCAATTCCGGCTTCACCACGGTGTTCCTGTGGAGCGTCCATATCGAGGCCAACGGCGACCTGGTCTATAACGACATCCCGATCGTCAAGAACGGCGCCTACACCGGAAGCGACGCCGACTGGCCGGCACGGTTGGCTTCGTTGAAGGCCGCGCCGACTTCGGTCAAGCGCGTGGAAGTTTCGATCGGCGCCTGGGGCGTGCCCGACTTCGAACGCATGGCCAACCTGGCCAACGGCACCGCCGCCGGCTGCGGCACCACCATCGTCTGCGGCACCGGCAGCACCAGCATCCTTTACCGCAACTTCCAGGCGCTGAAGACCGCCACCGGCGCCGACGCGGTCAACTTCGACGACGAAAGCCACTACAACGTCGCCGACACCACCAAGTTCGGCCAGATGCTGGTCGGGCTGGGCTACAAGATCACCTTCGCGCCCTACACCAACACCAGCTTTTGGCGAGGCGTGAAGGACAACCTCGGCAGCTCGGTCGACCGTATCTACCTGCAGGTCTACGACGGCGGCGCCGGCAACGACCCGGCGAGCTGGAACACCGCGATGGGCATGACCGTCATGCCCGGCCTGTGGACCAAGCACGGCACCGGCTGCACCGCCGGCGACAGCCCGACGCAGGTGCAGACCCGCATGGCCGGCTGGAAGACCAGCGCCGGCATCAGCGGCGGCTTCCTGTGGCTGTACGACGACATCCAGAAGTGCTGGGCGCAGGGTACGACCGCGCAATACGCCGCCGCGATCAACAACGCCGTCAGCGGCAATACCGCACCGGTGGCGAACTTCGGCGTCAGCATCAGCGGCCTGACCGCGAACTTCAGCGATTCCTCCAGCGACGCCGACGGCACGATCGCCTCGCGCAGTTGGAACTTCGGCGACGGCGGCACCTCGACCGCTACCAACCCGAGCCGCACCTACGCCAGCGCCGGCAATTACACCGTCAGCCTGACCGTGACCGACAACGGCGGCGCGACCCACACCAAGACCCAGACCGTCTCGGTCGGCAGCGGCAACGCCAACCTTGCCCTCAACAAACCCGCAACCGGTTCGAGCGCGTGCAACAGCAACGAAGGCCCGGCCAAGGCCGTCAACGGCAGCGTGTCCGGCGGCAACACCGACAAGTTCTGTTCGCTGGCCTCTTCCGCCTGGTTGCAGGTCGACCTGGGCTCGGCGCAGACGGTCAGCAGTTTCGTGGTCAAGCACGCCGGCGCCGGTGGCGAATCCACCTCCTGGAACACCAAGGCCTTCACCATCCAGACCTCGACCAACGCCACGTCGTGGAGCACCCCGGTCACGGTGACCGCGAATACCGCCAGCACCTCGACCCATTCGATCAGCGCGACCTCGGCCCGATACATCAAGCTCAACATCGGCACCCCGACCCAGAACGGCGATCCGGCGACGCGGATCTATGAGTTCGAGGTGCGTTGAGGTTGGGCATTAGCGCCGGCAAGCGGCCGGCATGGCGGGCAGCTACGGTGGCACGGTAGTTTGCCGGGCAAACGGTAGTACGGCGTAGCCGCAAGCGGCGCGGTCGCGGCTTGCGCCGCTCCTACTCAAGAACCGTGTCACCGTTGCTGTTGCTGTTGCTGTTGCCGTGCGTCGCCGCGCACTAGCGAAGGCAATCGAAGACCCGGAGGGCGGCCCGCAGGGATGCGGGCCGTTTTTCATCGGGACAGGGATGTACCGTATGAAAAATCCCTGCGTTGGCATCGAGCGTGCGGGCCTGTGATTCAAAGCAAAAGCATTTTTCTTTGGTGACTTTCTTTTGTTGCTTTAGACAAAAGAAAGTTACCCGCCGCTTTAGTGGCGGAAGCTTTTAGCGTTTGATCTTGCTTCTGCAAAGCGACAGGCAAGTGCGAAGCTTGCCCCTGTAGGAGCGACGTGAGTCGCGACCACATCCTGCCGGCTGCCGGCGCACCCTTCAAGCAAGTGCAAAGCTTCCGTCCGCTAACGCGGCCGGGTTACTTTCTTTTGCTAAGCCCAAAAGAAAGCTAACCAAAGAAAAGGGCTCTCCTTGCAAGGGCACAGGCCACGAGTGCGCAGCTAGCGCCGGGATTTTTCGATAGGACATCCTTGTCCTATCGAAAAACGGCGCACGTCCTGTGCGCCGCCCTCCGAGTCTCCTTCGGTCTCGCAAGCTACAAGCGGCGCCAAGCAAGGGCAAAAGCAGAAGGCAAAAGCGGAAGGCGGAAGGCGGAAGGCGGAAGGCGGAAGGCAAAGAGTTGCACAAACAGATCCGGATACGCAGCCACGCCCCGAAACAAAAATCGCCGGCTTTCGCCGGCGATTTCGCAAGAACTCTAGCTGGCAGAACAGATCAACCGATCACATCTGCTCCAACGTCACCGCCACCGCATGCACCACCGCACCGATCTTCAGCGAGCTCTGCACACCCTGCGCGCTGACTTCGTGCTTGCGCACCACCTTCTCGTGCGAATCCATGCAGGCACCGCAACCGTTGATCGCCGACACCGCCAGCGACGCCAGTTCGAAGGTCATCTTGTCGATGCCCGGGCTGGCCATGACGTTCATGCGCAGGCCGGCACGCAGCTGGCCGTATTCTTCGTTCTGGATCAGGTGGGTGGCGCGGTAGTAAATGTTGTTCATCGCCATCACCGCCGCGGCGGCCTTGGCGCCGTTGATTTCTTCCGGCGACAGCTTCTCGGCGGCGAAGGCTTCGATCGCGGCGGCCAACGGCTTGTGCCGCGAGGCGATCGCCGAGGCCAGGGCGATGGCGCGGATCTGCTTGCCGTCCAGGCCCGGCGAACCGGCGTCGCTGAGCACGCTGTCGAGGTTGAGCTTGAGGTCCTTGGCGTAATCGGGAAGCGAGTTGCGAAGATCGGAAAGGCTCATCGGAATACTCCTGGAATCGGCGGGGGATCGTCGCGTCGCGGCGGCGCAGGCGCACCGATCGCGAGGACCGGGCACGCGCCATCGCCTGGCGGGCATGCGCATCGCGCACGGCTGGCTGGGAAACGACACGAACGGGACGAAGCGGATAGGAACAGCCGGGGCGAACCCCGACTGTGGGCATCCCGCACGGGAGGGAGGGAGGACCGGCGAGACCGGCCCGCATGCGGGACTACTTTGAAAACTGCGCTGGCGGCGGGCCGACAGCGCAGGCAGAACCAGAGGGGAGCCGGGTCACGGAATCCGGCTCCGCGGGGAATCACTCCCGGGTCGTGCGATCCGAACGGATCAGGCGACCTTGAGGGTGCTCTCGCCCTGGTTCCAGTTGCACGGGCACAGCTCGTCGGTCTGCAGGGCGTCCAGCACGCGCAGGACTTCCTGCGGGTTGCGGCCGACCGAACCGTCGGTGACGTAGACGAAACGGATGATGCCGTCCGGATCGACCAGGAAGGTGGCGCGCTGAGCGACGCCGTCTTCGGACAGGATGCCGAGCGCCGAGGTCAGGTCCTTCTTGATGTCGGCCAGCATGGGGAACGGCAGGTCGCGCAGGTCCTTGTGGTCCTTGCGCCATGCCAGGTGCACGAACTCGCTGTCGGTCGAGGCGGCCAGGACCTGGCAATCGCGGTCGAGGAACTGCTGGTTCAGGTCGCCGAAGCCCTTGATCTCGGTCGGGCAGACGAAGGTGAAGTCCTTCGGGTAGAAGAACACCAGCAGCCACTTGCCCTTGTAGGTGTCGTTGTCGATGTCGGCGAACGCGCTATCGAGGTTCTCGATACCGACGGTGGCCTTGACCTTGAATTTCGGGAACTTCTCGCCGATCGAAAGCATGCGGATGACTCCTTGAAGGGATGGGAGGGGTAAAGAGGGGTTGTTGCCGAAGGAACAACTTAGGGGTCGTATGTTGCACCCCAGCAATTGATTACTGAAATGAATTGTTCCTATTATGGCGATAGTCTATATCAATTGGCGACCATCAATGAACCTGCGTGATCTCAAATATCTGGTCGCCTTGGCCGATCACAAGCATTTTGGCCGGGCCGCCGCCGCGAGCTTCGTGAGCCAACCCACGCTTTCGACGCAGATCAAGAAGCTCGAAGAAGAACTGGGGGTGTCGCTGGTCGAACGCGCGCCGCGCCGGGTCATGCTGACCCCGGTCGGGCGCGACATCGCCGAACGCGCGCGCAAGGTCATCGCCGACGTCGAGCAGATGAGCGAGATCGCCCGCCGCAGCCAGGACCCGGAAGCCGGCACGGTGCGCCTGGGGCTGTTCCCGACCCTCGGCCCCTACCTACTGCCGCACGTGGTGCCGGGGCTGCGCAAACGCTTCCCGCGTCTTGAATTGCTGTTGGTCGAGGAGAAGACCGACCAGATCCTCGCCCGCCTGCGCGACGGCCGCCTCGACGCCGGCCTGTTGGCGCTGCCGATCCACGACGACCAACTGCATGTCGAACCCCTGTTCGACGAACCCTTCCTGCTGGCGGTGCCGCAGCAGCATCCGATGGCCGGGCGCGACACGCTCGAATTGCACGACCTCGACGATCAGCACTTGCTGCTGCTCGAAGAAGGCCACTGCCTGCGCGACCAGGCGCTCGATGTCTGCCGCCTGTCCGGCGCCGACGAGCGCGACGGCTTCCGCGCCACCAGCCTGGAGACCCTGCGGCAGATGGTCGCCGCAGGGGTAGGCATCACCTTGTTGCCGATGCTCGCAGTGCAGCCGCCGGTGCCGCAGTCGCCCGACATCCATCTGCTGCGTTTCAGCGGCGACCCGCCGCACCGGCAGATCGGCATGCTCTGGCGCCGCAGCTCGGCGATGTCGGATTTCCTGATGCAACTGGCCGAGGAACTGCGCAAGTTGCCGGCCTCGCTGTTGCAGCCGCCGCGCGGTAACGGCCACGGCGCGCGCAAGCCGACCCGGGAAGCACGATGAGCCCACGCGCCTGGGTCGTGTGTTGCCTGATCCTGAGCGCGATCGGCTGGTGGTACTCGCCGGTGTCGCCGCGTCCCCTGCACTTCCCGGAACCCGCCAACGGCGCGAGCGTCGATTGCCCGCTGCCGCCGCGCGTGGTCGACGGCGCCGAACCTTTGCAGACCGCGGTGCCGGCCACGCTGCGGCCGTTCCAGCTCGAACCGGGCGCAGTGACGCCGCTGGCCGGCTTCAGCATCGACGGTCGGGTGCTGTCGCGGCGCGACTACCGCATGGGACGCGAGGCCGAGTTCTCGCCGACCGACCTGGCCATCGGCTGGGGCCGCATGCGCGAGGACACGGTCCTGTCGCAACTCGACATCACCCAGGAAGTGCGGTTCCTGACCTATCGCTACTTCGGCAAGCCGCCGATTCCGGTCGACGAGATGCAACGCTCGGTCGGCAATCTGCACATCATTCCGGCCAACGCCGAAGTCGCCCGCGCGCTCAAGCGCGTGCGCAAGGACCAGCGCGTGCGCGTCGATGGCTGGCTGGTACGGGTCGAGACCGACGAAGGCATGCGTTGGGACAGCTCGATGAGCCGCACCGACAGCGGCAAGGGCGCCTGCGAATTGGTCTACGCCTGTTCGATCCAGGCGTACTGAACGCGGTAACGGCGGTCACAGTCGCGAGAACGCAGGCGAACATCGTCGAGCCCACAAGCGACGACTGCGCCATGATGCTCCTCCCACCGCAGCAGGAGCGCGACATGAGCAAGACCATCGTAGCGATGATGATCGACCAACCTGCAGACTGGGAGTACGGCCCCATCCTCGCCGCGGCGCGAGCCTTCTTCGGCCTGCAAACCGCCATCGCCGCCATCGAAGCCACCGCGCTGACATCGATGGGCGGGGTGACCCTGCAACCGCAACATCGTTTGTCCGAGCTGGATCCGCTCGCCGCCGACCTGTGGGTGTTGCCGGGCAGTCCGCTGTGGGAACAGGCGCCCGCGCCCGCGCCGATCCTGGCCGCGATCAAGGCCCGCGTCGCCGCCGGCCGGCCGGTCGCTGGCATCTGCGGCGCAACCCGCGCGTTGGCGCAGGCCGGACTGCTCGACGATCGCGCGCACACCAGCAACGAGCCGGGCTATCTCGACGATGTGCCGGGATACGGTGGCAAGGCGTCGTACCGCGACGGCAGCTGCATCAGCGACGGCCTGGTCGTCAGCGCATCGGGTTCCGCGCCGATCTCTTTCGCGCAGGCCTGCCTGCGAATCCTGGTGCCGGAACAGGAAGATGCCATCCGCCAATACCGCGCCATGTTCGCGCGCGAGTTCGCTTGAGTCCGGTACGCAGCTCGAACGCCCAACATCGCCGTTGCAGATGATCGTATAACCAGAGCGCTCGCGTTGCTGGCCAGGCACGAACGGATCAACGAAAAACGGCGCACCGATGTGCGCCGTTCCTCGGGTCGGTTGGATTGGCCTGCTCAGACCACGCCGATCGGGCAACTCACCCCGGTGCCGCCGAGACCGCAATAGCCCATCGGGTTCTTCGACAGATACTGCTGGTGCTCGTTCTCGGCGTAATAGAAGGTCGGCGCCGGCTGCGCGATCTCGGTGGTGATCTCGCCGAACCCGGCTCCGCGCAACTTCGCCTGGAAGGCATCGCGGCTGGCCAATGCCGCCTGGTACTGGCTGTCGGTCTCGCAATACAACGCCGAGCGGTACTGAGTGCCCTCGTCGTTGCCCTGGCGCATGCCCTGGGTCGGGTCGTGGCTCTCCCAGAACACCTTGAGCAGATCCTCGAACCCGATCAGCTTGGGGTCGTACACCACCAACACCGCCTCGGTATGCCCGGTCTGGCCGCTGCAGACCTCGCGATAACTCGGATTCGGGGTGTAACCGCCCGAGTACCCGACCGCGGTCGTGAACACCCCCGGCAGCGACCAGAACTTGCGTTCGGCGCCCCAGAAACAGCCCATGCCGAACTGGACCCGCGCCAGCCCTTCGAAATCGTCTCGCAACGGCCGCCCCAGGACATGATGGACATTGTCCAGCGGCAGCGGCGCACCGCGCCCGGGCAACGCATCTTCACGCTGCGGCATGCGCTGTTTGAACGCGCCCACGCCAGGAATGGAGGAACCGGCCATCGTCTTGTCTCCGTTTGCGTCGAAGGACGCCCTGTCGATGAGATGCGGCACGGTGGGCAGGATTCAAGCGTGCGGGTGGTTGGGCGCGAATCGGTGGCCCCCTGGACCCGGAGGCCTTGGCTCTGGCCAAGCCGTTGCCGTTGCCGTTGCCGTTGCCGTTGCCGTTGCCGTTGCCGAGATTTTGATCTGCTTTGCCGCTTTGCCGGTCAAGTGGAGACCCGGAGGGCGGCGCACAGGACGTGCGCCGTTTTTCGATAAGACAGGGACGTCTTATCGAAAAATCCCGGCGCCGGCATCGCACTCGTGGCCTGTGCCCTTGCAAGGAGAGCCCTTTTCTTTGGTTACCTTTCTTTTGGGCTTAGCAAAAGAAAGTAACCCGGCCGCGTAGCGGGCGGAAGCTCTGCTCTTGCTGTGGCATCTCAAGAAGCAAGCAAGATCAAACGCCTAAAGCTTCCGCCACTAAAGCGGCGGGTAACTTTCTTTTGTCTAAAGCAACAAAAGAAAGTCACCAAAGAAAAATGCTTTTGCTTTGAATCACAGGCCCGCACGTTCGATGCCTCCGCAGGGATTTTTCATACGGGACATCCTTGTCCCGATGAAAAACGGCCCGCATCCCTGCGGGCCGCCCTCCGGGTCTTCTATTGCCTTCGCTAGTGCGAAGCTGCGCACAGCAACGGCAACGGCAACGGCAACGGCAGAATCCTCACAATCGCGATCATCGCCGCTCTTGGGTAGAAGCGGCGCAAGCCGCGACCGCGCGGGTTCCCGATTGCCTCGTCATTCGCCTAAGCCATTAACCGCTGCGACATGCGGCGCAGCCGCCATCCCTCAGTAATGCAACAACGCATGCACCGGCGCATCGCCCCGCCAACGCTCGCGACCGCGCAAGGCATCCAACTCGATCAGCACGCTCGCCCCCACCAACACCGCGTCCAGGCGTTCGACCAGCTCGCGTGCAGCCGCCAGGGTGCCGCCGGTCGCCAGGACGTCGTCGACCAGCAGGGTACGTTCGCCGGGTTTCAGGGCGTCGCTGCGCACCTGCAACTGGTCGCGGCCGTATTCGAGTTCGTATTCGACCGCGATCAGCGGCGGCGGCAGTTTGCCCGGCTTGCGCACGGGCACGAAGCCGGCGTGCAGCTTCTGCGCCAGGGCGGCGCCGAAGATGAAACCGCGCGATTCGATGCCGCACACGGCCTGCACGCCACTGCCCTGCCAGGGCTCGGCCAGGGCATCGATGCAGCGCGCGAAACCGCCGGCATCGGCCAGCAGCGGGGTGATGTCGCGGAAGGTCACACCCGGCTTGGGAAAATCGGCGACCGCGCGGATCAGGGCGCCGAGGGTGTTCTGGGATTCGTTCATGCGCTTACCTTGCAGCAGACAATGGAAGGGTGGAAGCGCGGCTCAGGCGGCATCGCCGCGGCGCACCGTAAACAGCGGCTGGTCGCCCCGCAGCAGGCCCAGGAAGATACCCGCCAGGGACAGACCGATGCCGAGCAGTTCCATGCCGCCCAGATGTTTGTGGAACAGCAGCACGTCCCACACGTAAGCCAGCAGCGGCTGCAACAACAGGCACAGGCCGACGATGCCCGCGGGCAGCTGCGGCATGGCGCGGCCGATCACCAGCCAACCCAACACCTGCGCGATCGCGGCATAGGCGAACAGGATCAGCCAGTCGTGGGCGCTGGTGGGGATCAGGTTTTCGCCGCCGAACGGCACCGACACGCCGAGCATGACCGCGCTGCCGAGGCACAGCCACCACTGCAGGGCTTCGTTCGGAGTCTGCTGGCGGCGCGCCTGTGCGGCACGGAAGGCCAGCAGGAACACGCCATAGGCCAGCGCGGTGCCGAGGCCGTAGAACACGCCGAGACGGAAACGCTCGTCGACGTGCTCCCACCCCGGCGCGAGCAACAGCGCCAGGCCGACCAGGCCCATCAACAGCCCCACCCACAGGCGCCAGCCGGCGCGTTCGCCGAACACCAGCGCGCCGACGCCGGCGAGCACGAACACCTGGAAGTTGGCGAGCAAGGTCGACAGGCCGACACCGACATAGAGAATGCTGCGATGCCAGAGCCACAGGTCCAGCGCCAGGAAGGCCGCGCCGAACATCACCAGCCCCAGCGTGCGTCCGTCGGGGCGCCAATGGCGCATACGATCGCGTCGCCAGGGCTGGCCGAGCAGCATCAACAGGATCACCCCGGCCAGCGCCATGCGCCAGAACGCCGATGCGGCCGGGCCGATCTCGACCCAACGTACGAACACCGCCGAGCTGCTGATGACCGAGGCGCCGATCAGCATCTCGATCAGGGGCGTACGCAGGGTGGCGGTGGAGGACGAGGCGCTCATGAGCGCCCCCGCGAAGCAAGCAGGAACGAAGCGGAATGCACGATCGGAACTCCATGAGAGCCGGAACGCCGTCGGAGCGATCCGGAGGCCCTGCGCCGGCGACCGGCATTCGACCGGACGCGCCGCAGGGCTCGATGAGAGAGAGAAGACAGTAGCGTCAGGCAGGGGGCCTGACGACCGTGGCCCGGTCCCGCCGGGGCGGTCGCGGACCTCGCGACGCTGCGGGCGTCGCGCCCCGGGCTCAGGCCGGAAGCCAGCCTGGCGGCGGCATCGCCCCGATCGGGTCGGACTCGATCGAGTCGGCGGCGGACGATGGCGGTTCGCCCAGCGAGAGCGCATCGACCACCTCGCGCGCTTCCGGCCAGGCAGCCTCGGGCACGCAGACCTGGACCGGACCGAACGGCAGCTCGCCGAGGCCGCCGAGCAAGGCCTCGCCCTTCATGAACACCGGAATGCCGGCCGCTTCCAGCGCATGCCGGACCAGATGGGCATCGATCAGATGGGCGGCTTCATAGACGACTTTCATCGTCGCTGTCCTTCGGCGCAACGGCCTCGCGGGTCTGCGGCCAGCATACGCCGGAGTGGCCGGCTTGACCCATGAACGGCGCGCGGACGCAGCGTTCCAGGCACGCCCGGCAAAGCCCGCCGGCCCCTGACTCCGGGCCCGTGCAAGCCGCCGGACCGCGGCTCCGGCGCGACGGACGAGCGCCGCCAAGGCAGGGATCGCCGCCAAAGGCTAAACTTCACGACCTTCCTAGCCTTTGCCGTGACGCATGTCCGCCGATCCCGCCCGCACCGCTCCCGAATCTCCGACCGACTCCGCCGCTACGGCCGCGGTCAAGCAGGACTTCGTCCGCCAGATCGTCCGCGAGGACCTGGCCAGCGGCAAGCACCAGGCGATCCGGACCCGCTTCCCGCCCGAGCCCAACGGCTATCTGCACATCGGCCATGCCAAGGCGATCTGCCTGGATTTCGGCGTCGCCAACGAGTTCGGCGGGCGCTGCAACCTGCGCTTCGACGACACCAACCCGGCCAAGGAAGACCCCGAGTACGTCGCCGCGATCCAGGAAGACGTGCGCTGGCTGGGCTACGAGTGGGCCGAGCTGCGTCACGCTTCGGATTATTTCGAGGTGTTCTATCTCGCCGCGCAGAAGCTGATCCGCCAGGGCGACGCCTTCGTCTGCGACCTCAGCGCCGAGGAAGTCCGCGCCTACCGCGGCAACCTCAACGAGCCGGGCCGCAATTCGCCGTACCGCGAGCGCAGCGTCGAGGAAAACCTGGACCTGTTCCAGCGCATGCGCGCCGGCGAGTTCGCCGACGGCGCGCGCACCCTGCGCGCGAAGATCGACATGGCCTCGGGCAACATCAACCTGCGCGACCCGGCGCTGTACCGGATCAAGAAGGTGGCCCACCAGAACACCGGCGACGCCTGGCCGATCTATCCGATGTACGACTTCGCCCACTCGCTCAGCGACTCGTGCGAAGGCATCACCCACTCGCTGTGCACGCTTGAGTTCGAAGATCACCGCCCGCTCTACGACTGGTGCGTGGGCCGCGTCGACCTGCCGAATTCGCCGGAGCTGCTGGCGCCGCTGCTCGCCCGCGGCCTGCCCAACGAGGCGGCGATCCCGCGCCAGATCGAGTTCTCGCGCGCCAACCTCAACTACACCGTGATGAGCAAGCGCAAGCTCATGGTGCTGGTGCAGGAAGGCCTGGTCGACGGCTGGAACGACCCGCGCATGCCGACCCTGCAGGGCATCCGCCGCCGCGGCTACACCCCGGCCTCGCTGCGCCTGTTCGCCGATCGCCTGGGCGTGAGCAAGCAGAACTCGACCATCGACTACTCGGTGCTCGAAGGTTGCCTGCGCGAAGACCTCGACGCCGCCGCGGCGCGCCGCATGGCCGTGCTCGACCCGCTCAAGCTGGTAATCAGCAACCTCGGCGACGACCACGAAGAGTCGCTGCACTTCTCCAACCACCCGAAGGACGAGCGCTTCGGCGCGCGCCAGGTGCCGTTCTCGAACGAGCTCTGGATCGAACGCGAGGACTTCGAGGAAGTGCCGCCGAAGGGCTTCAAGCGGCTGATTCCGGGCGGCGAAGTGCGTTTGCGCGGCGCCGGCATCCTGCGCTGCGACGAGGTGATCAAGAACGAGACCGGCGAGATCGTCGAGCTGCGCGGCACGCTGGACCCGGAATCGCGTCCGGGCATGGCCGGCGCCGACCGCAAGATCAAGGGCACGATCCACTGGGTCAGCGCGCGTCACGCCGTCGCCGCCGAAGTGCGTCTGTACGACCGGCTGTTCGACGTCGCCGCACCCGACGACGACAGCGACGGCAAGACCTACCAGGATCACCTCAACCCGAATTCGCGCCGCGCCGTGACCGGCTACGTCGAACCGTCGGCGGCCACCGCCGAGCGAGAGCAGGCGTTCCAGTTCGAGCGCGTCGGCTATTTCGTCGCCGACCGCTACGACCACACCCCGGAACGGCCGGTGTTCAACCGCAGCGTGACCCTGCGCGACACCTGGGCCGCGCAGGCATGAGCCCCAAGATCCCCAATCTGCTGACCAAGACGGTGATGCTGGCGCTGCCGGCGTGGATCGACGAAGTCGTCGACCGCAAGCGCGCCTACCTCAGCGACGAGGACAAGGTCGCGCTGGCGGTCGAACTGTCGCGGCACAACATCGAGATGGGCAGCGGCGGGCCGTTCGGCGCCGCGGTGTTCGACGGCAACGGCCTGGTGGTCGGGGTCGGCGTCAATCGCGTGGTGCCGCAGAGCTGTTCGGTCGCGCACGCCGAAATGATGGCCTTCATGTGCGCGCAGGCCGCGCTGAGCGTGTTCCGCCTCAACGAGATCGGCCCGATGACCCTGGCGACCTCGGCGCAGCCCTGCTGCATGTGCTACGGCGCCAGCTTCTGGGCCGGCATCGACACCTTGCTGATCGGCGCGCGCTCGGAAGACGTGATGCAGCTGACCGAGTTCGACGAAGGCCCGCTGCCGGCGGACTGGATCGGCGAACTGGAACGCCGCGGCATTGCCGTGCGCCGCGACCTGCAACGCGACGCCGCCTGCGACGTGCTGCGCCGTTATGGCGAGAGCGGCGTCGCGTACTGATCCGATCCAGCTTTTGTAGGAGCGGCGCCAGCCGCGACCAACCCGAGCGGTGTACGAAAACAGATCCACCCGAATATCGATGATGCCTCGCCGTTGCGTGGCAAAGAGCCCGACCGATCGGGCTTGGGCAAAAGCCCTTGCGTTCATCGCTTCGGTTGGTCGCGGCTCGCGCCGCTCCTACCCCTGAAGACAACGAGTTCCCACGATGACCGATAACGCCCTGCTGTGTTGGTGCCGCGCCGGTTTCGAACCCGAGCTCGCCGGCGAATTGAACGAACGCGCCGCGCGCGCCGGCCACCCCGGCTACGCGCGCACCGAGCGCAACAGCGGCTATGTCGAGTTCATCGTCGAGGACGCAAAAGCGTTGTCGCGCGCACTGCCGTGGTCGTCGCTGATCTTCGCGCGCCAGAAGCTGGTGCGCCTGGCCGATCTGCGCGGCCTCGATCCGGCCGACCGCATCACCCCGATGCTGGCCGCGCTCGATGCGCAGGGCGGTAGCGGCCTCAACGTTTCCATGTTCGGCGAGTTGGTGGTCGAGCATCCCGACTCCGACGAGCACAAGCCGCTCGCCGGCCTAGCGCGCAGCTTCGGCAACGCCCTGCGCCCGGCGCTGCGCAAGGCCGGCTGGCTCAGCAAGGCCGACGATGCGCGGCGCCCGCGCCTGCACGTCGCCTTCCTCGCCGGCGATCACGCCATGCTGGCGATGTCCGAGCCCGGCGACAGCTCGCCGTGGCCGCTCGGCATCCCGCGCCTGCGCATGCATCCGGATGCACCGAGCCGCTCCGCGCTCAAACTCGAAGAAGCGCTGCTGACCTTCCTCGACGCCGACGAACGCGAGCGTCTGGTGCGCGACAACATGCAAGCTGCCGACCTCGGCGCCGCTCCCGGCGGTTGGACCTGGGTGCTGATGCGCAACGGCATGATGGTGACCTCGGTCGACAACGGCCCGCTGCGCCAGGCGCTGCTCGACAGCGGCCGCGTCGATCATCTGCGCGCGGACGGTTTCTCCTGGCAGCCCAAGCGCAAGCTCGACTGGATGGTCTGCGACATGGTCGAACAGCCCGCGCGCGTGGCCGAACGCATGGCGACCTGGTTCCGCGAGGGCTGGTGCAAGCAGGCGATCTTCAATCTCAAGCTGCCGATGAAGAAGCGCTGGGAAGAAACCAAGACCTGTCTGGAAGCGTTCGAGTACCAGACCCATCGCCCGATGGTCGTGCGTGCGCGCCAGCTGTATCACGACCGCGAAGAGATCACGGTGTTCGCGACGCCGAAGTGATCCGCCACGTCAGGGCCACCCGGCCTTGGCGACGACTCGGGCATGTCTCGACCGCACATCGTCTGCGGCGTGACGGACACCCGGCATTCACGCTTCGAGCCGCGTTCATTCAGGTGGGGTTTCGCCGTTTTACATCGACTTGACCGGCACGGGGCTAGCGTCGCGGTGTCCCCACGCGAGGTTACAGCGATGAAACAGCACGCGACCCACCCGCACACCCTGATCGGCCTGACGCTGATCGCCGCACTAGGCGCCAGCGGCGCTGCCGTGGCGCAGATCGCCACCAAGGTCGAATCCAAACACGATGCGGTCGAGAAGGCCGAGATGGCCGCAGGCGAAGCACGCACCGCGCGCGAGGACGCCGCGACCGCGCAGGCCGCCGCGCAAGCCGCTGCCGCGACCCGCAACGAAGGCTCCTTGAGCGAACGCGGGGCATTGACCGCGGAAGCCACCGCCTACCAGGCCAAGCAATCGGCGATCGAAGCCCAGTCGGCCGCGCGCCAGGCCACCATCGCGGCCGAAGCGGCGCGTTCGGCGCAGGCCGCGGCGACCGCCGGCAGCAACCCCACCGGTGCCGCGATCGAAGCGCGCGCCGCTGGCGATGCGGCACGCGTGGCGAGTTCGGCCGCGACCGACGCGACCACGGTGGCGCAGGCTGCCGCCGCGGCGACCGCCGAAGCGGTGCAGCAGACCGATCCGGTGCCGCAACCGATGCCGGCCCCCGCCCCGGCCGTGCCGGTGCAGCCGCAGGTCACCATCACCTCGAGCCCGCCGAATTCGGTGATCGGCGAGTACAAGATCGATTTCGATGCGCTCGACGGCAATCACGACGGCAACATCAGCCGCGCGGAGGCGCGCAGCAACGCAACCCTGACCGCGGAGTTCCGCGCGGTCGATGTCGACAATAACGGCCGCTTGAGCAAGAAGGAGCTCTCGGGCTGGATGCGTTGATGCTTGCTTGATTCCGCGGTTTTTTGCGCGAACGCCTCCGGAAACGGGGGCGTTCGTGTTTGGGCGGCACCAGTACCGCGGTTCTGCCCCTGTTCTGTCCGTGTAGGAGCGACGTCAGTCGCGACCAAGGGACGCATAGAGACACCAATGCCGATGTCGGCCATCGAAGGGGGCTTAGGGTAGGAGCGGCGTCCTACTGGATTTCCTTCGGTCACAAGCCGCGGCCACGTCGCAACGGCCTCGCGGCGATCGCACCATTGCCGATGATCTGCCTAGCTTCTCCGCCTTTGTTGTTGCTTTTGCTTTTGCTGTGCGTAGTCTCACACTTGCGAAGGCCATAGAAGACCCGGAGGGCGGCGCGCAAGGATGCGCGCCGTTTTTCATCGGGACAGGGATGTCCCGTATGAAAAAGCCCCGCGTATGCACCGCGCGTGCGGGCCCTTGATTCAAAGAAAAGCATTTTTCTTTGGTTACCTTTCTTTTGTTGCTTATGACAAAAGAAAGTAACCCGCCGCTTTAGTGGCGGAAGCTTTAGGCGTTTGATCTTGTTTGTATGAAAGCCATAAGCGAGAGCAGAGCTTCCGTCCGCTAACGCGGCCGGGTTACTTTCTTTTGCTAAGCCCAAAAGAAAGCTAACCAAAGAAAAGGGCTCTCCTTGCAAGGGCACAGGCCACGAGTGCGATGCCTGCGCCGGGATTTTCCGATAAGACGTCCCTGTCTTATCGGAAAACGGCGCACGTCCTGTGCGCCGCCCTCCGGGTCTCCACTTGACCGGCAAAGCGGCAAAGCAGATCAAAATCTCGGCAACAGCAACGGCAACGGCAACGGCAACGGCAGGATTCTTATGCCAACGACCGCCACAAGAGGCCATTGCTTGCACCGCGCCGTCGTTGCGGCATAGTGCCTGCCTCCACCTGCCGCTCGTCGTGCCCGATCTATGACCGCCTGCCCCGTGTCGCCGTCCGTCTCCGTCCCCGCGCGCCGGCTCGACCGCAAGGACGCGCGCACCCTGCTGCTGTCGGCGCTCGGCGGTGCGCTGGAGTTCTACGACTTCGTCATCTTCGTGTTCCTGACCGCGATCCTGCGCCAGTTGTTCTTCCCGCCGGGCATGCCGGGCTGGCTCGCCGAGCTGCAGGTCTACGGCATCTTCGCCGCGGGGTATTTGGTGCGCCCGATCGGCGGCATCGTCATGGCGCATTTCGGCGACCGCTCCGGGCGCAAGCGCATGTTCGCGCTGAGCGTGTTCCTGATGGCATTGCCGACCCTATGCATCGGACTGTTGCCGACCTATGCCCAGATCGGCATCGCCGCGCCGCTGTTGCTGTTGTTCCTGCGCATCGTCCAGGGCATCGCCATCGGCGGCGAAGTGCCGGGTGCATGGACCTTCGTCGCCGAGCACGCGCCGCCGGGCCGGGTCGGTTTCGCCTGCGCCAGCCTCACCGCCGGCCTGACCGCGGGCATCCTGATCGGCTCACTGATCTCGACCGCGATCAATACCTGGTTCGCGCCGGCCGAGGTGCTGGGCTGGGCCTGGCGCGTACCGTTCCTGATCGGCGGCGTGTTCGGCTTCCTCGCCGTGTACCTGCGGCGCTGGCTCAGCGAGACGCCGGTGTTCACGGCGATGCGCGAAAGCCGGCAGTTGGTGCGCGAACTGCCGCTCAAGCAGGTGCTGCGCGACCATCGCGCCGGCGTGGTCCTGTCGATGTTGGTGACCTGGCTGCTGACCGCGGCGATCGTGGTGATCATCCTGATGACGCCGACCCTGGTGCAGAGCCAGTTCGGCATCGCCCCGCAGCGCGCGTTCCTCGGCAACAGCCTGGCCGCGTTCTGCCTGACCCTCAGCGCCATCGCCGGCGGCCTGCTGGTCGACCGGCTCGGCCGCGGCCGCGCCTTGCTGATCGGTTCGCTCGGCGTGTTCGCGAGCAGCTTCGCGCTGTACTACGACCTCAACCACGGCGGCGCCAACTTCCTGCCGTTGTACGCCTTGGCCGGCGTGTTCGTCGGCGTGGTCGGGGTGGTCCCGGCGGTGATGATCGCCGCGTTCCCGGCGCCGGTGCGTTTCTCCGGGCTGTCGTTCTCGTACAACGTCGCCTATGCGGTGTTCGGCGCACTGACACCGCCGTTGATCGGCACCTTGGCGCCGAAGCTCGGCGGCATGACCGCCGCTTATTACGTCATGGCCGTGGCGGTGATCGGCGTATTGGTGTCGGTGTATCTGCTCAGGACCAAGCAGCGCTTTCACGAGCATTGAGCGAAGGAGCTTCAGCTCGCGACCGGAACAAGAGCAAATCCCCCACGGCCGCTGTGCGGCCGTTCGCCCCCTTTTCCAAAGAGGGCTACAGCAGAGGCGGCGGCCGCGAGCGAATGCCGCGGCGGCTGACGCCCACGGCGCGGCCATGAGCGCCGCTGCGACAGGTCCGGATCAGCAGACCATCACGAAGTAGCTGCCGAACAACCACAGGCCCAGCATCCATAGGCAAAGCATGGCCACCAACGCGGCCAGCAGCAGCGGCAGACGCCGTGTCCACTTCATGCCGCGAGTCGCCCGCACTGCGCCGAATACCGCGGCGAGTCCCAGGACGAAGAACAGGCCCAACATGCCGAAGCCCAGCGCCCAGAACACAGGGCCCTTCTCGCCGGTGCCGGGCGGGCATTGGGTGGTCGCGCCGGCCCACTGGGGCCATGACGCCGCGAGCAGCACAGCCCAGCTCAGGCCGCTCCGGTTCGATCCATCGATTCGTTTCATCGCGCTCTCCGCATCCATGCTCACGATCGTATCGCAGGGCCGCGGCGCGCATTCGACGATGCGACTCTTCACCGGTGGCTTCGAGAGTACCGGCCTCGACCGTGCCGCTCTCGGCACGGTGGCCTTCGACGTAGCAACGGCCGGTGCCTTACAAGCCCGCCGCGCGCTTCCAGAAGTAGTGCGTCAGCGGCGGCAGCTTGCTGGCCAGGCCGAGCATCGGTCCGCGCAGCAGGGTCGCGGCGACATCGTCGTTCGAGAACACCCGGTTCAAGCCCTCGAAGCCGTAAGCGGCGAGGGCGTTCTCGCTGCGCCGTTCGCGCGCCCAGCGGGCCAGGCGCGTCGGCGACCCCGGGTCGAGTCCGCGTTGGTGCGCCTGTTTCAGGCTGCCGCGCAATGCGGCGATGTCGCGCAGGCCCAGGTTGACGCCCTGCCCGGCCAGCGGATGCACGACATGGGCGGCATCGCCGGCGACCACCACACGCCCGGAGACGTAACGTTGGGCCAGCTGACGTCGCAAGGGGAACGCCGCGCGTTGCGAGACTCGCGTCAAGGCGCCCAGGCGCCCGGCGAAGGCGCGTTCGAGTTCGATCAGGAACGAGGCGTCGTCGCTGGCCAACAGGCGCTCGGCTTCCGCCTCGGGCAAGGTCCAGACGATCGAGCTTCGCCGGTCGCGCGCACCGGCGTCGCCGAGCGTCGGCAGGAACGCCAACGGCCCGCCCGGCAGAAAGCGCTGCCAGCAGGTCGCTTCATGACTCAGCTCGCTGTCGACATAGGCGACCAGGCCGCGCTGGGCGTAGTCGTGCGTGGGGGCGTCGATGCCGCTGAGGCGGCGCAGCTTGGATTCGGCGCCGTCGGCGGCGACCACCAGGCGTGCGCGCAAGCGGCGTCCGCCTTCGAGGATCACGCCGACGCTGTCGGGTGCGTCGAGTTCGAGCGATTCGACTTGATCGGGGCAATGCAGTTGCACGCCGGCCGCGGGCAGGGCCGCCCACAGTTTGTCGACCAATAAGGCGTGCTCGACGATCCAGCCCAGTTCGCGACGGCCGAAGGCGTCGGCATCGAAATGCAGCTCGCCGCCGCCGGCCGCGTCCCACACGCGCATCGCGCGGTAGGGTTGCAGGCGCGCCTCGCGCACGCTCGACCAAACGCCCAGGTCGTTCAACAACGCAGCATTGTCGGGGGCGAAGGCGTACACCCGCAGGTCCGGCCGCTCTGCGTTCCAACGCGGCGGCTCGCGGGTTTCGACCAGGGCCACCTCGAGTCCGTCGCGGGCGAAGGCCAGCGCCGCCGCCGCGCCGACCACGCCGGCACCGACCACGACCACGTCGAGCAGATCGCGCCGGCTCATGCGCGCCCTCCGAACGAGCGAAGGCCGTCGTGTTCGCCGCGGCACAGCGCCGGCACGTCGCCGCGATAGCCCATCGCGCCGCCGACCAGGAACGATTGCGCGCTCGGCAGGCGATCGACGGCGAACAGGCCCAGACTGCGCAGCGGACGCATCAGGCCGCTGTCGTTGGCGGCCAATCGCGCCGCGCCGTCGGAAAACGCGACCGTGCGTTCGCGGTCGGAGGCGCGTCGCTGCGCGTAGCGTTCGAGCAAGTCGTCGGCGCCGCAATCGACGGCACCGCCGGCAGCGCCCGTTGCGAGCTGCCGTTCGATCAGTTCGGCCAGGGTCATGGCATCGCGCAGGCCGAGGTTGAAGCCCTGCGCGCCGATCGGGTGGATGGTCTGGGCGGCGTTGCCGACCAGCACCGCGCGCCGTTCGACGGTGCGCCGGGCCAGCACGCGGATCGCCGGATACAGGCTGCGCGCGCCGCAGGCGAGGAAGCGCCCGGCGCGCCAGCCGAACGCCTCCTGGGCGCGGGCGATGAAGCCGGCTTCGTCGAGCGCGGCGACTGCATCGACATGCGCAGTCGCGACGCTGTGGATCAGGCCGTAGTGGCGATCGCCGCGCGGCAGCAGCGCGGTCGGGCCCTCGGCGCCGAGCCGCTCGTAAGCGGTGCCGTCGGGCGCGCGTTCGCCGCGCAGCCGGGTCACGAACAACGTCTGGCCGTAGTCGTATTCGTCGGCGCCGATCGCGAGCGCGTCGCGCACGCCGCTGCGGGTGCCGTCGGCGGCGACCAGCAGGCGCGCGCGCAGGACCCGTTCGCCGGCACCATCGGCGACCCGGATCGCGCGCCAGGCCGGGTCGCCGTCGGCGAGGCCGACGAAACGCACCGGGCGGTAGCGCTGCAGGCGCGGTAGTTCGGCCAGGCGCGCTTCCAGCGCCTCGCCGAAATCGCGTGCGACCACGATGCGGCCGAACTCCTCGCGGCCATAGCGCTCGGCTTCGAGCACGGCGCGGCCGAAATCGCCGCGCCGGCTGATGTGGATGCGCCGGATCGAGCCGGTCGGCGCGCGCAGCTTGGCCAGCACGCCGAGCGCGCTCAGCGCGTTGACGGTGGCTTCGGCGAAACTCAGGTTGCGTTCGTCGAACACCGCCGGCAACGAACCCGGCGGCGCCGCCTCGACCAGGCCGACATCGAGGCCGAGCCGGTCCAGGGCGATGGCGAGACTGGCGCCGACCAGACCGCCGCCGACGATCAGGACGTCATGGCTGGCGTGCACCGCGGAGTCGGCCGCGGCGGGCGTGGCGGGGGCCGGCGTGGCTGCAACCGGCGTCTGCCTATCGGGTGTGTCTACGTCTGGATTCATGCGTTCATGATACGACCGCGCTCGCGGCGAGTCTGTCGGCGGCGGCCCGGAACCTGTGCACGGGGCGGTCATCGTTGCGAAGGATCAAGCACTTAGCATCGGATCGGGCTGCGATCCGTTCACGGTGGACGGCAAACCGGCACTTTCGCCGCAGGTTCCTTAGAATGGCCGGATTGGCGCGCCAGTCCGGCGTCAGGAGCCAGAGTCATGAAGCCGAACACCCAACGCAGCCTCGTCCTGGCCTTGCTGGCCCTGTTGATGGTCGCCACCCGCGTCAATCACTGGACGCCGATCCCCGACGCCTCCTGGGCCGTGTTCTTCATCGGCGGCTTCTATCTGCGCCAGTGGACCCGCTGGGCCTTCCCGGCGCTGATGGCGCTGGCCGTGGCCGTCGACTACGCCGTGATCACCCGCCAGGGCATCAGCTTCTGGGATCACTATTGTGTCTCGGCGGCGTACTGGTTCCTGGTCCCGGCCTACTTCTCGATGTGGGCCGGCGGCCTGTGGGTCGCGCGCAACTACAAGCGCAGCTGGGGCACGCTCGGCCTGACCGTGGTCGCACTGCTCGCCTCGACCGCGGTCTGCCAACTGCTGAGCCAGGGCAGCTTCTACTGGCTGTCGGCCTCGGTCGCCGAGAAGACCGTCGCCGGCTGGGCCGCCAACTACTTCCAGTGGCTGCTGCCCTACCTGCAGACGACGGCCACCTATGTCGGCATCGCCGCCGTGGTCCAGGCCATCGCCGCGTCCGCGGCCAAGTCGAAGGCGTCGACGACGCACTCCGACGACGCCCGCAAGCTCTGACCGAGCGCGTCATCGATGGGCAACCGTCTCTCGAAAATCTACACGCGCACCGGCGACGACGGCAGCACGGGTCTTGGCGACGGCAGCCGCATCGCCAAGGACTCGGCGCGAGTCACCGCCTACGGCACGGTCGACGAAGCCAATTCGACGATCGGCCTGGTGCTCGCCAGCGAATTGCCGGACACGATCCGCGAACAACTGGTGGCGATCCAGCACCAGATGTTCGACCTCGGCGGCGAGCTGTGCATCCCGGGCCATGCGGCGATCTTCGACGCCGATATCGACCGCCTCGAACAATGGCTCGACGGCCATAACGACGATCTGCCGCCGCTGAAGGATTTCATCCTCCCCGGCGGCGGCGAAGCCGCGGCGCGTTGCCACATCGCCCGCACCGTGGTGCGCCGCGCCGAGCGCGAGACCGTCAGCTTGGCGCGCCTGGACAGCGTGCGCCCGGAAGCGGTGCGCTACCTCAACCGCCTCTCCGACCTGCTGTTCGTGCTGGCCCGCGTGCTGGCGCGCGCGAGCGGGCACGGCGAGGTGCTGTGGAACCACGAGCGCCGCAAGGGTTAGCGATGCGCATCTACACGCATCCGGCCTGCACGCGCCACGACCCGGGTCCGGGTCATGCCGAGCGGCCGTTGCGTCTGGTCGCCGTCACCGAAGCCCTGCGCGAAGCCTATCCCTCGCTGGACTGGCACGAAGCGCCCGGCGCCAGCCGCGGCCAATTGCTGCGCGCGCACGGCGATGCCCTGCTCGCGCTGATCCTCGACACCCAACTCGACGGCCCGATGTCGCTCGACCCCGACACCGTGCTCGCGCCCGGCTCGGCCGAAGCCGCGCTGCGCGCCGCCGGCGCCGGCATCGCCGCGGTCGACACGGTGATCAAGGGCGAGGAGAAACGCGTGTTCTGCGCGGTGCGCCCGCCCGGCCACCACGCCACCGGCGATGCCGCGATGGGCTTTTGCCTGTTCAACAACATCGCCGTCGCCGCCGCCCATGCCTGCGACAAACACAACCTGGCGCGGGTGGCGGTGATCGATTTCGACGTCCACCACGGCAACGGCACCCAGGCGATCTTCGACACCGACCCGCGGGTGATGTACGTCAGCTCGCACCAGATGCCGCTGTACCCGGACACCGGCTACGCCCACGAACGCGGCGTAGGCAACATCATCAACGCCCCGTTGCTGGCCGGCACCGGCAGCGAAGGCTTCCGCAAAGTCTGGCGCGAACATCTGCTGCCGACCGTCGACTCGTTCCGACCGCAACTGGTGCTGATTTCCGCCGGCTTCGACGCCCATCGCCGCGACCCGCTGGCCCAGGTCGAGCTCGACGGCGAGGATTTCGCCTGGATCACCCGCGAGCTGGTCGCGATCGCCGAACGCCATGCGCTGGGGCGCGTAGTCTCGATGCTGGAAGGCGGCTACGACCTGGCGGCCCTGCGCGAGAGCGCGGTGGCGCATGTGGGCGCCTTGATGGAGTGAGGCGCCGGGCGCCTGGGGCGCGGTGGTGACGCCCTTTTTTGGTTTCGTTCCGTGGCCGTTAGCTCAGCGCTACGCGGCAAGTTGCGTCGCGAGAACGCAGCAACGCGGTCGCGGCTTGTGACCGAAGGAAATCCAGTAGGACGCCGCTCCTACCCAGAAGCAGTTTCGCGGTTGCCGTTGCCGTTGCCGTTGCCGTTGCCGAGATGTTGATCTGCTTTGCTGCTTTGCCGGTCAAGCGGAGACCCGTAGGGCGGCGCACAGGACGTGCGCCGTTTTTCGATAGGACAAGGATGTCCTATCGAAAAATCCCGGCGCGGGCATCGCACTCGTGGCCTGTGCCCTTGCAAGGAGAGCCCTTTTCTTTGGTTAGCTTTCTTTTGGGCTTAGCAAAAGAAAGTAACCCGGCCGCATAGCGGACGGAAGCTCTGCACTTGCTTATGGCTTCTTCATGAGCAAGATCTAGATCAAACGCTAAAAGCTTCCGCCACTAAAGCGGCGGGTTACTTTCTTTTGTCATAAGCAACAAAAGAAAGGTAACCAAAGAAAAATGCTTTTCTTTGAATCAAGGGCCCGCACGAGCGATGCATACGCAGGGATTTTTCATACGGGACATCCCTGTCCCGATGAAAAACGGCGCGCATCCCTGCGCGCCGCCCTTCGGGTCTTCGATTGCCTTCGCGAGTGCTGAGCTGCGCACAGCAACAGCCAGGGCCCGGCCACGGTCACGGACGCATCGGCCTCCACGGGCAGGGTCGCACCGGCTTGGGACTCACGGTCGCGGCTCACGCCGCTCCTACAGGGATGGTTTGCGGCGCTATGTGCTCAAGCAAGGCGGGAGCGCCCTCCTTGTAGGAGCGACGTGAGTCGCGACCACGCGACCAAGCAGTCCCTACAGAGAGTTACCGGACCACCGGACCAGGCCTCAGCCTACCGGCTCCGCCTCGAACCCCAAGGCCGCCGAGTTGATGCAATAGCGCAAACCGGTCGGCCGCGGGCCGTCGGGGAACACGTGTCCCAGGTGCGACTGGCAGCGCGCGCATTTGACCTCGACCCGGCGCATTCCGTGACTCTCGTCGGCCACCTCGGCCACCGCTTCGGGCCGCAAGGGCTGCCAGTAGCTCGGCCACCCGCTGCCGGAGTCGTACTTGGCCTGCGAGGAGAACAGGGCCTCGCCGCAGGCGGCGCAGGTGTAGGTGCCGGCTTCCTTGTGGTTCCAGAACCGCCCGGTGAAGGCCCGCTCGGTCGCCGAGCAACGGCAGACGGCGTATTGCTCCGGGGATAACTGCTCGCGCCATTCAGCTTCGCTCTTCTCGACCGATGCCGGGGGGGGACTGGGAAGCTGGCTCATGACTCCTCCGATGGGGCGGTCGCGTTCCGGGAAAATGAACGCCGATGCCGCTTAGATGGCGCCCGCGTTGCCCGCTTGCAAGGGATACGGCAAGCTAACGACCGTTTTTCCGTCCACCGGATGCTCGCGTGCGCAAACCCCTTCGCCTGCTCCCGTTGTCGCTGTGCATCGCCATCGCCCTGCCCGCTTATGCGGCGGACGACAACGAGAATTGGGGCCTGTGTCCGCTGATCGACGCCGTGCCGTCCTTCGACGACGCCCCGACCCCGACCGGCACCGCCGAACAGCGCGCCGAGCAGCCGACCGATATCGACGGCGGCACCCTGCAACGGGCCGGGACCGACGACAACATCGTCGTCCAGGACAATGTGCGCTTGAGCCGCGGCGACCAGTTCCTGGGCACCGACAAGCTCAGCTACAACCAGGAATCGGGCAAGTACACGGCCGAAGGCCATGTCCGTTACCAGGATTCGAGCATGCGCTTGGTCGCCGAGCGCGCCGAGGGCGACCAGAACGCCGACCAGCACCGCATCGACGACGTCGAGTACCAATTGACCGCACGCCGCGGCAACGGCGGCGCCGAGCGCATCGAGCTCAACGGCCCCAAGGGCGCCCTGCACGGTTCGACCTATTCGACCTGCGCGCCGAACCAGCGCTCCTGGGAGCTGCGCGCCCACCGCATCGACATCGACACCGCCGAAGGCATGGGCGTGGCGCGCAACGCCACCCTGCGCATCGGCAAGGTGCCGGTGCTGTACGTGCCGTGGTTCGTGTTCCCGGTCGACGACCGCCGCCGCACCGGCCTGCTGTATCCGAACATCGGCCTGTCGGGCAAGAACGGCTTCGACTGGCGCCAGCCGATCTACCTCAACCTGGCGCCGAACTACGACGCCACCCTGTATCCGCGCTACATGAGCAAGCGCGGCCTGGCCATGGGCGGCGAGTTCCGCTGGCTGTACGGCAGCGGTTCCGGCGAGGTTTCGGGCAACTGGATGCCGAACGACGACCTGGCCGGCAACGACCCGGGCCGCTACACCGACTACCGTCGCGACCCGCCAGGCCCGTTCCAGATCCCGCGCGACCGCATGCCGGAGAAGAACCGCGGCGAGTTCGCGCTGAAGACCACCCACCGCCTCGACGGCACCTGGTACGCCGCCGCGAATCTGGCCTGGGTCAGCGATAAGTACTACCTGCAGGATTTCAGCAACAGTCTGTACGGCCAGTCGGCGATCTCGCTGCGCAGCGAGGTCGGCCTGTACGGCCGTGGCCGCTATTGGGACGCAAGCCTGATCGCCGACCACAGCCAACTGGCCGACTTCACCCTGCAGGAAAACTCGCTGGCCTACGACCGCCTGCCGCGCGCGACCTTCCATTGGGCGCAGCCGTTCGGCAAGTGGGTCGAGGCCGGCGTCGACACCGAAGCGGTGCGTTTCCAGCACGAAGACGTCAAATTCACCCCGGGCGATCCGAACGCACCGATCGGCCTGCGCCGCGACATGCCCGGCGGCAGCCGTTTCGACGTCAAGCCCTACGTCAGCTTCCCGCTCGAGGGCGCGAGCTGGTTCATCCGCCCCAAGCTGGCCTGGCGCTACACCGCCTATGAGCTGGAGCGCGGCATGGCCCAGCAGATGGCCGAGCAGCAGGCCGCGGCCTTCGTCGCCGCCAACCCGACGGTGCCCAACACGCCGGCGCTGGTGCGCAGCTTCTACGACAAGTCGCCGAGCCGCAGCCTGCCGATCACCTCGATCGACGCCGGCATGTACTTCGATCGCGAGACCGAGATCCGCGGCGACCACTACCTGCACACCCTGGAGCCGCGCGTCTTCTATCTGCGCGCGCCGTATCGAGACCAGGCCGGCATGCCGCTGTTCGACACCAACCCGATGTCGTTCAGCTGGGGCGCGCTGTTCCGCGACAACCGCTACACCGGCGCCGACCGCCAGACCGACGCCAACCAGCTCACCACCGCCCTGACCACGCGCCTGATCAGCCAGGACGACGGCCGCGAGCGGTTGGCGGCGAGCATCGGCCAGATCCAGTATTTCGACGACATCCGCGTCGTCGCCGGCGCCGAAACCCCGATCAAGCAGGGCAAGTCGGCCTGGGTCGCCGACGTCAGCGTGTCGCCGAGCGACCGCTGGACGATCAACGCGACCTACCAGTGGGATCCCAAGCTGCGCAGCGAGGATCTCGCCAGCCTGCGGGCGCGCTACCTGTTCGGCAACAACGGCGTGGTCAATTTCGGTTATCGCTACCGCCGCGACCTGTCGGTGGCGCCGACCGCGCCGAAGGACAGGCGCGACCTGTTCGAGCAGGCCGACTTCTCGTTCCTGTATCCGATCAACGACAACTGGAGCGTGGTCGGCCGCTACTACTACTCGATCAAGGACAAGCGCGCGCTCGAACAGATCGCCGGCGTGCAGTGGGAAAGCTGCTGCCTGGCGGTCCGCCTGATCGCCCGCCGCTACCAGCGCAACCGTTCCGAAGACCTCAACAGCTCGCTTCAGGTGGAGTTCGAGCTCAAGGGCCTAGGCTCCGCCGGCCAGAACACGGAGCGCGTTTTGCGCCGTGCTATTCTCGGTTATAACCGCGACGACCTGTATCTGGCGCCGCCGTCTCCCACGGTCAGCCGCCAAAATCGCGGCAACGACGCCGAATCGACTCTCGACCCGACCCTATGAACAAATTCTTCGCGAGCCCGCTCCTGGCGAGCCCGGTTTTGGCAAGTCTGCTGGCCGCCGGCCTGCTGTTCGGCGGGAACGTCCGGGCTCAGGATCTGCAGCCGATCGACCGCATCGCGGCCGTGGTCGACGAGGACGTGATCCTCAAGACCGAACTCGACCGCGCGATCGCCAACATCATGAATCAGTACGCCGGCCGCAGCGACCAGCTGCCGCCGCGCGACGTGCTTGAGCGCCAGGTGCTCGAGCGCCTGATCCTGCTCAAGATCCAGGTCGCCCAGGCCCAGGGCACCGGCGTGCGGGTGACCGATCAGGAAATCGACCAGGCCATCGGCGGCATCGCCAACTCGAACAAGATCAGCGTCGACCAACTGCGCCAGCAGTTGGCCCGCGACGGCAGTTCCTACAACGATTTCCGCAGCTCGATCCGCGACGAACTGCTGGTCCAGCGCCTGCGCCAGCGCTTCGCCCAGACCCGCATTTCGGTCAGCGACGCCGAGATCGACGCCGCCCTGGCCGCGCAGGCCAACACCGGCACCCAGTACCACCTTGCCCACATCCTGATCGCCCTGCCCGAAGGCGCCACGCCCGAGCAGATCGCGACCGCACAGAAGAAGGTCGAGGGCGTGAAGACGCTGATCGACAAGGGCGAGATGGACTTCAACGCCGCCGCCGTGCGCTATTCCGACAGCCCCAACGCGCTGGAAGGCGGCGATTTGGGCTGGCGCAGCCTGGACGAAATCCCGGCCGCGTTCGGCGAGCTGATGCGCAACATGAGCGCCGGCCAGGTCACCGCCCCGATCCGCGGCCCGAGCGGCTTCCAGTTGCTCAAGCTGGTCGAAGTCCGCGACGCCTCGCAATCCGGTCCGAAGCTGGTCACCCAGTTCCATGCCCGCCACATCCTGGTCCGCATCAGCGACACCGTCAGCGAAGCGCAGGCCAAGGCCAAGGCCGAGACCCTGCGCGCCCGCATCGCCGGCGGCGCCAAGTTCGAGGACGTGGTCAAGGAAAGCTCGGAAGACCTGACCTCGCAGGCCAAGGGCGGCGACCTGGGCTGGTTCACCCAGGACGAGTTCGGCCCCGAGTTCGGCGGCGCCGTCGCGGCACTGGCCGACAACGAAATCTCGCAGCCGATCCACAGCCAGGCCGGTTACCACATCGTCCAGCGCATCGGCAGCCGCCAGAGCGACGTTGCCGACCAGAGCAAGCGCGCCCAGGTCCAGGAGACCATCGGCCGTCGCAAGCTCGAGGAAGAATGGAACCGCTACCTGCGCGAGAAGCGCGGCGAAGCCTTCGTCGACTTCCGCGTCGGCAAGGGTGCCGAAGAGACCACCGCGCCGGCGGAACCGGCCAAGCCGGCCGCGTCCGGCGGCTGACGTGACCCTGCCCCGGCTCGCGCTGGTGCCGGGCGAGCCGGCCGGCGTCGGGCCGGAGCTCTGCCTGCGGCTGATCCAGCAGGCGCGCGACTACGACCTGGTCGCCTTCGCCGATGCGCGCAGCCTGCGCGCCGCCGCCGACGCACTCGACCTGCCCCTGACCCTGCTGCCGCCGGACCGCCCTTCGCGGGCTCCCGGCGAGCTGGCCCTGGTCGAAATCCCCAACGCCGTCGTCCCCGCCTTCGGCCAACCCGACCCGCGCAATGCCGCGGCGGTGATCGGCGCGTTGCGCGCCGGCGCCGAGGGCTGCCTGCGCGGCGAATTCGACGGCCTGGTCACCGGCCCGGTGCACAAGGCGGTCATCAACGAGGGCGGCATCGCCTACAGCGGCACCACCGAGCTGCTCGCCGAACAGGCCGGCTGCGAGGTGGTGATGCTGTTGGCCAACGACATCGTCCGGGTCGGCCTGGCCACCACCCATCTGCCGCTGCGCGCGGTCGCCGACGCGATCGAACCGATCTCGCTGGCCCGCACCCTGCGCATCATCGAGACGGCGCTGCGCCAGGACTTCGGCATCGCCGAGCCGGTGATCGCCGTGCTCGGCCTCAACCCGCATGCGGGCGAGGCCGGCCACATGGGCCGCGAGGAAATCGAGGTCATCGAGCCGGTGCTGGCCGCGCTGCGCGCCCAGGGCCTCGACCTGGTCGGCCCGCTGCCGGCCGACACCGCCTTCCTGCCGGCCAAGCTGCGCGGTTTCGACGCGGTGCTGGCGATGTACCACGACCAGGGCCTGCCGGTGCTCAAGTACAGCGGCTTCGAGCGTGCGGTGAACATGACCCTAGGACTACCCTATCCGCGCGTCGCGGTCGATCATGGCACCGCGCTCGACCTCGCCGGCCGCGGCCTGGCCGATCCGTCCAGCCTGATCGCCGCCGCCGAAACCTGCGCGCGCATCGCGCGCACCCGCCGCAGCACGTCCGGAGGCACGCCATGACCGGCACGGCCAGATCGCATGCCAAGGGCTTCAAGCCCGAGGCCAAGAAACACCTGGGCCAGCACTTCCTGCACGACGGCGGCATCATCGCCATGATCGTGCAGGCGGTGGACCCCAAGCCCGGCGACCATCTGGTCGAGATCGGCCCGGGCCAGGGCGCGATCACCTTCCCCTTGCTCGACCGCCACGGCGAACTGACTGTGATCGAGTTCGACCGCGACCTGATCTTCCCGCTGACCGACGGCGCACGCGCCCACGGCACCCTGGAAGTGATCCACCGCGATGTGCTGACCGTGGATTTCACCGCGCTGGCCAACGAGGACAAGATCCGCCTGGTCGGCAACCTGCCCTACAACCTGTCCTCGCCGATCCTGTTCCATGCCCTCGACCATGCCGCGGTGATCCGCGACATGCACTTCATGCTGCAGAAGGAAGTGGTCGACCGCATGGCCGCCGGCCCCGGCAGCAAGGTCTTCGGCCGCCTCAGCGTCATGCTGCAGGCCTACTGCCAAGTGATCGCCCTGTTCGATGTGCCGCCGGGCGCATTTCGTCCGCCGCCGAAGGTCGATTCGGCCGTGGTGCGGATGATTCCGCATGCGCCCGACAAGATCGGCATCGTCGACCACGCCCTGTTCGCGCGCGTGGTCCGCGATGCCTTCGGCCAGCGCCGCAAGACCCTGCGCAACGCGCTGTCGCAGGTCTGCGACGGCGCCGCGATCGAGGCCGCCGGGCTGCGTCCGGACGCGCGCGCCGAGCAGATCGAAGTCGCCGATTTCGTGCGCCTGGCCAATGCGCTCGCCGCCAGCGGCGCGGTCCTGGCCGAGCCCGGCAAGAATTAGCGCCTGCGCCGCGGGCCTGCGGTCCGCGGTGCGTTCGTACCTTGCGGTCCTGGCCGCGACGATGCGCCGCCGTGCATGCGACGCGCCCGAAGCGCCGCCATCGCGGCCGAGCGTCGATGCAGGTTTTGTGCCGACTGCGGACCGCGGTCCGGCGGCGCATCTCGGCTTTCGCGGCGTCCACGCAGGCCGCTCACCGATTATCACGACCGGCGGGGCGGCCCACGATTTCGGCCGAATGTCGTTATTTTCACGACTCATTCCCGCTTCATGCCCGCTTTGCTTAAACTGCCGCCATGGAACACCACCACGACTATGCTTTCGACATCGATGTGGCGACCCGCTACCTGGACGACCAGTCCGAACCGGAGCAGGACCGCTACGTCTTTGCCTACACCATCCATATCCGCAACGCCGGCAAGATTCCCGCGCGCCTGATGTCGCGCCACTGGGTCATCACCGACGCGAACGGCAAGGTGCAGGAAGTGCGCGGCGAAGGCGTGGTGGGCGAACAACCGTGGTTGCGTCCGGGCGACGACTACGAGTACACCTCGGGCGCCGTGCTGGAAACCAGCTTGGGAACGATGGAAGGCAGTTACGCGATGGTCGCCGACGACGGCACCCGCTTCGACGCGCAGATTCCGCCGTTCACGCTCACCATCCCGCGCACCCTGCATTGAGCGCGGACCACGTATGAGCGTTTGGGCAATAGGCGACCTCCAGGGCTGTTACGACGCGACCCAGCGCTTGCTGGAACGGATCGCCTTCGATCCGGCGCGCGACACGCTGTGGTTCTGCGGCGATCTGGTCAACCGCGGCGGGCAGTCGCTGGAGACTCTGCGCCTGGTGCATTCGTTGCGCCAGAACAGCATCGTCGTGCTCGGCAACCACGACCTGTCGCTGCTCGCGATCGGCGAGCGCACCGAGGAAGAGCAGCGCAAGGTCAACCCCGACCTGCAGCGCATCGTCCTGGCCGAGGACCGCAACGAACTGCTCGGCTGGCTGCGCATGCAGAAGCTGGTCCAGGTCGACCGCAAGCTCGGCTGGATGATGGTGCACGCCGGTCTGGCGCCGAAGTGGACCACGACCATGGCCGAGCGCCATGCGCGCGAGGTCGAGGAGCGCCTGCACGGCGACCAGTACCGGCGCCTGCTCAAGAACATGTACGGCGATCGCCCGGCCTGGAATCCCAAGCTGGCCGGCATCGACCGCCATCGCGCGATCATCAACATCTTCACCCGCCTGCGTTATTGCACGCCGCGCGGCCGCATCGCCTTCGAGGACAAGGGCAGCCCGGGCACCCAGCCGGTCGGCCTCTACCCCTGGTACGAAGTGCCGGGCCGCGCCGAGCGCGACCTCAAGATCGTCTGCGGGCACTGGTCGACCCTCGGCCTCTTCATCGGCCACGGCGTGCACGCGATCGACACCGGCGCGGTCTGGGGCGGCAAACTCACCGCGCTGCAACTCGACACCGACGAGTTGCGACTGGTGCAGGTGCCCGGTCGCGACGTGCCGGCCAACCCGCCGCGGCCGCGTCCGCCGCGCCCGCCGCAAGGGCAGCCGAAGTAAGCCGGTGCGCCAGGGACGGTCGCGGCCACTGCTGAAGATCGCGGCCCTCGCGGTCGCCGCCGCCTGCGCCGCCTGTTCGCGCGCACCGCAGCAACCGGCCTCATCGGGCGCGCCGTCTGCTATACAACCGGCGGCCTCATCGCGCGATGTCGCGGCGTCGCCGCCGTTGGTCGTCGCCGCGCGCGCGCAGATCGGCGTGACCCGTCTCTACGACCCGGCCTATGTGCGTTTGTCCTATCCCGGCGGCGATGTCGCCGCCGATCGCGGGGTCTGTACCGACGTGGTGATCCGCGCTCTGCGCACCCAGGGGCTCGATCTGCAGCAGGCCGTGCACGAAGACATGCGCGCGAACTTCGCCGCCTATCCCTCGAACTGGCGCGCAAGCGCGACCGATCGCAGCATCGATCACCGCCGCGTGCCGAACCTGCGCCGCTGGTTCGAGCGCCAGGCCTGGTCGCTGCCGGTCAGCGATCGCGCCGCCGACTATCGCCCCGGCGATCTGGTCACCTGGGACCTCGGCCGCGGCGTGCCGCACATCGGCATCGTCTCCGACCGCAAATCCTATCGGGGCCGGCCGCTGATCCTGCACAACATCGCCCGCGGCACCCAGGAAGACGACCTGCTGTTCGACTACACCATCACCGGCCACTATCGGCCGAAGTTGGACCGCGGCAGCGCGAGCGTGGCGCGCCGATAGCCGTCATCCCCACGAAGGCGGGGACCCACCGGACTCATCCCTGCAGAACCCGCGCGACGGCGGCTCCAAGCTTAAGCGCCGTCAGGCCTATGCCTCGTTCTCGCAAGTCTCTTCCTTGCCGTCATCCCCGCGAAGGCGGGGATCCAAAGCCGCCGGATTCACCCGGGCAGAGCCTTCACGACGGACTCGCCCGTCAATCCATTCCCAAGCGCAGGTAATCGACGAACTCGAACGCGAACTCGTTGCGCTCATCGGCTGCATGCGCCTCGCGCGAAATCACGCGCCATTCGGCGGCATCGAAGCGCGGGAAGAAGGCATCGGCGCCTTCGACTTCGGTATCGACCCGGGTCAAATGCAAACGCGTGGCCGCGGCCAGGCACAGCGCATAGACCTCGCCGCCGCCGATCACGCACAACTCGGCGGCGCCGTCGCCCTGCGCCAGTTCCAGCGCCTGTTCGACCGAGCCCACCGCTTCCATGCCGGCGAACGGCACCTCGTTCGAGCGGGTCAGCACCAGGTTGCGCCGGCCCGGCAACGCGCGTCCCAGCGACTGCGCGGTCTTGCGCCCCATCAGCAGCGGCTTGCCGAGAGTCAGCGCCTTGAAGCGTTTGAGGTCGTCGGAAAGACGCCACGGCAAGGCATTGTCGCGGCCGATGGCGTGGTTGCGGTCGAGTGCGGCGATCAGGCTCAGGCGCGGAGTTGCCGATGCGGTCATTGCAAAGCCTCGTCGAGAATCTTCGATAAGCGAGTACGCGGCGTGGAGCCATCGGCGGTGTCGAACTCGATATCGTCGAGTTTCCACACCCCGTCCTCGCGCCGCATCAGCGCATCGTCGCGCCACTGCCGCCCGGGGCCCTGCCCCTCGGGCAAGTCGCTGCCGGTCAGCAGGATCTGCACACGCTCGGCGTCGACGCTGATAGCGGTGCGCCGGCCCAGCGCGAACGAAAGAATCATTTCGTCCTGCGCCGCACTGCTGAATACATCGCCTTCGATCAGAGGCGGCTTCAGGTCCGGATGCGCGGCAATGAACGCGGTTTGTGCGCGTTGCGCACGCTCCAGGCGTTGCCACAAGGCGCGAGTCAACAGCGGCCGGTAGGCGGCCAGGCGCGCGCCGCGCGGCAGGCCCGAGGCGAAGCCGGACATGGCCGGCGCACCGTCTTCGCCATAACCGCGCAGATGAGCGCGATAGAACGCGGCGGCGGCCGCATCGCTGCGAGCCGTGTCGTCGGCCGTAGCCGGCGCAGCCGGCGCCGCGGCCGGCCGACGATCGGCGCGCTCGCTCGTCGTCCCGCATGCGCTCGCAGCAAGCGCGATCGACAGGGCCAAGCACGGGCCGGCAATGGAAGGTCGCAGCATGATCGCTCCTGCGGCGCCAACGGCGGCGCCGGAAGCGGTCACACTAATCCGGCGCGCGTTCAAACCGCGTCTAGCATAGTCGTGCCAAGCCGCTCGCTCACACCGCGACCGGCGCCTTGATCGCCGGCAGCGGGTCGTAGCCTTCGATGGCGATGTCGTCGTAGCTGAAGCCGAAGACGTCCGTGACCTCGGGATTGAGCTTCAACTTCGGCAACGCGCGCGGCGTGCGCGAAAGCTGTTCGCGCGCCTGCTCGTAGTGGTTCGAATACAGGTGCGCGTCGCCGAGGGTGTGGACGAAATCGCCGACGCCCAGGCCGCAGACCTGCGCGACCATGTGGGTCAGCAGCGCATAGCTGGCGATGTTGAACGGCACGCCGAGGAAGATGTCGCCGCTGCGCTGGTACAACTGGCAGCTGAGCTTGCCGTCGGCGACGTAGAACTGGAACAGGGCGTGGCAGGGCATGAGCGCCATCTGCGGCAGGTCGGCGACGTTCCAGGCGCTGACGATCAAACGGCGCGAATCGGGGTTGCGCTTGATCTCGTCGACGACCCAGCGGATCTGGTCGATCTCGACGCCTTGCGCGCCGGCCCAACGCCGCCACTGCTTGCCGTAGACCGGGCCGAGTTCGCCATCGGCATCGGCCCACTCGTCCCAGATACTGACCTTGTGCTCTTTCAGGTAGGCGGTGTTGGTCTCGCCCTTGAGGAACCACAGCAGCTCATGGACGATCGAGCGCAGGTGCAGTTTCTTGGTGGTGACCAGCGGGAAGCCGGCGTTCAAGTCGAAACGCAGCTGCCAGCCGAACACGCTGCGCGTGCCGGTGCCGGTGCGGTCGGATTTCTCGGTGCCGTGCTCCAGCACGTGACGCAGGAGATCGAGGTATTGCTGCATGGCCTCAGCCCTTCGCCGGTTCGGCCGCGAGCGGCTGCGGTTGCAGGGTCGGCGAGCGCGTCGACAGCCACAGCCAGAACAGGCCGAGCAGGATCAGCGGCACGCTCAACACCTGGCCCATGGTCAGCCAGCCGAACGCGAGGTAGCCGTGATCGCCGATCTGCGCATCGGGCACGCGCACGAACTCGACCAGGAAACGGAAGCAGCCGTACAGCAGCGCGAACAGGCCCGACACCGCATAGCGCGGACGCGGCTTGCTCGAGAACCACCACAACGCGACGAACATCACCAGGCCTTCGAGCAGCGCTTGATAGAGCTGCGAAGGATGGCGGGCGAAACGGTCGAGACCGCCGCCGGCGAATTGGGTCTGCAATTGCTCGGCGGTCCAGCCGGCGAATTCCGGCGCGCGCGGGAAGATCACGCCCCAGCCGGCCTCGGTGGTCTTGCCCCACAACTCGCCGCCGATGTAGTTGCCAAGGCGGCCGAAACCGAGACCGGGCGGCACCAACGGGGCGACGAAATCCATCACGTCGAAGAAATGCGTGCGTTGCCGATGCGACCACCACAGGGCCGCGGCCATCACCCCGAGCAGGCCGCCGTGGAAGCTCATGCCGCCTTCCCAGATGCGGAACAGCATCAAGGGGTCCTTGAGCAGTTCGGCGAAGTTGTAGAAGACCACGTAGCCGATGCGGCCGCCGAGGACCACGCCGAGCATGGCGTAGAACAGCAGATCGCCGTAGGCCTGCTCGCCGACGCCGGGCAGGCGCCCGTCACGGATGCGGCGCCGCCCGAGCCACCAGGCGGTGACGAAACCGAGCAGATACATGATCCCGTACCAGTGGACTTGCAGCGGGCCGAGAGAGATCGCGATCGGGTCGATCTGGTGCAGGATGGTCATGCGGCGTGACGATTCTTGAGGGACGATGACCGCCGTATTGTGCCCCACGCGGCCTGTACGAGGGGCGCCGCCGAGGCCCCCGAATCGGCACGGACACAGTGTTCCGGAAGCGATCCGGCCCATTGCGGCAAACTCGCGCATTGGCCCCGATGGGCAAGGCCCGGCCGACCCTGGAGCCCGCCGACGCCGATCGGCCCGCTTACAGCAGGACCGGGCGATCCGGCAATTCGTTGCCGTCGTCGAGCGCGCCGCGCGCGCGCGGGAACTGTTCGGCGACGATGTCCGACAAGGCGGCGATGCCGCCGAGCACCGCGGCCTCGGCATCCCCGGCGCTCAAGGCCTGCTGGATGTCGTCGCAGACCGCCTGCCAGCGCTCATGGCCGACCCGCGAGGCATAGCCGCGATCGGCGACGATCTCGATGCGATGGTCGGCCAACAGCAGATACAACAGCACCCCGCTGTTGCCGGCGGTGTCCCAGACCCGCAGTTGGGCGAAGGCCTCATGCGCCGCCGCGCGCGCATCCTGGCCGGCAAACAGCTCTCGCAGCGGCAAGCGCTCCTCGACCGCGAAGCAGATCTGGCCGTGATGACGCGACTCGCTGGCCGCGATGGCCGCGGCGATGCGTTGCAGGCTGGCTTCGGGAAACAACCGTCGGGCCGAAGGCGCACACAGATGACGGAGCCAACGCATCACCAACTCCCCGAGGCGCCGCCGCCTCCGCTGGAACCGCCGCCGCCCGACCAGCCGCCACCGCCTCCACCGCCACCACCGCCGCCCCAACCGCCGCCACCGTAGCCGCCCCAGCCGCCGCTGCGGACGAACTGCCCGCCGCTGCCGCCGAGCAGGCCGACGAACAAACCGATCAACGCCGTCAGGCCGACCAGCCACCAGGCCAGCGACAACAACCAGGCGATGCCGCCGACGACCAGCCCGGACGCGAGCCCGCGCACCAGCGCCGGCAGCCGGCCGAGCACGGCGCGCACGAACTGCCCGCCGAAGATCGCGATGAAGAAGGCGAGCACCCAGCCCTCCTCGCCACCTCCGTCGTCCTGGGTCTGGCGCGCCATCGGCGGCGGCAGCGGTTCGCCGTCGATCAACTTGACCAGCATGGCGGTCGCGTCGACCAGGCCGCCGGCGTAGTCGCCGGTGCGGAATTTCGGCGCGAGGTATTCCTGGATGATGCGGCCGGACTGGGCATCGGTGATCGCGCCCTCCAGGCCGTAGCCGACTTCGATGCGCACGCGGCGGTCGTCCTTGGCCACCACCACCAGCACGCCGTCGTCGACGTCCTTGCGGCCGAGCTTGAACTGTTCGTAGGCGCGCACCGCATACGAGTCGATGTCCTCCGGCGCGGTGCTCGCCACCACCAGCACCTGCAACTGGCTGCCCTTGCGCTGCTGCAGCGCACGCGCCTGTGCTTCCAATTGCGAACGGGTGGCGGCGTCGAGCGTGCCGGTGGTGTCGACCACCGGCGAGGTCATCGCCGGGATCGCAGCCGAAGCCTGCGCCCGCACCGGCAACGCCGCGAACGCCAATAGCACGACGCTCAGGCAGACGGCGACCCAGGCGACGGGCGTGCCGTGGCCGAACCCGCGCGTGCGTGCGGGGAACGCCGTCATCGGACGGCGATCAGCCCTGCGCCGGAGCGGGCTGCGCCGCGGCAGGCGGCGTGCTGGCCGGCGCTGCGGGCGCCGGCTGGCCGAAATCGACCTTCGGCGCTTCCTGGATCTCGGCCGGGTTCTCGACGGTGAAGTTGGGCTTGGTCGAGTAACCGAACAGCTTCGCGGTGAGGTTGGTCGGGAACTGGCGGATGTAGGTGTTGTAGTCCTGGACCGTGCCGATATAGCGCTGGCGCTCGACCGTGATCCGGTTCTCGGTGCCTTCGAGCTGGGTCTGCAGGCTCAGAAAGCTCTGGTCGGCCTTGAGCTGCGGGTAATTCTCGCTGACCACCAGCAAGCGCCCGATCGCCCCGCGCAACTCGCCCTGGGCCTGCTCGAACTGCTTGAGCGACTCGGGATTGTTGGCGTCGACATTGATGCTGCCGACCTTGGCGCGCGCCTCGGTGACCTGGGTCAGCACCTGTTGTTCGTGGCTGGCGTAGCCCTTCACCGTGGCCACCAGGTTCGGCACCAGGTCGGCGCGGCGCTTGTAGACGTTCAGCACCTGCGACCAGGCCGCGGTGACCGCCTCGTCCTTCTGCTGGATGGTGTTGTAGCCGCAGCCGCTGAGCAGCGCGGTCAGCGCAAGCACGATCAAGGCTCGGAACATGGCGCGGACTCCTGCTGGGTGACGGCCGCATTCCAGCACCGGCCGCCGGCCGGCGCAATGGACGCGGTGTGACGACGCCGGCCCGCCCGGGGCGCTATAAGCGCGGCCCCAATAAGCACCGCCGCAAACACGAAGGGCCGGTAATCACTTGCCGGCCACAAACAGGAAGGGCCGGCAATCGCTTGCCGGCTACAAACAAGAAGGGCCCGCAATCGCTTGCCGGCCACAAACGGGAAGGGCCGGCAATCGCTTGCCGGCTACAAACAAGAAGGGCCGGCAATCGCTTGCCGGCCCTTGCGCTCGCTCGATCGATGCGGCTCGACGCTTATTCGGCGCTGAGGCGCCGGTTCGCGCGCTTCTTCGCCCACAGGTTCAAGCATTCCACCAGGGCCGAGAAGCCCATTGCGCCGTAGATGTAGCCCTTCGGGATATGCACTTCCAGGCCGTCGGCGATCAGATACACGCCGACCAGGACGATGAAGGCCAGCGCCAGCATCTTGATGGTCGGGTTGTGGTCGATGAAGTAGCCCAGCGGCTTGGACGCCAGCAGCATCACCGCCACGGCGAGCAGGATCGCGGCGACCATGACCGGGGTGTGGTTGGCCATGCCGACCGCGGCGATCACCGAGTCCAGCGAGAACACGATGTCGATGACCGCGATCTGGGCGATGACCGCCATGAACGAGGCCGCCGGCTTGGTGTGCACGTCTTCGGATTCGTCCTCGCCGACGATCAGGTCCTTGACCTCCATCGAGCCCTTCACCAACAAGAAGGCGCCGCCGAGGATCAGCACCAGGTCGCGCACCGAAATGCCCTGGCCGAATACGGTGAACAGATCGTTGGTCAGGCCGGCCAGCCAGGCCAGCGTCAGCAGCAGCGCGATACGCGAGATGCAGGCCACCGCGATGCCGAACTTGCGCGCCTTCTCGCGGCTCTCGTAGGGCAGCTTGCTGACCGCGATCGAGATGAAGACGAGGTTGTCGATGCCCAGCACGATTTCGATCGCGCTCAGGGTGATCAGGGTGATCCAGACTTGCGGATCGGTCAGCAGTTCAATCACGTGCGGCATACCTCAAGATGTCGATAACGAAGAAACCTGCGGACCGGATCCGCAGACGGCGCGCCGAGGGGCGCGCCGGTGGGCCGCCGTGGCGGCCCGGTGTAAGCCAGGCGATGAAGCCGGCCGGATGGCGTGGGCGGCCCCGGGGCGCGCTCAGCCCATCAAATGGGTCCACAGCCGGGGGCCGAGAATCGCCGCCCAGGTCAGCAGCACGTTCATCAGCAACACGAACACCGCCGCCGAACCCATGTCCTTGGCGCGTCCGGCCAGTTCGTGGAACTCCGGGCCGTAGCGTTCGATGACCGCCTCGACCGCGGAGTTGAGCAATTCCACGCTCAGCACCAGCAGGATCGAACCGATCAGCAGCACCCGCTCGACCCCGCTTTCGCCGAACCACCAGCCCACTGGCGCGAGGGCCAGGAACAGGTAGACCTCGAGCCTGAACGAGGACTCGTGCAGCCAGGCCGCGCGCAGGCCCTGGAACGACCAGGTCGCCGCTTTCAGGATGCGTCCGGGACCGCGAGGCAGATGCCCGTATTCGTCAGCCATGGAGGCGGACTCCCTGCGACGAGGGGACCGCGGCATTGCGACGGAGGCACTCGGGCGGAGACGGCTCGAAGGTCGGCATGGACGCGGGTCTCGATCGTGCGGGGCCGGGACAGGCCGGGCGCGGCCGACGGCCGCTACAGGGCGGGGATTTTGCCACAAGCCCGGCAGGGGCGCCCTGACGGCAGGCGGCCGGATCTCGGTTTTGGGTGGCCCGGGCGGGCTCGGGCGCTTGTGCGCGGGTGGGGTGAGGGAGTCGTAAGGCCCGATGAGATTCGGGTGAGGGGAAGTCAGACCGCGGCCTTCGAGGCTTTGGCTCCGGTTGTGGCTGTGGCTGTGGCTTTACCGGTCAAATGGAGACCCGGAGGGCGGCGCACAGGACGTGCGCCGTTTTCCGATAGGACAAGGATGTCCTATCGGAAAATCCCGGCGACAGCATCGCACTCGTGGCCTGTGCCCTTGCAAGGAGAGCCCTTTTCTTTGGTTAGCTTTCTTTTGGGCTTAGCAAAAGAAAGTAACCCGGCCGCGTAGCGGGCGGAAGCTCTGCTCTTGCTTGAGAGACACGCCGGAGGCCGCGAGAACGCGGTCGCGACTTGCGTCGCTCCTACCCTTAAAGCGGCGACCACTACACCTCAACCTCGCGCTGCTCCCGGCTGGAGCCCAGGGTAGGAGCGGCGCGAGCCGCGACCGGGCTGTCGCGGGTTTGCGGCGTATCGCTCAAGCAAGATCTAGATCTAGATCAAACGCCTAAAGCTTCCGCCACTAAAGCGGCGGGTAACTTTCTTTTGTCTAAAGCAACAAAAGTCCGCCTGGATTCCCTTCGGTCAAAAGTCACCAAAGAAAAATGCTTTTGCTTTGAATCACAGGCCCGCACGAGCGGTGCCTCCGCGGGGATTTTTCATACGGGACATCCCTGTCCCGATGAAAAACGGCCCGCATCCTTGCGGGCCGCCCTCCGGGTCTTCGATTGCCTTCGCGAATGCTGGGCGACGCACAACAAGAGCAACAGCAACAACGCCGCCATCGAATATCGAATATCGACGGCACAGCCTAAGGTTTCAGCCGGAATGAAAGATGCGACGCCAACTTGGCTACGAGTCGCGGCTTACGCCGCTCCTACAAGAGGGCAGCCAACATCCAGACGAGAACTCACCGTCGGGATCTGCGCCCCTTCTATCGCGAGGATTTCGCCACCGCCACATCGCGCTGCCAATAGCCACGCAACTGCTCGCGTTGCCGCAGGCTCAGCCCTTCGGTGCAGGCCTCCAGCAACTCGCTCGCAGCGGCCGCATCGCCGGCCGCCCAGGATTCCCGCGCCGCCTCCAGCAGGGCGCGGCGGCGTACGTCGAGGTTGCCGAACGGGTCGAACCAGGAATCCACGCGCGCGACATCCTTGACTCCGGTCCAGGCGAAACGCGCATCGCCGGCGTCGGCGGCGATGGCGCGGTAGCGCGCGATGGCCTCTCCGCGCTCGATCCGGCCTTGCAGCAGATCCAGGCGAACCCGGAACAGCCGCGCCTGCGGCGTTGCGCCGGCGGCTTCCAGCGCCGCCACCGCGCGTCCGACGTAGCCGTAATCCACCGGACCGGCTACCGATTGCTGGCCGAGCAGGTTGAAACTCGCAATCGCGGTGCGGTACTCGATGCGGTCGTGCGCCGCGATCGCCTTGGCATCGGGGCGGCCCAGCGACGACGGCTGCACCAGGCGCACGCCGGGTTCGTCCTTGAGGATCGCTTCGATATCGTGCTTATGGAATTCGCCCACGACCACCACCACCGTGCCGCCCGGATGCGCACGCGCCGCGGCGGCGATGCGCTGCGCCTGCAGATAGGTGCGGTAGAGATAGAGCCGGCGCGGCAGGTCGTTCTTGGCGCGGGCGGACGGCGTCGCCGCCCAGTTCGTCACCTTATGCAGCTTGGCCGGGTCGTCGGCATGGAAGAAGTCGCGCGTCGACGCTTCCTGGCCGAAGGCGAGAAAGCCCATGAAACCCTTGGCCGGGCGCAGCTCCGGCGGCGCGTCCAGGCTCAGGCCGAAGCCGAGCCGCTGGTCCTCCGCCGGCGGCTCCCAGTCGATCGGGCACAACTCGATCCCGTGCCGGCGTGCGAACGGCACCGCCACGTCCTGCACCTCGTAGGTGAACTCGTAGAAATCGCCGCGCGCGAACGCTTCCGGCGCGCGCTCGATGCAGATCGCATCGGGCTTGGCGCGATCGAGGAATGCGTCCAGCAGTGCCGGCTGGTCGCGCTCGGACACCAATTGCGCGGCGTGGTCGACGCCCAGGACGATCACCGTCGCCGGCGTCGCGCCGGCCTGCGTGGCCTGCGCGCCGAATGCCTGCGACGGAAACAGCAACAGCACCGCCAACCACCACTTGCTCATGTGCGCTCCGCTCCGATCCGACGACCCGTCCACGCTGTCACGGCACGGCGGCGCGCGCCCGTGCCGTTGGTCGCGGTCGGTCGCGCTACTGCTGGCGCAAGGCCTCGATGGGGTCGAGCTGCGAGGCCTTGCGCGCCGGGTAATAGCCGAAGAACAGGCCGGTGGCGATCGAGAAGCCAGCCGCCAGGGCGATGATCTGCCCGTTCAAGGCGATCGGCAGGGCGCCGAACTTGCCGACCAGGATCGTGCCGACCACGCCGATGGCGATGCCCAGCGCACCGCCGATCAACGAGATCAGCATCGCCTCGGCCAGGAACTGGCGCTGGATGTCGCTGGGGCCGGCGCCGACCGCCATGCGCAGGCCGATCTCGCGGATGCGCTCGGTCACCGACACCAGCATGATGTTCATGATGCCGATGCCGCCGACGATCAACGAAATCGTCGCCACCGCGCCAAGCAGCAGGGACATCAAACGCGTGGTCTGGGTGCGGGTGGCAACCACCTCGGCGATGTTGCGCACGCTGAAGTCGTCGTCGCCGCCGGGCTGGATCTTGTGGCGCTGGCGCAGCAAGCCTTCGATTTCCTCTTGCGCATAGGCCACGTCCTCGGCGCGGCCGACGCCGACCGCGATCTGCATGACCGCACCGGTCGGCAGGCCCATCGCGCCCAGCAATCGCCGGCGCCCGGTTTCCAACGGCACCAGCACCACGTCGTCCTGGTCCTGGCCGAAACCGCCCTGCCCTTTCGGCTTGAGCGTGCCCACCACGGTGAACGGCACGCGCCCGAGACGCACGGTCTGGCCGATCGCGTCTTCGTCGCCGAACAGTTCGCGCCGCACGGTTTCGCCGAGGATCACCGACTTGGCGCCGCTGCCGTAGTCACGCGCCTCGAAGCTGGCGCCGGAGGCGATGGTCCAGCCGTTGATGTCGAAGAAATCCGCCTGCACGCCCTGCCACTGCGTCGACCAATTGTTTTCGGCGTAGACCGCCTGGGTGCCGCCGCGCAACGAGGCGGCCACGTACTGCACTTCCGAGACTTCGTTGCGGATCGCCTCGCCATCGGCCTCGGTCAGGGTGAAGAAACTCGAGGAACTCAGGCGCACGCCGCCGCTGCCGCGTCCGCCGCCGCCCGAACTGATGTCCAGCCGATTCGAACCCAGCCCCGAAACCAGTTTGTCGATTTCCGATTGCGTGCCCTGGCCGACCGAGACCATCACGATCACTGCGGCGATGCCGATGATCACGCCGAGCGAGGTCAGCGCGCTGCGCAGCCAATTGCCGCGCAGGGCGAAGATGGCGGTGCGCAGGACTTCCATGAAACTCATGCGCCGGCCTCCTGCACGTGCAGTTCGCCGTCGCGCATGACGAAGGTGCGGTCGGCGTGCGCGGCCACGTCCGGGTCGTGGGTGATCAGCACGACGGTGTGATCCTCGGCCTGCAGACGCTTGAACAGGGCGAGGATCTCCTCGCCGGTGCGGGTGTCGAGCGCGCCGGTGGGTTCGTCGGCGAGCAGGATCGGCGGACGGTTGATCAGCGCGCGCGCGATCGCCACGCGCTGCTGCTGGCCGCCGGACAATTCGCTCGGCCGATGGCCGGCGCGGCCGCTGAGGCCGACCGCGTCGAGCGCCTGCTGTGCGCGGAGCATGCGCTCGTCGCGCGGCACGTTGGCATAGCCCATCGGCATCGCCACGTTCTCCAGCGCGCTCATGCGCGGCAACAGGTTGAAGCCCTGGAACACGAAACCGATCTTGTCGCGACGCAGGATGGCGCGTTCTTCGGCGTCGAGGCTGGCGACGTCGATGCCGTCGCACAGATACACGCCGCTGGTCGGCGTGTCGAGGCAGCCGATCAGGTTCATCAGGGTCGACTTGCCCGAACCCGACGGCCCCATGATCGCGACGAACTCGCCGCGCGCGATCGACATCTCGACGCCGTGCAGGGCGATCACTTCGGCCTCGGTGCCGGGCGAATAGACCTTGCCGAGCGCGCGGGTCTCGATGACCGCGGTGGCGTCAGCGATGCCGCCGCTCATTTCGTGCCGCGCCCGCTGCCGACCACGATCTCGTCGCCTTCCTGGATGTTGCCCGAGACTTCGGTCCAACTGCCGTCGCTGGCGCCGACGCGGACCACGATCTGTTCCGGCTCGCCCTTGACCAGCTTGTACAGCGGTACGCGGCGCGCGGTGACCAGGTTGGCGATCTCGGCATCCCACTGCTTGCGCTGGGCCTCGTCGAGCATGGAGCGGAACGAGCCGAACTGCTGGTTGAAGCGTTCTTGCATGCGCTGGCGCGCCGCGCCGGAGACGGCGCCGCCGCTGCGGTTGCCGCGGTTGTTGTTGCCGCCACCGCCGCCCGGGCCGCGCCCGCCGCCGATGATGATCGGCGCGCCGCCACCGCCGCCCGGCGCGGCCGCAGTCGGCGCCGCAGTGCGCGCGGCCATGCGTTGCTTCATCTGCTCCAGCGCGGCGTCGAACGCGGCCCGTTGGTTCGTATCGAGCTTGAGCGCCTGGGCCACCTGCGGCAGATCGCCGCTGAGGCCGCCGCGCGCGCCGCCGGCCGGACCGTTCGCGGCGCCCGCACTGACTGCTTCGTCGGCCGGCTTGTAGCGCAGCGCGGCATTGCTGACCCGCAGCACGTCGTCGCGGCGGCTGACCTCGATCTCGGCGTTGGCGGTCATGCCCGGCAGCAGCACGCCGTCGACGTTGTCGACCGAAACCACGACCGGATAGGTGATGACGTTGCTGGTGTTGGTCGCCGACAACCGCACCTGCTGCACGGCGCCGCGGAACTGACGATCGGGAAACGAGTCGACGGTGAAGTTGACGCTCTGGCCCGGCTTGACCTGACCGATGTCGGCCTCGTCGATGGCCAACACGATTTCCATCTTCGACAGGTCTTCGGCGATCTGGAACAACACCGGCGATTGCAGGCTCGCGGCCACGGTCTGGCCGGGCTCGATGCTGCGCGTCAGCACCACGCCGTCCACGGGTGCGCGGATCACCGTGCGCTGCAGGTTGAGGCGCGAAGTCTGAGTCGAGGCGATCTGCTGGTTGATCTGGGCTTCGGCGCCGGCCAACTGGGCGCGGGCCTGGTCGCGCGCGGCGCGGGCCAGGTCGGCGTCGCTGCGCGCGACGAGCTGGTTCTTGGCCAGTTCCGACTTGCGCTGGTAGTCCAGCTCGGCATTGCGCAGGGTCGCCTGCGCGGTGGCGAGGCTGGCGCGGGCGTTGCTGACCTGGGCCGAGCCCTGGGCGATCTGCGCTTCGTAGGTGGCCGGGTCGATACGCGCGATCACCTGCCCCTTGGTCACGCGGTCGTTGTAGTCGGCCAGCACCTCGGTGACCTGGCCGGAGATCTGGCTGCCGACGTCGACGGTCGAGATCGCCGAAAGTGCGCCGGTGGCCGAGATCGCGACGCGGATGTCGCCGCGTTCGACCTTGGTGGTGCGATAGGCGCCCGCGGCGTCCTCGGCATTGCGCTGACGGTAGTAAGTCCAGGCGCCGCCGGCCACGGCCAGCGCCACCGCCGCGGCGACGATGCGCTTGGGCCACGGCGATTTGCGGCGCCCGTTGTTGTTCGTCGCGGGTGAGGTCGGCTTGGCTGCGCTCATGGGACTCGGATCGTGGGCTATGAAGGCGCGAACGCGCGTGGCTGAATGCGGTTGACAGCGCTCGCTGCATTGACCGCATCGGGCACGAACGGTTCAGTTTCCGCCACGGTCGGTGCAGGCGAAGCGAGCGCTTGGCGGCAAGCGATTCTGCACAGGGATTCGCCAGGGCGCGAAAGCGTCGCAGCCGGCGGCCGGGCTCAGGCGCCGGGTCGGCGCGGCAGCGGCGGCATATGGGTGCTGAGGGTGGCGCTGCCGGGGCGGAAGCGGATCACCGCGGTGGTGCCCTGCTCGGGCGCGCTGGTCAGGGTGACCGGCCAGCCGAAGCGTTCGCCGAGCCGGCGCACGATCGACAGGCCCATGCCCTTGCCGTCGCCGACCGAGAAGTCGGCGCGGTAGAACGGGGTGAAGGCCTTGGTCAGGGTTTCCACCGACATGCCGATGCCGGTGTCGCGGATCTCGATGCTGTCGCGGCTCAGGCGCACGTCGATGCGGCCCTGGTCGGTGAAGCGCACCGCATTGCTGAGCAGGTTGCCGACCATGACCCCGAGAGCGTGCGGCGGCGCGGTCAGGCGCGGCCCGCCCTCGTCGTAAAGATGCAACTCGACCGGTTTGCCGTTGAGCAGCGGCAGGATCCGCTCCATCTCGTTGTCGACGATGTCGCGGACCAGGAAATCTTCGGACTGCGGCTCGACGTCGGACTCGCGCGCCAGGATCAGGAAGGCGTCGATCACCGCCTCCATGTCGCGCCCGGCGCGTTGCACGCGCAGCAACGAGCGTTGCGCGCGCAGGGGCGTGTCGGGGTCGGCCAGCATCAGGTCGGTGGCGACCCGGATCACCGTCAACGGCGTGCGCAGTTCATGGCTGGCGTCGCGGGTGAAATCGCGCTCGCGCTCGACGAAGTCGCTGACTCGTTCGGCCAGGCCGCTGAGCGAACTCGACAAGCGGCGCACTTCGCTGCCGGGGTCGTAGGGGAATTTGATCGGCTCGATCAGGCTGGTGTCGGGATCGCGCGGGTCCCATTGCGAGACCACGTTGGCCAGCCAGCTCACCGGCGAGACCAGTCGCTTCGAAGTGCGGTAGGTATGCCAGGAAATCAGATACGTCGTCAGCAACGACAGCAGCAGCGAGAACAGGCCGGTGTAGAGGATCGCCTCGTCGATCAGCTCGGTGGCGTAGATCATGTAGAAGGTGCCGGGCTCGCGCCGGTCCACCAGCACCACCCGGCCGCCGCCGGGCAGGTTGTGCAGGCCCGAGTCGACCCCGCGGATCACCATCGGCAGCAGCGAGTCGCTGGCGCCGGTCGGGACGAAATGGCCGCGCGTGGTCGAGGTGCGCGGCAACGGATAGTTGGGGTCGCGGATGCGCCCGGCCCAGTAGTCGTCGGCCTCGCGCTGCATGCGCTGTTCCAGCACCACGTGGCGCACCGCGAGTCCCGCCAGGAGGATGCCCAGCGTGATCGCGATGCTGCCGATCAAGGCTTGCAGAATGAACGCGAGCTTGATCTTGCGCGGTAGCCCCTGCGGCATGATCGCGGCCGGTCAGTCCGGCGGCTGGGAGATGTCTGCCACCCGGTAGCCGGCGCTCTGCACGGTATGCAAAAGCTGCTTGTCGAACGGCTTGTCGATGGTCTTGCGCAGGTTGTACAGATGGCTGCGCAAGGTGTCGGAGTCCGGCAAACCGTTGCCCCAGATCTCGCGCTCGATCTCCTGGCGGCTGACCACGCGCGGCGATTCGCGCATCAGGATGGTCAACAGGCGCAAGCCGATCGGCGAGAGTTGCAGTTCGCTGCCGCCGCGGGTGACCCGCAGGCTGGCCGGGTCGAGCACCAGGTCGGCGACCTTGAGCACCTCGCCGCCGACCTGGCGGCGCTCGCGCCGGATCAGGGCGCGCAGGCGCGCTTCCAGTTCCTGGATCGCGAAAGGCTTGGTCAGATAGTCGTCGGCGCCGGCGCTCAAACCGGTGAGCTTCTCGTCGAGCGTATCGCGTGCGGTCAGCATCAGCACCGGCGTGGACTTGCGGGCCTCTTCGCGCAGCTTCTTGCAGACCTCGATGCCGTCCATGCGCGGCAGCATCAGGTCCAGGACGATCACGTCGTAACTGTTCTCGGTGGCAAGGCGGTAACCGTCGAGACCATCGGCCGCGTAATCGACCTCGAAGCCGCGGCTTTCGAGGTACTCGCCGACCATTTCGGAGATATTGCGGTTGTCTTCGACGATCAGGACCAGCCCCCCGTCTCTCGTACCCTGCATGCAGCCTCTCCATTCCTTCAGTTTTGTGAAGGTTGCCCTCGCCAAGGTGGACGGCCCGTGAAGACCCTCGTTACGCTGACCGCCCACTCCGTCACGAAACGCCCCGATGCTCGCCGAACGCCTCTACCCGATCCTGCTTTTGCTCGGTTCGAACATCTTCATGACGTTCGCCTGGTACGGCCATCTCAAATACAAGTCGTCGCCGTTGATGATCGCGATCGCGGTCAGCTGGGGCATCGCCCTGTTCGAGTACTGCCTGCAGGTACCCGCCAACCGTCTCGGCAGCGCGGTGTACTCGGCGCCGCAGCTCAAGGGCATGCAAGAGGTCATCACCCTGCTGGTGTTCGCCGGCTTCTCGGCCTGGTACCTCGGCGAGCCGCTGAAGTGGAACCACTGGGCCGGGTTCGGCCTGATCGTGGTCGCGGCCTGGCTGATTTTCCTGGATTGAGCTTCCCGGATTGATCTTCCCGGATTGATCTTCGCGGATCGAGCGCGGCGCAACGACCCGATCAAGGCCCGCACAAGGACTCGACCTCGACCTCGCGCTGCCAGCGCTGACCACGGACAGTCACCGTCAGATGGCCCTTCCAGCGGGTGAGGGTGCTGGCGTCGTCCATCGCCGCGCGCGCCTGCACCGCCTGCGCCGCCGGCAGCCGGGTCCAGCGCCCGTCTTCCTCGACCGACAGGCTCGGCGCGCCCAGGCGCAGCTCCGCCGAAATCTTCTCGCCCGCATCGGACCAACGCAGGGTCTGACCGCGCTGCCGCTGCAGACCCAGTGCTTCGATATCCGAATGTGCGCCCTCGCGGCGCAAGGCAAAAGCTTGACCGTTCACCGACAGGTGCAGCGCCGGCCAGGCCGCCAGCGCCGAGTTTTGATCGCCGCGGTTGCGCCACAGCGTCGCCACTGCGGAACCGCCCTCGGCCGATCCGGCCCCAGCCAGATAAACGCGGACGATGGGACAGGTCTTGCTGTCCATGCTTTCGCTGAGCCACGGGGAGACGCGCATCGGCACATCGGGCTGTGCGGCGGGCGCCGCCGACACCACGCCCGGCCACAGGTAAGTCAACATAAGGCCGCACACAGCGATCTTGAGATTCAAGATATCTTCCTTGATGGATGCGAGCCCGACGCGACTCGTCGGTTTCGCGGCTGTTTTGGGGGGTTCTTTCTCGGGCGCGTTCGGGCGGGCGCTCAGAACTTGATCTTGCCGGTCAGGATGTCCTTGAACATCACCCAATCGCCGACGAAGGAATACAGCGGGTGCTTGAAGGTGGCCGGGCGATTCTTCTCGAAGAAGAAATGCCCGACCCAGGCGAAACCGTAGCCGCACAACAGCGCCGCCAGCAGCAGCCAGGGCCGGCCTTGGGCCAAGGCCAGCGCGAGCAGCACCAGCACGCCGCAACTGCCGATGAAGTGCAGGCGCCGGCTGGTGCGGTTGCTGTGTTCGCTCAGATAGAACGGATAGAACTCGCGGAAACTCGCAAAACGGTTCGCCATGTCCCTGTCCTCGCCTGATCGCCCCGCGTCGCTCAATCGCCGGCCTTCGCCGCGTCGCCGCCGAACATGCCCCGCGCCTTCAGCACCGTGCGCTTCTTGACCTCGAACAACTCGTGCACCGGGCTGCCGGTCAGACAATACGCCTTGTCGCCGTCGATGCGGAAATGCTCGCTCGCAAACAGCTTGCGCCGGTCCTTGCTGGACCACTCAGGCTTCAGCGGATGGTAGGCATCGCTGTCCCATGGCATCGGCCTGGCTTCGGCGATGCCGCGACGATCCTCGCTATCGCGCTCGCCCACCGGTCCGCAACCGAACCAGGCGCCGGACGGGGCCCTGAACACCGGGTAATACTGGTATTTCTGATGGTAAAGCCGGTTGCCGTCGCGCGATACGAACAACAAGGCATGGGGAAAGCGCGAGAACGGCGGCACACCGTGATGGTCGTAGGCCTCGAACTCAATCGTATCGCCGTCGTACTCGCCATAGACGAGCTGCTCGACCCGATACTTCGCCTTGAAGGCGGCGTCCATGAGGAGCACGTCCTTGCCCAGTACGGGTCCGAACTGCTCGACCGACAGCTTCTCGCCGACGAACACGATCAGGTTTTCCTGCTCCGCCGCTTCGACCGAGAAACATGCGGCGAACAGACAGGCCAGCGACCACCGGCGCATGCGACGATTCATGGCGTTCCCTCGCTTATCGATCCTGCACGCATCCTGCCGTGCCGCTCGCAGCGCCGCAAGATCGGGCGCCGCTGGGCGCGAACGCCGCGCTCAGGATTCGCCGCGCTCGGCTCGCTTGCTCTTGTCCCAGTACGCGTCCTGGCCTTCCAGCGGCAACTCCGCCAGGGCCAGACCGTCTTGCGCGGCCAGGGTTTCCATCGCGCGGAAACGGCGCTCGAACTTGAGGTTGGCACGACGCAGCGCGGCACCGACGTCGACCTTGCCGTGGCGGGCCAGATTCGCGCAGACGAACAGCACGTCGCCGATCTCGTCCTCGAGGCGGTCGTGCGCGGCCGCATCGTCGGGCGCGGCGGCGACCGCGGCGAACTCGGCGCGGACTTCCTCGATTTCCTCGTGCAGCTTGGCGATCACCGGGCTCACGTCGGGCCAGTCGAAACCGACCGCGGCCGCGCGCTTTTGCAGTTTCACCGCACGCTGCCACTCGGGCAGGCCGCGGGCGATACCGGCCAGCGCCGAGGTGTCGACCTCGCCCGCCGCCTCGCGCTCGCGGCGCTTCTGTTCTTCCCAGGCCACGGTCTGGGCCTCGACGTCCTCGACGCTGGCGTCGCCGAACACGTGCGGATGACGGCGCACCATCTTGTCGCTGATCGCCGCGACCACGTCGTCGAAAGCGAACGCGCCCTGTTCCTCGGCCATGCGCGCATGGAACACGACCTGCAGCAGCAGATCGCCGAGTTCGTCCTTCAGCGAGATCAGGTCCTTGCGATCGATGGCGTCGGCGACTTCGTAGGCTTCTTCGATCGTGTACGGCGCGATCGAAGCGAAATCCTGTTCGATGTCCCAGGGGCAGCCGCTGTCGCGATCGCGCAGGCGCGCCATGATCGTCAACAGCCCGGCGATACCCGGCGGCAGGTTCAGCACTTCAGCCATCGAGCCACTCCTTCCACGGCAGAGCCAGGTCGCCCACAGCGACGAAATCGCCGTTGAGAATGCCGGCGCGCTGGTTGTAACGGAACGGCCGGCCTTGCGGGTCGAACACGGCGCCGCCCGCGGCTTCGAGCACGCACTGGCCGGCGGCGGTGTCCCATTCGCTGGTCGGGCCGAAACGCGGGTACAGATCGAGACCGCCCTCGGCGATCCGACAGAATTTCAACGACGAACCCAGGCTGAGCATGTCGATGCCGCCGGGCGCTTCGCGTTGCAGACGCGCCATCGCCCGTTCGGCGCGGTCGCTGTGGAAGGAGCGGCTCGCGGCGACCCGCAGCGGCTGCGCCGCCGGTGCGCGCACCCGTACTTCGCGCTCGTCGTCGCCGTCGCGGCGGTAGGCGCGGCCGCCGCGCTGGGCATGCCAAAGCGCTCCACCGACCGGCGCCTGGATCAGGCCGAACACCGGCACGCCGTGGTCGATCAGGGCCAGATTCACCGAGAACTCGCCGTTGCGCTTGACGAATTCGCGGGTGCCGTCGAGCGGGTCGACCAGCCACAGGCGCGACCATTCGCGACGCTGCTCGAAACTGACCTCGTGCGCGGATTCCTCCGACAGCACCGGGATGTCCGGGGTCAGGCGGGCCAGCCCGTCGACGATGAGGTGGTGCGCGGCCATGTCGGCGGCGGTGACCGGCGAAGCGTCGGCCTTGCGTTCGACCGCGAACTCGCCGTCGTAGACGGTCAGGATCGCGGCCGCGGCGGCGCGGGCGATCGCGATCGCGCCTTCGATCTGTTCCGGGCTGAGCAGGGCTGGTTTCACAGGGGCTGCGCTCATGCTTGCGGCTCCGGGTGCGGCTCGCCGTTGCGCAGCCATTCGCGGGCGATGAACAGCGCGGCGATGCTGCGGCCTTCGGAGAAATCCTCGCGCAGGATCAACTCGTGCAGGTCATCGAGTTTCCACGGCACCACTTCGAGCTCTTCGGGTTCGTCGCCGGGCAGGCGCTCGGGGTAGAGATCGCGCGCCAGCACCAGATGCGCCTGGTGGCTCATGTAGGTCGGCGCCAGGGTCAGGGAACGCAGCACGGTCAACGAGCGCGCGCCGTAGCCGGCTTCCTCTTTGAGCTCGCGGTCGGCGGCCTCGATCGGGCTTTCGCCGGCGTCGATGCGGCCCTTGACCAGGCCGAGCTCGTAGCGGTGCACTCCGGCGGCGTATTCGCGCACCAGCAGCACGGTGTCGTCGTCGATCATCGGCACCACCACGACCGCGCCATGGCCGCGCCCGTGCAGGCGCTCGTACTGGCGGCGTTCGCCGTTGGAAAACTCGAGATCGAGCCGTTCCAGCCGGTACGGACCGGCCTCGTGCTCGGTGACGTGATGAATGGTCGGCAGCCGCCGGGTCATGGCGCGGCTCCGGGCGTGAGCAGGGAGCGGAAAGGCACGATAATAGGGGGATGCGAGAGATCACTCACGACACGACGATGCTAACAGAGCCGGGCGCCGACGCGGCGGACTCCTGGCGCGAACGCGACCTGGCGGTGCTGTGGCATCCCTGCACCCAGATGCGCGAACACCCCCATACGCTGCCCTTGCTGCCGATCGCGAGCGGGCAAGGGCCGTGGCTGATCGGCCGCGACGGGCGTCGCTATCTGGATGCGATCTCGAGTTGGTGGACCAACCTGTTCGGCCATGCCGAACCGCGCATCGCCGAGGCTATCGCGACCCAGGCGCGCACCCTCGAACACGTGATCCTGGCCGGCTGCTCGCACGCGCCGGCGGTCGAACTCGCCGAGCGCCTGCTGGCGCTGGCGCCGCGCCAGGACGGGCGCGCGCCGCTGAGCAAGGTGTTCTACGCCGACAACGGCTCGGCCGGGGTCGAGGTGGCCCTGAAGATGGCCTTCCACTGGTTCCGCAACCGCGGCATCGAAGGCCGGACCAAGTTCATCGCCCTGGAGAACGGCTACCACGGCGAAACCCTCGGCGCCCTCGCGGTCGGCGACATTCCGCTGTACCGGCGCATCTACGCACCGCTGCTGGCCGAGTCGCTGTTCGCGCCCTCGCCCGACGCCTACCTGTGCGAACCCGGCCAAACCCCGGCCGAGCGCGCCGAACAGGCCGCGACGGCTTTGCGTCATCTGCTCGAACGCCATGCCGATGAAGTCTGCGCGCTGATCCTGGAGCCGCGCGTGCAATGCGCCGGCGGCATGCGCATGCACGACCCGCTGTATCTCAAGCTGGCGCGCGAGCTGTGCGACGAGCACGGCGTGTTCCTGATCGCCGACGAGATCGCGGTCGGCTTCGGCCGCACCGGCACCTTGTTCGCGAGCGAACAGGCCGGGGTCATGCCCGACCTGCTGTGCCTGTCGAAGGGCCTGACCGGCGGCGCCCTGCCCCTGGCCGCGGTGCTGACCACGCAATCGATCTACGACGCTTTCCTCGACGACTCGCGCGAGCGCGCCTTCCTGCACTCGCACAGCTACACCGGCAACCCGCTCGCCTGCGCGGCGGCGCTGGCCAGCCTGGATATTTTCCGCGACGACGACATCGTCGCCCGCAACCGCGTCACCAGCGCGCGCATGGCCCGGCTCGCCGCCGATTTCGCCGACCACCCGCATGTCGCCGACGTGCGTCAGGCCGGCATGATCGTCGCCTTTGAGCTGACCCGTAACGGCGACAAGCGCACGCCGTTCGACCCGGCCGCCCGCTTCGGCCTGCACGCGTATCGTGCCGCGCTCGACCGCGGCGTGTTGCTGCGGCCGCTCGGCGACGTGCTGTACTGGATGCCGCCCTATTCGATCGACGAGGACGCCCTGGGCTTGCTCGCCGACACCACGCGCGCGGCGATCGATCACGCCGTGCGGGAGGCCGACGCATGCGCCTGACCCGAGTCCATGTCGATGCCGATCTCGCCGCCGGTCGCGAGGTCGTGCTGCCCGAAGGCCCCGCCACGCACCTGGCGCGCGTGTTGCGCCACGAAGTCGGCGACGCCTGCGTGCTGTTCAACGGCGACGGCTGCGACTACCACGGCCGCATCGTCGCGCTCGGCAAGCGCGAGGTGCGGGTGGCGCTCGAATCGGCGCAAGAGGTCGAACGCGAATCGCCGCTGCCCCTGGTGCTGCTGCAAGGCATCGCCCGCGGCGAGAAGATGGACCTGATCCTGCAGAAGGCCACCGAGCTCGGCGCGCACGCCGTGCATCCGTTGTGGTCGCAGCGCAGCGAGGTCAAGCTCGACGAAGCGCGCGCGGAGAAACGTCATGCGCATTGGCGCAGCGTGGTCGCGTCGGCCTGCGAACAGAGCGGTCGTGCGCGCGTGCCCGAGGTCTCGGCGCCGCGTTCCTTGGCGGCGACGCTGGCGGCGCTGCCGCCCGGCGGCCTGCGCCTGATCCTCGACCCGGAAGGCGAACTCGCCTTCGCCACCTTGTCAGTCGAGATCGAGGCACCGGTACTGCTCGCGATCGGCCCGGAAGGCGGCTGGTCGCCGCTCGACCGGCAGCAACTGCGCGATGCCGGCTTCCAGGGCCTGCGCCTGGGCCCGCGCATCCTGCGCACCGAAACCGCCGGCCTGGCGGCGATCGCGGCCTTGCAGGCGAAGTTCGGCGATCTGGCTTGAGCGACGTCTCGTTGTCGCTTTAAAGGCAAAAGCAAAATCCCCCCTGCCCCCCTTTTCAAAGGGGGAAGTGCACGACGCGACGGTGCTGCTGCCTTAGAGCCGGTGCTATTGCCCCTTTTAAAAGGGGGCGCGCCTGCGCAGCAGATGCGAGGGATTTGCTGTTGCTGTTGCTGCCGCCTCACCCGAACCCGGCAACGACACTCAGATCTTGAAATAGATCCGCCGCGCGTCCAGCCAGCGCACCACGCCCCACCACAACGCGACGAAGACCAGCGCGAACGCCAACGAAGGCAGATAAGGCCCGAACAGCGGCGTCATCCAGTCGGCGAAACCGCGGCGGTAGATCGGTTGCAGCCATCCCATGCCCATCAGCAGGTACAGCAGCAAGGCCGAGCCGCCGTAAGCGGCGATGGCGTTGACGCCGAAGGCGCGTCCGAGCGCGGGCCAGCCGCGACGGTCGATCAGTTCGTGGAACACGGCCAGCACCCAACACGACAAGCCGCCGCTCCACAGCACGTAGGCCGGGGTCCACAGGTTCTTGTTGAACGGCTGCCAATACGCCCCTACCCAGCCGGCGAGCAGGCAGACCGCGCCGGCTATCCACAGCGCGCGCAGGTTGCCGCGGCGCAACCAATCGCCGGCGCGCAGTCCGAGCAAGGTCGTCGCCAGCGCGCCGAGCGTCGACACCAGGCCTTCGGGGTCGTGGCCGCGGCCGCTGGCCGGGTCGATCTGAAAGACGTGGACGCCGAACAGCGCACTGTCGAAACGACTGGCGATGTTCTCGAAGGGTGCATAACTGCCGCCGGCTGCGAGCAAAGCCGCATAGCCGAACAACAGCGCGCCCCAGGCGATCCATTGCACCCGCGCCGGCAGATACAACGCGATCAGCGCCGCGGCGGCGAAACACAGGCCGATGCGCTGCAACACGCCGGGTATACGCAGGTGCTCGTGGCCGAACGCCCAGATCGCGCAGACATGCAGCAGCAGGCCGAGGCCGACGATGCGCGCCGCGCGCCACAACGCCGGACGCAGCAGGGTCGCAGCGGCCACACCGTGTTCGCGGCGCGGCATCAGCGCCAGCGCGATCGACACGCCGACGATGAACAGGAACATCGGGAATACGAGGTCGGTCGGGGTGAACCCGTGCCATTGCGAATGCAGCAAGGGCGCGTAGACATGGCCCCAATCGCCAGGGTTGTTGACCAGCAGCATCGCCGCGACGGTGAGCCCGCGCAGGGCGTCGACCGAGGCGTAGCGTTTCGGCGCCGACGCGGCCGACCGCGGGCCGGATGACGAGCCAGACGGCGACGTCGCGCCGCCGGCCTGCGGCGCCGGACTCACGCCGCTTGTACGAGCGCTTCGCCGATCATCGCTTCCAGCGCTTCCAGATCGGGCAGCAGCGCCGGATCGTCGTTGAGCAGTACGCGCGCCTGCACGGCGTGCGGCAGCACGTCGCCTTCGCGTCCGGCGACCGACAAGCTGTCGCGCGACACCGTGACCAGGCGCGGGAAGCCCTGGGTCAACAAAGCGAAATACGGCAGGCGCGAGGCGGCGCTGAGCGCCTTCAGCACCACGACCTTGCTGCCCAGGCCGCCCTGCTCGCGGGCGAGCCCGGACAGTTCGCCGAAAGCGACCAGCGGCAGATGCCAACCGCGCCAACGGATCTGGCCGAGCAGCCAGCGCGGCGCGTCCTCGATCGGCGCCGGCGGCGCGTACGACAACACCTCGGCGATGGTCGCGTTGGGCAGCAGCAGTCGTGCGCCGCCGACCTGGATCAACACGCCGCGGATGTCGGCTTGCGAGGTGGCTTCAGGGGCTGCGTCGCTGATCTGGTTCTCGTTCGACATCGCTTCGCGTCCTCGCCGCGGATTGCGCGGCCTTCAACGGGTGGATCTGCTGCGGTGGATTCCTTGATGCCGGAATCCGGGATTCGGTGCCGTCGCCACGCGGCGACGGCGTTCGGGCTCTTGGCTTGCGGCCTTAGATCGCGCTTTGTACGGACCAGCGCGAGGCCAGCTTGGCGGCCAGATCGGCCGGCTGTCCGCTGCCGGCGCCGCGCGCGATCGCCGCGCTGGCCGCGGCCGCGTCGTAGCAACCGTCGGGCGACTGGCCGGCGACCAACGCGCCGTGCGCGGACAGCTTCATCGCCGTATCGACCTGGGCCGGGTCGGCGCCGCTGAACAGCAACACCGCGCTGTCGGAAGCCGGCAAGGCGTCGATCACCTCGGCGCCTTCGACGAACTGGATGCCGCTGTCGCTGACGTCGATGCCGAGTCCCGCCGGCAGGATGTAGATCACCCCATCGATGGTGCGCGTGCCGGGTTCGGCGAGCTTGACCAGCACCGAGGTGGCGCGCTGCATCTGAGCGACCAGCTTGTCGTAGCGGCCGCCGTCGAGACGCTGTTGCACCAGCACCGGCCGGCCGAAATTCTCCGGCAACGCGCCGAGCAACTGGCGCACCGCATCGGGTCCGCCGATGCCGGCGAGCACGAGCACGGCGCCATTGCGCGTCGAGGCCGGCAGGCTGTCGTCGACCAGTTCCAGGCCGGAAATACGACGCTCGATTTCGTCGAGATCGTGCTTGCCCACGCCTGCGTTGCCATGCGCGCCGCTTTGACCGGTCGCCGCGCTGACCAGGCTGGCCTCGTCGCTGAACGACCAGTCCGGCACGGCAGGCGCCGGCGGCAACGGCGCTTTCGGCGCCGCTTGCAGGTCTTCGTTCAAGTCGAACTCGAAGTCGCTCTCGAAGTTACGCGCTTCGGCCGCGGCGCGTTCGTTGCGGCCGTCGTCGAAATCGAGCGGCGCGACCGTCGATGCGGATTCGGGCCCGGACTGGTCGTCCTGGATCGCGAAGGCGCTGTCGAAGTCGATCAGCTCGCGGACCTGGTCCTGCGGCGGCGCGCGCCACACTTCGAGATCGCCCAGCCCGGTTTCGTCGAGCGCGGGCACGTCGGCATGGGCCGCGGCCGGCTCCACCCACTCGCCGAGCGTCTGCGAATACGGCGCGGCGTTGCCCGGAACCTCGTCCTGGCTGTCGACCGCTTCCAAGGTCAGGTGGCCGATGTCGAAATCGTCGGCGGCGACCGCTTCGGTGGCGATGATTTCTTCGGCTTCGAGCTGTTCGGCGCCGTCCTCGGCCATCGCTTCGGCGGTGATGAATTCGATACGGTCTTCGGCCGGCGGCGGCGACGGTGCGACCCGCGCCAGTTCGCCGATCTGTTCGGCGGCGACGAACGACAGCGGGTCCAGCGAGGCCTCGGCCGAAGCCGGGTCGAACCCGACCGGCTCCTGCGCCAACGGCGATCCCGCCGCGAACGGACGCTCGAACCCGGTCGAGATCAGCATCGGATCGGGTTCCGGCTCGGGCTCGCGGCCCGGCGGCAACACGTCGTCGTGACGGTGCAGTTTGGCGCTGAGATGGCGCGCCCAACGCGCTTCGTCCCAGCCCTCGCGCGACACCGTCAGTTCGGCTTCCTCGAAGATCACCTCGATCGAGGGATCGACCAGCAGGTTCTCGAAACGGTCCAGCGCGTCCTCGGTGGCCGGGTCGAGCACGACCACGACCACGTCCGGATCGGCAGCGTCGAGCGCAGCCGGTTCCAACGCGGTCGGATCGCCCACCAACACCAGGTTCGCGCCGGCATCGCCGAGCGCGCTACGCAAACGGTCGCAGGCCACGCCGGCCCGCGCCAACAACGCTACGCGACGTTCTGCTTCAGCCATGATGACGCGCGATTCCAAGCAGTTCGAACACGTTGCGGATCAATTCAAGCTCCTGATAAGGCTTGCCGAGATAACGCTCGACACCGATCTCGAACGCACGCTGGCGATGCTTCTCGCCGGTACGCGAGGTGATCATCACGATCGGCACTTCGCGCATGCGCGCGTCGGCCTTCATCTGGGTGGCCAGCTCGTAGCCGTCCATGCGCGGCATTTCGATGTCGAGCAGCATCAGGTCGGGCACGCGCTCGGCCATGCGTTCGAGCGCGTCGATGCCGTCCTTCGCGGTAATGACCTCGAAGTTGTGGCGTTCGAGCACGCGTCCGGTGACCTTGCGCATCGTCACCGAGTCGTCGACCACCATCACCAGCGGCACGCGGCGGGTTTCCGCCGGGGCCGGCGGCGGCTCCACCACCTGGGCGAAGTCGAGCAACTGCGCGGTACGGCGGCGCACCAACGGCGCGACGTCGAGGATCACCACCACGCGGCCGTCGCCCATGATGGTCGCGCCGAAGATGCCGGGCACCGACGCCACCTGCGGGCCGACCGGCTTGACCACGATTTCGCGGTTGCCGATAACCTGGTCGATGGTGATGGCGGCGCGCAGATCGCCGGAGCGGATCAGCAGCAACGGCATCTGCAACTGGCCTTCGGCCTTGGCCGGCGCGTGGCCGATCAGGGTGCCGAGGTCGTGGACGACATAGTCTTCGCCGCCGTAACGGTAGTTGGCCTCGCCCGCGTCGAGCAGCTCGCGCGACAGGCGGCCGACGCCGCGCACCGAAGCGATCGGCACGGCGAAGGTGATGTCGCCGATGCGCACGAACACCGCCTGGGTGACCGCGAGCGTCTGCGGCAGGCGCAGGGTGAAGTGGACGCCGTGGCCGGGACGCGAGTGGATGTCCAAGGTGCCGCCGAGCTGGCGCACTTCGCTGGCGACCACGTCCATGCCGACGCCGCGACCGGCGAGGCGGCTGACTTCGTCGGCGGTGGAGAAGCCCGGCTCGAGGATCAGCGAGTCCAGGTCGGCTTCGGCGATGACCGCGTCGGCACGTACCAGGCCGCGTTCTTCGCCGCGGCGACGGATCGCCGCACGGTCGAGACCGGCGCCGTCGTCGGCCACTTCCAGCACGACTTCCGAACCTTCGCGGCGCACCGCGATGCGCACCGTGCCTTCGTCCGGCTTACCGGCGGCGCGACGCTGTTCGGGACGTTCCAGGCCGTGCGCGACGGCGTTGCGGAGCATGTGCTCCAGCGGCGCGGTCATGCGCTCGAGCACGTTGCGGTCGAGTTCGCCCTGGGTGCCTTCGAGCTTGAGCGTGACCTGCTTGCCCAGTTCGCTCGAGGCCTGGCGGACCACGCGGCGCAGACGCGGCAACAGGGTGTCGAACGGCACCATGCGCGTGCGCATGAGGCCTTCCTGCAACTCCGAACTGACTCGCGACTGCTGCAGCAGCAGGGTTTCGTACTGACGGGTCAGGTCGTCGAGGGTGTTCTGCAGGCTGTTCTGGTCGGCCGCCGATTCGGTCAGCGCGCGCGACAGCTGTTGCAAGGTCGAGAAGCGGTCGAGTTCCAGCGGATCGAACGACTGGTCGCCCGAATCGCCCTCGCGCTGGTAGCGCGCGATGATCTGCGCTTCGGTCTCGATTTCCAGACGGCGCAACTGGTCGCGCATACGCAGGTTGGTCTGCGCCATTTCCGCGATGGCGCCGCGGAACGCACCCAACTGCTGCTCCAGGCGCGCGCGATAGATCGCGACTTCGCCGGCGTAGTTGACCAGGCGGTCGAGCAGGTCGGCGCGGATACGCACCTGTTCCTGCGGCGCCCGCACGCCGATCTCGTCTTCGTCGCCCAGCGGCGCGTCGACGATCGGCGCGGACAGCGGCTTGAGGCCGTCGTGATCGGCCGCGACCGGCTGCGCCTGCGCTTGCGGCTGCGCGGCTTCGGCCGGCTCCAGACCGGCGAAGCTCGGCATCGCCTCGCCGCGCCAGCGCGCTTCGAACACCGAGATCAGCGCTTCCGGCATCGCGATCGCGCGACCGGTGCCGACGCGGGTGACCATGGCGTGCAGGCGGTCGAAACCGCGTTCGAGCAGGACCAGACCGTCGCGACCGAGTTCGGTGCGATGGTCGACGACCGCTTCGAGCAGCGACTCCATGACGTGGCCGAGTTCGCCCACGGCCATGATGCCGGCCATGCGCGCACCGCCCTTGAGCGTATGCAGATCGCGTTGCAGCCCGACCAAGGGCTCGCGCTCGCTCGGCGTCTCGCGCAACTGCGCGAGCAGACCGTCGGAGTGGTCGAGCAGGTCGCCGCCCTCTTCGACGAAGATGTCGACGAGTTCGGGATCGAGTTCGCTCACATCGAGCGCTTCTTCCGGATCGGGATTAGCGTTGGAGGCATGCGCGAAGATCGCGGCCAGCGCGGCCGGCACGCCGGCGGCGATGCCGGTCTGCACGGCCGTGCTTGTGCCCGCCGCCAGCGCTGCGGCCGGACGCTCGACCTCGGCGCTCGACGCTTCGTCGTTGTCGTTGGCCGCGGCTTCGCTGTCGGTGCCGCGGTCGTCGAGACGGACCTGGGCCAGATCGGTCGCCGGCTGTTCGGCATCGGCCTGAGCTTCGGCTTCGGCCTGCTCGCGTGCGAGGCGTTCGGCTTCGGCGTACTCGGCTTCCAGGCGTTCGTATTCGAGACGCTCGGCTTCGGCTTGCTCGGCGGCAATGCGTTCGGCTTCGAGGCGTTCGGCCTCGGCCTGCTCGGCGGCGAGGCGCTCGGCTTCGAGGCGTTCGGCTTCGGCCTGCTCGGCGGCGAGGCGTTCGGCTTCGAGGCGTTCGGCTTCGGCCTGCTCGGCGGCAAGGCGTTCGGCTTCGAGGCGCTCGGCTTCGGCTTGCTCGGCTGCAACGCGTTCGGCTTCGAGGCGCTCTGCTTCGGCCTGCTCCGCAGCAAGGCGTTCGGCTTCGGCTTGTTCGGCGGCGATGCGCTCGGCTTCCAGGCGCTCGGCTTCGGTCTGCTCGGCCGCGATACGCTCGGCTTCGAGGCGAGCCGCTTCGGCCTGCTCGGCTTCCAGGCGTGCCTGCTCGGCGCGCTGAGCTTCGGCGGCGTATTCGGCTTCGAGACGCTCGTATTCGAGACGTTCTTCCTCGGCCAGGCGTTCGGCTTCGGCTTTTTCCGCAGCGATGCGCTCGGCCTCGGCTTGCTCGGCGGCAAGACGCTCGGCTTCGAGGCGCTCGGCTTCGGCCTGTTCCGCAGCGATACGTTCGGCTTCGAGACGTGCGGCTTCGGCTTGTTCTGCGGCAAGGCGCTCGGCTTCGAGGCGTTCGGCTTCGGCCTGTTCCGCAGCGATGCGTTCGGCTTCCAGACGTGCGGCTTCGGCTTGCTCGGCGGCAAGACGCTCGGCTTCGAGGCGTTCGGCTTCGGCCTGTTCCGCAGCGATACGTTCGGCTTCGAGACGGGCGGCTTCGGCCTGTTCCGCAGCAAGGCGCTCGGCTTCGAGGCGCTCGGCTTCGGCCTGTTCCGCAGCGATACGTTCGGCTTCCAGACGTGCGGCTTCGGCCTGTTCTGCAGCAAGGCGCTCGGCTTCGAGGCGTTCGGCTTCGGCTTGCTCGGCAGCCACACGCTCGGCTTCAAGACGGGCCGCTTCGGCACGCTCGACTTCGAGACGTGCGGCCTCGATGGTGCTGTCGGCGAAACCGACCGGCAGCAGGTCGAGACCGAGGCTCAGCTCGTCGCCGTCGAAATCGGTCCGGGAGACCGGCTTGGCCCCGGCATCGTCGTTACCGGCGACCTGGGCGAATTCGCGCGAGGGGTCGTAATCGCCGAACGCGCTGAGATCGTTGACGGTGAGCTCGGACAGATCCTGGCCTTCCGGCAGGACGTCGTCGTGGTAGAGCTCCTCGGTGATCATCGGCGAACGCGCGTCGGGCAGGCTGTCGCGCAGCGCGGCGATGCGTTCGGGCAAGCCGACGAACATCGGCACGTGCGGCATCGGCGACTTCAGCGCCTCGACCGTAGTGCGGATCGCATCGGCCACCGCGGTCAGCGCGGCCACGCCTTCGGCGCTGGCCGGCGCGGCGCTGGCGAGCAGACGCTTGACGTAGGCTTCGGTCGGCGCGGTCACGTCGGTGATGACCGGCACTTCGGTCATCGCGAAGGCGCCGTTCAAGGTGTGGATCGAACGCTGCAGACCGTCGCTGGCGAGCTGCGGTTGCGGGTGCGAGGCCGCCAGCCAGGCTTCGATGGTGACCAGGTGACCGGCCACTTCGCCGTCGAGGATTTCGAGCAGGACCGGGTCGACCGACGCCGGCACGTAGGGCCCGTCGATCGCGACCGGAGCCGCGGTTTCGGTTTCGGCTTCGACCGCGGCTTGCGGCGGCTGGTAGAAGGCTTCTTCGCCGGTCGCGAGCAGATCGGCATGCGCCTCGATGCCGGCGACGTCGACGGTCAGCGGGCCCTGGTTGCGCAGGGCAGCGTAGAAACCCGGCAGCGCGCGATGAGCGTGCTCGACCAGGTCGATCACTTCCGGGCTCGCCACGCGGCCGTGTTCGCGCACGCGGTTGAGCAGGTTTTCGATGTTCCAGCTGAACTCGCCCAGGGTGCGCGCGCCGACCAGGCGGCCGCTGCCCTTGAGGGTGTGGAATACGCGCCGCACAGGCTGCACGCGGGCCAGATCGTCCGGCGCTTCGCGCCAGGCCGGCAGCAGGTTGTCGAGGTTGGCGATCTCCTCCTCGAATTCCTCGAGGAAGATTTCCCGCACTTCGTCGTCGATGTCGTCGACTTGTTCGAAACCGCCGGTCGCCACCGACTGTCCGAGCATCGACGGCGGTGCGTCGGGCACGGCGTTGAGCAAGGAGGCGTCGATCAGCGCGCCGCCCGCGGCGACGGACGCCACGGTTTCGGTCGCGTTGGTTTCGGTCGTGATGGATTCGGTCGGGGTGGTTCCGGGCGCGGCATCCGATGCCATGGCGAGCGTCGGCTCGACCGGTTCGGCGGTATCGGCCGCGACGGCGTCGCCGACCGCTTGCGCGTCGACGGTCTGTTCGCTGCGCTGAAGGTCGAGGCTGTCGGCAACAGCGGATTCCGGCGTCGAGGCCTCGACGGCCGGCGCCTGCGCCCGGGCCGTATCGACCGGGGCGGCTTCGACGGCCGGGGTCGCGGCGACCGGGGTGGCTTCGACCGCCGGCTCGACCCGGATCACGTCCGGCAACGGCCAGTAGCGCAGGGTTTCCAGGCTCTGGCGGGCGATGTCGAGAATGTCGTCGCGGTTCGGACGCTGCTCGCGCAGCGCTTCGAGGTAGTACTCCAGGCTCGCCAGCGCATCGGCCAGCGTGTCGAGCTGCTGGCCGCTGGGCACGCGGCGGCGGCCGATCAGTTCGACTTCGGTGTAGCGCTTGACGCCGGTCAGGTAGTCGGCCGCCAGCGGCAGCTCGATCATGCGCAGGGCGCCGGCGACTTCGTCGAGCACGCGCGGCACTTCGGTCAGTTCTTCGTGGTCCCACTTGGTCTCGACGAAGGCGACGAAGGACTGGCGCGCGTCGCCGAAATTGGCGATGGCTTCGCGTGCGACCACGTCGAGCACCTTGCGCGCCTCACCGGCAAGCAGGTTCTCTTCGGCCTTGTCCTCGGGCAGGCCCAGGCGCGAAACCTGGTCGTCCAGCGAGGCGTCGACATAGAGCAAGGCGCCGGCCACGTCGAGCAAGGTGCCTTCGTCGGCGGCGCGGCGGCCTTCCACGATTTCGTGCATGGCTTCGCGCTGCTGCAGCACCACGGTGCGGGCCATGCCCAGCCCCATCATGCCCAGCGTGTCGCTGACCCGTGCCAGGGCGTCGACCTGCGGACGCAGTTCGCCGGGGTCGGTCTGGTTGGTACGCAGGTGCAGGTCGAGGGCGTCCTTGACCCGCAACAAGTCTTCCTTGATCGCCGCCGCGACGGTGTCGAGCAGGGCGCGGTTGCGGCCGCTGAGGCTGCCGCGGGCGTGTTCGAGTTCGGACTCGCTGGGCAGGTGCGCGGCGAGTTCGAAGGTCTGGCGCAGGTCGTCGAGCGCCGGATGGCGGCCGTCGCTGTGGGCGACGTGGTACAGCAACTGGCGGGTCGGCTCGGCCGCGGGTTCGCCGCGCGGCGCGCTGAAGCCGTCGTCGGACAGCATCTGCCGCGCTTCGCGGTCGACGCCGCCGAAGGCCTGGCGCAGCGCGCGGGTGGCTGGCAGGGCGCCGTCGCGCAGGGCGTGGGCGACCGACGAGGCCACCCACAGCATGCGCCGCACCGGTTCCAGCACGACGTCGGCGAGCAGGCCGTCGATCGCGGAGGCGAGCTGAGCCGGATTCGCCGGCGCGCCGTCTTCCGGCCAACCGGCCAGGGCGTCGCGCAGCGAGGCGAGATGCGGCGCGCTGGCGTTGCGGCCGGCGGCGCTGCCGACCGGCAGCGGCGGCGGCAGGTGCGCCGGCAGCGGTCGGTCGAGATTCGGCGCGAACAGGACGCTTTCGTTGAGCCCGGACTCGCCGCGCGTGGCGCGCAGCTCGTTAAGCAACGGCAGCAGCACGATCGGAATGTCGCGATGCCCGCCCTGCAGACGCTCCAGGTAGTCGGGCAGCAGCACCACGCCGCGCATCAGCGCCGCGCAGGCCTCGTCGCGGTCGGCGACCTGGCCCTGCTGCAGGGCGATGGCCAGACGCTCCATCTCCTCGGCGACCATGGCCGGCGCATACAGCTCGACCATGCGCAGGGTGCCGTGCACCTGGTGCAGATGGTTCGCGCACACCCGCATGCGCGAGGCGTCGGCGGGATCTTCGGCGAATGCCTCGATCTCCTGGCGCGCCTGGCGCAGGGTTTCGTCCAGCTCGGGCTTGATCCAGCCCAGCGTGGTGGTGTCGATCGCTTCGCGCAACGCGGTCATGACGTGACCCGCCCGTCGGCGGGACCGCGTCGCAGACGCGGACCGTGGCTCTGCCAGCGATGTGTCGGAAGCTTCATCCTCGATACAACCCTTCTTTTAATCCCGTCCCAAAGCCGCCGTTCAAAGCGCCGCGTCGTGTCTCGGCTGCCGCCGGGTCAGGCCGGCAACTTGAAGTCGGCGACCGAACGGCGCAGGTCGGCCGCCAGTTGCGCCAGGTTTCCAATCGACGCTGCGGTCTGGTTGGCGCCTTGCGAGGTCTGCGAGGTGATCTGCTGAATCGTGTTCATGGTCTGGGTGATGTTCGAGGCGGCGCTGGACTGCTGCTGCGCCGCACTGGAAATGCCCTGAATGAGGTTGGACAAGTCGGACGACACCTTTTCGATCTCGCCCAGCGCGGTACCGGCGTCCTCGGCCAGTCGCGCACCCGCGACCACTTCCGAGGTCGTCTGTTCCATCGAGCTGACAGCTTCGTTGGTGTCGGACTGAATTGTCTGAACCAGCGTCTCGATTCGCTTGGTTGCGTTGGAGGCGCGTTCTGCGAGTCGCTGCACTTCGTCGGCCACGACCGCGAAGCCTCGGCCCGCTTCACCGGCGGAGGCCGCCTGGATCGCGGCGTTCAGCGCCAGGATGTTGGTCTGTTCCGAGATGTCGTTGATCAGTTCGACGATCGAGCCGATTTCCTGCGAGCTTTCGCCCAGGCGCTTGATTCGCTTCGAGGTTTCCTGGATCTGGTCGCGGATCGAGTCCATGCCCTGAATCGTCTGCCGCACCACGCCCGCGCCCTTGGTGGCGATCTGCACCGAGCGCTGCGCCACGTCGGCCGACTCGGCCGAGTTCTTCGAGACCTGGTCGATCGAGGCCGCGATTTCGCTGATGCGGTCGGAGGCGGAGTTGATTTCCTGGGCCTGGTGCTCGGCCGCTTCGGCCAGGTGCATCGCGGTGGCCTGGGTTTCCTGGGCGCTGGAGGCGACCTGCACCGAGGTGTCGGTAATGGTCTGCACCAGGCTGCGCAGCTGCTCGACGGCGAAGTTGATCGAGTCGGCGATGGCGCCGGTCATGTCCTCGGTCACCGTCGCCTTGACCGTCAAGTCGCCTTCTGCGAGCGAACCCATTTCGTCCAGCAGGCGCATGATGGCCTCCTGGTTACGGTCGTTGAGTTCCTTGGTGGTTTGGTAGCGGCGCTGCTGAGCGTAGTTCAGCGAGAACAGCAAGCCGGCGATCGCGACCAGCGCGGCCAGGCCGGAGATGATCGACAGCCACAGGTTGCCGAACACGCTCTTGTCGCGCAGCGAACCGAAGGCGGTGAAGGCGCTGAACAGCGTTTCGCTTTCGCTCAGCAGGCGTTCCGAGCCGCCGGTGATCGATTCGGCCGCGGCCTGGGCCTGGAACAGGTCCTTGGAGCTGGCCGAGATCGCGTCGAGGTCTTTCTTCATTTCCAGCCACAGCGCTTCGGCCTGGCCGAGCGCGGCGAGCGCGCTGGAGTTGGACAGCGCGGTCACGCCGAACGAGGTGTCGCCCTTGCGCAGGCCGGTGAGGACGTTGCCGAACACAGTGGCGTCGCGGACCAGCGCTTCGCCGGCCATGCCGGCGCCGCTGCCGCCGGCGCGGATTTCGGTGATGCGTCGGGCCATGGTCGCCGACAGCACGACCTGACGCAGGGCGATGTAGACCTGCGAGGACGGCGAGCCGGAGGCCGACATGGCGCGGACCAGTTCGTCGAGGCGGGCCTGCAGCTGCGGGACGCGGCTGGAGAAGCTGTCGGCGTTGCCGGCCAGGGCCAGCACCGCCTTCTCGCTCGCGATCACCTGTTCGGCGCTCTGTCCCAGCGGCTGCCAGCTCTTGCTGACCACGCCGATCGGGCCCGACACGCCGGCGGTGTCGCCGAAGTTGTCGTTGAGCGTCTGCACGTCTTCGTCGATCGCGGCCTTGGTCTTCTTGAACTCGGCGAAGGCGTCTTTCGCGCCGCCGACCGCTTCACGGCCTTGAATGGCGAGCTTCTGCGAATTCACCTGCAGGTTCGACGCCGCCGAGCCGGCGCCGCCGAGCCTGGCGCCTTTCCAGGTCGCATAGCCTGTGTTGAGACCGAACACCAGCACCGATACGGCCAGTACGATCAGCCAGGTGTTGGCGCCCAGAAGGCGGCTCTTGCCGGCGTTGTCCATCACAGTGCTCATGGTTCGCAAACCTCGGTGAACTTACTAGTCGGGCTGATGAAGGGAGCGGCTCAGGCCGCTGCTTGTCGGAATTCGGGAGTACGGGCCAGGCGGTCGAGGCTGAAGATGCCCCAGTACCGGTCGTCCAGGCGGTAAGCCCGGTCGATGAAGTACGCGTAGCGGCCCTCGGTGAGGCCCTGCTCGGCGACTTCCTCGAGGCCGATCTGTTGCTGGTCGTGGAAACTGCGCTGGCCGTAGAGCTCGTCGATCAGCACGGCGACGTCGCCGCCGGGCTGGCGCACCAGCAGGATGCGCTGACCCTCGTGCAGCACCGTGCGCTCGCCTTCCAGGAACTGCTTGAGGTCGACGATCGGCAGCAGGCTGCCGCGCACGTTGGCCAGGCCGAGCATCCACGGCTGCGAGCCGGGGACGTGGGTGACCTGCGGCAGCGAGAGGATTTCCACCACCTCGGCGAAGGTCGAGGCCAGGCGCCGGTCGCCGATGCGGTAACCGACGCCGCGCCACAGGCCGGGCGCGTCGAGCTGTTCGGGCAGGCCGGGCACGTGCGCCAGACTGCGGCGCTCGTAATCGGTCAGCACATCGAACGGCGGCTTGAGCGTCATCGTTTCAGTTACCCAGCAATGCGTTGATCCGCGCGATCAGTTCGTCCTCGCGCGGCGGTTTGACGATGTAGTCGCGCGCGCCCTGGCGCATGCCCCAGGCGCGATCGGTTTCCATGCCCTTGGTGCTCACGATCAAGACCGGGATGGCACTGGTCTGCGCGTCGCGGCTGAGCGCGCGCGTAGCCTGGAACCCGTTCATGCCCGGCAACACCACGTCCATCATCACCAGGTCCGGCAGCTCGCGTTTGCAGGCTTCGATGCCGTCCTCGGCGCTGCCCGAAGCGAAGACTTCGTGCCCATTGCGTTGCAGCAATTGGGTCAGGACCGCGGTATCCGTCGGCGAGTCCTCGATAAGCAGGATGCGTGCCATGGTGTGCCTTACCCCCCGGTCAGGCGTGTACGTGCTTGCGAATCGCGTCGAGGAGTTCCTCGCGCGTGAAAGGCTTGGTCAGGTATTGCTCAGACCCGACGATGCGGCCCCGCGCCTTGTCGAACAGGCCGTCCTTCGAAGACAGCATGATCACCGGCGTGCCCTTGAACAGTTGATTGTTCTTGATGAGCGCGCACGTCTGATAGCCGTCCAGACGCGGCATCATGATATCCACGAAAATGATCTGTGGCTGCTGGTCGGCGATCTTCGCCAGCGCTTCGAATCCGTCGATGGCCGTGACCACCTCGCACCCTTCGCGTTTCAACAGTGTCTCGGCGGTTCGACGGATGGTCTTGGAATCGTCGATCACCATGACCCTTAGACCATCGAGGCTGCCGCTACGAACCTCGTCGAGCATTCTTTGTATCCCCCATTGCAAACGCCGATATCCCCGGGCGTCGCGAAGCCGTCTTTATTCCAAGCCGCACGCGGGCTGTCAAGCGCGCATTCCGTGCCTGGAAACTGAATACGCAGCGATTCCGTCATCCGGAACAGGCTCGCCGTGCGCTACCGAACGTTGTGCAGGCCGATTACTCGGTCCGCGCATCGCCGCCCCGTCGCATCGCGCAGTAGCCATGATCGCTGCGTGTCGCAAATGGACGCAGCGCGACCGTTTCCGACCCCGTCATCATGACAGATACCGGCGACCCGCCTGCTACCATCGCCGTCAATCTTTTAGGATTCCGTTCCCATGCCGTTGGACATCGTCGTCGTGATGGACCCCATCGGGTCGATCAAGATCGCCAAGGACTCGACCTTCGCCATGCTACTGGAAGCGCAGCGCCGCGGACATCGGCTCTGGTACGTGCAGCCGGGCGGACTGAGCCTACACGGTGGCCATGCGGTGGCGAAGGTGACGGCGCTGGAAGTGCGCGACGATCCGAGCGGCTGGTACAAACTGGGAACTTGGTCACAAATTAAGTTGGCGGCCGGTCACGTCGTACTGATGCGCAAGGACCCGCCGGTCGACGCCGAGTACCTGCACGATACCCAGATCCTGAGCATGGCCCAACGCGCCGGCGCCTTCGTGGTCAACGATCCGCAGGGCCTGCGCGACTACAACGAGAAGCTCGCCGCCCTGTTGTTCCCGCAGTGCTGCGCGGCGACCCTGGTCAGCCGCAACCCCGCGGCGGTCAAGGAATTCCTCGCCTTCCACCAGGAAGCCGTGCTCAAGCCGCTCGACGGCATGGGCGGGCGCTCGATCTTCCGCGTCCGCGCCGGCGAGCCGAACGTCAACGTGATCCTGGAGACCTTGTCCGACGGCGGCCGCCACCTGGTGATGGCGCAGAAGTACCTGCCGGAGATCAGCGACGGCGACAAACGCATCCTGCTGGTCGACGGCGTGCCGGTGGACTACGCCCTCGCCCGCATCCCGCAGGGCGACGAGTTCCGCGGCAACCTCGCCGCCGGCGGCCGCGGCGAAGGCCGCCCGCTCAGCGAGCGCGACCGCTGGATCGCCGCCGAAGTCGGCCCGGAAATGAAACGCCGCGGCATGCTGTTCGTCGGCCTGGACGTGATCGGCGACTACATGACCGAGCTCAACGTCACCAGCCCGACCTGCATCCGCGAGCTCGACGAACAATTCGGCCTCAACATCGCCGGGCTGCTGTTCGACGCGATCGAGGCCCGCGTCGCCGCCCAGGCCGCATGAGCGCCGTCGCCCCCGCCTCCCCGGCCGGCGGCATCGCCGAGCCGCAACGCTTCAGCGCGACCATGGTGCTGTCGCTGCTGGTGCACGGCATCGTCGTGCTCGGCGTCGGCTACACCCTGGAGCAGGCCGCGCCGGTGGTGCCCACCCTCGACGTGATCCTGACCCAGACCCAGACCGCGCTGACGCCCAAGCAGGCCGACTTCCTCGCCCAGGCCAACAACCAGGGCGGCGGCGAGCACGACAAGAGCACGCGCCCGCGCGACAACCAGTCCGGCCCCGCCCCGCAGGCCGAAGCCGGCGTCGCCCAGATGGCGCTGCGCGCCCAGTCGCCGACCGCCCAGCCCGAGCCGGTCGCGCGCGTGGTCAGCAGCACCCGCGGCGAAACCGTGACCGCGCGCGACCGCAGCACCCAGACCCCGACCGAGCGGCCGCTGCCGACCGGCCCGCGCAAGATCGAACACGACATCGAGATGGCGCGCCTGGCCGCCGAAATCCACATGCGCTCGGAGCGCTACGCCAAGCGCCCGACCCGCAAGTTCGTCTCGGCCAGCACCACCGAGTACGCCTGGGCCGGCTATCTGCGCGAATGGGTCGACCGCGTCGAACGCGTCGGCAACCTCAACTACCCCGACGAAGCCCGCCGCCGCCGGCTGGCCGGACAAGTGGTGATCAGCGTCGCCGTGCGCCGCAACGGCAGCGTCGAACGCGCCGACATCATCCGCAGCAGCGGCATCGCCCTGCTCGACGCCTCCGCCCTGCGCATCGCCAAGCTGGCCGAGCCCTACCCGCCGCTGCCCAGGACCGAAGAGAACCCGGACATCCTCCACGTCACCCGCACCTGGAATTTCTTGCCAGGCGGGTCGCTGGTGGACGAGTAGGGACCGGCCACGAGGCCGGGTTTCGTTCCTACTACCGCAAGCTCAGCAAGGGCAGGCCGATACCATTGACCGCACAGGAGCGCGAGGAGTTGCTCGCGTTCCTCAGGTCAGTCTCCGCCCCTCTCTCGAAGCGGATACCAAGCCACTAGGACATATTCGATCCGCGATCGAGTTGCTCTCGGCCAGCATGCAAACCGCATGCATCGCCCATGCCTTAATGCCCAGCTGGACGCGATATCGCCTCCCAACCTTGTTAGTGCCCGTCTCCAAACAGGCGACCAAGAGTAACGCTGATCGACCCGTGCAGCCGCATTACGCCGAAACTTGCTCATAGGCGAGTAATGACGCGCCGTATGCACGGCCTGGACTCACACCACCCCAAAATGAAGACGGGCATATACATCCGCGAAAACAAAGTTCAAGGCGCCCCCATGCCCAACACAAACTCATGTCCTTCTAAACCAAAAGGCAACAACGACTCCAACAACAAGCGGCACGCCAAGCCAAAGCCACATCGGATAAGCAGCATTTAGCTCCTTGGCAAACTTCGCAGGAACTAGAAGAAAAGCTAGCCACAACATGTAGCACGAAGCATGGCTTACAAATGCCAACCAAGCCATGCACCCGAGAGAAACAACTTTACCTTCGGACCTGAGCTCCCCCAAGCGGCGCAAGGCAATCTTCTGGGGCAATCCGAGTAAGGCCGGAGCTATCAAACCAACAGAAAAAACATACGCCATCAAGAAAAAATCAAGCCTCATTTGCAACCACCTCCCCATCAGGAGGAGACATATTGCTATATAGCGCGCCAAAGAAGCCCCTCGCTAAACCGGGCAAACTGGTATCCGCTCCGACATCTACAGAATTATTGATGGCGCGAGCGTCTCCTCGGGCGAGCCAAGGCGCCCCTTCGTCCAGCGTATTCGCGCTCGATTGAACGCGCCGACATCATCCGCAGCAGCGGCACCGCCCTTCTCGACGCCTCCGCCTGCGCATCGCCAAGCTGGCCGAACCCTATCCGCCGCTGCCCAGGACCGAAGAGAACCCGGACATCCTGCACGTCACCCGCACCTGGAACTTCCTTCCGGGCGGGTCGCTGGTGGACGAGTGAGGTCAGGCCGCGAGACCGGGGCAACCCGAGTCGTCGAAAGATCTTGCTCGTTTCTTCCCGTGAATGGCAGACAAATTCATAGCCAACGACTGCTATCGACGTCGCCGAAACAGAGCGGCGATTCCTATACCGACGAAGAACGGCACTCCGAACCATAATTTTGGAGGGTACAAAACATTCATTTCTTTCGAGAACACTATCGGCACGAGGCAAAGCGCAAACCAACATGCAAAACCGAGCACATGAAGCCCGACACCAATCGCGACACTTACACCCGCGGAGACGACCCGCTTAGCAATTCCTTGTCGCCCGACACGCCCTGCGATCAGTCTCGCTGGCGACTCCATTACATACGGAGTCGCCAAACCCAGAGCTAATACATACGCCATCACTAGGCAGGGAACAGCACTCATTTGCGGCCTGACTCTGGCGAGCCACACCGGCCTTCCTCAATATTTCTGAGCATGCTACGCACCTGGGCACTGTTTATTGTGCCGTCTACATCGCTCGTGGCTCGCGCATCCCGCGAACAAGCTGAGAAAACCAATCGAGACACCTTAACAAGAGAAAGCCAACGATTCTCCACGAAGCGAACCGACCTAGCCGCCGCCAATTCCATGACGCCGCCGCCAAGCCTCAAACTGCTCAGCATCGGCAGGGGTGATCAATACTTGACGCGCGAACCAGCCGCGCTTCAAACGGACCATGAAAGATCGAGCGAGAAATCGGCTCTTGAAGTTGAACGCCGAGATGGATCCTATCGAGGCCACACCGGTCTCCTTGATCTCTTCGATGCGATCCCTGTCGAGGAAGTGAACTGTCACCTTCCTGAGAACGACGAAACGAATGCCATCGTCCTCGACAATCACGTCGTAAAGCCACGTAAGAGGCTGAAACCCAGCCATCAGCAGTCAAATCCCAGAATGGTTTCGATCATCGAAGGTCGTTCCAAGCTTTCCAAATCGGGATAACCCGTCGCATTCACAGCGGGCGGCGCCTGTTTACATTGCTGGACTACTATCCGCCGATCGCATGCTGTCTTCCTTGAGCGACAGCGCGGACGCTGCGAATAGGTGAATCAGGACGCGGCCTTGCGCTCGCTGCGCAGGGCGACCTGCTCGGCGATGGTCAGGGCGACGTTGTTGCGCAGGTAGGCGGGCTCGACCAATTCGGGAGCGACCGCTTCGCCGCGCGCATACGCCAGCGCCGCCAGCCGCGCGAGATCGGCCGCATGCGGCAGGGCTTCGGCGTCGATGCCGGCGAAACGCGCGCCGAGCCGCTGTTGCAGCGCGCCGTGGGCGGCGGCGAAACCGGTGCCGACGCCGAGCCAGTTGGGAGCATCGCCGGGCACCACGGCCGCATCGGGCGCGATCACGGTTTCTTCGTCGAGCGCGTGCGCATCGCCGCCGCGCAACTCGAAGGCACCGGTGTAGACCTCGCCCATGCGCGCATCGATCGCGGTATACACGCGCAAAGCGTCGTCGCTGCCGGCGTTCGCTGCGAGCGGATGCGCGCGCAGGGCCAGCACGGCCAGCGTCGATACCGGCACGATCAGCCGGTCCAGGGCCAGGGCGATGCCCTGCGCGATCGCGATCGCCAGGCGCACGCCGGTGAACGCGCCGGGGCCGCGGCTGATCGCGATGGCATCGAGTTCGGATCGCCGCACGCCGGCTTCGGCCAACAATTGCTCGGCCCAGGGCAAGGACAGTTCGGCGTGGCGCCGCGGCGCCAACTCGAAGCGCTCGCGCACTTCGCCGTCCAGCCACACGGCGACGGAACAGGCTTCGGTGGCGGTTTCGAACGCTAGCAGTTTCATGGGGCTCGGCAGGGTCGGACGGGCGTTTCGCGCCGCGATTGTCTCATGCGGGCGCTCCTGGAACCCCCGCCGCACTGTGCCCGGCACCACTCGCCCAGTCGCGCCGCCAAGGCCTCGCCGGCGCCCCTCACTCGCCGTCGGCGACCGCCGGATCGTTCGGGTTCGGCTGCCACAGCTCGATCAAGCCGCCTTCGGGGTCGAGCACGTAGCCGAACTTGCCCTGCTCGCTGTCTTCACCGCGATCGAGCACCTGGCAGCCCTCTTCGCGCAGCGCGAGCAGCATCGCGTCGAGGTCGTCGACGCGGAAATTCACCATGTAGGGCTTGCTGCTGGGCTGGAAGTACTCGGTGTCGGCCTTGAACGGCGACCACACCGTATAACCCGTCTGACCGGTCGGCTGGCCGTCGGCATCGAGCCGGCCCCAGGGGAACAGGGCACCGCCCCAGTCCTCCACGCCGACGCCCAGATGCCTGGCGTACCAGGCCGCCAGCGCGGCCGGATCGTCGGCCTTGAAGAACACGCCGCCCAGGCCGTGCACACGCGGTTTGCGCTCCGTCATGCTCCTACCCTCCTCGCGGATCAGCGGTAGTGGTCCTCATCGACCGACGAGGACGATTCTAGACGCAAGGGCTCGCCGGCGAAGAAGGCGGCCACGTCCTCGACCCGGCGCGTGCGCGGCAGCGGCGGCAGCGAATCGAGGAAGGTCTTGCCGTAACTCTTGGAGATCAGGCGCGGGTCGCACAGCACCAGCACGCCGCGGTCGGTCTCGCTGCGGATCAGGCGCCCGGCGCCCTGCTTCAGCGCGATCACCGCCTGCGGCAGTTGTTCGTCGCGGAACGGGTTGCCGCCGCCGCGGCGGATCGCGTCCAGGCGCGCCTCGAACACCGGGTCGTCGGGCGCGGCGAACGGCAGTTTGTCGATCACCACCACGCTCAGCGCCTCGCCGGCCACGTCGACGCCTTCGCGGAAGCTCGCCGCACCGAGCAACACGCCGTTGCCGGAGGCGCGGAAGCGTTCCAGCAACACGTGGCGCGGCGCTTCGCCCTGGACGAACAAGGGCCAGGGGCCGCCGCGCAACAGTTCGGCGGCTTCGCGCAAGGCGCGGTGCGAGGCGAACAGGACGAAGGCGCGGCCGCCCGAGGCTTCGAGCACCGGCCGCAGCTTGTCGACCATGCTCTCGTTGTAATGGCGCACTACCGGATCGGGCAGCCCGGTCGGCAGATAACACAGCGCTTGCTCGGCCCAGTCGAACGGACTTGGCGCGAGCAGGGTCTTGGGCTCGACCAGGCCGAGCTTGGTCGCGTAATGCTGGAACTGGCCGCCGATCGCCAAGGTCGCCGAGGTGAACACCCAAGACGCGCGAGAACGTTCGCGATGCTCGGCCAGCGGGCCGGCGACGTCGAGCGGCGTGCGGCTGAGGCGGAAACCGCGCGCGGTCAGTTCGTACCACAGCACGCTGCTGTCGGGGCCGGCGGGCGTTTGTTCTTCCTCGTCGTCGGCGGCGGCAGCGTCCGTGTCGACCGCTTCGAGCGCGACCTCCGCCAGCGGCCGGCGCGGCGGTTCGAAATCGTCGTCTTCCTCGACGACCGGCTCGGGCGGGCGCGCGACGGTCGGGCCGCGCCAGCGCCGCAGCTTGGTCTCGAAGTCCTTGGCCCGTGCATGGCAGCTCTCGAAGCCCGGCGCGGCGGCGCGCAGCGGTTCGAGGGTGGTGCGCATGCTGCGCAGGGCCGCGGCCAGCGTATCGAACGCCGCTTCCACCTCGGGCAATTCGGCGGCGCGGCGACGGGTCGCGCGCACCGGCAACTCGTCCATGGCCGCACGCACGGTGCGCACCGCCTGTTCGAGTTCGCGCGCGGGCCCCTGCACGCTGGCGAGCGCGCCGGTGACCTGCTTGCATTCGGCCAGGGCGTCGCGGGCCAGCTCGACCAGCGGCCGCGCACTGATCGCCTCGCCGAAGAACTGCGAAGCCAAATCGGGCAGCTGATGCGCTTCGTCGACGACGAAAGCCTGTGCGCCCGGCAGGATTTCGCCGAAGCCTTCCTGCTTCAGCGCCAGGTCGGCGAGCAACAGATGATGGTTGACCACGACCAGATCGGCGGCCTGGGCGCGCTGGCGCGCCTGGATCACGAAGCAGTCGCCGAACATCGGGCAGTCGCTGCCGAGGCAGTTTTCCGCGGTCGAGGTGACCATCGGCAGCAGCGGCGAGTCTTCCGGCAAGGCGTCCAGCTCGGCCAGATCGCCCATGCGCGTGCGCCCGGCCCAGCTGACGATGCGCTGGAACTGGGCGGCGTATTCGCGGCTGGTGAAACGCGGTTCGCCCTTGGCCTGCTCGGTGCGGTATTTGCACAGATAGTTGGCGCGGCCCTTCAACAAGGCCGTCTTCAAGCCGACCCCGAGGGCGTCGCGCACCCGCGGCAGGTCGCGGTGATAGAGCTGGTCCTGCAGCGCGCGGGTGCCGGTCGAGACGATGGTCTTGAGCCCCGACAGCAGCGCCGGGACCAGGTAGGCGAAGGTCTTGCCGGTGCCGGTCCCGGCTTCGGCGAGCAGGGCCGTACGCGATTCGAAGGCATCGGCGATCGCCGCCGACAAGTCCTGCTGCGCCGAGCGCGGCGCGAACGCGGCGATGTTGCGCGCGAGGTCGCCGCCCTCGCTCAGCGCGGCACGACTGGCTACGCCAAGGCGGCTGGGTTCCATATCCGATTCAATACCGCGCTGGCGCTGCGACCGTGCAGGCGTCGATTTTAGCCTGTGCCTGCTTCTTCGCCTCGGTGAGCTGGCTGCGCTGCGGCACCAGGGCGTCGTAATGCTCCTGCCGCTGCGCCAGTTTCATCGCCGCGCCGACACCGTCCAGCTTCGCCTGCCGCACCTGGGCGATGGTCGCCCAATGACGGCGGCACAGCGGGCCGACCTGGGAGCCGGAATCGAAGGCCTTCTGTGCGTAGCCCTCGGCATCGTCGAGACGGTGCTGCAGCAGCGCCGCCTCGGCGCGTTCCTGCAGCAGGGCCGGGTCGGCGGCGTTGATCTGCAGCGCCTGGTCGAGCGCCGCGGCGGCTTCGACGTACTTGCGTGCGCGTTCCAGTTGCGCGGCCTGCTGGCGCAGATCCTCGACTTGCGGATCGCGGATCGGTTGCACGTCGAGTTCGCGCGCGGCGCCGCCGGCGGCGGCGGCGCGCACCGCGGCGACCGCGGCCTCGCCGTTGAAATTCGCTTCGGCCAACTGCGCCGGCTGCGGCGGCGCCACCGCGCAGGCGCTCGCCAGGCAGGTCAAGACGACCAGGACGACGCCTTTGCGCCGGGCACCTCGGGGGAAGGCGCCGGTGAAATCACTGCACTTCATGACTTACTGCTCCGGGGGCGGGGAATCGGGAGACGGCGCCGGTTCGCGCGCAGGTTCTTCCTTGTCCTTGCCGATGCCGAACCACTCGCGCCAGCCGCCGCCGGAGGCTTCGCCTTCGGCCTGCGGCGCCGGGCACGGCGCGTATTCCGGCGCGAAGCCGGCCACGAACGGGAAGCGGCGCGCGCCGACGCAGCTCGCGTCGGTGGTGTGGGTGCCGATCACCGCCTGCCAGTCCAGGCCCTTGTCGGTGACCTTGAGCGGCGCGGTCGGCAAGCGCGAGAAGATCGCCGACCACACCCGCATCGCACCGGTCGCCCCGTACAGGCCGGTGGTCTGGTTCTGGTCGTTGCCGACCCAGATCACCGCCAGGTGATCGCCGGTCCAGCCGGCGAACCAGCTGTCGCGGCCGTCGTTGCTGGTACCGGTCTTGCCCGCGGGCGAGAGACGGCCGAGGCCGTCGCCGATCAACTGCCGGCCGGTGCCGTTGCTGACCGCCTGCTGCAGGGCGATGGTGATCAGGCGCGCGGCGATCGCGTCGCCTTCCTGCGCCGGGGCCGGTTCTTTGTCGTAACGCTTGACCGCCTTGCCGTCGCTGCCGAGCACGCCGCGCACCGCATGCAGCGGCTGGATTTCGCCGCCCGAGGCGAGGAACTGGTACAGCTGCGCCATCGCGTACGGGCTCTGGTCGACCGCACCGAGGATCAGCGAGGGGTTGTTCGGCGCTTCGATGCCGGCCAGGGTCTTGATCAGGTCGGCGACGCGTTCCGGCGCAACCTTCATGCCGATGCGCACCGTGGCCTGGTTATAGGACATGGCCAGCGCATCGATCATGCGCACCAGACCATGGCTGCGGCCGTCGGAGTTGCCGGGGTTCCAGTTGCGGCCGCGGCCGAGCTTGACCGTGACCGGCGAGTCGTCGACCCACGAGGCCAGGCTGAATTCGTTCGGCTGCGCCAACGCCAGCAGGTACACGAACGGCTTCAACAGCGAGCCGACCGGGCGCTGCGCTTCGACCGCGCGATTGAAACCGTGCTCGGTGAACTCCCGGCTGCCGACCACGGCGACGACTTCGCCGTTATGCACGTCGGTGACGACCAGGCCGGCCTGCAACGGCGGGCGGCGCTTGCTGTCGAGGCTCTTGAGGGTGCGCGCGACCGCGCCTTCGGCCTGCGCCTGCGCCGACGGCGACATGCCGCTCATGACGCTGAGGCCGGCGCCGGCGAGCGCATCGGCCGGGTAGTCGCGCGCGAGTTGGCGGCGGACCAGGTCGACATAAGCCGGGAAACGATTGGCGGCGACGCTGCCGGGGTTGGAGGTGATGCCGAGCGGCGTCTTCAACGCGCGCTGGTATTCCTTGTCGTCGATCAGCTGGGTCTCGTGCATCTCGCCGAGGACGAAATTGCGCCGCTCCAGCGCGCGCTCGGGATTGCGCCGCGGGTCGTAGTAGGACGGGCCGCGCACGATGCCGATCAGCAACGCGATCTGTTCGGTGTTGAGGTCGCGCAGGTCGCGGCCGAACCAGAACTCGGAAGCCGCGGCGACGCCGTGGATGGCCTGCGAGCCGCGCTGGCCGAGATAAACCTGGTTGAAATACGCCTCGAGGATGGTGCGCTTGTCGTAGCGCGCCTCCATCAGCAGGGCGTAGATGATTTCCTTGCCCTTGCGGGTCAGGGTCTGTTCCTGGCCGATGCCGAGCAGGCCGCTGCGCGCGAGCTGCTGGGTCAGGGTGCTGGCGCCCTGCTTGGCGCGGCCGGCGGCGACGTTCTTGAACGCCGCGCGCGCCATGCCGCTGAGGTCGATGCCCATGTGATGGGCGAAGTCGCGATCCTCGACGGCCTGCAGGCCGGTGACCAGCAATTCGGGCACTTCCTCGATCCGCACCAGGCGGCGTTCTTCCTGCTTCTGCCCGTACAGCGTGGCGATGCGCGCCGGGTCCAGGCGCGTGGTCTTCAGCGACTTGCGCGAGGTCAGGTCGCGCAGGCTGGCGACGCGGCCGCCGGACACCACGACTTCGATACGCCGTGCCGGCACGGCACCGTCGACATCGTTGAAACCGCGGCTGGCGACGGTGAAACGGCCGCCCTGGCGGGCATAGGTACCGGGGCGCTCGCCGCTGTCCTCGCGGTAGGAGGCGGCGTCGAGTTCGGTCTTCAGCGTGCCCGGATCCAGGGCCAGGCCCGGCGCCAGTTCGAGCGGACGCGCATAGACCCGGGTCGGAATCTGCCAGCGCAACTGACCGAAGCGCTGGCCGACCTCGTGATTGAGATAGAGCGTGTACGGAATCAGGAAACCGAGCCCCAGGCCGATCGCGGCCAGGGCCCAGGTCACCAGTCGGCGGCGCCAGGTCGGCGCATGGCCGTCGCCGTCATTACCGTCGTTGTCGAGCTCGTCTTCGTCGTAATCGATTCGGGCCACGGATATGCAACACAGGGAGTCGCGGCAAGTCTAGCGCAGGCATCCGGAGCCCGTGCCCGGGGCCCCGCGGCGGCGGCATCGGCGTTCATACCCGGTGAATGCAGGCTGAGGCCGGGGCTGGAGGGGCCCGCGGGGGGCGAATGCGATGCGGTCTGGGTGGGGTGGTTCGGGGGCGGCCGGAGCTGGCGATAGCTAGGGCGCGAGGGCCGACGGGGCGGTCGAGGGGGTTTGGGCGACGGCTGGGCACGCAGGGGCTGCCGGGTCTCAGGTTGCCGGTGGTTTTTTGGCGCGAGCGATGTCGCGCCTGGACAGGAACTTCGGCCTTGTTTTTCAGCCGAGATCACGCGGCATCACCCCGTCGCGGCCTCGCAGGCCGTCGCGCAAGCCGCGCAGCATCGCGCGCAGATAGGCCGGGCGCGGTTTCAGCAACAAGGCGGTGCCGACGAATTTCAGCACCAGCCGCGGCAGGTCCTGCGCCATCCAGCGGCGCGGCACTTCGGCGCGGCGGTACAGCAGCACGCGGTTGCGCATCATGTAGTACAGCCGGGTCGGGCTGTGCACCACGGTGCGATAAGGAATCAGACTGGAGACCTGGACCAGGTCGCCGATGCGGTGCTGCATGCGCGCATCGCAGATGCCGTACAGGCGATAGCCGCGATGGCGCGCGCGCGAGCTCCATTCGATGTCGACGTTGTCGATGAACAAGCCCTCGTCCATGCCGCCGACCGTGTCGAGCACGTCCAGCGGCAACAGGGTGCCCGAGGTGATCAGGAAGTCGCAGTCGACCACCTGCCCCGGCCCGCCGTAGAGCTTGCGGTTCATCGGGAAGGCGATCTGCACGAAAGGTGCGACCTCGCCGGTGCGTTCGTCGCGGAACTGCGGCCCGACCGCGGCCACCGGCCCCTGCCCGCGCAGTTGCTGCAGGTGGCGCATCAGCACAGCGACCATGTCCGGATCGACGATGCTGTCCTGGTCCATCAACAGCACCTGTCCGAACCCGGCCGCACGCGCGGCGCGCGCGGCGTGGTTGATGGCGCTGCCCAGGCCGACGTTGCGTTCGGAGCGGAACACCTCGACACCCTGCCCGCGCAGCCGCTCGAAATACGCCTCCAGCGCCTCGCCGGTGCTGGCGTTGTCGAAGATCTGCACGCGCCCGACCTGGTCCCTGACCGCGGCGATCACGCGTTCGAGCAGCTCGATCTGCGGGTGATAGGTGACGATGGCGGCGCTGACGTCGATGCGCCCCGGCTCGCCGGTCGGGTGGGTGGCGGCCATATCAGCGCAGCCCCAACAGATCGCAGACCAGGGAGCGCAGCCCGGCCGAATAACGGTGATACCGGCCCTGGCGCCATTCTTCGCGGATCAGCGGCAGGCGCCGACCGAAACCGGTCGGCATCGCCAGACGCAGGCGCAGGTGGGCCCAGCGTTCGTCGATCGCGGCGCGCTTGTCGGCGCCGACGTCGAGCTGGGCACTATCGATGTGTCGGCGCAACGAGTCGAGCTTGGCGACCATCAGCTGCATGTGTTCGCGCCGTTGCTTGCCGCCGCCGAGACGCTCGACCAGGCTGCGCCGGCGCGCGCCGATCTGGTTGCCGCCATGCTGGCGGTAATCGATCGTCGGGGCTTCGACGCAGTCGATCTCGCCGGTCGCGGCGGCAATCAAGGCCAGCCACTCGTCATGGACCCAACCGTCCGGAATCGGCAAGGCGCGGTCGAGCAAGTCGCGCCGCATCGCCATGGTCGCGCCGGTCACGATGTTGCGCCGGAGCAGCACGTCGAAGCCCCGGCCGCCGTGCACCGCGGCCAGTTCCCAAGCGGCGACCTCCAGGGTCTGGAACATGCGCTGGCCGAGATCGCGGCCTTCGCCGTCGACCAGGCGCGAGTCGCCGTGCAAGACGGTCAGCGCCGGCCGGCGGCGGAAGGATTCGAGAAAGTCCTCGATCTTGTCGGCATGCCAGACGTCGTCCTGGTCGCACAGGAACACCACGCCGGCCCCGGCGCGCTGCAGCGCCGCCTCGAAGTTGCGCAGGTAGCCGAGATTGAGCCGATTGCGCTGCAGATCGACCTCGATGCCGCGCTCGCCGGCCCGCGCCGCGAACTCGCCGAGCAAAGCCCAGGTCGCATCGGTCGAGGCATCGTCGGCGATCACGATCCGATCCGGCAGCCGCCGCTGCGAAAGCAGGCTGTCGAGCTGGGCCGGCAGATAGCGCACACCGTTGTAGGTACACAGCACCACGGTCGCGACCAAGCCCGCGGCCTCGTCGCGCGGATCGAGCATGCTCATTGCGGCACGCGCTCTGCGCGCGGGCGCTGACGCCACCGCAACGGATATCGAACGACGGCGAATGGCGTATCGAAGGGCAAGGGAGCGTCGAGGCCAGGCAGGAATCGCGGCATTATCGCTCAGGCGGTGCCGGGACGCTGTACCTAAGCCCACCCGCCACAGCGCAAATCGGAGAAAGCCGGCGCCCGCCCGCCGCGAACCACAGTGGTGCCGGCGGCCGCGGCGAGATCCTGCAGCGCCCGCCTCAGTTCGAAGCCGCTTCGGCGCTGCGCACGCGGGCGCTGAGTTCTTCGATGCCGGCGGCGCGGGGGTCGAGCGAACGGGCGGCGTCGAGCGCGCTGCGGGCGGCGCGCAGTTCGCCGGCGCCGAGGCGTTCGTCGCCGACCGCGATCCAGCGCTGGGCCAGGCGCGCGGCGGCTTCGCGCGCCGGCGCGCCGCCGCCTTCGAGGGCGCGCCGCGCATCCAGGCATTCGCCGGCGCGCGACAGGCGGTTGGCGCTGAGTTCCTTGTCGAAGCAACGCTTGGCGGCCGGCAACAGGCGCGCCGCGGCGGCGCGCACCGCCGGGTCCTGCGGCGCGATCGCCTGGACCGCGCGCAATTTGTCGTAGGCGCTGTCGCCCGGCGGGGTCAGCAGGTCGCCGCGCTGCTCGGCGGCGGCGGCTTCGCTCAACAGGCGGCGCAGCGATTGCCGTTGCGCGGCCGGTGCCTGCTGCTCGAAGCGCTTGCGCGATTCGCGGGCGCGGTCGAGATGCTGCTGGGCCAGCGCGACCGCCGGCACCTCGATCGCCGCGCTCTCGGCGATACCGCGCGCCTGCAGCAACACGGTCTCGGCCTCGGGGACACGGAAATCCGCGGCGAGGCGCTCGCTGCGCGCGGCATAGGCGTTGGCGACCGCAGCCAGCCCGCGCCGCGCCGCGTCGTCGTCGGCATGCACAGCGAGCAGGTCGCTGTAACCGGCCAGCGCGTCGTCGAAACGCTGTCGGCGCAGCGCCAGGTCGCTTTCCCGGCGACGCCGTTCGACATGGCTTTCGAGCAGGTTCAGCGCATCCGGCAGATCGGCATGACCGGGGTCGGCGGCCTGTACGCGCTGGATGCCCGCCGCGCCGCGCGCGAGGTCGCCGTCGGTCAGCGCCTTGCGCGCCGACTGCAGCAGATCGGCGAGGGTGTCGTCGCGGCCTTCGAGGGCGTCGTTGCGTTGCGGTTGCAGCGCGAGCACGCGCAGATACAGCGGCAGGGCCGCATCGGGCGCACCGTCGAGCCGGCCCTGCGCACGTGCGGTCGCGGCATCGGCGACCAGCCGGTCGAGCCCGGCATGGGCCGCTTCGCGTTCGCGCAGCCGTCGCGCCATGGCTTCGACCTGGTCGCGCGGCGTCGCCAACTGACGCGCCATATCCAGCCGTTGTCGGGCGAAGTCGAAATGGCCGCCGTCGATCGCCTGGCCGGCCTGATCGAGCGCGACCCGGCCGACCTTGACCAGGCCTTCGCGGGCATCGCTGCGGTCGGGATCGAGGGCCAGCGCGGCCTCGAACAACTCGCGCGCGCCGTGGCCATCGGCCGAACTCAGCCGGCCTTCGGCCAAGGCCCGCGTCGCTTCTTCGCGCAGGCTTTGCGCACGCGTGTCCGGCCACAGCCATTCCGACATCGCCTGCCGCCCGAGGACCAGCGCCAGCAGTAAACCGGCAGCGACGAGGATCGCGCCACGCAGACCCCAGCGCCGGACACGCAAGCCGTTGTCGCGCTCCCGTGGCGGTGCCCGATCGAAGCGCAGCGCGCTGTAATCCCCAGCCAGCGGTTCGATGCGCACGGCAGAGGTGTCGGAGGGAGACGGCTGATCGCGCTTCACCGCGACAGGATAACGCCGGCGCATGACTGCCGCGTCTTCGCGGGTGTGTGCTAACTGTCTCCGGGATCGCGCCCGCTTGGGGTAGGAGCGGCGCGAGCCGCGATCTCGCCAATAGAAACTACGACGCTATCGTCAGGCGATTACGGATCCGTTGGGTGAAGCCGGCTGGCTTTCCGCGCGGGACCGGTTTCGCAGGCACTTACCGGTTCGCGGTCGCGGCGCGCGGCGCGGGAATGATGCCGCGCCTGCGACTCAATGCCGCTGCGCATACTCCACGCCCGGCAGCGAGGACAGCTTGCCGAGCAGGGTCGAGAGTTGGCCGTAGTCGGCCACCCGCAGACGCAGGCGCAGGCGGACCTGGGCGCTGCTGCGCTCGACGTCGCTGCGGATGCTGATCACGTGGGCATTGGCCTGGGCGATGACGTTGGTCACTTCCTTGAGCAGCCATTTGCGGTCGAGCGCCAGTACTTCGATGTCGACTTCGTAGCCGCTGCCCTTACGGCCCCACTCCACCGGCAGCACGCGCTGCGGCTGGGCCGCGGCGAGGCGGACGAAGGCGCTGCAGTCGGGACGGTGCACGCTGACGCCGCGGCCGCGGGTCAGGTAGCCGGCGATCGGCTCGCCCGGCAGCGGCTGGCAGCAACGCGAGATCTGCACCAGCAGGTTGCCGACGCCCTCGACGGTGAAATCGGTGGACTTGCCGGGGGTCTTGCGCGGCGCCGGCGGGATCGTGGTGGTCGAGGTCGGCGCGGCCGACGGTGGCGGCGCCGACAGTGCGCGCTCGTGTTCGAGCAGAGCACGGCCGATCTGGTGCGGACCGATGTCGCCCAGCGCGACCTGCACGTACAGGTCCTCGTCGTTGGCGAGGTTGAACCGGGCGCGCGCCGGGGCCAGGTCGGCGCCGAGCACGCCGAGCCGGCGCAGTTCCTTGTCGAGCAGGTCGCGCCCGGCCTGTTCGTTGCGCGAGCGGTCGAGCTTGTGGAACCAGTTGCGGACCTTTTCCCGCGAACGGTTGCTGGCCAGGAAGCCGTTCGCCGCGACCAGCCAGTCGCGGCGCGGCTCGCCGGTCTTGGCGGTCAGGATCTCGACCCGGTCGCCGCTGCGCAGCTTGTGGTCGAGCGGCACGATGCGGCCGTCGACCTTGGCGCCGCGACAGCGGTGCCCGACCTCGGTGTGCACGTGGTAGGCGAAATCCAGCGGGGTGGCGCCGGTCGGCAGGTCGATCACCTCGCCCTTCGGCGTCAGCACGTAGACCCGGTCCTCGACCAACTCGGTGTCCAGCTCGCTCGCCAGCGCGGCGTCGGCGCCGTCGCTGCCGCCTTCGCTCTTGCTGTCGAGCAGGCGCCGCATCCAGGCGATCTTGCGGTCGAACGCGGCGTCGGCGCTGTGGCTGCCGACTTCCTTGTACTTCCAGTGCGCGGCCACGCCGAGTTCGGCCTGGCGGTGCATCTCTTCGGTGCGGATCTGCACTTCCAGGGTCTTGCCCTCGGGCCCGACCACGGCGGTGTGCAGCGAACGGTAGTCGTTGCGCTTGGGCCGGGCGATGTAGTCGTCGAACTCGCTCGGGATCGGCGTCCACTGCGCGTGCACCACGCCGAGCGCGGCGTAGCACGAGGCCAGGTCCTCGACCATGACCCGCACCGCGCGCAGGTCGTAGAGCTCGCCGATCGGCACGTCCTTGCGCTGCATCTTCTTCCAGATGCTGTAGATGTGCTTGGGCCGGCCCGCGACTTCGGCCTTGAGGCCCTGCGCGGCCATCGCCTCGCGCAGGGTGCGCTTGACCTGCTCGATGTAGCGCTCGCGGTCGCCGCGCTTCTCGTCGAGCAGGCGCGCGATCTTCTGGTAGGTCTGCGGCTCCAGGTAGCGGAAAGCCAGGTCTTCGAGCTCCCACTTGAGCTGCCAGATGCCGAGCCGGTTGGCCAGCGGCGCATGAATGTCGCGGGTCAGCGCCGCCAATTCGCGGCGGGTGTCCGGCGGCAGGCGTTCGGCATGGCGCATGCGCGCCAGTTGCCGCGCCAACAGAATCGGCACCACCCGCAGGTCGCGCACGATCGCCAGCAGCAATCGGCGCAGGCCCTCGGTACCCGAGCGCCGGCCCTGTTCGGCATGCAGCGCCCAGACCTGGCCGGCGGCGCGCTGGCCGTCGAGCAAGGCCGCCAACAGGGGATGCTCGCGTTCGAAGCCCGGCCCGAGCGCCTTCGCCCAGCCCGGGTAGGCGTGCAGGATCGCCGCCGCGACCGTGTCGCTGTCGGCATCGAGCAGGGCCAGCGCGTCCAGGGTGGCGGCGATGACGGCCGGCGAATCGAGTGCGCCCTCGCCGGCCTCCGGCCTCTGCGCAGCGGCTTCCAGCGCCTTGCGCAAGGGCCCGGCGATGATCGCCGCCGCAGGCAGAGCCAGCACGTCGGCAGGGGAATGGCGGGACTCGGCGGGAGACGCGTTCACAACGGGGGAGAAGAGGTTCGAAGCGCAAGGGACGAGCGACTACACTAGCGAGCAACCGCCCCGAGGAACAGCACGATGTCCGCGATTCACCCTTCCGCATTGCGTCCCTTGCTGATCGCCGCTGGTGTCGCGATCGCCCTGGCGCTGAGCGCGCCGGCCGCCCTCGCCCAGTCCAAGATCGAACAACAGATGAGCGCCGAACAGTTCAAGGCCGCCGGTCTCGACCAGCTCAGCCCGGAACAGCTCGCCAATCTGAACGCCTGGCTCAACCGCACCCTCGACGCCGAGACCAGCAAGGCCGTGGTCAAGGCCAAAGAAGAAACCCGCGAATTGGTCAAGCACGAGAACCGCGGTTTCCTCGGTTCGGGCTCGCGCGAAGCGGTGGTCGCCCGCCTCAACGGCAAGTTCGACGGCTACGGCCAGGGCCAGGTCTACGTGCTCGACAACGGCCAGGAATGGCGCCAGGTCGACGGCGTCGACCTGCCCGGCGTGCACCTGGATTCGCCGCAGGTGCGCATCAACCCCAGCGTGATCGGCGGCGCCTGGTTCCTCTCGGTCGACGGCTACAACACCCGCGCCAAGGTCACCCGCGTCAAGTAATGAATGCCGCCCGCTCGCCCACGCCCCACGGCGTCGGCGCGCGGGCGTTCTCCTTCGCCGTTTCGCCGCTGCCCCGTCCGGAGTCCGACATGCGTGTGCTGTCCTCGTTGACCGTTGCCGTCCTGCTCGCGATCGCGCCCGCCGCGTTCGGTGCCGAGCGTCCCTATGTCGCGGTCGAACAACGCTTCAATGCCGAACAGATGAAGGCCACCGGGCTCGACACCCTGTCGCCGCAGCAACTGGCCCTGCTCAACGAACTGCTGTCGCAGGAGCAGACTGCGGCCGTCGCCGAGGCCACCAAGGCGGTGCGTTCGGAACGCAAGGGGCTGCTCGACCGCGGCGACGTGGAACCGGTGCACAGCGCGCTCAAGGGCGAGTTCCGCGGCTGGTCGATCGGCACCGTGTTCGAACTCGAAAACGGCCAGCGCTGGCGGGTGACCGAAGGCTCGCTGTTCCTCGGCAAGCCGGTGCCACCGCCGAAGGTCACCATCAAGCCCGGCCTGATGGGCGGCTGGTTCCTGGAAGTCGAAGGGCAGACGCCGAAGGCCAAGGTCCGCCGCCTCGACTGAGCGCGGCGCGCCCGAAGGCGCGCTTCTGCCAACGGCTCAAGCGCGCAGCGACGCCAGTCGTTGCGCGAGCTTCTTCGGCGACACGCCGCCGCGCACGCCCAGTTCCTGGGCGAACAGCGACACCCGCAGCTCCTCGATCTCCCAACGCAGCGCCTGCCAGCCGGCAGCCTCGGCCCGGCCGGCGGCATTCGCGGCATCGAAGGCCTCGACGAAGGGCTTGAGCTCGAGCATCCGCGCCTGGTCGCGCACCGGATCGCGCAAGGCGCGCTCGCTGCGCACCGCCAAGGCCTTCAGATAGCGTGGGTACTCCGCCAAGGCCGCGGTGGCGACATTGCGCAGGAAGCCGGGCGGTGTCAGCCGCGCGAGCTGCGCACGCATGTCGTCGAGGTTGCCGCTGGCCCAGCCCATCAACGACGACTCCAGGCGCGAACGCACCTCGGCGACCGCGCTCAGGATGGCTTCGGCCTGGGCCAGGCGTTCGGTCGCCTCCGGGAACAGCTTGCGCGCGACCGCCTCGCGACGGGCCTCGAAGGCCGCCGCATCGCGCACCGCGATCAGTTCGGCATCGTCGCCGAGCAGGGACTGCAGGGCGCCGTCGACCAGATCCTCGCGCAGCCGGTCGCTGTCGCGCAGGCCGTTCTGGCGCGGCGCGGCCGATTCGATCGCCGCGTACAACAAGCCGGTCTTGGCCTGCACCGGCAGTTGCTTGCGCGCCTGCTTGAGCTTGTCGGCCATCGCCAGTGCCAGCAGGCGCCGCACCCCGCCCGGATGCGCCCGCAACGCGGCCTCGCGCTCGGCGTGCACACGTAACGAGACCGTGTCGCCGTCGTCGTGCAAGGCCGGAAACGCCGGCACGCCGGCCGCGCCCGGCACCGACATCGGGATCGCCTGCTCCGGGAACGCGGTCAGGCCACGCTGGCCGAGGCCGTCGGCGGCGCGCGCGGCGAAGGCACGCGCCGCACGCTCGCCGAAGCGCGCGCGCAGCTCATCGAGATCGCGCGACTCCGCCAGCACCACCGCGGCCTGGGCCTTGCCGGCGCCCTTGTCGGCACGCGCATCGGCGAGCTCGAGCAGACGCAGGTTCATGCGCAGATGCGGCTCGATCGAAGCCGGATCGAAATCCGTCGCCGCCACCTCGACCCCGGTCAGCTTGCGCAGGAAACGCGCGAGCGTGCCGACCAGGTCGTCGGCCTCGGGTTTGGCGTGCGCCTCATGGAAGGCCTTGGCGAAATCCGGCGCCGGCACGAAGTTGCGGCGCAGGATCTTCGGCAGGCTCTTGATCAGGGCCGCGGCCTTGTCGGCGACGAACCCCGGCGCCAGCCACGACAGCTGCGCCGGGTCGAGTGCGTTGAGCAGGTGCAACGGCACCGCCAGGGTCATGCCGTCGTCGGCCGCGCCCGGCTCGAAGCGATAGCTCACCGCCAGCCGCGCATTGCCGAGCTGCAGATACGGCGGGAACCGCGCGGCCTCGCTTTCGCCGCCGATCATCAGATCGGCGTTCGACCATTCCAGCTTGGCTTTTTCCCCCGCCGGCAGCTTGTGGTACCAGGCATCCAGCGCCTGCACGTTGTGGACCTGCGCCGGCAGGCGGTCGAGGTACCACTGCGCCATCCATTCCTCGTCGACCACCAGGCCGGCGCGGCGTTGCTTGGCTTCTTCGTCGTGGGCCTTGGCCAGGGTGGCGAGGTTGCGCGCCAGGAACGCGGAGCGGGTGTTGATCTCGCCGGTCACCAGGGCGTCGCGGGCGAAGATCGCGCGGCTTTCCTCCGGGTACAGCGCGCCGTAATGGATCGGCCGCTTCGGCGCGAGCACCAGGCCGAACAGACTGATCTGTTCGCTGCCGACCACCCGCCCTTGCGAGCGCGCCCAGCGCGGGTCGTGATGGCGCCGCGCGAGCAGATGCGGCAGTTCCTGGATCGCCCAGTCCGGCTCGATCGTGGCGTTGGTCATCGACCACACCCGCTCGGTGTCGAGCAGGGTCGCCGACAACACCCACGGCGGCGGCTTCTTGGCCAGCGGGGAGCCGGGGAACAACTGGAACTTGCGCCCGCGCGGGCCGTCGTAGAAACCGCGGTCGGCGCGGAAACCGATCTGGGTCGGCAGGCCGGCGATCAGGGCGCGGTGCAGTCTGGCGTAGCCCTCGGAACTCGGGACCGGCGACTCGGGATTCGTAGAAGCCGCGGCACCAGGCTGATCGAGTCCCGAGTTCCGAGTCCCAAGCCCCGTCTCCTCGCACACGAGCTTCAACTGCCGGTGCAGCTCGCGCCACTCGCGCATGCGCAGGAAGCCGAGGAAATGCTTCTCGCACCAGCTGCGCAGCTTGGATTGGGTCAGCTCTTCGTGGGCGCCCTGGTAGGCGTCCCACAATTTAAGGATGCCGACGAACTCCGAACGCGGGTCGGCGAACTCGGCATGCGCATTGTCGGCGGCCGCGCGCTGATCGGACGGACGCTCGCGCGGGTCCTGGATGCCGAGGAAGGCGGCGATCGCGATCATCTCGCGCAGGCAGCCGTGGGCATTGGCCGCCACCAACATGCGCGCGAGTTTCACGTCGACCGGCAAGCGCGCCATGGTCCGGCCGGTGGCGGTGAGCTTCTTGTCCTCGCCGACCGCGCCGAGCTCCGACAGCTGTTGCCAGCCGTCGGCGATGGCTCGGCCGTCCGGCGGTTCCAGGAACGGAAAGTCCTCGATATGTCCGAGGCCCAGCGACAGCATGCGCAGGATCACCCCGGCCAGGGCGGCGCGGCGGATTTCCGGGTCGGTGTAACGCGGCCGCGACTCGAAATCGGCCTCGCTGTAAAGGCGGTAGCAGGTGCCTTCGCTGATGCGGCCACAGCGGCCCTTGCGCTGGTCGGCGCTGGCCTGCGAGACCGGCTCGATGTGCAAACGATCGAGCTTGCCGCGCGGGCTGTAACGCTTGACCCGGGCCAGGCCCGGGTCGACCACGTAGCGGATCCGCGGCACCGTCAGCGAGGTCTCGGCGACGTTGGTCGCCAGCACGATGCGGCGCTTCGGCCCGGGGTTGAACACCCGGTCCTGGTCGCGCACCGACAGCCGCGCGTACAGCGGCAGCACTTCGGTCTCGCGGTACTTGCGCCGCTCCAGCGCCTGGTGGGCGTCGCGGATTTCGCGCTCGCCGGACAGGAAGATCAGCACGTCGCCGCGCGGGTCCTCGCGGGTGATTTCGTCGCAGGCCGCGACGATGCCGTCGTTGACGCTGCGTTCGCCCTGGCGGGCCTCGCGCACGCGGCCGTCGGCCTGGCTCTCGCCCTCGCCTTCCAGCGGCCGGTAGCGCACCGTCACCGGATAGCCGCGGCCCTCCACGCTGACCACCGGCGCACCGTCGAAATGCGCGGCGAAGCGCTCGGTGTCGATGGTCGCCGAGGTCACGATGATCTTCAGGTCGGGCCGCTTCTTCAGCAGTTGCTTCAGATAGCCGAGCAGGAAATCGATGTTGAGGCTGCGTTCGTGGGCCTCGTCGATCAGGATCGTGTCGTAGGCCGACAGCCAGCGGTCGGACTGGATCTCCGCCAGCAGAATGCCGTCGGTCATGAACTTGATCGCGGTACGCTCGCCGACGTTGTCGTTGAAGCGGACCTGGTAGCCGACGGTCTCGCCGAGCGGCGTCTGCAATTCCTCGGCCACGCGCCGGGCCACCGCGCGCGCGGCGATGCGGCGCGGCTGGGTGCAGCCGATCATGCCGGCGGCGCCGCGCCCGGCGGCCAGGCATAGCTTCGGCAACTGGGTGGTCTTGCCCGAGCCGGTCTCGCCGGCGATCACCACCACCGGATGCTTGCGGATCAACTCGACGATGCGCCCGGCTTCGGCCGCGATCGGCAAACCCGGGTCGACCGGCACGCGCGGCAGCGAGGCCGCCCGCGCTTCGCGCTGCGCCACCGATGCCGCCAGGGCCTGCGCGAATGCAGCGCGCGCGCGCTCGTCGCCGGGCTTGCCGCTCCAGCGCGACCACAGGCCGTGCAAGCGACCGCGGTCGCGGCTCAAGGCGCCATCGATCGCATGCCGCGCCTGTCGTAACGCGGCACTAGCATTCTCGTGGCTAGACTGATTGGAATCGGTACTCTTCATCGATAGATCGTTCGTATCGCAACGCTAGGCACAAACCATTTCACTTCGCGGCCGACTGCGCCTATTGTCGCCGCATTGTTCAAAAAACCCCCGATCGAAACCGTTCGATCGCCCGCATCGGAGAAGGAGTCGCATATGGCCAAGCCCAACAAGCCCGCCAAGACCAGCAAAACGGACAAGACCAAATCGGACAAGGTGTCGGTCGCCCCGGCCGCGTCGCCGTCGGCCGCCGACAGCGCACCCTCGATCGATATCGGGATCTCGTCGGGCGATCGCAAGAAGATCGCCGAAGGTCTGTCGCGCTTCCTGGCCGACAGCTACACCCTGTACCTGAAGACCCACAACTTCCATTGGAACGTGACGGGCCCGATGTTCAACGCCCTGCACGTCATGTTCGAAACCCAGTACACCGAGCAGTGGACCGCGCTGGACGACATCGCCGAGCGCATCCGCGCGCTGGGCTTCAACGCACCGGGTTCCTACGCCGAATTCGTCAAGCTGTCCTCGATCACCGAAGAGCCGGGCCTGACCGACAGCGCCGACTGGCGCGAGATGGTCCGCCAGCTCGTGGTCGGCAACGAAGCCGTGTGCCGCACCGCGCGCAAGGTACTCGACCAGGCCGACGACGTCGACGACGCGCCGACCGAAGACCTGCTGACCCAGCGTCTGCAGACCCACGAGAAGTATGCGTGGATGCTGCGTTCGCTGCTGCAGTAAACCGTTGAAGGCAGGCCGGCGCGGAGCGTCCGTGCCGGCCCGCCGCGCTGTACCGAACCCCTGTTTCGCTCTGCGGGACAGGGGTTTTTCGTGGTCGGTCGCCGGCCTCAGCGCGGGCCGCCGCCGTCCCAGCCCTGCGCGTCGGCCTGGGCCTGCGCCAGCAACCAATCGCGGAAGGCGCGGATCTTGGCGCTGCCGCGGCGCACCTCGGGATAGGCCAGCCAGTAGTCGCGCTCGTCGCGCAGCACCAGTTCGAACGGCTGCACCAACCGCCCCGAGGCGAGTTCGCTGCGGAAGAACAGCGGCGAGGTGATCGCCACGCCGTGCCCGGCGATCGCCGCGGTCACTTCGTATTGCTCGACCCCCAGTTCGACCCCGGGCCGCGCCGACAGATCGGCGTCGCCGACACCCGCCGCCTCCAACCAACTGCGCCACCAGCGTTCGCGTCCGATCCGCGGCAGCCTCAACAGATCCGCCGGCGTCCGCAGCGCACCGCTTTCGATCAGGTCCGGGCTGCACAGCGGCGTGAACAGGCCCGGCAACAGGAAATGCGCGCTTAATCCTGGCCATTCGCCGCGGCCGTTGCGGATGCCGACGTCGAACTCGCCCTGGGCCAGGTCGACCAGGGGCACGCCGGTGTCCAGGCGCACCGCCAACCGCGGATGCACCAGCTGAAACCCGCCCAGGCGCGGCACCAGCCAATTGGCGCCGATGGTCGGCAGCGAGGTGATCGCCAGTTCGGCTTCGGAGCGCGCCTGGCTTTGGGCGAAGGCCGAACGTAGCGCCTGGAAGCTGTCGAGCACCGTCGGCGCCAACCGCTCGCCGGCCCGGGTCAGCACCACCTTGCGCGGCAGGCGCTGGAACAACACCAGGCCCAGCCGCTGTTCCAAACGCTTGATCTGGTAACTGACCGCAGCCTGGGTCATGTCCAGTTCCTCGGCGGCGCGGGTGAAGCTCTGCAGGCGCGCGGCGGCCTCGAAGGCGCGGATCGCGCTGAGCGGCGGCAATGTCGGTATATCCATAATCTGACCTTATGTATCTGGCGCGATTTTCGCGTTGTCGGCCGCCCCACCCGCTCCTAGCCTAGTCCGAAACCCACGCCGGGCAGCGCCCGGACCGGTCGCCACCGCCCGCGGCAGGACTATCTGCCAAAAGCCGAGCTTGGGCAAACAGATCTCGCCTCTCTCTCCGGAGCACCGCCATGCAACGTCGATTCACGCTCGTGCTTTCGCTGGCTCTGATGAGCTTTATCCCGGCCGGGGCCGGGGCCGGCTCCGCGGCCGACCCGGCCGCCGTCGTCGCCGCCGACTTCGACGCGCTCAACCGCAACGACCTGGAAGCCTTCCTCGCCCTGTACGCCCCGCAGGCGCAGATCTTCGGCCTGCCCGCCGACCCGCACGCCCTGGTCGGCAAGCGCCTGGAGCAGATGTACGGCGCCGAGCGCCTGCGCGCGCATTTCGCCAAGGCCATGGCGCAACCCGACACCCCGCATATCGAGCAGACCCGCATGATCGCGCTCGGCGAACTGGTGGTATCCCGGGTCCACATCGCCGACCCCAAGCGCGCCGAGCCGCAGGTCCTGATGGTGGTGTACCGGGTCCGCGACGGCCTGATCGAAGACCTGTGGCACGTCGGCAAGGAAACCGCCGACAACCGGCCGCAGGCTGCCGGCGCCGTGGCCACCGCGCGTGCGCTGGTCGAGGCCAACAACCGCGCCGACGCCGAACGCTTCCTCGCCCTGTTCGCCGCCGATGCCCGCCACTTCCGCCGCGCCGAAGACCCGCACCAACTGGCCGACCTGCCCTCGCGCGCCGTCGTCGACGAGGCCAGCCGCGCCAAGACCTATCGGGCGCTTTATGCGGACGGCCCCTCGGTGCAAGTCGACCTGCTCGATGCCTTCGCCGTCGGCGACCTGGTCGTGACCCACGAGCGCATCCGCACCCGCGGCACCTCGGCCGCCGCCGGTGAGACCTACGAGATGTTGGCGATCCTGCGCGTCCGCGACGGTCGCGTCCTCGACCTGTGGCCTCTGCAGAAAATCGCCCGCCCCGCCGATGCGGTCGTCTCGGCCGCCGCCGCCGGGGCGCGGCCATGAAGCGGATGCCAATCCTGCTGATCGCACTGTCGGCGCTATCGGCGGGCGCCGCCGTCGCCGCCATCGTCGCCGCCGACGACGCCCAGGAAGTCGTGGTCCGCCGCTACGTCCAGGCCTGGAACGACGCCGACGCCGAGGCTTTCCTGGCCCAGGCCACCGCCGATGCCGGCGCCTGGCGCCGCGGCGACGACGAACCCCTGCCCGGCCAGCCCCTCATCGCCGAGGCCACGCCGCAGGCGCGTTCGCGCTATTACCGCGCCGCCTTCGCCAAGCGCCCGCATCCGCGGGTCGAGATCCTGGGTCTGCAATCGCTGGACGACATGGTGGTGGCGCGCGAACGCGTCACCGGCACCGCCGACGGCAAGACCGTCGACGGGTTGACGATTTATCAGGTCCGTAACGACAAGATCTGCAACGTCTGGCACATCAAGCGGCGCTCGCGCTGAGCCGCGGCCCTGGCGCGCCACGACGGCGACCGCGTTTCAGCGGCGCTCGCGGCCTCGTCGCGACCGTCTGCGACGCCGCGCCGCTAGACTAGGCGCATGCAGCAGCCCGCACTCGAACTCCTCCATCGCGTTTTCGGCCATACCGCGTTCCGCGGCGAACAAGCCCAAATCGTCCAACACGTGATCGACGGCGGCGACGCCCTGGTGCTGATGCCGACCGGCGGCGGCAAGTCGCTGTGCTATCAGATCCCGTCCTTGCTGCGCGATGGCTGCGGCCTGGTCATTTCGCCGCTGATCGCACTGATGCAGGACCAGGTCGAGGCGATGCGCCAGCTCGGCGTGCGCGCGGCCTACCTCAACTCCACCCTCGACGCCGCCGAAGCCGCGGCGGTCGAGCGGCAGTTGCTCGACGGCGAACTCGACCTGCTGTACGTCGCTCCCGAGCGCCTGCTGAGCCCGCGTTGCCTGTCGCTGATCGACCGCGCGCGCATCTCGCTGTTCGCGATCGACGAGGCCCACTGCGTATCGCAATGGGGCCACGACTTCCGCCCCGAATACCGCGAACTGACCATCCTTCACGAGCGTTGGCCGGACATCCCGCGCATCGCCCTGACCGCGACCGCCGACGCGCCGACCCAGCGCGAGATCGCCGAACGCCTGAACCTGGAAGACGCGCGCCGCTTCGTCAGTTCCTTCGACCGGCCGAACCTGCGCTACCGCGTCGTCCACAAAGACAACGGCACCCGCCAGCTGCTCGATTTCCTCAGCGCGCATCGCGGCGACAGCGGCATCGTCTACGCCTTCTCGCGCAAGCGCGTGGAATCGATCGCCGAGCAACTGGTCGCCGCCGGCATCCGCGCCCTCCCCTACCACGCCGGCATGGACGCCTCGCTGCGCGCCGGCAACCAGCGCCGTTTCCTGCAGGAAGACGGCGTGGTCATGGTCGCCACCATCGCCTTCGGCATGGGCATCGACAAACCCGACGTGCGTTTCGTCGCCCACGTCGACCTGCCCAAGTCGATCGAGGGGTATTACCAGGAAACCGGCCGCGCCGGCCGCGACGGCGAACCGGCCGAGGCCTGGCTGTGCTACGGCCTCGGCGATGTGGTCAACCTGCGCCAGCTGATCCAGCAAGGCGAGGCCGGCGAAGAACGCAAGCGACTGGAACTGCGCAAACTCGATTCCCTGCTGGGGTTCTGCGAATCCACCGAATGCCGGCGCAAGAGCCTGCTGGGGTGGTTCGGCGAACCGCACCCGGGCGGCTGCGGCAATTGCGACAACTGCCTGGAGCCGCCGCAAAGCTGGGACGGCACCGAGGCCGCACGCAAGGCGCTGTCCTGCGTCTACCGCACCGGCCAACGCTTCGGCGCCGGCCACGTCATCGACGTATTGCGCGGCGCGCAGACCGAGAAGATCACCCGCTTCAATCACGAACAGCTCAGCACCTTCGGCATCGGTAGCGACCTCGACGCCAAGCAATGGAGCAGCGTATTCCGCCAGCTGGTGGCCGGCGGGCTGCTCGAAGCCGACATCGAGCGCCATGGCGCCCTGCGCCTGACCGCCGACAGCGGCCCGGTGCTGCGCGGCGAACGCAGCCTGCGCTTCCGCACCGAGGCACCGAAGGCCGCAGGCGGCGCGCGCAAGTCCCGCGGCGGTGCGAGTGCGGCGCCGATGATCGACCTCGACCCGGAATCGCTGGTGCGTTTCAACGCGCTGCGCGAGTGGCGTTCGACAACGGCGCGCGAGCAGAACGTCCCGGCCTATGTGATCTTCCACGACAGCACCTTGCGCGCGATCGCCGAGCATGCGCCGGACGATCTCGACGAATTGGCGCGTATTCCCGGGATCGGGGCCAGCAAGTTGGATCGCTATGGCGAGGCGGTGTTGCAGCATTTGTTCGATCAAGGGTGAGGGTTGCGCTGGGCGGCTTGGGGCACGTCCTTGCTTCGTCGCTTCGGTAGGGTTCATGTAGGAGCGACGTGAGTCGCGACCGCTGGACGCGCAGCCATCGCAACGCCGATGACGCCCATAGAAGCGACAAGCTTTCGCAGGGGCAAGAGCGGCGTCCTACTGGATTTACTTCGGTCACAAGCCGCGACCGCGCCGTAATGGTCTTGCGGCGCATCCATCAAGCAATACCAAGATCAAACGCCAAAAGCTTCCGCCACTAAAGCGGCGGGTTACTTTCTTTTGTCATAAGCAACAAAAGAAAGCTAACCAAAGAAAAATGCTTTTCTTTGAATCACAGGCCCGCACGCGCGATGCCAACGCAAGGATTTTTCATACGGGACATCCCTGTCCCGATGAAAAACGGCCTGCATCCATGCAGGCCGCCCTTCGGGTCTTCGATTGCCTTCGCGAGGGCGAGACGGCGCACGGCTAAATCAGAGCAACGGCAACAGCAACGGCCATAGCTTCTGTTGCCGTTGCCGTTGCCGTTGCCGTTGCCGTTGCCGTTGCCGTTGCCGAGATTTTGATCTGCTTTGCTGCTTTGCTGCTTTGCTGCTTTGCCAGTCAACAGTAGACCCGGAGGGCGGCGCACAGGACGTGCGCCGTTTTTCGATAGGACAAGGATGTCCTATCGAAAAATCCCGGCGACAGCATCGCACTCGTGGCCTGTGCCCTTGCAAGGAGAGCCCTTTTCTTTGGTTACCTTTCTTTTGGGCTTAGCAAAAGAAAGTAACCCGCCGCTTTAGTGGCGGAAGCTTTTAGCGTTTGATCTAGATATTGCTTGGTCGAGGCGCCGCGACGCCGTCAGAACGCGGTCGCGACTCGCGTCGCTCCTACCCCAAGGCAACGACCGATATCGGCGCGAGGTCGAGACTCCGCGGTCGCGGCTCACGCCGCTCCTACAAGAGGAGGACGACTCGCACAGCCCCGCACCGCTACTGCAACTGATAAGAGAAACTCAGATTCCAGCGTGCCTTGCGGTCGTCGGCCTCCAGCGGCAGGTCCGCGGTCGGTCGGGCGTAAGCGAAATCGACGTTGTAGTGGCGGTTGTCGGACAGACGGATGCCGAGCCCGACCGAGCCGAGTTTGTCGATCGGCGGGCGGCCTTCGGTCATCGAGACTTGCGCGTGTTGCACCACCAGGTAAGGCGACACCGATTTCAACCAGCGCGACTGCGGGCGGTAGTTGCGGCTGAGTTCCAGCGACAACCCCCAGCCCTTGTCGGCCGACACTTCGCCCGGGTCGTAGGCCAAGGCGAAACGCGAGGCGCCGAAGCTGATCTGCTCGGACGACGGCAAGCGGTTGCGGCTGTACTGGGCGGTGCCGCGCAGGATCGCGAGGTAACGCTGTTCGGCCCAGCTTCGGCTCTGCGCGTAACCGAGGTTGTAGCGCCGAAACGAAACATCGTTCGGCGAGGCGAATTCGACGCCCGCGACGTTGGTCACCGTGCTCGCCGAGGCGCCCCAGGCATCGAGGCCGCGCGCGATCGACAGGCTGATTTGGCGAGCGCTGTTCTTCTTGGCCTTGGTGTAATCCAAGCTCGCCTGCAACACGCGGGTCTTGGAGCGTTGTTGCAGGATCGCACCGGTCGCAGTGTTGCGGTAGGCATCGACCTGATCGGCACCGTAGATGCCGGCGCCGATGAAGATCGAGCGCTCGTTGCGCAGCAGCCATGGATAACGCGCAGCGAACGCGAGGCGGTCCTGTTCGACGCGGTGATCGAGGAAATCCGGCAGTGGCGTGCGGCTGGCCGGCTCGCCACGATAACGCGAACCGTCGACACGACCGATCCAGCCGTCGCTGCCGAACAACTGCGAATAGCCGGCGCCGTAGAAACGCTCGTCGCCGCGACCGTCGGGATACAGGGTCGACAAGGTCCACTGTTCGGCCAGCGGCGTCAGCGCATTGAGCTGCAGATTCATCAGCCCCTGGGTGCCGGGATGGTTGAACTCCAGCGCCCAAGTGGCGTCGTAGCGCTTGCCGCCGACGTTGAGCTCCAGCGCGGTCGCGCCGTCGGTGGTGGTCGGCGCGGGCACGTTGATCGCCATCTTCGCGCCGGGCAGGAAGCCCAGGATCTGCGAGTAGCGCTCGAAGGTGGCCTGGCGCAACGGCCGGTCGTCGAGGATGTGTTGGGCGATCGCGCGGATCTTGCGCTCGAGCTTGCCCGGCTTGCCGCTCAGGCGCAGCTCGGCGACATAGCCTTCGACCGCGATCACGCGGACCACGCCATTGGCGAAATCCTGGGTGGGCACATAACAGAACGACAGCGCGTAGCCGTGTTCGCGATACAGCTTGCTGCAGGCTTCGGCCGCCTGCAGCAATTCGGCGACGGTGATGCTCTTGCCGGCGAGCGGACTGAACACCGCCGCGACCTGCTCGAACGGGATCGCCTTGACGCCGGACACGTCGAATTTGCTCGGCGTGAGTTGCAACGCCAGCAAAGCAGCCATTTCGGGATTCTGTTGCGGTGCGACCGTGGTGCTGACCTTGGGGTCGGTCTTCGGCAACGGTGCCTGCGGCAGGGTCTGCAGCGGGTTGCCGGTCGGCAGGCGATCCTGGGAATACGCCGGCAAGGTCGAATACAAAAGCGCGGTGACCGTCAGCGCGAGTAGGTAGCGTTTTCCCGAAAGGCCTGTTCGCATGCACGCGCCCCTGCGTTTAGCGTGGTCCATCCAGCGGAAGGTCGGCATTGGAATGGCGCGTCCGCCATGCGGCGGAACGCGCCTCCCCAAGACTCATGCGTTCACCATACGCCGTTGTTGCGCGACGGGAACGGGCCTGTGCCCGTTCCCGCGCGTTGCATCACAAACTTGCGTTCAAGGCTTCTTCTTGAGCAGACCGGTACCGAGCAGGCCACCTTGGTTGGTGGTGCCGCCGAGCAGGCCGCTGCCGGTGCTGGTGCCATTGAGCCCGGTCGCCCCGGCCACGCCGTTGACGACCGTGCTCAGCCCCTGGGTAACCGGCTGCAAAGGACCATTGACCGCCGCGGTCGCCGTCGTGCCGACCGTGGTCACGCCACCGCCGACGCTGGTCACCGCGCCGGCGACCAAGCCGGTGACCGGCGCCAACGGCGTGGTAGCGCCGGTGCTGGCCAATGCCGAGCCCACGCCGCCGACCGTGCCGCCAAGACCGGCGACGCCGCTGGTCACGCCAGCTGCGGTCACGCCGACCGGATTGGCGATGCTGCCGGCATTGCCCATGCCTGCGGTGATGCCCGCGCCGACCGTGCCGAGGTTGCCGCTGACGCCCTGTACCGCGCCACCGAGCACGCCGGTTGCGCCGCCCGGAATCGGAAGACCGCTGAGCTGCGCGCCGACCGTGCCGCCCGCAGCGGCCACGCCGCTGGTCGTGCCGCCCACGCTACGCGAGACATTCGCGACAAGGTTGCTGCCGCCGCTGCCGCCCGCGGTGCCGCCGTTGGCTTGGCCGATACCGGCAACCGGGGTCAGCACGTTGCTGAGCGCGCCGGTCAGCGCCTGTCCGCTCGGACCTTCGATCAGTCCGCCGACCTTCGGCGCCAAGCCTTTGACCTGCGTGCCGACGCCAGAGACCAAGGCACCGGCGGTGCTGGTCAGGGGCTGGATCGGCGAGCCCTGGAAGGCGCCCACGGTCGCGACCGTCTTGCCGAGGTCGTCGACGGTGGTACCGACGTTGACCACTACGTTGTCGACGCCGGCCGCGGTCGTGCCGACCGGATTGGAGATATTGCCGATCTGGCCGAGACCGCTGCTGGTCGCTTGACCGAGCGCGGTGATCGTGTCGCCGACATCGTCGACCACAGTGCCCAGCCCCCGCGTGGTCGGAGTGCTGCCGCCGAGCAGAGCCTGATTCGGGATTTGCGCGCCCAGTCCGCTGATCGCGCCGCCTACGCCGCTGATCAGTCCGCCACCGGTGGTGACGACCGAGCCGACTACGCCGCCGGGCGGAGTGGTGGTGCTGCCGGGAGGATTGCCGGGACCGCCAGGCGTGCCGGGGCCACCGGGAGTGCCCGGGCCACCGCCGCCGGAACCGCCACCGCCAGAGCCGCCACCGCCCGAGCCACCGCCGCCGGAACCTCCACCACCCGTGCCGCCGCCTCCTGAGCCGCCGCCGCCCGAACCGCCACCCCCGTCGCCGCCCCCCCCGGGATTAGGATTGAAACTCGATTTGACGCCGCCCGAGCCCGAGCAACCCGTGGTCGATACCGTGACCGTCAGGATGCAGGCTGCAAGCAGGCTGTAGGAAAGGGCTTTACGAATGCTTTGAGATTCCATTGCGTTCCTCCGAATGCAGCCTGAGCTGCCTCGTGCGCGAATGTGTCGCTACGCCTGCGTTCGCTAGGTCGCGATACCGGCAAGCTCCCCTATCACACTTACAGTTGCCGTTCTGGTGTGTAGTGGGTCAAGGCTGCTCCGATTCATCGTTTATAAAATGTGACGTTCATCACGTTTATATAGCGACGTGCGCATATTTCCGATGGCCGGTTAAACGGGTGAGAAAGGGTGATTTTCGTTCATCAATCAGTGCGGAAACGCGCGACCGGCGCAACAACGGACAAGACCCTGCGTAACCGTACGGTTATGCCCTTAAGCGTTCTGAACGCGAATCCAGAAACACAACCCGAACGTGTCTTCTGCGGCGCCGCCCTTAGGCCATCGCGACCATGCCGACGCAGCGCGACCGAGGCCCGCCGCGCGTTTTTCTTGTTTCCGACAACTACGCGGTAAGCGTTATCGGCGTAAGGCAAAACTACGCACGAACGGGTTTCACCACTCGACCGTGCCGCGAACCACCGCTTGCACGCGCCCGCCGATCCACACTTCGCGTTCGTCGTCGATGCGGATCTCGATGCAGCCATCGCGGCCGACCTCGCGCCCCTGGCTGATCTGGTAGGCATCGCCCACCTCGATACGGCCGGCGGCGAGCAAGGCGGTCGCGATCGCCGCATTGGCGCTGCCGGTCACCGGATCTTCGGCGATGCCGTCGCTCGGGCAGAAGGCCCGCACCGCGTAGGCGAATCCGGGCTCCTGGGTGCGCGCGAACACTGCCAGCCCCAGCGCATCCTCGCCGCTCAGGGCCTGGATCGCCGCCAAGTCGGGGCGCATGCCGCGTACCGCGGCGGCATCGGCGAGTTCGGCCACCCACCAACGCGGTCCGTTGTCCCACAGCGCCGGCACCAGCGGCCCCCATGGCACTCCGGCCAACGCCGCGTCGAGCAAGGCCTGCTTGTCGTGAGCGGTGACGCAACGCTGCGCGCGCGGCGTGCGGATGCTGACCCGCAAACCGTTCGCGTCGTGGACGATGCGCACCGGCAAATGTCCGGCCGCGCACTGCTGCACCAAGGCTTCGCTGCGCGGCGACACGCGTCCGGCGTCGAGCACCGCCCAGGCCGCGCCGATGCTGGGATGACCGGCGAACGACAGCTCCTGGCGCGGGGTGAAGATGCGCACCCGATAATCGGCGCCTGGCTCGGGCGGCAACAGGAAGATCGTTTCCGGCAGGTGCGTCCAGGCCGCGAACGACTGCATCGCCTCGCTGTCGAGGCCTTGCGCATCGAACACCACCGCGAGCGGATTGCCCGCTCCGATGCGGTGGGCGAAGACATCGAGTTGCAGAAAGCGGCGCAGGCTCATGGATGCCGAGCGTACAGCCCGCGGCGCATGCGTTCATGTGCCCTCGGCACGATTGACGCGATGCTCGGCGAAGTCATCGCCGCTTGCGTCGAACCCATGCGGCCGAAGCGCATGTCATCGTGCATGCGGTGCGACGACGGTGCAGCGCAAGGGCGCGGCCAAGACGGCCGCCCCCTTGCGTTGCGGGCCTGCGATCAATCGCAGAACCAGGTCCGCTTCTGGAAGATCGCAGTGCTCTCGCCCCAGGAGCTGTACTGGCCGCCGCAGCTGGCGACCGCGCCGCCGACTTCTTCGCCGGCTTCGTTGAAATACAGAATCGAATAACCCTGCCACGGAGGCGCGGCCTTGACGCTGCCGGCCAGCACCAATCCACCCAGCACCACCGCCGCCACTGCAGTTGCGATAAGACGCATCGTCGTTCTCCCCTTGCTTGATTCGTACTCCGTCGGGCCATGCCTCGCCGGAGCGCTGGAAACCCCGCGACGTTCGCGCAAAGAGGAAAGCCCCGGAAGACCGGAGCTTTCCTGCGGCGCGAACGCCGCGAACCGTATGCGCGACGCCTCAGCTTTCGGCTGCGCAGCCCTGCACGAAACGCTTGTTCTCGGTGGTCTGGCCCCAACGGCCGTCGGCGGCGCCGCAGCCGGCGGTCCACTTGCCGACCTGCGCGCCTTCGGCGTTGTAGTAGTACCAGGTGCCCTGCCAGTTGTAGGCCAGTGCATTGAACGACACGCCACCCACCATCGCCACCGCCATGACGGCAGCGAACAATCCGATACGACGCATGCGATTTCTCTCCCGATTGCGCGGCGTCATTCGCCGCTCGGGCACCTTATGCCAGCGCGCGAGCGCAGCGGCACGATCGGAGGTTCGAGCTTGTATCCACTTATCGAAATCGTGATTGCTATCGCTATTGGCCGTTTTGCCGCTGCGTAAAGCACCGGCAATCGCAATCCCGGCGACGCGACGGAGCGAATCTGCGAGGTCGCCGGGGCGCATTCAGCCGCGACGATGGTGCAGCGCACGACGCGTTGCGCGAACGAGTGATGCGTGGACAACAGCGGCGCCGCTGCTGGGCAGGAGCGGCGTCCTACTGGATTTCCTTCGGTCACAAGCCGTGACCGCCATCGATCCGATGGCGATGCAAGCGTGAGCGCTTCGGCGCAACCATGCCCATCACTTACGTCGAAACACTTGAGATTCGACGTTTGCACCGCGACGGGCGGCGGCGCGGTCGCGGCTCGCGCCGCTCCTACTCCAAGGCCGCCGCGCGTCGGATGCCAGCGCGGCCGATCAGGCCGCGAGCAAGGCCGGCAACTGCGCCGGCGCGGCGACCAGGTGCTGGGCGCCGGCTCCACGCAGTTCGTCTTCGCTGCCGAAGCCCCACAACACGCCGATGTTGCGCATGCCGTGCTCGCGCGCGCCTTCGATGTCCATGCGCCGGTCGCCGATCATCAGGCACTGCTCCGCCGACAGTTCGAAACGACGCAAGGCTTCGGCGATCAGGTCGACCTTATGGGTCAGACGGCCGTCGCGGCTGGAGCCGATGACGTCGTCGAAGCGGTCGCCGAACGGCAGGCCGGCGAGGATCTTGCGCGCGTTGTCTTCGTTCTTGGCGGTGACGACGGCCAGGCGGTGGCCGGCGCCGTGGACCGCGTCGAGCATCTCGGCGACGCCGTCGTAGACCGAAAGCTCGGTCCAGCCTTCGCGGCTATAGCGTTCCAGATACAAGGCCACGGCCTGCTCGACGCGGGTCTCGTCGCCGAGCAGCGGCAGGAAACTGGTGCGCAGGGCCGGACCGATCCAGCCCCGCAACTCCGCCTGCGACGGCACCGGATGCCCAAGCTGCTCGAAGGCGTACGACACGCTGCGGGTGATGCCCTCGGCCGAATCGATCAGGGTGCCGTCGAGATCGAAGAACAGGGTGGTCGGCGCGCCCACGGTCAGCCCGCGCGCTGCTTGAGCGCGGTCACCGCCGGCAGTTCCTTGCCTTCGAGGAACTCGAGGAAGGCGCCGCCGCCGGTCGAGATATAGCTGACCTCGTCGGCGATGCCGTACTTGTCGACCGCCGCCAGGGTGTCGCCGCCGCCGGCGATCGAGAACGCCTTCGACGCGGCGATGGCGCGCGCCAAGGTCTGCGTGCCATGGCCGAAGGCGTCGAACTCGAACACGCCGACCGGGCCGTTCCAGACCACGGTGCCGGCGTTCTTGATCAGCTCGGCGTAGCGCGCGGCGGTGTCGGGGCCGATGTCGAGGATCATGTCCCCGGCGTCGACCGCATCGACGGCCTTGACCGTCGCCGGTGCATCGGCGGCGAACGCCGGTGCCACGACGACGTCGGTCGGCACCGGAATGTCGGCGCCGCGCGCCTTGGCGTCGGCCATGATCTGCTTGGCGGTGTCGATCAGGTCGGGCTCGACCAGCGACTTACCGACGCTGTGGCCCATTGCGGCGATGAAGGTGTTGGCGATGCCGCCGCCGACGATCAGCTGGTCGACCTTGGACACCAGCGAGGACAACAGTTCGAGTTTGGTCGACACCTTGGAGCCGGCGACGATGGCCAGCAGCGGACGCGCCGGGTGTTCGAGCGCCTTGGCCAGCGCGTCGAGCTCGGCCATCAGCAGCGGACCGCCGGCGGCGACCTTGGCGAAACGGATCGCGCCGTGGGTCGAGGCCTGGGCGCGGTGCGCGGTGCCGAAGGCGTCCATGACGAACACGTCGCACAGCGCGGCGTACTGCTTCGACAGCGCCTCGTCGTCCTTGCCTTCGCCGATGTTCATGCGGCAGTTCTCGAGCAACACCAGCTGACCGGGCTGCACCTCGACGCCGCCGACCCAATCCTTGATCAAGGGCACTTCGATGCCGAGCAGTTCCGACAGGCGCTGCGCCACCGGCGCCAGCGAATCGGCCTGGCTCCACTGGCCTTCCTTGGGGCGGCCGAGGTGCGAGGTGACCATCACCGCCGCGCCCTTCTCCAATGCCAGCTTCAGCGTCGGCAGCGCGGCGAGGATGCGCAGTTCGGAGGTGATGCGGCCATCGTCGATGGGGACGTTGAGATCTTCACGGATCAACACGCGCTTGCCGGCGAGATCGAGATCGGTCATGCGAACGATGGGCACGGGGCCTCCTGAGGCGATGCGGGGGATGGAATGGCTGGGGACGAGTGGAACTGGGGGCGCGGCTGGTTCGGGGAGCCGCCGCCGGGGTGGCTATTGTCGCGGCGCGGGGGGACGAAATAAACCTTCGTGTCTGAACGGAGGCATTGGCGGGGGTTTATTGGGGTGGAGACGGTTTGGTATGGGGAGGTGGCCGGGCCTGTGCTCGGTGTCGATTTGGTCGCGAGGCGAGATCGAAGTGGTCCGGTCGCGGCTTGTGACCGAAGGAAATCCAGTAGGACGCCGCTCCTACCCAAGAGCGACCGCGTTGCCGTTGCCGTTGCCGTTGCCGTTGCCGTTGCCGTTGCCGTTGCCGAGATTTTGATCTGTTTTGCCGCTTTGCCGGTCAACAGTAGACCCGGAGGGCGGCGCACAGGACGTGCGCCGTTTTTCGATAAGACAGGGACGTCTTATCGAAAAATCCCGGCGACAGCATCGCACTCGTGGCCTGTGCCCTTGCAAGGAGAGCCCTTTTCTTTGGTTAGCTTTCTTTTGGGCTTAGCAAAAGAAAGTAACCCGGCCGCGTAGCGGGCGGAAGCTCTGCACTTGCTTGAAGAGTACGCCGGCAGTTGCCACGGCGCGGTCGCGACTTGCGTCGCTCCTACCCTGGCCTCCAGCCGGAAGCGACGAGAGATTATGAGGCGCGACGTCGTGGCCTCTAAGGGTAGGAGCGGCACAAGCCGCGACCGCGTTGTGATGGTCTCGCGGCGCATCGCTCAAGCAAGATCTAGATCAAACGCCTAAAGCTTCCGCCACTAAAGCGGCGGGTAACTTTCTTTTGTCTAAAGCAACAAAAGAAAGTCACCAAAGAAAAATGCTTTTGCTTTGAATCACAAGCCCGCACGATCGGTGCCTCCGCAGGGATTTTTCATACGGGACATCCCTGCCCCGATGAAAAACGGCGCGCATCCCTGCGCGCCGCCCTCCGGGTCTTCTATGGCCTTCGCGAGTGCAGCACTGCGCACAGCAACAGCAACCGCAACCGCAACCGCAAAAAACTAAAGCCACAGCCACAGCCACAGCCACATAAAACTAAGTCATAGGCGTAGCGAATGCGGCGCTGGAGCTAAAGGCAAAGCAACGCTACCGCGCGAACCCTTAATCCACCGGCTTCGAACTGCGCAGCAAACTGAAAGCAAAGCCCGCCACGATCAGCGCCCCCGCCACCAACACCGCCCACAGCAGCCACGAGCGCCAATCGCGCTTCGGTTCCGGCGGCACCAGGGCGGCGGGGCCGGCCAGGGGCGCGGGTTCGCCGAGGCTGGCTTCGGCCGGTTGCCAATCTTTGCCGCGGGTCTGACGCAAGGCTTCGATCAGATGCGCGAGCGGCGAGTCGGCCCGGGCAGTGCGGGCGCTGCCGGCGACCAGGGTGTACGGCGGTGCGCCCTGGGCCAGGAACACCGCGACTTCGGGGCGATAGCCCAGGCGCAGCACCGGTTCGCCGGGCACCGCGGCGTTCGCACGCAAGCGCCAGTGGCGATCGCGCACGGTCGCGGCGAGCTGGCGCGCGGCGGAGCGGTCGCCCTCGCCCTGGCCGGCGACGCGGAACGCCATCCACGGGCCGGCCTGCGGGTGCCAGCCCTGCTCGCTGTCGTCGCGGCTGTCGAGGCGCCATTCCAAGGCATGGTTGCCCGGCAGGGCAACGTCGATCTGCTGAATCGGAAAGCGCCCGTCGAGCTCGTATTCGAACGCGACGCTGCCGTCCTTCTGTTCGAGGCGACGGCCTTTCAGCTCGCGCCATTGCAGCGGCGCGGCGGCGGCGTTACCGGCCAGTTCGGCCTTGACCGCGCGGATCTGCGCGGCGGCCTTGGGGTCTTGCGGGGTCAGGCGCAAATAACGCGCTTGCTCGCCGACGCTGTCGAAGACGATGCGCCGTTGCAGCAGGCGTTGGCCGCCGCGTTGCAGGTCGACCAGACGGCCGCTGCTGCTCAGGCTGCGCCATTGATCGAGATCGTCGCTGGCCTCGACGCTGTAGGCGGCATCGAGCGCGGCGCCCGGCGCCCATTCCAGTTCGAGCGCGAGGATCGGCCGGCGCAAGCGGCTGGCGTCGATCAACAAGGCGGTCTGCGGCAAGCGCGTGGTGTCGCTGGCGGTGCTGCGCGCTTCGACGCGGCGCAGGCGGCCGTCGGTCTCGACTTCGCTGATCAACTCCCAACCCTGGGTCGCCGAGTCCGACGGCGAGGCCGGCAAGGCGAACCACGGCAAGGCCACGCGCTGCGGCGCACGCGCCAGGGGCTGTTCGGGCGCGAACACCGAGGCCGGCACCGGCGTGCCGCTGCCGTCGAGCACCTCGACGTCGCGCAGCTGCGGGCTCTGCGCCTGCCGATAGACGTTCTCGTCGAGCACGACGCGATAAGCACCGCCGTCGTCGCGGCTGAGGTTCAAGGGCCATTGCCGCGCGTAGTCCTCACGCGGGCCGGCCCAGGCCAACAACGGCACCGCGACAAGCAACCAGGCGCTGCGGCGGAACCCGGAGATCGTGCTCATGAAATCGCGCTCATGCCTGGGCCTCGTGAGTGCTGCGGTCGGGGCGGTCGGGGCGGGTATCGTCGTACGGCGGCGCCGGCGCGCCGGGCGGCGCCGGGGCGAAATAGCCGACCAGGGTGCACAGCAGGCCGTAGGCGATGAACGAAGCGATGCCGAGCAAGTTGCCGAGATGGCCCCGATCGACCAGCACCAACTTGGCCAGCACCACCGCCATCAGCACCGCGCCGGCCAGCCACAGGCCGCGCTGGCCGCGGCGCGAACCGGCGATCCAGCCGGCCACGCCGAGCACGCTCCAGACCACGGTCAGGCTGGTCTGCACCAGGCTGGTCGAGAACATCGACGACGACCACGCCACTCCGCCCCAATAGTGCGCGCTGCGCAGCACTTCGACCGTGATCAGGACGAAACCGGCGGCGGCGAGCAAGGGCACGCGGCGGCGCTGCAGTTCGGTGCCGACCAGCGGCGATGCCAACCACGCGCCGAACACCGTCAACACCGCCCACTGCATCAGGCCGAGCGGGTTGACCAGGGGGAGCCACATCAGCGGATACGGATTGGCCGGCGTGGCCAGGGTGAAGCCGATCGCCAGCGCCAGCACAATCGCGAACGAGGCCATCAGCGGCGCACGCCAAGCGGCGAAGCGTTGCGGCAAGGGCTGTGCGACCGCGCCCGGGCGCCACAGGATCGCCGCGGCCATGACCAGCATCGGCAGCAACAAGGCCGCGACGGTCCAGCCGGTGCCGAGCGCGGGAATGCCGTTGCGCTCCCACAAGGTCGACACGCGCAGCAGAGTCATGCCGATCGCCAGCGCCCAGGCCCACCACCAGCCCGAATGGCCCAGGCCGAGTTCGCCGCCGGCGCGTTCGCGCAGGCCGCTCAGGTTGCGCCAACCGAGCACGGCATACAGCGCCCAGGCCAGCCAACCGAATCCGGCCAGCGGGTAGTCGTGCTGTTCGGTCTGCAGGAACAGCAACGGCAGCGCCGACAACAATGCGAATACCGCAGTCAGCGACAAGGCTTTCCAGGTGTGGCGACGGAACACTTCGGCGGCGATGCAACCGCTGGCGGCGGTCAGCATCAACACCGCATCGGCGCTGTGGCGGTCGGGGACGAAGTCGGCGATCTCGCTGCCGGCCGCACCGAGCCACCAGGCCAGGCCCCACAGGTAATACGGCAAGGCCGACCCGGGGCTGTCGCTGCGGCGATGGCTCCAGGCACTGGCGAAACCGGCGATGGCGATCAGCAGGGCACCGGCGAAACTGGCGTTGAGCACCGGCACTTCGGCATCCCAGACCGCGTCGCTGGCGCCGATGACGAAAGCGAACGCGGCCGCGCCCTGCAGCAGGAAGCCGACCAACTGCGGCAAGCGGCGTTGCTGGCGCAGGCCCAGCCAGACCATCGCCGCGCCTTCGAGCGCGAACACGCAGGCGGTGGCCTCGGCGGCGAGCGCGAGCGGAATGGCCAGGGTGGCGAAACCCGCGGCGAGCAAGGCATACGGCGTCGACAGGGCGAGGAAGCGTTCGTCGCGACGCAGCCACCAGGCCAGCGCTGCGTACAACGCGCCCAGCCCCAGCGCGCAGAACGCCAGCGGCATGCGCTCGCCTTCGAGCAAACCGGCCTGCAGCGAGAACGCGACCAGCGGCGTGCCGAACACCAGGCAGCCGTCGATGAGGTCGCGGCGCCCGGCCGGACGCTTGCGCGCATACAGCACCGGGATCAACAGATAGAAGGCGAAGAACAGCAGCAGAAAGGGCTCGGTGGTGGAGAAATGCTCGGGGCGGTACTTGAGCACGCCCCACAAGGTGCCGATGCCCCAGGTGAAGACGAAGCCGAGCAGGTTGAGCACGCGCCACGGTCGCCACCAGGCGATGGCGAAGATGCCGGCATTGAGCACGGCGTAGTAACCGAACAGGGCGACGTGGTTGCCGGAACCGGTCGACAGCCAGATCGGCGCGAGGAAGCCGGCGAGGATCGCGAACACCGCCAGCGCCATCGCGTTCTGCTTCACCGCCAGCACGCCGGCGCCGGCCACCAGCACCACGCTGAGCGCGAACGCCGCGCCGGCCGGCATCAGCTGGTACAGCTTGAACGCCGCGAACACCACCAACAGCAGCACGCCGATGGCGCCGCCCTGCAGGCTCAGGGCGAAGCTGCGCTTGCGCTCGCGCTGGCGCCAACCGAACACCAGCCCGGCCATCGCCGCCAGGGCGACGCCGGCCAGGCGCAGTTCGATCGGCAGGTGCAGCCAGCCCTGGTCGGTCGCGTACTTCAACAACGCGGCGACGCCGGCGAACAACACCAGCATGCCGACCTTGACCGGCACGTTGCCTTCGGTGAACCAGCGCCGCAGCCAGCGCGCGGCGACGGTGAACACGTCCGGCGGCGGCGGTGCGGCGGGTGCGCGCGCGGCTGCGGGCGCGACGCGCGCGGCGACCGGGCGGGCGGCGGCGTCTTGCGGCATCGGCGGCGGCACGCTCGTGGTCGGCGGCGGCGCCGAGACCGGCGGAACGGTATGCGGTGGCGCGGTCGTGGGAGGAGCGGCCGCGGAAACGACGGGCCGCGGCGGACGGACCGCCTGCGCTGTCGGCGGCGGCGTTTCGCGCGCGATCCGCTCGGCCAGGGTCTCGTCCCCGCGGTGGGCGGATCTCGCAGCGCTCAACGACTCGGCCTGCTGCGCCACGCGACGCTCGAGCTCGGACACGCGCGACTTCAATCCGGCGACTTGCACCAGCGCCACCACGAGCAGGATCGGCACCAGCAACAACCCCAGTGCCACTAAAACGATCAGTGCTTCCATCACCCGTCCCTGTTCCGTGCATCGTGCGCTTGGTCACGAACGTTACACCAAGCCGCAAGCCTTGAAGGACAAGGCTTCACGCATTCTATACACAGCTTGTTCACCACATATCGCGTTGACGGAATCGATAAACCACACTATGTTGTGCCCGTCGGTGCCGATCGCGAGATTGGCTCAATAGGGAAGCCGGTAAGGACGCAGCCAGCGCGGCGTCCAAAGCCGGCGCTGCCCCGCAGCGGTATGGGAAACGAACGCTACCAAGCACTGGACGCGCCTCGCGTCTGGGAAGCGGTAGCCAGTAGGAGACGCGAGTCGTCGTGTCCCGAGCCCGAAGACCTGCCGACAGCCGCGCGTTGCACACCGCGCGGTACCGGCCCAGGAGTCTTCGGGGGAAGACGGCCGGTGTCGCAGCACGATGGCTCCGCCGTCGTGCTCGTTCCGTTGCGGCGCCGCCACGCGCGCCGACGCGGGATGCGCCCGTCTCGGGCCGCGCGACACCTCGCCTGCAAGCTCCCGAGTTCCGCGCCCGCGGGGGCACGGCCGTGCCATCGACGACGCCGCTGCGCGGCCGGTCGTCGCTGGCGCGTCCGCGTTCTCCGCGCGTCGCCCTTCGCGGGAAGGTCGGCGACCCGTGCACCCACGCCCCGGAGTTACGCCATGACCACGCTCGCACCCGAATCGTCCGCCGCCTCCCCCGCCGCCGACACTGCCGCCAAACCCGCCCGCGACCCGCAAGCCGATACCGGCTTCGCGCTGACCCCGCCCGCGGCCAACCTGACCATGAGCGTGACCAAGCGCAACGGCCGCCGCGAGCCGGTCGACCTGAACAAGATCGTGCGCGCGGTGACCCGCAGCGGCGAGAACCTGTACGCCGTCGACCCGATGCGCGTGGCCACCCGCACCATCTCCGGCCTGTACGACGGCGCGACCACGCGCGAGCTCGACGAGCTGTCGATCCGCACCGCCGCCCTGCTGACCGCCGAAGAACCCGAATACGGCCGCCTCGCCGCGCGTCTGCTCGCCGGCGTGATCGAGAAGGAAGTCGCCGGCATCGAGATCCATGCGTTCTCGCAGTCGGTCCAGCGCGGCTTCGACCTGGGCCTGATCAACCAGCGCCTGCTCGACTTCGTCCAGGCCAATGCGCGCAAGCTCAACGACGCGATCGACCGCAACCTCGACGCCAAGTTCGACTACTTCGGCCTGCGCACCCTGTACGACCGCTACCTGCTGCGCCATCCGACCGCGCGCACCGTCATCGAGACCCCGCAGCAATTCTTCCTGCGCATCGCCTGCGCGCTGAGCGAAGACGTCGGCGACGCACTCGCCCTGTACCGGCGCATGGCCCAGCTCGACTACATCCCGAGCTCGCCGACCCTGTTCAACGCCGGCACCACCCACGAGCAGTTGTCGAGCTGCTTCCTGCTCGATTCGCCCGACGACTCGCTGGAAGCGATCTACAAGCGCTACATGGACGTGGCCAAGCTCAGCAAGTTCAGCGGCGGCATCGGCCTGAGCTACACCCGCATCCGTTCGCGCGGTTCGCTGATCCGCTCGACCAACGGACTCAGCAACGGCATCGTGCCGTGGCTGAAGACCCTCGACGCCTCGGTCGCCGCGGTCAACCAGGGCGGCAAGCGCAAGGGCGCGGCCTGCGTCTACCTGGAGCCGTGGCACGCCGACGTCGAGGAGTTCCTCGAACTGCGCGACAACACCGGCGACGAAGCGCGCCGCACCCACAACCTCAACCTCGCCAACTGGATTCCCGACGAATTCATGCGCCGCGTCGAGGCCGACGCCGACTGGTCGCTGTTCGATCCGTCCAAGGTGCCGCAGCTGACCGACCTGTGGGGCGAAGCCTTCGACCGCGCCTATCACGCCGCCGAAGCGGCCGGCCTGGCGACCAAGAAGGTCAAGGCGCGCGACATCTACGGCCGGATGATGCGCACCCTGGCGCAGACCGGCAACGGCTGGATGAACTTCAAGGACAAGTCCAACCGCGCCTCCAACCAGACCCTGCGCGACGGCAACGTCATCCACCTGTCGAACCTGTGCACCGAAATCCTCGAGGTCACCTCGCAGGACGAGACTGCGGTGTGCAACCTGGGCTCGATCAACCTCTCGCACCACGTCGAGATGTACGAGGATGGCAAGGGCGCGTTCGATTTCGACAAACTTGCCGAGACTGTGCGCCTGGCCGTGCGCCAGCTCGACCGCGTGATCGACCTGAACTTCTACCCGATCGAGACCGCGCGCCGCGCCAACCTCAAGTGGCGCCCGGTCGGCCTGGGCTCGATGGGCCTGCAGGACGTGTTCTTCAAGCTGCGCTTGCCGTTCGATTCGGAACCCGCGCGCAAGCTCGCCCAGGAGATCGCCGAAGCGATCTACTTCCATGCCCTGTCGGCGTCGAACGAGCTGGCGATGGAACACGGCAAGCACCCGTCCTTCGCCGACACCCGCGCTTCGGTCGGCGAACTGCAGTTCGAGGCCTGGGGCGTGACCCCGTCGCAGCCCGAGCGTTGGGACGCGCTGCGCAAGCGCATCGCCGAGCACGGCCTGCGCAACTCGCTGCTGATCGCGATCGCGCCGACCGCGACCATCGCCTCGATCGCCGGCTGCTACGAGTGCATCGAGCCGCAAGTGTCGAACCTGTTCAAGCGCGAGACCCTGTCGGGCGACTTCCTGGTCGTCAACAAGTACCTGGTCGAAGAGCTCAAGAAGCTCGGCCTGTGGACCGCGGAGATGCGCGACCGGATCAAGATGGCCGAAGGTTCGATCCAGTCGGTGACCGAAGTGCCGGACGCCCTGCGCCAGGTCTATCGCACCGCCTGGGAACTGCCGATGCGCTCGCTGATCGACATGGCCGCCGAGCGCGGCGCCTATATCGACCAGAGCCAATCGCTCAACCTGTTCATCGAAAGCCCGAACATCGGCCAGCTCAGCTCGATGTACATGTACGCCTGGAAGAAGGGCCTGAAGACGACGTATTACCTGCGTTCGCGTCCGGCCACCAAGATCGCCAAGACCACGGTCAGCGCACCGGCGGTCAGCGCACCGAAGCCGGAATACACCACGGATGAGGCGATCGCCTGTTCGCTGGAGAACCCGGAATCTTGCGAGGCTTGCCAGTGAGGCAGGAATGAGTTGAGAGGAGTGAGGAGTGAGTCAAGGCGGTTTCAGTGACCTTGAGGCTCTTCGCAGGACGGTAAGCATTCGGCTGGTCTCGTCGATAAGACGTTTTATTTCGACGAGATCGGCCGGGAACAGCCAGCCCACCCGCTCGCAGATCAATACTTGGGTGTGAAGCTCCGATAGCGAACCATGTGCGATGGCCAAGAATTGCGCCTTCTCCTTCTTAGACTCCCGCGTCCAGCCTTCCGCGATATTGCTAGGTACCGACACGGCAGACCGGGTCAGTTGCAACCGAATTCCATATCGCTCCATCGCGGGGAGCTGCGTCGAAACGATGCAAACCTGTTCCGCCAGCCTCATGGACTTGTCCCAAATCGTAGTTACTTGGTAGTGCATCGGCTGCTCCCTCACAACAGAGGTTGACTCATCCGCCGCACACCTAAAATCGGAAAACCCCTTATGTCCATGTCAGCGACTTCCCCACTCACTCCTCGCTCCTCTGCACTCGAAACCAAGCTCCTCGATCCCGGTTTCGATCTCACCCTGCGGCCGATGCGCTATCCGCACTTCTACGAGATGTACCGCGATGCGATCCGCAACACCTGGACCGTCGAGGAAGTCGATTTCTCCCAGGACGTCAACGATCTCAAGCACAAGTTCGGCCCGGCCGAGCGGCATTTGATCGAACGCCTGGTCGCGTTCTTCGCCACCGGCGACAGCATCGTCTCCAACAACCTGGTGCTGAACCTGTACCAGCACATCAACGCGCCGGAAGCGCGCATGTACCTGTCGCGGCAGTTGTACGAGGAAGCGCTGCACGTGCAGTTCTACCTGACCCTGCTCGACACCTACCTGCCCGATCCGAACGAGCGCGCCAAGGCCTTCGATGCGGTCGAGAACATCCCCTCGATCCGCGCCAAGGCCGAGTTCTGCTTCCGCTGGATCGACTCGATCCAGGGCCTGCGGCGCATCGAAACCCGCGATCAGCGCCGCCAGTTCCTGCTCAACCTGATCTGCTTCGCCGGCTGCATCGAAGGCCTGTTCTTCTTCGCCGCCTTCGCCTATGTCTATTACCTGCGTTCGCGCGGCCTGCTCAACGGCCTGGCCTCGGGCACCAACTGGGTGTTCCGCGACGAGAGCTGCCACATGGCGTTCGCGTTCGAAGTCATCCGCACCGCGCGAGAGGAAGAACCCGACCTGTTCGACGCCGACCTGCGCGCGCAGGTGGTGAAGATGTTCGAGGAGGCGGTCGAATGCGAATACCAGTTCGCCCGCGACGTGCTGTCCGGCGGCGTGGTCGGCCTGTCGCTGAAGGACATGCGCCAATACCTGGAATATTGCGCCGACCAGCGCATGGCCCAGCTCGGCATGCCCAAGCATTTCGGCTCGACCAACCCCTTCGCCTTCATGGACCTGCAGGACGTGCAGGAAGTGACCAACTTCTTCGAGCGCCGCGTCTCGGCCTATCAGGTCGGCGTGCAGGGCGAAGTCGCCTTCGACGAAGCGTTTTAAAGCAGAAGCGAGAAATTGGGAGAGAGGAGTGAGTAGAGCGGCTCCGGCCCTTGACTCGCTCCTCGCTCCTCCAACTCACTCCTCACTCCTCGAAGCTCACTGCTCAAATGATCGAAGCGCGCATGACCGAGATCGTCTTCCCCGACCACACCAACCACCTGGGCACGCTGTTCGGCGGCCAGGCGCTGGCATGGATGGACAAGGCCGCCTTCATCGCCGCCTCGCGCTACGCCCGTCGCACGGTGGTCACCGCGCGTTCGGAGCAGATCGACTTCCATACCGCCGTGCCGAAGGGCGCGTTGGTCGAGCTGATCGCGCGCGTGGTCGAAACCGGCCGCACCTCGATGCAGGTCGAAGTCGAGATGCATAAGGAAGACCTGCTGTCGGGCGAGTCGCAACTCGCCACCCGCGGCCGCTTTACCATGATCGCGCTCGACAGCGAGGGCAAACCCACGCCGGTGCCGCCGCTCGCGCGCTGAAGCGCGCGATCAGGGCGCCGTGCCGGGCGTCTCCGGCTCAGGCACGATCGTGCCCGTGCAGGCGCCGCTAGGCTGCTCGCACAACACCAGCGCGCGATACGACAAGCCGGCCCAACTGCGGAGCAGGCGCATCCCCAATCGCGGTTTCTGCTGCAGCGACCAATACAAGGGCTGCGAGGTCTCGATGTAGCGCGAGCGATCTGCACCATCGACGGCCGCGCCCTCCGGCTCGAAGCGGAAGCTCACCGTGGCGCTCGGGCCGCCGTTCTTGCTCCAATGCTGCTGCCAATGCAGGTTGACGGTCTTGCCGACCACCCACTCCTCGCGTCCCCAACGCGCGTTGTAGCGGTCCACCGACCAACCCAGCGCCATCCACATCGCCACCAGCAGCATCAACAAAGGCCCCGCCGCCAGCACGCGCCAGGGCCGCAGACTCGGCCAACGCCCCAGGCGATAAGCGCCGCCGGCCAGGCCGACGATCAGCAACAGGTTCCACGCCCGCCACAAGCCGCTGGGCTCCACCGCGACCGGCCCGCCCCCATCGACCAGGTTCACCATCGTCATGATCAGGGCGACCATAGCCGCGACCCCGATCGCGATCACGGTCATGACCTTCCATTCGGCCATCGTCACCGGGAAATCCTCGCTGACCGGATCCTTCGTGGCCGCGGCTGCTTCTTGCTTCGGCTTCGGCTTCGGCTTCGGTTTCGCTTCCTGCTTCGACATCTGCGCTCCATCGCCGCAAGCCGCGGCCGACATCAGGGTTACCCGGCGCGCGCCCGGAAGCAAGTTGCGGATATTTCGCCGGCACGGCGCTGCCTAGACTCGTGGCTCCCCTCGATGGAACCACGACATGCGCTTGGACGATTACCGCACCCTGGGCCGCTCCGGCCTGCGCGTCAGCCCGCTCTGCCTCGGCACGATGACCTTCGGCAACGACTGGGGTTGGGGCAGCGACGCCGACGAAGCGCGCAGCGTGTTCGACGCCTACCTCGAACGCGGCGGCAACTTCATCGACACCGCCAACCTCTACACCGGCGGCAGTTCGGAAACCCTGATCGGCGAATTCGCCCGCGGTCGCCGCGATGCGCTGGTGATCGCGACCAAGTTTTCGCTGTGCATGAACCCCGGCGACCCCAATGCCGGCGGCAACCACCGCAAGAACCTGCGTCAGTCGGTCGAAGCCAGTCTGCGTCGGCTCGGCAGCGACTACATCGACCTGCTGTATCTGCACGCCTGGGATGCGACCACGCCGGCCGAGGAAGTGATGCGCGGCTTCGACGATCTGGTCCGCGCCGGCAAGGTCTTGTATGCGGGCGTGTCGGACCTTCCGGCCTGGCAGGCCGCGCGCATGCAGACCCTGGCCGAACTGCGCGGTTGGTCGCCGCTGATCGCCTTGCAGACCGAGTACAGCCTGGCCCAGCGCGACAGCGAGCGCGAACTGCTGCCGATGGCGGCCGAACTCGGGCTCGGCGTCACCGCCTGGTCGCCGCTGGCCTCGGGCGTATTGACCGGCAAGTACACGCAGGCCGACCTCGATGCCGGCAGCGCCGAAGGCCGCCGCGCGGTGGCGATCGGCAACGGCGCCCTGACCGAACGCGCCCTCGTCATCGCCGAGACGGTCAAGGCGGTCGCGGCCGAACTCGAACGGCCGCCGGCGCAGATCGCCCTGGCCTGGTTGCTGCGCCGGCCCGGCGCGGTGGCGCCGGTGATCGGCGCACGCACCCTGGCGCAGTTGCAGGAGAACCTCGGCGCGCTCGAGATCGAATTCGACGAGGCGCAACAGCGTCGGCTCGACGACGCCAGCGCGATCCAGCTCGGCTTCCCGCACGATTTCCTCGCTCTGCCCGGCATCCGCCAGGTGATGTTCGGCGGCGCGCGGGTCGAACGCCGCTGGTGAGCGCCCGGCGGGGTCGAGCTCGCGCGGCGCGCACGACGGCTATTCGGCGCTCTTGTTGGAACGCTTCTTCGACGCGCCCGCAGTGGCCGGCGCGTCGGCATCGGCGCCTGCGTCGTCCGGCAGCGGCAGGCGCCGCAGGTCGCGGGCGTACAGATCGGCCGGACTGTCGGAGGGGCAGGTCTCGTCCGGGAAGCCGAACTGTTCCTGCAAGGCTTTTGCGCATTCCGGCATGGAGGCGAAGTTTTTGCCGGTGGCCATGCACTGCGCGTCGAAATCGCGGCGGAAGGCTTCGCGGCGGCGGACGAAGTCCTCGCCGCACTTGCGGGTCAGGCGGATGCGGTCGAGGTCGTCCTGGGCGGCGTTGGTGCCGTCGAGGCCGAACTGCTTGAGCTCGTCCACCGTCAACACGCGCAGGTCGCGGTTGGCGATGGTCATCATCAGGTCGGCGACGCCGGTGGCGACGCCGTTGCGTTCCAGATAATCGCGCACCTGCTGGTTGATCGCCTTGAGTTCGCGGCTGAGTTCGGCGCGCGAGGTCGCGGTCGAGCGGTCGCGCATCAGCCGGTGGATGCCGACCTTGCCTTCGATCGAGCGGGTGTCGCCGGCGGCCAGCACCAAGACGCAGGCGCTGTGGCAGACCGAATCCTCGCGCACCCAGATCGCCCAGCCCGATTCGGCGATCGAGTCGCCGGCGCGGATCGCTTCCTCGACGTGGCCGCCGCTGGAGTCGATGTCGAGGATGCGGGTCTGGATTTCCATGCGCGTGGCCATGGCGGCGACGCGCTGCACCAGCGCGGTGAAGCCGGCGCCGATCTTGCCCTGGTAGTGCAGGCGCACCACGCCGCTGGCCTGGCACGGCGACAAGGCGTCGACCAGGCTGAAGAAGTCCAGCGCGGTCAGCGGTTTTCCGTCGCCGAAACGCGGGTAGTCGTATTCGCAGCTGATCTTGGCCACGCCGCCGTCGAGCTTGGCCGGCGGCCAGTAGGTGCCTTGCAGGATGTCGGTCTCGCTCGACGCGTCCGCGGCGGCGACCTTGGGCGACTCGTTCTGGCTGCCCATGGTGACCGGCTCGGACCGGGCCGGCGGCGGCGCGGCGGAATCCCTCCCGCAAGCCGCCAGTCCGAGCAGGCACAAGGTCAGCGCAAACGTCCTTCTGAAAAGCATGTTCCACCCATCGGAGTCGGGATCGCGCGGGCCGTCCTGGACCCGCGCCGCGCATCGTCGCCACAGCACCAACGTTAGCCCCAGGGCCCACCAAGCTCAACGGCAGGAGGTCATGGCGTTCGCGCTCGTCAGCGTGCCGACATCATCGTCGGCGGCGCATGAACGGCAGCCGGGGAAACCCCGGCCGCGGCGCCGTCGCCGGCTGCGGCCACAAATCGCAAACCGGGTCCACGCATCGCGATCGCGGCGATTGACTTCGCCGGTCGCGCTGCGTAGCTTGGCGGCGTGATGGTGAACATCGCTTCATGCAGATGAAGCGATGTGACAAATCGCCACCGGTTCGCACCGGCGGCGGTTAGAGGGAATCCGGTGCGGACGCCACGTCCAATTCCGGAGCTGCCCCGCAGCGGTATAGGGAACGAACTTCGTCAGGCACTGGGAGCGATCCCGGGAAGCGACGGACAGTAGGAGGCGCCTCGTGCTCCATGCCCCAAGCCCGAAGACCTGCCATGACCGGAAGGCTCGCCTTCCGTCCGACTCCGGCCCGCAAGGCGTCGGCGCTGCGTCCGGGCCCGTCCCGGCGCGGGCCGCGTCGTGCGCGCCGGTTCGCCCGCGGGGGCGAAGGTCGACACCAAGGGTTGTGGCGAAGCCGGGCGCGCGAGCGTCGGGCCGGCGCAGCCGTGGTCTCCTTCGTTGCCCTGCGCCATGCCCACGCATCGCAGGTAATCATCATGATCAGCGTCACCCATCTCGGCTTCCCGCGCATAGGCGCGCGGCGCGAGCTCAAGCTGGCCCTCGAATCGTTCTGGAAAGGCGACACGCCGGCCCAGGCGCTGCACGACACCGCCCACGGCCTGCGCGAACGCCATTGGCAACTGGCGCGGCAGGCCGGCGCCGACGTCGTGCCGTGCAACGATTTCTCCCTTTACGACCACGTCCTCGATACCGCCGTTCTGTTCGACGCGATCCCCGCGCCGTACCGCGAGGTCTACGACGAAAACCCGCTGACCGGCTACTTCGCCCTCGCCCGCGGCCTGCAGGACGGCCGTCGCGACCTGCACGCGCTGGAGATGACCAAGTGGTTCGACACCAACTACCACTATCTGGTGCCGCAGTTCGAGCGCGATCAGCGTTTCGTGCTGCGCGGCGACAAGCCCTTGGCCGAACTGGCCCAGGCGCGCGCGCTCGGCATCCAGGCGCGGCCGGTGCTGCTCGGCCCGGTGTCCTTCCTCAAGCTCGGCAAGCGCAGCGACGGCGGCGACCCGCGCGAGCTGCTCGATGCCCTGCTGCCGGCCTATGCCGAACTGCTCGGCAAGCTCAAGGCGGCGGGCGCCGACTGGGTCCAGCTCGATGAGCCGGCCCTGGTGCTCGACCTCGACGACGACGACCGCGACGCCTATCGCCGCGCTTATGCGGCCCTGGCCGAAGCCGACGCGCCGCAGCGCCTGCTGACGACTTACTTCGGCGGCCTCGGCGACAACGCCGCCCTCGCCGCGCGCCTGCCGGTGCAAGGCCTGCACGTCGATCTGGTGCGCGCGCCGCAGCAGTTGGAAAGCGTGCTGCCGCTGTTGCCGGACGACCGCGTCCTCAGCCTCGGCGTGGTCGACGGCCGCAACATCTGGCGCGCCGATCTCGACGCCGCGCTGAGCCTGGCGCGCCGTGCCGGCGATCGCGCGCAATGGCTGGCGCCGTCGTGCTCGCTGTTGCACGTGCCGACCGACCTGGAACTGGAACGCAAGCTGCCCGCACCGCTGCGTCACTGGATGGCCTATGCGCGGCAGAAGATCGAGGAACTGCGCCTGCTCGCCGATGCCCTCACCGGCAGCGCCGACGCCAACCGCGACCTCGCCACCGCCGCCAGCGCGCGCGCTGCGCGCCTGGCCTCGCCGTTGCTGCGCAATGCCGAGGTGCGCAAGCGCCTGGCCGCGGTCGAACCGGCGATGACCCGGCGCGCCTCGCCCTACCCGCAACGCGCGAAGGTGCAGGCGCAGCGCCTCGGCCTGCCGCTGTTCCCGACCACCACCATCGGCTCGTTCCCGCAGACCGCCGAAGTGCGGCGCGCGCGCGCCGAGCACAAGGCCGGCAAGATCGACGACGCGGCCTACCGGACCTTCCTGGAGAACGAGACCAAGCTGTGCCTGCGCGAGCAGGAAGCGCTGGGCATCGACGTGCTGGTGCACGGCGAGTTCGAACGCAACGACATGGTCGAGTACTTCGGCGAGCAGCTCGACGGTTTCGCCTTCACCGCCCACGGCTGGGTGCAGAGCTACGGCTCGCGTTGCGTCAAGCCGCCGGTGCTGTTCGGCGACGTGGTCCGGCCGCAGGCGATGACCGTCGACTGGACCCGTTACGCGCAGGCGCAGACCCAGCGGCCGGTCAAAGGCATGCTGACCGGACCGGTGACGATCCTGCAGTGGTCCTTCGTCCGCGACGACCAGCCGCGCGCCGACAGCTGCCGCCAGATCGCCCTGGCCCTGCGCCAGGAAGTGCTGGACCTGGAAGCGGCCGGCATCGCCATCGTCCAGATCGACGAACCGGCCCTGCGCGAAGGCCTGCCGCTGCGTCGCGCCGACTGGCCGGCCTACCTGGCCTGGGCCGGGGAAAGCTTCCGCCTCGCCGCCAGCGGCGTCGGCGATGCGACCCAGATCCACACCCACATGTGCTACGCCGAGTTCAACGACATCATCGAGGCGGTGGCCGCGCTCGACGCCGACGTGATCTCGATCGAGACCTCGCGTTCGCGCATGGAGTTGCTGGATGCGTTCGTGCGCTATCGCTATCCGAACGGCATCGGCCCGGGCGTCTACGACATCCACTCGCCGCGCGTGCCCAGCGAGACCGAGATGCGCGACTTGCTCGACAAGGCGCTCGACGTGCTCGACCCGGCGCAGTTGTGGGTCAACCCGGACTGCGGTCTGAAGACCCGCGGTTGGCCGGAAGTGCGCTCGGCCCTGCGGGCGATGGTGCAGTCGGCGCGCGGCCTGCGCGAGCAGGTCGCCGCCGAAGTCGACTGAGCATGGCCGACTGAACGGAACCGTCGGCGGCGCGATCGCGCCGCCGACGATGCCCCTTCCGGACTACGGAAGGAGCACTTGCCTTACATCACATCGTAGGCCAGCACGTTCCACTGCTCCGGCTGGCCGGAGCTTTCCACCGAGCGCACGATCGCGCCGACGTCGGCGCCGGACACGCTGAACGGTGCGACTTCGTAATCCAGATCCTGGATTTGCAGACTACCTTCCATAGAGTTGCTCCTGATTCGCCGGCCTGATGGCATCCCGCGGCGCGCCGGCGACGCCGCGCAGATTCATTGCAGGGACTGCAGCACCTTGCTCGCATGGTCGCGGACCATCGCGCAATCGTCGGCGTACAGGCGCTCGAGCGCGCCGCGATAAGCGTCGCTATCCTCGCGCAGGCCGTCCAGGCACATCAGGCGCATGCGCGGCGGCAGCACCGTCGAGTCGACCACGTCGGCGAACAGCGGCGTGAGTTCGTCGCCGCCGACCAGCACCGCCATTTCCGCCAGCATCGACAAGCGGCTGTGGATGCTCGCCGAGGTGTAGCTGAGGATGCGCGCGCGCTCTTCCCCGAGTTCCTGTTCGAACACGAAGTTGTACTGGCATTTGGCGATCTGGCTTTGATTGTTGAACAGCACGTTCAACGAGATCGACAACTCGTCCGGCGGCGCCTGCCGGTGCACGTCGCGGTGGGCGCGATAGAGCATGATCTTGCCCTTGGGCAGGGTCGTGACCTCCGAATCCAGGATGCGCGCGCTGTCGCCGATGGCGCCAGTCAACTCGGCCGGGTCGATCTCGGCGATATGGGTGCGATAGCCCGAACCGAAATAACCGACGGTGAGAAAATGGAAGTTGTGGTCGTGGGCGGTGTCGTACGAGTACGCGCGCTCCTCGTTCTTGCGCAGGGCGCCGGTCTGCTTCAGCGGCGACCACACGTTGGCGCGGATCATCACGTGCTTGCGCCGCGCGATCACGTAGCACTGCGGAGCGACGAACGGTGGCGGCTCGCCATCGAGGATCGAGCGCAGCGACCGCGCCATGGTGCGCGCGACCAGGGCCGGGTCGTTGGCGTAGGCGGCGAGCACCGGCGCGGCTTCGGCGATGCTGTCCGGGTCGAGCGTATCGACCCGGCTGAAGATGAAATCGAACAGCTCTTCTTCGCTGGCCACCGTGGTCGCGGTGGCATTCAAGGTATAGGCCATGGCGGTGTCCTCAAGCGGTCAGGCGGTCAGGGCCAGGGCGGCGAGCGAACGCGTCGCGGCCCGGCGGATGTCGTCGTGCTCGTCGTCGACGGCATCGCGCAAACGCTCCAGCGCGGCCTGCGGGTCGACCTTGCCGAGCAGTTGAATGGCCGACCAGCGCACGAAATGGCGCGGGTGCCGGCTCAGTTCGAGCAAGGCCTGCGGCGCCTGCTCCGCGTCGATAGTGGCCAGGGTCTGGCCGATGCAGACCAGTTCGGAGTCGCTCAGGCGCGCGGAAATGCAGCTGTCGGCACGCAGCGTCTCGGGGTCGAAGCGCCATTGCAGATCGACCGCGCTTTGCGAGAGCAACAACACCACGATGGTCGGTTGCCGCACGTCGACCTTGAACGCGGCATCGTCCACGCCCAGCGCCGCGGCCTCGCCGTTGGCCAGTTCGATGCGGCGGTTGAGCTGCACGCTCTGCTCGCGTTCGAAGTAGGCGTTGCGGAAGCTCTCGCCGGTGGCGTAGGTGCTCAGCTCGATGGCGCCGGCGGCGACGCCGATGCAGGCGTACTGCGACAGGGTGAAGATGCCGCTGGACGAGCTGAAGTAGCGCGACAGGTGCAGCGACCAGCCCTCGCCCGACATCAGGAACACGCCGTGCCGGCTCCACAGGCCGCCGCGGTTCCAGTTTTCCCACAACAGCGCCTGTTCGCCGTCGCCGAGCAGATCGGACAGCTCCTGGCGCAAGCGCGCGGCGATGGCGCCCGATTGCAGCAGGGTCTGCAGGTCCGCCTGCATATCGACGATGCCGGCGATGCCGCGCTCGCCGACGCGGCGGTCGACGGCATCCTTGAAGCGCGCGAATCTGGAATCGGCTAAAGAGCGCGATTGTGCATCCATGCATCCTTCCTTGAGTTGTGAGTTCGATCCAGCGAAACCTTCCGCGTCCTGCGGCCGCCGTCGCCCATCCATTCGGAAGGACCACTGCCTGGCGACGATCGCGTCGCGGAGGATCGTGGTCCAACCGCTCCCCGGACCACGTGTTGCGATCCTAGCGACAAGCCGTCGCAAACGCAGCGATGCACAGGGCGACGCCGGTCACAACTCGATCGATGCGTCGGCCGCCGCGATCCGACGCGCCGTCGCTACGTAATTGCGCCTTCACTCCGGCCACCTAACGCCCGCAATCTACGAACCCGTCCACCTCGCCCGCACCACGCAACCTCCGAATCAGCTCCCCTTTGCCAAAGGAGGGGCAAGGGAGGATTTGCTTTGCCGTTGGAACGCAGCCATACACGCCAAAGATCAGGACGCCGCTAAATCAGAAGGACTCCAGCCCTCGTCGCTACGACATGCCCCCATCGCCTCCACAAACCCCGCGCAACAAAAAAGCCCCGCAATCGCGGGGCTTTTCGTCGATCGGGAAAACCGCCGCTTACTTGCCGGCGACGACCTTGACCATTTCCAGGCACTTGTTCGAGTAGCCCCATTCGTTGTCGTACCAGCTCACCAGCTTGACGAAGGTACCGTCCAGCGCGATGCCGGCTTCGGCGTCGAAGATCGAGGTGCGCGCGTCGCCGCGGAAGTCGGTCGCCACGACCTTGTCTTCGGTGTAGCCCAGCACGCCCTTCAGCGCGCCTTCGCTCTGCGCCTTCATTTCCGCGCAGATCTCGGCATAGGTCGCTTCCTTGACCAGTTCGACGGTCAGGTCGACCACCGACACGTCCGAGGTCGGCACGCGGAACGACATGCCGGTGAGCTTCTTGTTGAGCTCCGGGATCACCACGCCGACGGCCTTGGCCGCACCGGTGCTCGACGGAATGATGTTCTCCAGGATGCCGCGGCCGCCGCGCCAGTCCTTGTTGCTCGGGCCGTCGACGGTCTTCTGGGTCGCGGTGGCGGCGTGCACGGTGGTCATCAGGCCACGCTTGATGCCCCACTTGTCGTTGATCACCTTGGCCAGCGGCGCCAGGCAGTTGGTGGTGCACGAGGCGTTGGAGACAATCGTCTCGCCCTTGTAGGTCTTGTCGTTGACGCCATAGACGAACATCGGCGTGTCGTCCTTCGACGGCGCCGACAGCACGACCTTCTTCGCGCCGGCATCGAGATGCTTCTGCGCGGTGACCTTGTCGAGGAACAGGCCGGTCGATTCGATCACGACTTCGGCGCCGACCTCGTCCCACTTGAGATTGGCCGGGTCGCGTTCCTGGGTCAGGCGGATCTTCTTGCCGTTGACGATCAGGGTGTTGCCTTCGACCTTGACCTCGCCCTTGAAGCGGCCGTGGACCGAGTCGTACTGCAGCATGTAGGCCAGGTAGTCGGGCTCGAGCAGATCGTTGATGGCGACGATTTCGATGTCGTTGCCGAAATTCTGCACGGCCGCGCGCAGGACGTTGCGTCCGATGCGGCCGAAGCCGTTGATGCCTACCTTGATCGTCATTGAGGTAACTCCTGCAGCCGCCCGGGCGGGTCAAGTGGGGAAACCCCCATTCTAGCAAGGCGGCGCCTGGGTCGCAGTCCGGCCCCATGGACGGCTCATTGACGGCTCATTGACGGGCCATCGACGGCTTATGGCGGCCCGTGACCGCATCCACAGCGGCTTTAGGGCCCTTTCTGCGGCACATAGCAACAAGAATGGAACGCAGGTCTAGGTTTACCGTTCTCCGGCGTATTTAGAGTGCGGTGCGGACAGACTCCTGTTCAGCAAACCTGCAAAATCGGTCTCTTCACGACCTCACAGGGGACTCAAGGAATGAATCAGCGACTGATCGGCGGCGTCCTCGCCGCCACCCTGGCTTGCGCGGCCCAGCCCGCCCTTGCCCAGCAGACCGGCAACTTCACCCTGGGTATCGGCGCTCACCAGGTCAATCCGAAGTCCGACAACGGCAGCGTGCTAGGCGGAGCGGCCGAGCTGGAAATCGGCGACAACGTCCAGCCCACCATCACCTTCGAGTACTTCATCCGCGACAACCTCGGCATCGAGGTGCTGGCGGCCACGCCGTTCAAGCACGACATCGATATCAAGGGCGTCGGCAAGGTCGGCACGACCAAGCACCTGCCGCCGACGTTCTCGCTGCAGTACCACTGGAACAGCCGCGGCGTGGTCTCGCCCTTCGTCGGCCTGGGCGTCAACTACACGACCTTCTTCAGCGAGAAGACCACCGGCGCATTGCGCGGCACCCGCCTCAAGCTCGACGACTCGGTCGGCGTGGCGGCCCATGTCGGCGTCGACTTCATCCTGACCGAGCGCAGCTCGATCCGCGTGGATGCGCGCTGGATGGACATCCAGACCGACGTCGAGCTGAACGACCAGAAGATCGGCAAGGCCACCATCGACCCGACCGTGTTCGGTCTGGCCTACGTGATGAAGTTCTAAGCGGACGATCCGCATCGGCGATCGCGGCGGGCCGCGATCGCCTCACGGCCGATCCTGCGATTGTTGCCACACTCGTGCGGCACGGCCATCCGCCAAGCGAATGCGGACCGCACCGCCGTTTGCGCGTCCCGGTTTCGGCCGACCGCGCCGCCAGGTTCGGACAGCGGAGTCGGTGCGCGGCTCCGGTAAAGTGGACGACATGACCTCCATCCGTGCGCGTTCCTTCTCCAAATCGCTGCGCCGCTATTCGGCGCTGCTGCTTCTGCTGCCGCTCAACAGTCTGGCCTGGGGTCCGCAGGGGCATCGCCTCGTCGCGGCGCTGGCCTGGGACGATCTGCGTCCGAACGTACGCGCCGAAATCGCCAAGATGCTCAAAGGCGAAGCCGACCCGTCCCTGCCCGGCATCGCCAATTGGGCCGACGACCTGCGCAGCAGCAACCCCACACTCGGCAAAGAAAGCGCCAAGTGGCACTACGTCAACCTCGCCGAGGACGACTGCCATTACGACGCCGCGCGCCATTGCCCCAAGGGCAACTGTGTGGTCGAGGCGATCCGCACCCAGACCGCGATCCTCGCCGACCGCAGCCGGCCCCAGGCCGACCGCCTGCAGGCCCTGAAGTTCGTGGTCCATTTCGTCGGCGACGTGCACCAACCACTGCACGCCGGCTTCGGCCGCGACAAGGGCGGCAACGATTACCAGTTGCAGATTCCCGGCGAGCCGGAACCCGTCGACGGCTACGGCACCAACCTGCACTCGCTGTGGGACAGCAAGATGCTGTCGATGAGCAAGCGCGACTACACGGCTTATCTCAAGTACCTGCGGCAGACCCCGGTACCGGCCGCGACCGCTCTCGGCCTGCCGCCGGCCTCGCCCGCCTGGGCCGAGGCCTCGTGCCGGATCGTGCTGCAGCCGGGTTTCTATCCCGACGGCCACATACTCGAACCGGCCTATGTGGAAACCTGGCGCCCGGTGGCGGAAACTCAGCTGCGGCTCGGCGGCGCGCACCTGGCCGGCGTCCTCAACGCCGCGCTCGCGCATCGCTGAGCGCACCGGCCGCCTGCCGGCCTGATCGACGGGCGGCCCGCCCCTGCCGCGTCCATCGGGCGGGATCGCCGCCAGGAGCTTTTCGTATGTCGCCGCAGGTTATGTCGCCGCAGGTCGTGCCGTTCCATCATCGCGAAACCGGGACCTGGTCGTATCTGGTCGCCGACCCGGCGACGCGTGCGGCGGCCATCGTCGACCCGGTGCTCGACTACGACGCACGCTCGGGCCGCACCGGCCTGGGCAGCGCGCAAGCCCTGCTCGACGAAGCCGCGCGCCTGGGGCTGCGCATCGACTGGCTGCTCGAAACCCATGCCCATGCCGATCACCTCAGCGCGGCCCACGCCCTGCGCGAGGCCATCGCCGCTGGCGGCGCGACGCCGCCGCGGATCGCGATCGGCCGCGGCATCGGCGAGGTCCGGCGTGTGTTCGCGCCGCTGTTCGGCCTGGCCGAGACCGAGGCGGTCCCGGCCTTCGACCATCTGTTCGACGACGACGAAGGTTTCGCCATCGGCGATCTGCAGGCGCGGGCCATCCCGGTGCCAGGCCACACCCGCGACAGCCTCGCCTATCTGATCGGCGACGCCTTGTTCACCGGCGACACGCTGTTCCTGCCCGACAGCGGCACCGCGCGCTGCGACTTCCCCGGCGGCAGCGCGGCGATGCTGTATCGGTCGATACAAACGCTGTACCGGCTACCCGACGCCACCCGCGTCTTCGTCTGCCACGACTACGGCAAGCCCGAACGCGAGCCGGCCTGCGAAACCACGCTCGGCGAACAGAAGCGCAGCAACATCCACGTGCGCGCCGACACCGGCGAGGCCGAGTTCGTCGCCTTGCGCGAGCAACGCGACGCCGGGCTGCAGATGCCGGCGCTGATCCTGCCGGCGCTGCAGGTCAATCTGCGCGCCGGCGCCCTGCCCGAGCCCGAGGCCAACGGCGTGCGTTACCTGAAACTGCCGCTCGACCGGTTCTGAGGCGACTCAACCGGCTTCGCGCTACTCTCGTCCTGACTCACACCCGACAGGTCCGCAATGAACCCGATCCGCCGCCGCTGGCTGGGCGCCTTGTGCACGCTCGCCGCGGTTTTCGCGGCCGCTTCGGCGCACGCCGCGCCGAAGCCCGAGACTGCACCGATCACGGTGTTCGCCGCCGCCAGCCTCAAGGAATCGCTCGACGAAGCCGCGGCCGCGTACACCCGGGCCAGCGGGCAATCGGTGCGGGTGTCCTATGCCGCCAGTTCCGCCCTCGCCCGCCAGATCGAACAGGGCGCGCCGGCCGACGTCTTCCTCTCGGCCGACCAGGACTGGATGGACTACCTGCAGCAACGCAAGCTCATCGACGCCGGCAGCCGCCGCAATCTGCTCGGCAACCGCCTGGTGCTGATCGCCGCCCAGGCCAGTAGCGCCCAACCGGTCGCGCTCAAGCCCGGCGTCGACCTGCGGCCGCTGCTCGGCGACGGTCGCATCGCCCTGGCCCTGACCGGCAGCGTGCCGGCCGGCAAGTACGCACGCGCGGCGTTCACCTCGCTCGGCGTCTGGACCGCGCTGCAGCCCAAGGTCGCCGAGGCCGAGAACGTGCGCGCCGCGCTGATGCTGGTCGCGCGTGGCGAGGCCCCGCTCGGCGTGGTCTACGCCAGCGACGCCCGCGCCGAACCGAAGGTGCGCGTGTTGGCGACCTTCCCGGCCGACAGCCATCCGCCGATCGTGTACCCGGTCGCCCGCGTGAGCGGCAGCCGGCAGCCGCGTGCGGCGGTGTTCGCGCAGTGGCTGAAGAGCCCGGCCGCGGCGGCCATCTTCCGCCGCCACGGTTTCGCGACCCTGGACTGACCGCGCGACGATGTTCGACTTCAGCCCGGCCGAACTGACCGCGATCGCGCTCAGCCTCAAGGTCGCCACGGTCGCGACCCTGGGCAGCCTGCCGCTCGGCATCGCGATGGGCTGGCTGCTGGCGCGCACCCGTTTCCCCGGCAAGCTGTTGTTCGACACCTTGCTGTACCTGCCGCTGGTGTTGCCGCCGGTGGTCACCGGCTACGCCTTGTTGATCCTGTTCGGCACCCAAGGCGCGGTCGGGCGTTTCCTGTCGGACTACTTCCACTTCAGCTTCGCCTTCCGCTGGACCGGCGCCGCCCTGGCCAGCGCGATCATGGGGTTTCCGTTGATGGTGCGGGCGATCCGCCTGTCGATCGAAGCGGTCGACCGCCGCCTCGAACAGGCCGCCTCGACCCTCGGCGCGAACCGCTGGCGGGTGTTCTTCGGCGTGACCCTGCCGCTGGCCTGGCCCGGGCTGGTCGCCGGTGCGGTGCTGTCGTTCGCCAAGGCGCTCGGCGAGTTCGGCGCCACCATCACCTTCGTGTCCAACATCCCCGGCGAAACCCAGACCCTGTCGTCGGCGATCTACGGGCTGATGCAGGTGCCCGACGGCGAGTCCGGCGTGCTGCGGCTGGCCCTGGTCGCGGTGGCGATTTCGTTCGCCGCGGTGTTCGCCTCGGAGTGGCTGGTGCAACGGCAGCGGCGCGAGACCCACCGATGAGCGATGCCATCCTCGATCGCGACCGCAACGCGGGCGATCCGCCCCCCGACGACATCCACGTCCTCGATTTCAGCCTGCGCCGCGGCAGCTTCGAACGCAGCGTCAATATTCGCAGCCGCCATCGGGTGATCGCCCTGGTTGGCGAATCCGGCGCCGGCAAGACCTCGCTGCTGTATGCGGTGGCCGGGCTGCTGCGGCCGCAACGCGGCCGCATCGAGATCGCCGGCCGCTGCCTGTTCGACAGCGAACGCGGCATCGACGTACCGGTGCATCGCCGCCGCATCGGCTACGTGTTTCAGGATGCGCGCCTGTTTCCGCACCTCAACGTGCGCCGCAACCTGCTGTACGGCCTGCACGGCGAAGCGCGGCACTCGCCGCGCTTCGCCTTCGAGGCCATCGTCGACTTGCTCGGCATCGCGCCCTTGCTCGAGCGCGATACCGCCGGCCTGTCCGGCGGCGAAAGCCAGCGCGTCGCCCTGGGGCGCGCGCTCTTGTCCCAGCCGCACATCCTGTTGCTGGACGAGCCGCTTTCGATGCTGGACATGAACCGCCGCGACGAACTGTTGCCTTATCTGCAGCGGGTACGCGACGAGATCGCGTTGCCGATGATCTACGTCAGTCACTATCCCGAGGAAGTACGACGCATCGCCGACGAGGTGCACACTGTCGGTGCCTGAGCGCGTCGGTTGCGCAAGCCTGGCGCGCAGCGTTCGGAGGAACGCTTCGAATCGACGGCGATGCCGTCAGCGCTTGACGTCGACCGGAACGAAGGTGACCGACCGGCCCTGGAACACCGGCTTCATGCCCGAACTGCCGGCGACGAGCTCCAGGGCACTGCGCGCCGGTATGCGATCGACCTGCAGGCTGACGCCCTTGCCGCTGTCGTCGAGCACCTGCGGATTGGTCAGGATCAGGCCGGCCTGGGTGGCGATGCGACCGGCGACTTCGCGCGGCATTTCATCCCTCGCCGCGAGGGAGACCATCGGTTCGCCGGGCACCGAGTGCAAATAGACCGATTCGGTCTTCGGCGCGTCGGCGGGTTGGCCGGCCCATACGCCGAAACCGGCGGCAGAGGCGACCAGGGCGAGCACAACTACGCCGATTGCGACCCGCTTCGGCGCAGGCAAAGGTTGCTTGAGCATGAGAATTCTCTCCTTCAAAGGATGGGCTTGCGCCCAGTGGCATGCCAACGGCGAAGGGTTCGCCACCAGCAGGGTTTTCAACATCGCTTCGCCGTAGGTACGCCGCGAGCGGGGATGCCGGGCGAGCACGCGCAGATCGCAGGCCAGCTCCTGGTCGTGGCGGAAACGGCGCACGGCGTAATGCAGCAGGGGGTTGAACCAATAAACGCAACGCAACAGAACGACGAAGGCATTGACGTGCAGATCGCCGCACCGGATGTGGCTGCGTTCGTGGGTGCGGATCAAGGCCTGCTGTTCGATCGAGTAGCGCGTGTCGAAATCGCGCTGCACCACGATGCGCGGCCGCAACAGGCCGAGCGCCGCCGGCAACCCGAGGATCGCTTCGGCTTGATAGAGGCCGTCCTCGCGGCGCGCGACGCGGCCAAGCCCGCGTTGGAAACGCCGTTGCTGGCCTAAGGTCGCTACGGCCATGACGATGGCGCCTGCAAGCCAGACGGCGAGCAGCCAAGGCATCGGGTCGAAATCGGACGACGCGGCCGCCTGCATCGATGGCGGCGGGATCGGTGCGGCGCTTGCGCCGGCGACCACCGCAGGCAATCTGTGCCCTGCCCTCGGCAGCAACACCGCGATCATCAGCAGCGGCACCAGTGCCCAGGCGGCATAGCCGATCGCGGCACCGAAAGCGCGGCGCAGCGGCAGGCGCGCGGCCAACACGAACAACACCGCCAGACTCGTCGCCACCGTGGTTTCGATCAGCCAGGTCGTCCATTCCGTACCCATGATCATGAGTCGCTCTCCAAACCGCCGGGGATTGCCGTTGCGTTCACGGCGCCGCATCTTGATGCGACACGCCTGCCAGCGACGTCAGTGCGCGTCATCGTCGAGCTCGTCGAGCAGTTTGCGCAGATCGGCGATGTCCTTGCGGCTGAGCTTGCGCTGCTCGCTGAAGTGCGCGACTAGGGGCGCGACGCGGCCGTCGAACAAACGGTCCAGCAGGCTGCGGCTCTCGCCCATCACCCAGTCCTCGCGCTTGAGCACCGGCGCGTACAGATAACGGCGGCCGTCCTTGTCGGCGCGCACGGCCCCCTTGTTCAACAGCCGGTTGAGCAGGGTCTTGATCGTCGCTTCCTGCCAGTGCTGACTGTCGGCGAGCGCGGCGATGACCTCTTCGGCCGACTGCGGGTGGCGGCGCCACAACACGTCCATGACGAGAGATTCGGCTTCGCTGATCTGCATCGTTTACATCCGTAATTTTTACTTAGATTACGCCTGTAAACGTTGCTGTCAAGCCCGCCCTCGGCGGAATGCGATACTGCTCGCATGACCGCTCCCGCCCGCTTCGATTCCCTCGACGACGCCGTCGCTTTCCTCTACGAACGGCTGCCCGGCCCACTGCATGTCGGTGCCCCGCTCGGCCTGGGCAAGCCGCATCGGCTGCTCAATGCGCTGTACGCCCGGGCCGAACGCGAAACCGCGCGTCCGCTGCATCTGTACACGGCGCTGTCGCTGGATCCGCCAGGAGCCGGCAAGGGTTTGGAGGGGCGTTTCGTCGGTCCGTTCGCGCAGCGCCATTTCGGCGACGACTTCCCGCGCCTGCGCTATGTGCAAGCGCTCAAGCGCAACACCCTGCCGGCGCATATCGAGATCGAAGAGTTCTATCTGCAATCGGGCGCGCTGCTCAACGCCGTCGCCGCCCAGCGCCGCTACGCCAGCCTCAACTACACCCACGTCGCACGCGCTCTGGCCGACCGCGGCGTCAATGCCATCGTGCAGAAGGTCGCGGCCGAGCCCGGCGGCGATCGCCTGTCCTTGTCGTGCAACACCGACCTGACCTGCGATGCGGTCGACGCGATCGTCGCCCGCGGCCTGCCGCGGCCGGTGCTGATCGCCGAAGTCGATCCGCAACTGCCCTGGCTCGGCGGTAGCGCCGCCGTCGACCCCGGCTTTTTCGACGCAGTGGTGACTCCGCCGGGTCCGCATCCGAAACTGTTCGGGCTGCCCCGGCAACCGGTCGCCGACGCCGACTACGCGATCGGCTTCTACGCCAGCACCCTGGTGCGCGACGGCGGCACCCTGCAGATCGGCATCGGCACCCTGGCCGATGCGCTGTGCCATGCGCTGGCGCTGCGGCATACCGACAATGCGGCGTACTTGCGGGTGGTGAAGGCGTTGGGGGTCGAGGTGGACGAAGCGGGTGCGCCGGTTGGTCACACCGCTTCTAGTGCCAATAACCTGGCCGGAGGCCGTAACGCGATGGCACCGGTTGCGTCGCTTGGACAACCTGCTTCTAGTGCTAATGACCTGAGCTTGGGGCGTAACGCGATGGCGCCAGTTGCGCCGCTTGGACCATTTAGCACTGGGCTTTTTGGCTGTTCCGAGATGATCAACGAAGGGTTTCGGCGTCTCGTCGAAGTCGGCGTGATCAAGCGCAAGGTCGTCGACGACCTGGAGCTCATGCGCCGGCTCGACGACGGCAGCGCAAGCCCCGCAGACCATGCGCGGCTCGAAGACGAAGGCGAATTCCTGCAGGGCGGCTTCTATCTGGGCTCGCCGGACTTCTACCAGTGGCTGCGCACCTTGTCGGACGAGCAACGGCGCGGCATCGGCATGCGCCGGATCAGCGAGGTCAACGAACTCTACGGCGGCAACGAGACACTCGAACGCCTACAACGCCGCGATGCGCGTTTCTTCAACAGCTGCATGATGGCGACCGCGCTCGGTGCGGCAGTCTCGGACACGCTCGACGACGGCCGTGTCGTGTCCGGCGTGGGCGGCCAATACAACTTCGTCGCCATGGCGCATGCATTGCCGAACGCGCGCTCGGTGTTGATGCTGCGCTCGACCCGCGAAAGCGCCGGCACGGTGCGCTCCAACGTGGTCTGGAACTACGCCCAGGCCACCATTCCGCGCCATCTGCGCGACGTCTACATCACCGAATACGGCATCGCCCACCTGCGCGGCAAGACCGACGAGGACTGCATCGAGGCGATGTGCGCGATCGCCGACACGCGCTTCGCCGGCGCCCTGCGCGAAGCTGCACGCGCCTCCGGCAAGCTGGCGCCGGGCGCGGCGCAGCCGGCGTCGAGCGCACGCGGCGGCGCCAACACCCCGGAACGTTTGCGCGACCTGCTCGCCCCGTTCCGCGCCGACGGCACCCTGCCCGACTATCCGCTCGGCAGCGACTTCACCGAAGTCGAACAACGCCTCGTCAAGGCGCTAGGCCTGTTGAAGGCCAGTACGACCACGCGCGCGGGCACCGCCCGCACCGTGCTGCGGGCCTTGTTCTCCCGGCCCGACCACGACCGCGAGGCCATGCAACGGATGGACCTGGTACGACCGGCCGGCCTCGGCGACAAGCTGCAGGCGCGACTGCTGTCGTGGGCGCTGGCACAAGACGGGCAAGGCTGAGCTCGCTTATTCAGGCCTAGTGTCCAGCGTAGACCAATCGAGGCGCTGCGGGCCGCAAGTCCATCCAGATTCGTTGCCGTTGCCGTTGCCGTTGCCGTTGCCGTTGCCGTTGCCTTGATGAGCTTGGCGCAGGATCGAATTTGCGAGAACACCCAGAGACCCGGAGGGCGCCGCACAGGACGTGCGGCGTTATTCGATAAGACAGGGATGTCTTATCGAAAAATCCCGGCGCGCGCACCGACCTCGCAGGGGAGCTTCGTCAAGGAGAGCCCTTTTCTTTGGTTATCTTTCTTTTGGGCTTAGCAAAAGAAAGTAACCCGGCCGCGTCAGCGGACGGAAGCCTTGCTGTGGCTGTTGCTTCATAGCTCTGCGGCAAGAAGCGCCGCAACCGCCAGCGGCGCGGTCGCGGCTCGCGCCGCTCCTACCCCGGCGAAAGCACGCCGCATCGATGAATGACATCGGCCTTGGGGCCTCTGCGCGTCCCGCGGTCGCGGCTCATGACCGAAGGAAATCCAGTAGGACGCCGCTCCTACAGGAGAAGGATTCGCAAGGCTCCGCTCTTCAAGCAAGAGCCGACCCTCAGCCCCCCTGCGTCTCGCCCGCGGGCGCCCGCTTACGCGCCGATACGCGAGCGAACAGCCGATGCCCGAGGCGGATGCCCGGTTTCTCGACGAAGCGATAGGTCAACCACGCGGCCGGAATCGCCAGCGCCAAACTGATCGCCGCACAGCCGGCATACGCCGCTCCCGGCGGAAGGTGCTCGTACGACCGTGCGAACACGCCATACAAGAGCGACACCACAAACGGATGCACGAGATAAAGCGAGTAGCTGATCGTACCCAGGAAACAGGTCGCACGATTCACCAGCAGCCGATTATTTGCCAGCAACAGGCCGAGCAGCATCGCGCCGTAGAACACGGCGCTCTGGTTCCAACCGCTCAACCCAGGCACCGGCGGCAGCATCCGATAGAACAATAAGGCGTTGCCGATCACGCCGACCAACAACAGAGCAACGCCGAGCGGTCGGCGAATGCGCACGGGCTTGTCGCGCAGGCATAACCAGAGCTGAAACAGGACGCAGCCCCAGGCCAATACCAGCCAATGCGTCAAAGCCAGCAGCAAGGGCGCGATGCGGAACCACCGGTTCAGATAAAAACTGCGCAAGGCCACGCCCGATGCGGCATGGCGCGGCCAGGTCAGGGACAACGAAAACGCACTCATGACGAAGAACAGGGCGACACGGGTGACCGCCCATCGACGAACGGCAGGAGCGCCGCTGGCACGGCGAGATCGGGATCGGCCATCGCCATGACGTGATAGATCACCACATACAAGGCGGCCAGTCCGCAGCGCATCCAACTGGGGCAAGCGGGACTGCAGCGGCTCGGTGTCGAGGTCTTGTGCCATGCCATGTCATGGCCTCGGCAGCTAAGGAAGGACTCGGTCGCCGGCGCGATCCGCCGGAGGGCGTCATCCGGCTCGGTTCCGGATCGGCCCTGAGCCTCGTCATGGGTTGGTGCGACCGCCGGAGCGTCGTCGCACCTTGCCTTGCAGGCCCACGCCGCCGAGGGGCGGCGCGGCCTGCCGGGACCGGTCAGGCCAGGTTCTTGACCGCCGACACCACGCGCTCGACGGTGAAGCCGAAGTGCGGGAACAGGGCCTCGGCCGGGGCCGAGGCACCGAAGCCGTCGATGCCGATCACGTCGCCGTCCAGGCCGACATACTTGCGCCAGAAGCCGGTGACGCCGGCCTCGATCGCAACGCGCTTGCGCACCGCATTGGGCAGCACCGACTCACGGTACTCGAAGGGCTGGCGGTCGAACACGTCGCTCGACGGCATCGACACCACGCGCACCTTGAGGCCTTCGGCGCTAAGCACGTCGGCAGCCTGGGTGGCGAGACCGACTTCGGAACCGGTCGCGATCAGGATCGCGTCCGGGGTGCCTTCGCTGTCGCGCAGCACGTAGCCGCCGAGCGCGATCTGCTTGACCTGCTCGTCGTTGCGCGGCTGATGCATCAGGTTCTGACGCGAGAAGATCAGGCAGCTCGGGCCGTCCTTGCGCTCGATCGCCGCGCGCCACGACACCGCCGACTCGACCGCGTCGCAGGGACGCCAGACGTCGTTGTCGGGGATGTAGCGCAGCGACGCCAGATGCTCGACCGGCTGGTGGGTCGGGCCGTCTTCGCCGAGACCGATCGAATCGTGGGTGTAGACGTGGATCGCGTGCGCGCCCATCAGCGCGCTCATGCGCACGGCGTTGCGGGCGTAGTCGCTGAACACCAGGAAGGTGGCGTCGTAGGGGATGAAACCGCCGTGCAACTGCAGACCGTTGCTGATCGCGGTCATCGCGAATTCGCGCACGCCGTAATAGATGTAGTTGGCGTTGGGGTCGTCGGTCGCGACCGACTTGCTGCCCTTCCACAGGGTCAGGTTGGAATGCGCCAGGTCGGCGGAACCGCCGATCAGTTCCGGCAGCAGCGGCGCGAAGGTTTCGATCGCCATCTGCGAGGCCTTGCGCGAGGCGATGGTCGGGCCGTCGGCCTGCAGCTTGGCGATGTAGGCGTTGGCCTGGGCGAGGAAGTCGTCGGGCAGCTCGCCGTGCGAACGGCGGGTCAGCTCGGCGGCCTCGTCGGGATAACGCGCGGCATAGGCGTCGAACAGACGGTTCCACTGGTCCTCGCGGACCAGGCCGGTGCTGCGCGAACGCCAGCCGTCGTAGATGCTTTCCGGAATCTCGAAGTCGCCGTACGGCCATTCCAGCGCGGCGCGGGTCGCGGCGATCTCGTCCTTGCCGAGCGGCGCGCCGTGCGAGGATTCCTTGCCGGCCTTGGTCGGCGAGCCGAAGCCGATGGTGGTGCGGCAGCAGATCAGGGTCGGCTTGTCGTCGTGCTTGAGCGCGGTGTCGATGGCGGTCTTGATCTCGACCGCGTCGTGACCGTTGACGTTGCGGATCACGCGCCAACCGTAGGCCTCGAAGCGGGCCGGGGTGTCGTCGGTGAACCAGCCGTCGGTGTTGCCGTCGATGGAGATCTTGTTGTCGTCCCAGAACGCGACCAGCTTGCCCAGGCCCCAGGTGCCGGCGAGCGAGGCGGCTTCGTGCGAGATGCCTTCCATCAGGCAGCCGTCGCCCATGAACACCCAGGTGCGGTGATCGACGATGGTCAGCTCGGGGCGGTTGAAACGCTGCGCGAGCAGCTTCTCGCCGAGCGCCATGCCGACCGCGTTGGCCAGGCCCTGGCCGAGCGGGCCGGTGGTGGTCTCCACGCCCGGGGTCATGAAGTTTTCCGGGTGGCCCGGGGTCTTGGACTCGAGCTGGCGGAAGCGCTTGAGGTCTTCGATCGACAGGTCGTAGCCGGACAGGTGCAGCAGTGCGTACTGCAGCATCGAACCGTGACCATTGGACAAGATGAAGCGGTCGCGGTTGAACCACTTCGGATTGTTCGGGTTGTGGGTCAGGTAGTCGTTCCAGAGCACCTCGGCGATGTCGGCCATGCCCATCGGCATGCCCGGATGACCGGAGTTGGCGGCCTGCACCGCGTCGATGGTGAGGAAACGAATGGCGTTGGCAAGGTCGCGGCGGCTGTGCGTCGTCATGGGAGTCTGCATGCTGGGGGCTTGGAAGCCGCTCCCGACGGGACCGGCGAAGAGCCGCCATTGTCCCATCCCGGCGCCGCCGTGTCGCCCCGAACCACTGGCCGAAAGCCGCACGCCGGGCTTGCAAATGCGCGGAAAACCGCGCTGGGCCTGCTCTGAGGGCAGGATCGGTACGCTCGCCACAAGCGATCGGTGCGCTAGGCCACGAAGCCCGCAAGGCCGATCGTGCCGACGGTCGCGCAAGCCCTTGCGCAAACGAAAAACCCGCCGTTCAGGCGGGTTTTCGTGCGCTCGGGCAGCGGCCTCAGTCCGCCAGGCTTTCGGCCGGCGGATCGGCGACGCCGCGCGACACCATCGCCGCGATGGCGATGTCGCCGGTGACGTTGAGCGTGGTCCGGCACATGTCGAGGAAGTGATTGACGCCGAGGATCAGGCCGATACCCTCGGCCGGCACGCCGACCATGGCGCAGATCATCGCCACCACCGGCAGCGAGCCCGAGGGCACGCCGGCGGTACCGATGCCGCCCAGGATGCACACCAGCATCACCATCACCTGCTGGCCCAGGCTCAGGTCGACGCCGAAGAACTGGGCCAGGAAGATCACCGTGACGCCTTCGAACAAGGCGGTGCCGTTCTGGTTGGCGGTCGCGCCGACGGTCAACACGAAGCGCGACACCCGACGCGGCAAGTGCAGCTCGTCTTCGGCCACGCGCAACGCAGTCGGCAGGGTGGCGTTGCTCGACGCGGTCGAGAATGCCAGCACCATCGCTTCCTGTACGCCCTTGAAGAACTCCATCGGCGAGCGGCCGCCGATGAACTTCAGGGCCAGCGAATAGACCACGAACAGATGGATGGCGAGCGCAGCGACCACCACCGCGACGTACTTGGCGAGCTTGAACAACAGGTCCCAGCCGAACGCCGAAGCCAGGTTGAACATGAAACAGAACACCGCGTACGGCGCCAGCTTGATGACCAGGCCGATCAGGGTCATGGAGATGTCGAACAGGCCCTGGATGCCTTCGCGCAGAGTGTCCACGGCCTTGGAGCGGGTCAGCACCATGCCCACGCCGATCATCAGGGCGAAGAACATCACCGCGAGGATGGCGTCGTCGGCGGCGGCCTGGATGACGTTGCTGGGCACGATCGAGACCAGCATCTGAATGCCCTTGGGCGCATTGGCGCTGCCCTGGACGATGCTCTGCGCGCGCTCGGCGTTCTCGCTCATCAACAACTGCGCCTGGGCCGGGTCGACGCCGGCGCCGGGCTGAAACAGGTTGACCATGACCAGGCCGAGGATCACCGCCAGCGCCGACATCAGTACGGTCAGGCCGAGCGTGCGCCAACCGACACGGCCGAACGAACGGATGTCGCCCATCTCGCTCACGCCCATGACCAGCGCCGAGAACAGCAGCGGGATCACCAACATGAAGATCAGGCGCAGGAAGATTTCGCCGGCCGGGCCGGTGACGGTTTCGGTGAGCAGCTTGAGCAGCGGGCGGCACTGCCAGGCGATGTCGGCGCCGGCCGTGGTGGCCGGACAGACCTGGCCGGCCAGTTGCGCGTAGGTGACGCTGCCGATGCCGGCGGCGTAGACGATCAGGCCGAGGACGAGGCCCGCGAGGAAGCCGATCGCCATCTTCCAATGCAACGGCAGCGGCTTGCGCGCGTTAAGGTTTTCGCTCATGAATCCGGCCTGGCCCAAACAGCGGGCAGGATACACCAGGGGCTTGCGGCGGCCTCGCTGCGTCGCAGCCATACCGGCCGAGGCCGGCGGAGCACGCGTCGGCGGGCGGAGCGGCGATCGCGGCGCCCGCTCAGGGCGCCGGCCGGCTTAGGAGGGCTCGTTCGAGCATGGCTCGCTCGAACATGGCTCGCTCAAGCAGGGCTCGCTCAGGACGGCTTGCGCGGGGGATACAGCGGCGGCAACGGTGACGCTGCCGTCTGCTCCGCCTCGTGCCACGACGGCCCCTGGGCGAAGGCCTGACGCAGTTGCGCACGCGCGGCGACGCCGTCGCCCCCGCCCCAGCGCGCGCGGCGCAGGGCCTGTACCGCCTCGCGCTGGGCCGGATCGGCCAGGCGCTCGACCAGTTCGTCGTCGTCGGCCGCCGGCGGATGCGCCAGCGAACGCAGCACGGTCGCGATGTGGTCGAAATCGGCCAGATCGATCATCTGGCGCAAAGCCGGCACGTTGACCGGCACGCGTTTCACCGCAACGCTGGCCTCCGCAGTGGCCTCGGCGCCCGGTTTCGGCAGCAAGCTGGCCGGATGGCTGCGCAGATGCAAGGCCCAGACCAAGGTCGCCAACCACAGCGCCGCGAACAGCAGCGCCGCCAAGGCCCAAGCGCTGGAGATGCCGCCCGCGGGCGCGGCGCCGACAGCCGCTCCCGCCGCACCGGCCGGCAAGGCATCGGCGAGGGTCGTGGCCGCCCCTGCGGCACCCGCAGCCGCAGGAGCCGCGGCGGCCGCACCGCCCGCCGCCGCGATCGTCCACGACAGCGGCGGCAGCGCGCTGCTGCGCGGCTTGCCGGTGGCGACGTCCCACCACTCCATGCGCAGGCCGTCGAGCCGGGTCGGGCCGGTGCGCGAGGGCACCAGCGAGAACTTGCGCGTCAGCTTCACCCGAGGGCGGCCGTCGGCGAAACCGTCGTCGGCCTGGACCGGCTCGGGAAACACTTGCACGCCGTCGATCGGCGGCAGTTCCAGCCCGGGCAACTGCGCCGCGTTGGCGCCGTCGACCGTCGCCTCGACCACCAGGGTCGCCGCGCTGCCGACTCGCAGTTCCTGCGGCGTGGAGCGATAACGCAGGCTCAGGTCGTGCAAGGGCAGCCACGGCTGCGGCGCGTCGGCCGGCAGCGCCTGCACGTTCAGATTGCGCGGCCGGGCGCGCGCGCGCAGTTCGTCGCCGCTGCCGCCCATGATCTGGTCGATGAAGCTCGGCGCGCTGCGCCCCTCGAACAGCGCCGCCGGCACGCTGAGGGCGCCGCTGCGTTCGGGCACCAGCAGGAAACGCCGTTCGACCACGGTGTAGCGGCGTCCGGCGATATCGCGGCTGTACTGCGCGTCGTCGCCGACCCGCATCAACGACGCGCCCTCCGGCACCGGCTGGTCGATCTTGCCGGCCAGCAAGGGCACCGCCGCGTACAGGCGCACCACCCAGCCCACTGCCTGTTGCACGTAGGGGCTGAGGTCGTCGGCCTCGCTCTCGATGAAGACGTCGCCGCCCGCGCCCTGCGGCGCGCTGGCCGGTTCGCCCAGCACTTCCAACGCCAGAGGCTGGGTGCGCTCGCTGCCGACTTGCAGCGCCGCAATCGCGATGCGGCCGCTGCGGCGCGGCTGCAGCAGCACCGAGAATTGGCTGCGCACGGCCAGGCCGTTCTTGCCCGGCACCATCTCGCTGTTGCTGCGGCTGGCGCTCAACACGAAATCGCTGCGCAGCGGAGCGAAGTCGGGACTGTTGCCGAGCGAGCCGGTGGTCTCGACGTTCAAGGTCACCGTTTCGCCGGCATTGATGCGCTCGCGGTCGAGCCAGGCGCGCGTTTGCGCGAACGCGCCCGTGCTGAGCGTCGCCAGCAACAACCACAACCCAAGTTGGCCCATCCATCGCGACATCGGTTTCAATCCCCTCGCAGCGCTTCCATCTGGCGCCGCTCGTATTCGATCTTGAACTTCTCGCGCAGCAGGCCGCCCGGATCGTCGGGGACGCGCTTGAGCCAGGCTTCGTTGGCGAGCCGGCGTTCGCGCTCGGCCGGTGTTTCCTGCCCGGGCTTGCGCCCGGCGGCAGGCTGTTGCGCAGGGTCCTTGCCCTGGCGCGCGAGTTCGCGCTGCATGCGTTCGCGCTGGGCCGCATCGGCCTTGCGCTGGGCTTCGCGGTCGGACGGCTTGGATTCGCCACCGGGCTTCGGCTGGGATTGGGCGGGGTCGCCGGAGTCCTGCGAGGGCTTGGGCGGCACGGGCTTCGGCGACGCCGGCGACTGCTGCGGTTGCCCGCCCTGCTGCCCCCCCTTCTGCGAATCCTGGCCTTGGCTGTCGTTCTGGCCGTTCTTGCCGTCCTGCGATTTCGAGTTTTTGCCGTCGCCACCGCCCTTCGGCGGCGGCGGGCGCTTCATCGCCGCTGCGACTGCGCGCTTGTTGGCCAGGGCGTCGGCCATGTCGGGCTGCAGCTTGAGCGCGCGATCGTAGGCCGCGATGGCGTCCGGATAACGCCCCTGGCGCGCCAGCGCGTTGCCGAGGTTGTACTGCGCATCGGCGCCTTGCGCGCGCTGATAGAGCTCGCCGGCACGCTCGAACTCGCCCTTGCGATAGGCCTGGGTGCCTTCGCGCATGCGTTCGTGCGCGGCCTGGTCCGGGCGCTGCCACAGGCCCTGCGCTTGCGCCGGCTGCATCGCCGGCCAGCACAGGCAGACCAGCACGACCGAGGCCACGCCGCTGCGACGGCGGAACGCGAACAAGGCCAGCAGCATCAACAGCGGCAACAGCCAATAGCCGTTGTCTTCGCGGGCCAGGCTCTTCTCGCCACGCGCGCTGCCGGCCTCGGTCACCTCCGGCGCCAGCAACCGCAGCGTCTGCAAGTCTTCATCGCCGCGGCCGATGCTCGCGTAACGACCCTCGCCGTCGGCGGCGAGTGCGCGCAGCGAATCGGCATCCAGCTTGACGTTGACGATGCTGCCGTCGGGACGCTGGAACGGGGTCGCGGTTTCGCCGCCCAGGCCCAGTACCGAGACGCGATAACCGCGATCGGCCGCCTGCGCCGCGGCGCGGCGCGCGGCCGCGTCGGCACGGTCGGTCATCAACACGATTTCGCCACGTTCGAAACCGGCCTGGGCGAGCAGGCGCGCGGACCATTCGACGGCACGGTCGCTGCGCTGGCCGTCGCCCGGCATGACATCGGGCGACAGCGCATCCAGGAACACCGCGACGTTGCGCGCGTCGTCGGTCAGCGGCGCCACCGTATAGGCATCGTCGGCGTATACGACCAAGCCGATCTGGCCGCCATCGCGCAGCTTCAACAAGGTCGCGAGCTTGGCCCGCGCCTGCGCCAGCCGCGTCGGCGGCAGGTCGCCGGCCAGGGTCCGGCTCGACAGGTCCAGCGCGATCACCAAGGGCGTGCTGCCCTGCCACAAGGGCTGCTCGCTCTGGCGCCAGCTCGGCCCGCTCAGCGCCAACACCGCCAGCGCATAAGCGAACACCGCCGTCGCCGCGGCGAAACGCGAACGACGGCCGTCGCGGCCGTCGAGCAGATGCGGCAGCAGATGCGGATCGACCGCGCTGCGCCACACGCTGCTGCGATTGCGGCGACGGCGCCACACCCACGCCAACAACGGCAGCGCCAGCAAGGCCCATAGCCAATGCGGACGCAAGAACTGCAAGGGCGCCAGATTCTGCAGCCACAGCGACGGGTTCATGCCAGCCTCCGTCGCGGCCACGCGAAGGCCAACAGAGCCAGGGCGAACGCGGCCGCCAACGGCCAGACATAGCGTTCGATGCGTGGCCGCACCGCTTTGCCGGGGCGCTGCACCGGTTCGATGCGGTCGATCTCGGCGTAGATGCCGGCCAACTCGGCGGTGTCGCGGGCGCGGAAGAAACGCCCGCCGGTGGTCTGGGCGATGGCGCGCAACGAGGTTTCGTCGAGCGGATCGCCGCCCGGCACCGCGATCTTGAAACCGAACAGAGACAAGGAACCGTCGCCGCCGAAGGCGATGGTGTGGATGCGCACTTGATGATCGCGCGCGAGCTCGGCGGCCTTGTTCGGATCGAGCGCACCGGCGGTATTGACGCCGTCGGTCAGCAGGATCAGCACGCGCTGGCCGGAAGGCTGCTCGCGCAGACGCTTGACCGCCAGGCCGACCGCGTCGCCGATCGCGGTTTCCTGCCCGGCCAGGCCGACCACACTGTCCTTGAGCTGGTCGCGCACGGTGTCGCGGTCCAGGGTCAGGGGCGTGAGTACGTAAGCTCGGCGACCGAACACGATCAGGCCGATGCGATCGCCGACGCGGCGATCGAGAAAGTCGGCGAGTACCGCCTTGGCGGCGGTGAGGCGGTCGACCGGCGCATCGTTCAGGGCCATGTCCGGCTCGCTCATGCTGCCCGACAGGTCGAGGGCGAGCATCATGTCGCGACCGACCTGCGGCGGCTGCACCGCTTCGCCGAGCTGCTGCGGGCGCGCCGCGGCGATGCACAACACTGCCCAGGCCAGCCACAGCAGCCAACCCGCACTGCCGCCGCGCAGGCTGCGTCCGCCCACTGCGGCGATCGCATCCAGGCGCTCGCCGAACGGCACCTTGAGTGCGGCCGAAGCATCGCGCGCGGCCGGCAACAGCCAACGCGCAAGCAAAGGCAACGGCAAGGCCAACAGCCACCAGGGCCATGCGAACAATTCGCGCCAATCGCTGAGCAAGGACATCAACGCGCCCCCATCCAGCGCAGGAAGCGTTGCCGGGCGAGTTCGCGCAAGGCCGCGACCTGGGCCGCATCGGCCTCGCGCCGATAGCCGCCGTCGAGCAACAGGCGCCCGGGGCCGTCGACGAAGTCGCTGCGCTTGCTGCCGCGATCGAGGAACTCCAGCCACTGCTCGCCCTGCAGGCGATCGGCCTCGCGATCGTGGCGACGCGCGGCGCGACGCAACAGCTCCGACATCGCCGCGACTTCGGCCGCGGGCGTGGCGACGGCTTCGAGTGCCTGATCGAAGACCCGCGCGATGTCGCGCCGCCGCCGTTGCCGGCGACGCTGCCAGAGATATACCGACAGCGCGACGATCGCGACCACGGCGATCAGCATCCACCAGCCCGGCGCCAGCGGCCACAGGGACGGCGCATCCGGTTGGTGGACATCGCGCAGCGGCAAGGTCGCATCCATCACGCCACCAACGGCCGCGAACGGCCCAACAGCGGCAACCACGATTCGCTCGGCGCCTCGGTCGACAAGGCCTGCACGCGCACGCCGCGCGCCGGCAGTTTCTCCAGCGCGACCTGTACCGGCGCGACGAACTGATCGTGCCAACGCTTGCGTTGCGCATCGATGCCGAGATCGAGTTCGACCCGCTGGCCATCGCGGCTGAACGGCAACGCCGTCTGCGGCGGCTCGGTTTCGATCGGATCGGTCAGCAGCAGCACGATCACTTCATGATGTTGGGCGAGCACCGGCCAGCGGCGCTGCGGCAAGGCCGCGATGCTGGCCGGGTCGGCGAGGACGATCAAGCGCGAACCCGGCCGCAACAAGCGCGCGGCGTGATCGAGCGCGACCTCGAGGCCGGCATCGTCGGCCGGCGGCTGCGCATACCAGCGCACCATCGCATCGAGCACGCGCAAGGCGCCGCGCGGGCCCGAAGCCGGCGTCACCGGCGGTTCGCGCAGACTGCCGCGCAGCGCGGCGATGCGGTCGCCGTCGCGCGCCGCGGCCCAGGCCGCGACCGCACCCGCGCGCGCCGCCTGCACCGACTTGAAGCGTACGCGGGTACCGAAATACAGCGAAGGCGCGGTGTCGGCGACGATCAAGGTCAAGCGCTCGCGCTCGGCCTGGAACAATTTGGTATGCGCGCGGCCGGTACGCGCGGTCAGGCGCCAATCGATATGACGCGCATCGTCGCCATGCGAATACTCTCGCGACTCCGCATATTCCATGCCGCGCCCGCGCAACGGCGACAAGGCCTGCCCGCTGACGCCGTGACGGCCCAGGCGCGCGCTGCGGCGCCCGCTGACCGCCGCGCGCAGCGCGACCAGTTCCGCCAGCCCCGGAACGATGCCTTCGCTCATCGGCCGATTCCGCTTGCGCGCATGTCGCCGTTACGAATCCCGGATCCCGATTCGCGCATCGCGGCGCTCAAGGCAACGGCACCTTCTTGAGCAATTCCCCGAGCAGGCGGTCGCCGTCCCAGCCTTCGGCGGTGGCCTCGTAGCTCGGCAGGATGCGGTGACGCAGCACTTCCGGAGCGATCGCACGCACGTCGTCGGGGGTGACGAAATCGCGGCCTGCGAGCCAGGCATGCGCGCGGGCGCAACGCTCCAGCGCGATCGAACCGCGCGGGCTGGCGCCCCAGGCGATGCGTCGCGCCAGCGCCGCGTCGTAGCGCGCGGCGTCGCGCGAGGCCAGCACGATTTCGATCAGGTAACGCTCGACCGCCGGCGCCACGTGCAGGTCGAGCACGGCCGCGCGCGCGGCGAACACGTCGGCCTGCGGCATCTTCTCGACCGGCGTGGTCGCGGTTTGCAAGGTCTGGCGGGCGCGTTCGCGGGCCAGGCGCAGGATCTCGGTTTCCGCGGCGGCTTCCGGATAGCCGATGCGCACATGCATCAGGAAGCGGTCGAGCTGCGCTTCCGGCAAGGGGAAGGTGCCCTCCTGCTCGATCGGGTTCTGCGTCGCCATGACCAGGAACAACGGCGGCAAGGCATAGGTCGCACGGCCGACCGTGACCTGGCGCTCGCCCATGGCCTCGAGCAGCGCCGACTGGACTTTGGCCGGCGCGCGGTTGATTTCGTCGGCAAGCAGGATCGGGTGGAAGATCGGCCCGGCCTGGAACTCGAACCTGCCCTCCTGCGGGCGCCAGACTTCGGTGCCGGTCAAATCGGCCGGCAGCAGGTCGGGCGTGAACTGGACGCGGGCGAAATCGGCTTCCAGGCGCGAGGCCAGGGCACGCACCGCACTGGTCTTGGCCAGGCCCGGCGCGCCCTCGACCAGCAGATGGCCGTCGGCGAGCAAGGCGATCAACAGCCGTTCGATCAGTTCGGCCTGACCGACGATCTCCAGCGCGAGCGCATCGCGCAGGGCGCGGAAGGCATCGTGCAGGCGCGCGGTCTCGGCGCCGGCCTGCGCGGGAACGGTGTCACGGGTGCGATCGAGGCTGCTGTCCATCCGGTATCCAATGACGATCGAAGGCGAGATCAGGCCGATTTTGACCGAAGTTCGCCATCGGGGTTCAAAAAGCGCGATTAAGGGTTCGAAACCGCAGCGGCCGCGAACGCGGTTTGGCCGCGTCGAATCCACGCGATGTACGACGCAAGTGCTTGATTGCCGCCGTTTAAAGCCGGCTGCGGCGTCCTCGCGCGACGGTTCGAAGGCGACCGCGGCTGGGTTGCGATCCCGACTGTCATTCAGCTTGTGCGAACCGAGGGCAGAAATGCAAAGAGGGCCCGAAGGCCCTCTTTGCGATGCGACTGATCTGTCCGCCCGTCCTCGGGTCGGACGCTCGACGCCGTGGATCAGCGCTGGGTCACCTTCATCACCTTGGGGGTGACGAAGATCAGCAGCTCGGCCTTTTCCTTGCTGCGGCTCTTCTTCTTGAACAGATTGCCGAGGAAAGGAATGTCGGCCAGGAACGGCACCTTGGACAGGTCGGTGCGATCGCGGAACTCGTAGACGCCGCCGATCACGACGGTCTGACCGTCCTCGACCAGCACCGCGGTGTTGATGTTGCGCTTGTTGATCTGCGGCACCTGACCGATCGAGGTGTCGATGAAGCCCTCGATCTCGTCCTTCTTCACGTTCATGTTGAGGAAGACGCGGCCATCGTTGGTGATGGTCGGGTTGACCTTCATCTCCATCAGCACGTCCTTGAACTGGACGTTCGGGATCGGGACGCTGTTGCCGCCCTGCTGCGGCGAGATCGTCACGTAGCCGACTTCCTGACCCTGGCTGATCACCGCTTCGCGCTGGTTGCTGGTGACCACGCGCGGGTTCGAAACCACTTCGCCGCGACCTTCGGTCTGCATCGCGGTGAATTCCATGTCCAGGTTGACCCACTTGCCGAGGATCGTGAAGGCCAGCGCGCCGGCCGGATTGGCGATGCCGACATTGCTGTTGAGGCTGGCCGGGAACAGGAACGCCGGATTGGTCATCGTCTGCAGCAGCGAACGCGCCTGGTCCAGCAACGAGGTTGCCTTGGCCGGATCCGAGACACGGAACAGATCGGCGTCTGCAGTCAGCTTGCTGGCCTGGTCGCGAATGAGCTCATTCTTGGCGGTGGTGTTGCGATAGTTGTTGATGCTCTCCAGCGTGCCGCTGGTGATCACGTCGCCCTTCTGGCCGGAAACTCCGAAACGGGCGCCGAGGTCGCGGGCGAAGCTTTCGGTTGCGATGACGATGCGGGCCTCGATCAGGACCTGGTCGACCGGACGGTCGATGACCCGGATCAGTTCCTTCATCTGCACGACTTTCTTCGGAATGTCGCTGATCATCAAGGTGTTGGTGCGCTCGTCGGCGACCAGACGGCCACGCGGCGAGAGGAAGCCGTTTTCGTTGTTGCCGCCGCCGCTTTCGCCGCCACCGCCACTGCCGCCGATGCCCTTGGCCTCGGTCAACGCCTTATAAATCTGCGCGGCGTTGTGGTAGTTGATCTGGATGTATTCGGTGGTCAGGTCGACGCGGTTGTCGAGAGCGATGCGCGCGTCTTCGCGGTCCTGCTCGTACTTGGCGACCTCGGCCTGCGGAGCGACCCACACCACGTTGCCGCTGCGGCGCTTGTCCAGGCCCTTGGCCTGCAGGACGATGTCGAGCGCCTGGTCCCACGGCACGTTGACCAGGCGCAGGGTGACGTTGCCCTGCACGGTATCGGCTGCGACGATGTTGAGGTTGGACTCTTCGGCGACCAACTGCAGCACGGTGCGTACCGGCACGTCCTGGAAGTTGAAGGTCACCGGACGACCGGAGTAGGAACGAACCACGCCGGGCTGAGTGGAGCCCGTGGTGCTGCCCGCTGCGCTCGCCGCCGACTTGGCGCCGGCCGCACCGACCGCGCGATTGCCCGCCGCCGCCGTGCGCGGCACGACCTCGACGATATATTCGCGACCGGTCTGGTAGGCCATGGTGTCGTAGGCGCCGCTGGTGTTGAGCACCAACTGGGTCCCGGTGCCGCTGGTGCGCGCTTCGACGCGCTGCACCGGCGTGGCGAAATCGCTGACGTTGAGCGGACGCTGCAACGAAGCGGGGAGTTGCGCATTGCCGACGTTGACCAGGACTTCGGAGCCCTGGTTACGCAGGTCCGGCAGTGCACCGTCGCCGTTGAAACGCACGATCAGCTTGCCGGAGCCGCCGTCGCCGCGCTTGAAATCGATGTTGGCCACCGAGATCGTGCCCGGCAATTGCTTGCTCGGGTCGTTGCTCGGCGTCGGCGCGACCTGCACCGTGGGCGCCTGGACAGCGGGTGCCGTGGTCGCAGCCGCAGGCGGCGCCGCGTGGACGGCGCTGATGCCAGCCAGCAGGCCGACGACGAGTCCGGCCATGCGCGGACCGGAAGCCATGGGGCGTCGAGCCGACGGCATGGATTTGGCGTTGAGTACGATCATCATGCTATCCCCTAATCATTGATCTTCGAGCGCCACGGAAGCTGGACGTTCCAGCCAACCGCCTGCGCCGTCCGGCACCAGTTCCACCAAGTCGATGCGCTCCTCAGTCACGGCGGTCACACGACCGTCGTTCTGCCCCATGTACGCACCGGGTCGAACACGATAAGTCACTTTGTCGGGCGCCATCACCAGCGCCACCGTACCGCTTCCGCGGCCGAGCGTGCCGACCATGTCCAGAGCGTCGAGCGGAAACTGTTCGAGCAACTGCTTGCGCCGCACCTTGTCCGGACGCAGGCCGGAGCCGTCGTCCTCGTCGGTGAAGGCGGTGCTGAACGGATCGCGCAGGTCCTGCGCGGCGTATTCGAAGGTTTCGAATTGCTGCATGACCGGCAACGGATCCAGCGGCGGCGCGGGCTTGGCCTTGACCTCGGCCACCCACTTCTCGAGGTTGGGCGCGTCGCCCGGCGTACTCGAGATGCTGCGGAAGCAGCCGCTGACGAGCAGCGCCATGGCGATGGCGCACAGGCCGTTGACGAAGGAACGATTGAGAACGAAGGCGGTGCCCATCTCAGTTCTCCTCCTTTTTCGCTTTGCTCTTGCCTTTGCCCTTGTCGTCGGCGGCATCGCCTTCGGCCGGAGCTTGCGCAGCCATCTCTTCCTCGTCCAGGTAGCGGTAGGTCTTGACCGTACCGGCCAGTTCGAGCGGGCTGTTCGGCGTAATGCCGCCGACCGCGTCCTTGTTGTTCTTGCCCTTGGGCTTAAGCGAGATGTCGTGCATGGTCATGATGACCACGCGCGGCAGCGACGCAACTCCGCTAACGAAGGCGCCGAACTGATGGTAGGTGCCCACCATGCGCAAGGCGATCGGCTTTTCGGCGTAGAACTCCTTGGGAACTTCGGCGCCGGGCTGGAACAGCTCGTTCGAGATGCCGGTGGCCAGGGCCGTCTGCGAGATGTCGACGATCAGGTCGGGCATTTCGGTCTTGCTCGGCAGCTGGCGCAGCATCTGCTGGAGCTGCTGCTCCATCTGCACGAGCTGCTGCTTGAGCGGCTCCAGATTGGCGGCCCGGCCCTGCTTGGTCTCAAAGGTGGTGCGAAGATCGCTCTCTTTACGCTCCAGCCCTTCCAGCTCGGTGCGTTTGTCGCTGACGAATAACCACCAGGCCAGGCCAATGATCACCACGCCGACGAGGGCGCAGAAAATGATCTGAGCCTTTCGCGGCCAGCCGCCGATGTTGTTGATGTCGAGGTTCTTCATAGAAGCCTTTCTGCTCACGACGCGGCTCCTGTCTTGGTGGGCGCCGACGCGGGCTTGGCCGGCGCGGCAGCAGGCGTGGCGGCTTCAGCAGCCGGCTTGGCCGGCGCGGCGGCCGGTTGCGCGGCCCCCGCAGGCG
>NZ_JAHXYK010000059.1:0-242 GCF_019970005.1 Lysobacter sp. ESA13C | reverse complement strand
GCGGTGCAGCTCCAGGCGCCGGCGGTGTAACCGGCCACCGAAGCTTCGGTCAGGGTGTAGACGCCGGCGCTGACCGGGGCATTGGTCACCGTCGCCGTGCCGCTCACACCGGTGATCGTGGTCGGACCGGTCGCAGTCAGCGGGAAGTCGCTGATCGTCGCGGTGCCGCCGTTGTCGTTGGTCACCGTCTTGACCAGGGTCAGCGTCGCCGCCTGGTCGTCGTTGACGATCGTACAAGTCGC
>NZ_JAHXYK010000058.1:0-243 GCF_019970005.1 Lysobacter sp. ESA13C | reverse complement strand
TGCCACTGGGCCGCCCGATTCCGAATACGCGAATCTATATCCTCGATGCGCGCGGCGAGCCGACGCCGATCGGGGTAGCCGGCGAACTTCATCTGGCGGGCGTGGGTGTTGCGCGGGGTTATCTGAACCGGCCGGAGCTGACGGCGGAGCGCTTCGTGCGCGATCCGTTCAGTGCGGTCCCCGAGGCGCGGATGTATCGCTCGGGCGACCTGGGCCGCTGGTTGCCGGACGGTACGATCGAGT
>NZ_JAHXYK010000057.1:0-244 GCF_019970005.1 Lysobacter sp. ESA13C | reverse complement strand
GTAGACCCGGAGGGCGGCGCACAGGACGTGCGCCGTTTTTCGATAAGACAGGGACGTCTTATCGAAAAATCCCGGCGCGCGCTATGTACTCGCAAGGGAGCTTCGTCAAGGAAAGCCCTTTTCTTTGAATCACCTGCCCGCACGATCGGTGTCGACGCAGGGATTTTTCATACGGGACATCCCTGTCCCGATGAAAAACGGCCCGCATCCATGCGGGCCGCCCTTCGGGTCTTCTATGGCCTTC
>NZ_JAHXYK010000056.1:0-246 GCF_019970005.1 Lysobacter sp. ESA13C | reverse complement strand
AGCTCCGTCAGCGGCACTTCGACGGACAACTGCTGCCGCACCCGCGACACCGCCTGCACCGCCAGCAGCGAATGCCCACCGAGTTCGAAGAAGTCGTCGTGTCGGCCGACCTGCTCCAACCGCAACAGCTCACACCAGATCGACGCCAGCGTCGTCTCGACCTCGCCTTGCGGCGGCTCGTAGACACGCTGCGTATACGCCTGCCCATCCGGCGCCGGCAGCGCGTTGCGATCCAGCTTGCCGCTC
>NZ_JAHXYK010000055.1:0-254 GCF_019970005.1 Lysobacter sp. ESA13C | reverse complement strand
GAGCGCGTTGTATGGCGCGTACAGTCGTGGGGAAGCCGACCCGTTGCCTGCGCTGTCGCTCCAGTACGCGGACTACGCGGCGTGGCAGCGACGCTGGGTGTCGGGCGAGGTGTTGCAGGCGCAGGGGGCGTACTGGAAAGAGGCGCTGGCGGGAGCGCCGGGGCTGCTGGAGGTGCCGAGCGACCGACCGCGTCCTGCGCAGCAGGACTATGCGGGCGGCTTCGTGCGCTGCGAGCTGGATGCGGAACTGACGC
>NZ_JAHXYK010000054.1:0-255 GCF_019970005.1 Lysobacter sp. ESA13C | reverse complement strand
GAGCGCGTTGTATGGCGCGTACAGTCGTGGGGAAGCCGACCCGTTGCCTGCGCTGTCGCTCCAGTACGCGGACTACGCGGCGTGGCAGCGACGCTGGGTGTCGGGCGAGGTGTTGCAGGCGCAGGGGTCGTACTGGAAAGAGGCGCTGGCGGGAGCGCCGGGGCTGCTGGAGGTGCCGAGCGACCGACCGCGTCCTGCGCAGCAGGACTATGCGGGCGGCTTCGTGCGCTGCGAGCTGGATGCGGAACTGACGCG
>NZ_JAHXYK010000053.1:0-255 GCF_019970005.1 Lysobacter sp. ESA13C | reverse complement strand
TGAGCGCGTTGTATGGCGCGTACAGTCGTGGGGAAGCCGACCCGTTGCCTGCGCTGTCGCTCCAGTACGCGGACTACGCGGCGTGGCAGCGACGCTGGGTGTCGGGCGAGGTGTTGCAGGCGCAGGGAGCGTACTGGAAAGAGGCGCTGGCGGGAGCGCCGGGGCTGCTGGAGGTGCCGAGCGACCGACCGCGTCCTGCGCAGCAGGACTATGCGGGCGGCTTCGTGCGCTGCGAGCTGGATGCGGAACTGACGC
>NZ_JAHXYK010000052.1:0-255 GCF_019970005.1 Lysobacter sp. ESA13C | reverse complement strand
CAACGTCGGCGCGCTGAAGATCGACTTCACGTCGGTCGACAATCCGCGGCGCCGCATGCGCTCCATCAGCGTCACGGCCAACAACGAATGCCCACCGAGCTCGAAGAAATTGTCGTATCGGCCGACCCGCTCCAACCGCAACAACTCACACCAGATCGACGCCAGCGTCGTCTCGACCTCGCCTTGCGGCGGCTCGTAGGCACGCTGCGTATACGCCTGCCCATCCGGCGCCGGCAGCGCGCTGCGATCCAGCTT
>NZ_JAHXYK010000051.1:0-258 GCF_019970005.1 Lysobacter sp. ESA13C | reverse complement strand
GCCTGGGCAAGGCCAAGGCGCGGCAGGAGTGGGACCTTGGCAGCCAAGGCAAGTCCGAAGGCGAATACCTGCTCGGCGAGGCGGCGTTCAAGTTCGGCGAACAATGGCAGGGCAGCCTGCTGGGCTACTCGGGCCGGTTCGATGTCGATTCGCAGCGCCGTTACTACAACGGTACCGCGATCCACACCTCGTCGGCGCGGCCGGATGCGAAGGTGGCGGCGCTGCGCGCGCGTTTGGACTGGAAGGACGCGGCGCAGT
>NZ_JAHXYK010000050.1:0-261 GCF_019970005.1 Lysobacter sp. ESA13C | reverse complement strand
GAACACCGCGACTTCGACCAGCCCGGTCTGCCCGGTGGGCAGCACCGATCCGGCCTGCACGACGACGGTGACCACGCCGGTGACGGCGCTGAGCCAGACGATCGCCAAGACCATGACCAATGCCGATAACGACGGCAGCGGCACGGTGTCGGTGGGCGACGTGCTGACCTATACGGTGACGGTGACCAACACCAGCGCCAGCGGCAACCTGACCAACGTGGTGGTGAACGACAGCAAGATCACCCCGAGCACGACGACCTG